>JBKCJM010000001.1:0-8022 GCA_046301755.1 Cyclobacteriaceae bacterium
ATAGGTGTGTCTGCACTGTTGTCCTTGTTACAAGAAAAAATTATAACAGAAAGTAAAATTAGTAGTCTCATATTTCTTTTTTTTCAATTAGACGTGCTATATTATAAATGGTTTAATGTCGTCAGTATACTTACCGCTAACGAGCGAATATAGCTACTTTGCCAGAAGGAAAAACGAAGATGTTAACCGAAGATCAGTCGCACGAGTTAATCGGATTTACCCAGCAACTGGTACGCACCCGTAGTTATTCGGGCGAGGAGGGCGCCATTATCGGGCTGGTGACAGAGCGGATGATTGCGCTTGGGTTTGACGAGGTGCGGCAGGATGCCATGGGCAATGTGCTGGGCCGGATAGGAAGCGGAGGGCGTTCACTGCTGCTGGACTCGCATGTGGATACCGTTCAAGTGACGGATGGCGGTGAATGGGAACATGATCCGTTTGGCGGCACACTGGCCGATGGTTTTCTCCACGGCCGTGGCGCGGTGGATATGAAATCATCTGTGGCGGCTACTATTTACGCAGCCGCGTGGGCTAAGCGGGCCGGGGTTGTGCGCGATAAGTCAATTTATGTCTCGTGCACCGTAATGGAGGAGGATTGTGACGGAGAGAATCTGAAACATCTTTTTGAGGAGTTTCATTTTCGGCCCGAAGCCGTAATCATTTGTGAGCCTTCCAATAACCGCCTCGTGCTTGGACATAAAGGCAAGGTGCAGGTATCGATCAGGACGCAGGGAGTTTCGGCACACGGGGCGGCTCCGGAAAAGGGAGTGAACGCCATTTATGAGATGGCGGAAGTTATTCAGCGTGTCGAGCGGCTCAACGCAGCGCTACAGGCGAAGGGAAACATGCGGGGTACAGTTGTGATGTCGGACATTCGCAGTACCAGCGCCTCGCTCAATGCCGTGCCCAGCGAATGCGAGGTGTATCTCGACAGGCGTTTGGTGCCGGGTGAGACCGAGGAGCAAATCAAAGCCGAAATGGACGCGCTCATGGCGGGCAAGCGCGCAACCTGGCAGGTGGGCGAACTGCAGCGCACGAGCTGGACGGGCTTGCCGGTGCGTTACCGCCCTTTTCACCTGGCGTGGCAGATAAACGAGCAACACCCGCTGACGCAAACCTGCATTCGGGCTTACGAGAAAGCCTTTGGCCACCCGCATGGTTCATTTGAGTTCTGGGATTTCAGTACGAATGCGGTTACACCGGTCAGTCTCGGTATTCCCACTATTGGCTTCGGCCCGGGCGATTACAAGATGGCCCACATGCGCGATGAGCGGATTGAGGTGAGGGAGATTTTAGAAGCGGCTCGATTTTATGCCGAGGTAATCTCAGGTTTCTGATTTTTAGTTTTGGCAATTTTGCTTGCAATGTTCTATCGCCTCTCTGTCACCTAACCTTATTGCGTCCTCAAAGTCTTTGCAAGCGCTATGCAAAATTCTTCTTGAGCTGCTTTTTTGGGCGAGTTTGACCTTTTCAAGCGCACGGTCTCGATAGGCAATTCCATATTGGGGATTTATGTTAATTATTCTGGAGAAGTCGTTAATCGCGGCCTTGTGAGCTCCGATCGCACTAAAGGCAACAGCTCGTTTAGATAATGTCTCAATAGATCGCGGCAGGATTTTTAGCACTTTCGAGAACTCGGAGATGGCCTGTTTTGGGTCAGCTCTTTCCAAGTAGATCAGACCTAACTGATAATGAGCGGACGCGGCATGAGAGGACGATTGATCGCGACTTAACACCCAAGCACTCTCAGCTTCAGCTTCATTCAGTTCTCCGAGTGCGATCAAGACCGACCCCCTCCTCAAATGTGTTTGAATGACTTCGGGATAGTAAAGGATTGCCCGGTTGAAATCGGCTAGGGAGCCCTGTAGGTCATTAAGCTCTTTTCTGCAAATCCCGCGAAAGACGAGCGATTGCCAAAGCATGTTATAATCCAGCTTTTTCGTGCTGTCCAGAGCTAAAATGGCTTTGCTAAAATAAGTATTGGCATCCTCAAACTTTCTTGCTTCCATAGCTACAACGGCAGCATCGTATATTTCTTTTGACGGATGCCTTGCGTAGTCGTCCAAAGTTTGGCCAGGTAACGCGCTATAAACAATAACCTGCACAAGTAAAACAAGCAAAAGTGACCTGCAGTATCTTTCTTTCATTCTTACTTGCTTTCTGATTCTGTAATCTTATCCCGCCATTGACACACCCACCAGCTTGCCGACACCAAACGTGACGGCCGCTGCTGCCAAACCGAAAAGCACCTGGCGCCCACCACTACGCCACAAGTTTGTGCCTGTGAAAAGGGTGATGACAGCCCCGATCAGGAACAAACCCACGGTGCTTCCGGCCAGGCTCCACATAATGGCTTGTGTGCCCGTCATCCAGAAAAACGGAATCACAGGAATGATGGCCCCGATGGCAAACAGGATGAACGAGGAATAGGCTGCTTCCCAGGCTGATCCCTTTAGTTCTTCGGGGTTGATTCCCAATTCCTCCTTCACCAGTATTTCGTGCGCCTGCGATTTGTTGGTCATGTCGCGTGCCGCCATTTCCATGGCCTGTTGTTCGGGAATTCCCTTGGCGCGGTAGATGAGCGCCAGCTCTCTGCGCTCGCCCTCCGGGTCGGTTTCAATTTCTTCCATCTCGAGCGCCATCTGTCGCTCGTAAAGTTCCTGCGAACTTTTTACCGAAATCCACTCGCCCAACGACATGGAGATGGCGCCTGCCATCAGGCCGGCAATACCGGCCAGCAACACACCGTTGCCGCCATCGGTGGCACCGGCTACTCCCATCACCAGGCTCATGTTGCTGACGAGGCCATCGTTGGCACCCAGCACGGCCGCACGCAATGCATTTCCGCCCACGCTTTTGTGCCGCCCTTCAATACGCGACAATTTTTCTCCCGACACCGAGGTCTTGTTCTGGATGAGAGATTGAAGGATGCGCACGTGGTTGTTTTCCGATCCCGCCAGGGGTACCTGCCCGCTTACCTTTTTCTGCGTGGTGGCATAGGAGATACTTTTCTCGGTATCCATCATCACACCGATGACGTAGTCGTAGCCAAAAATTTTTCCGAGGCGGTTTAACACGCGCGCGCGAAGCGAAGGCGGTGGCAGGGTTTCGCCCGGTTGATGCTCGAGCGCTTTCTTCGCATGGCCGCGTTCGATTTCTGCCAATTCGCGGAACGTGGAGGCTACTACCGGGTCGTTCTCAGCCTTTGCAATGCAATCGTAGAGAAAGGCAGCATCTACCTCGGTTTGTAATGACTCTTGTCTCTTTTTTTTCATGGGTTCACGCTGCGGCATAACAAAAGTATGAAACGAACCGGTGAACTGCGGATATCAGGCTTCCACAAGCCGGCAAGGCGTGGATGCAAATCTTACGCTGACACCATTGGCCGCCAGCCCATTTCCTGCTCGAAGTATTCCAGCACATGCATTTTAAGAAGCTTCTCCTGTTCCAGTAAATCAAAGTGTGGCAGCTTCTTCACCGGCTTCCAGTGTGGCCAGCCCTGCTCATCCAGTCCTTCCAGTTCGTAATATCCCGAAAGACTCAGCACTTTGCAGATGGCAATGTGCATAAGGTCCTGCTTTTCTTCTTTTGAAAATCGCCTTGGTCCCCGCCCGAGTTCGTGCATACCGATGACAAACAGCACCCCGTTCAGGTCAGCCGGTTTTTTACCGATGGTTGCCTGGAGATGCAGCAGCAACTGCTGCCACTGCCGGTCTAATTCGAGGTCGCGTTTAAACATGTCAGGCGTTCAACGCTTCCCAATACTCGAATGCTCTGCGCAGGTGGGGGATGACGATGGTTCCACCGATGAGTGTGGCCACGCCCATCGCCTCATGCACCTCAGCCGTGCTGATGCCCACTTCGTGACATTTGCCCAGATGGTATTTTACACAGTCATCGCAGCGCAACACCAGCGAGCAGGTTAAACCAATCAATTCTTTCGCGCGCACGTCTAGCGCACCCGGCTGATAGGCGTTGGTGTCGAGGTTAAAGATGCGTTTGATGATCAGGTTATCCGCCTCCGTGATTTTTTCGTTCATGCGGTTGCGGTAGTCGTTGAATTGTTTGACCAGCGGATGTTCCATGGTTCTTGTAAATTCGTACAAAGTACGCGGGCCAGCCGTCAAAATCCCAATGTCCCTTGCGATCGATTTTATCCAGCTTTTCTATCCGCGCTATTGCCACGGGTGCCAGCGCGCGCTCGTGAGCGGGGAGCACGTGATTTGCACGCCTTGCCTGGCGGGCTTGCCCAAAACAAATTATCACCAGGTTCGCGAAAACCCGGTTTGGATGCGGTTGGCCAATCGCCTACCGGTAACCTATGCCTTCGCCTACCTCAAGTTCCGCAAGGGGGGTATTGTGCAGCGCCTTCTCCACCAATTGAAATACAACCATCATCCGGAAATTGGTGTGGCAATAGGAAAACTGATTGGCGAGGAAGTGCGAAAGGCAGATATGGGTTGGGATTTGATTGTACCCGTGCCGCTGCACGAATCGCGCAGGCGGAGGCGTGGATACAACCAAAGTGCACAACTGGCAATGGGGCTCAGTGAGGCACTGGGCATTCCCTGGGACGAGTCCATTTCCCTGCGCACCCAGCGCACCGAAACTCAAACCAGGCGCAACCGCCTCGAGCGATGGCTAAATGTGGAGCATGTTTTTGCTGTGGCCTCTTCGGACAAGATTCAGAACAAACACGTAGTGCTGGTCGATGATGTGATCACCACCGGAGCCACCCTTGAGGCCTGCGGCCGGCAGCTGCTGGCGAGTGGTGCACGTGAGCTGAGCGTGGTGTGTATTGCCGAAGCGCAATAGCAACAAAAAAGGCCTTCCGTTGGGAAGGCCTTCGCTTAATGCTGTTTTGTGGTTTAGTAGTTAGAGCCAGCGCGGATCATGGCGCAACGGAAGCCGATGGTAGCTGTTGCGGAATCCTGATCCAGGAATCTGCGAGTACCGGGCGACATCCAATAGGCAACATCTTTCCAGCTTCCACCTTTGTACACGCGGGCTTTGTCGGAAATCAGTGAGATAAAACCTTCCGGGTTCTTGTCATACGTGTAAGAACGAACCGAGCGGGTGGTTCCATCCGGGTTTGTTACCGTAGAGTCTTTAGGGTTTTTGGTGTACTGGTTGCGGTAGCCACCGTGGCTATCCAGGAAGTCGTCCCTGCGGATCGGGTTCAGGTCATCCACATCCTGATACGAGAGCGGACGATACACGTCCATTACCCACTCGCTTACGTTACCAGCCATGTTGTAGAGGCCATAATCGTTAGGGGGGAACTCATAAATATAGGAGGTGATCAACGCGCCATCATTCAGGCGTCCGGCAATACCGGCATAGTCACCGCGGCCGCGTTTGAAGTTGGCCAGGAAGTAACCCATTTGCTTTCCATAGGGATTACGCAGGGCGTGACCATCCCACGGGTAAAGGCGCTGATGCGTTTGCATTTCATCCAACCACTGGGTACCAATCAAGGCCTGCGCGGCATATTCCCACTCGGCTTCCGTAGGCAGTCGATATGCCGGAACTACAACACCCGACTCGAGTGGGATGCGTCCACCAGATGTGGCTTCAGGGCGGTCGTCACGGCCGGATTTCTTATACAGATCCTCATTTACTTTGTCGGTTCTCCATCTGGCATACACATTAGCCTGATTCCAGGTAACGCCTACGACAGGAAAGTAGCGGAAGCCGGGATAACGCAGATAATGGTCTACATAAGGGTCATTGAAAGCCAATTTGGATCGCCACACCAGCGTATCGGGCAAAGCCGCGCGGTAGGCAATACCTCCGTCTTTCGGGGTTGAGTCGTTATTGAGGTAGTGCAGGTATTCCAGCCAGTGAATGTTGGCGATTTCAGTCTCATCCATGTAAAAAGAAGCTACCGAAACGGTGCGCTCTACGTTGTCGCGGAACGACATAACGTCTTCTTCAAACGAGCCCATAACAGCACGGCCACCCTCGATAAAGACCATGTTAGGGGCATCAGGCTGCTGATCGTACTGGGCAACTTCGAAATTGCCGTTTTCCTCATCATTATACGGGAGGCCGGTAGCCGTACTAATCTCCCCCGGATTTTGGGCATTGGGCTTTCCGCCCTTGTTGCCAAGAAAACATGATGAAAGGACGGTCGACAAGCCAACAACTAGAAAAAGTGATCGAACTAGCTTCATTTTAATGCCTTTTGGGTTAAAGGAACCGCTAATATATAGAGATAATGATATGTTTTCCAAAGCGAAGGCTATTTATTGATCAATTCTTAATCCAACTGCCGACCTAACCTGAACGCTCCCAATTTCGGAAAAGTATAGCCCCACCCTGGGAAGATTAAAAGGCCGGGCTGGCCAGTCGCTGCCCGTTGCCCCCTGGCATACTCTTTTCTCTAACGGTTGCCTACAGGAGGCGATTGAAGATTATGAACACGCTGCGTGATTTTTTGCAGTCATCGTTTAAGGAGAAGTGCAACTGGGTTATTCAAACCGGGGATTACCTGGCCACCCGGGAGGTGAACGGATTGAAGATTTACCTCTACTGCGGTTCTGGCTATTTTATGGAGGTGTACTACTCGCCTAACCATAAAAAGGTGCTGATGGTAAATGCCTTTGACGCCCTGGAAGGGATGGAGCCTTACCTTGAGATGATCTCGCTGTCGGAGCTTAACCTGCCCGTCATGTGATGGAGGTGACGCAGCGCGTCTTTTACTGCGTTGATCGGTTCGATCGTGAGTGTCAGCTTGCCCCCGGTTTCTTTCATCCGGCAGGTTTTAGGGTGTGCCTGCACAAACTGCAGGATGTTGCCAAAGACGGCACTTTTGAAATAGTCATCGCGCGATGACACAAAGTACCCGCGCAGCTTGCCGTTCTTGAGCGAGATTTTTTCAAATCCCAGTTCCTCGCCCAGCCAGCGCACCCGCACCGTTTCCACCAGTTGCTCCACCGAATCGGGCAACGGGCCAAACCGGTCGCGCAGCGAATCGCGGAAGGCTTCCAGGGAAGATTCGTCTTTGATGTTATCGAGTGTGGCGTACAGCTGCAGGCGCTCGCTCGTGTTGCTTACATACGTTTCGGGGATGAGAATTTCCAGATCGGTCTCAATCACGCAGTCGGGCACAATCAGTTTAGCTTTTTCGGCCAGGTCGGATGCAAACAATTCTTTGAATTCGGTTTCCTTCAGCTCCTGGATGGCATCATCCAGAATTTTGTGATACGTTTCGAAGCCCAGGTCGTTGATGAATCCGCTTTGCTCGGCCCCCAGCAGATTGCCCGCGCCCCGAATGTCGAGGTCGCGCATGGCTACCTTAAAGCCATCGCCCAATTCTGAGAATTCCTCCAGTGCCGCCAGGCGTTTGCGCGAGTCACTCGTCAGTACAGATGTGGGAGGCGTGAGCAGGTAGCAAAATGCCTTCTTGTTGGAGCGGCCTACGCGGCCCCGCATCTGGTGCAGATCGCTCAGGCCGAATAGGTGGGCATTGTTGATGATAATCGTATTGGCATTGGGAATGTCCAGCCCCGACTCAATGATGTTGGTGCTCACCAGCACATCGTAATCCCCCTCAATAAATTTCAGCATCACTTTCTCGAGCCGGTCGCCTTCCATTTGCCCGTGGGCGATGCCGATGCGGGCATCGGGCACCAACTTGAAAATGAGATTGCCCACTTGTTCGATGTCGCTGATGCGGTTGTGTACAAAAAACACCTGCCCGTTTCTGCGCAGCTCGCGGCTTACCGAGTCGCGGATGATCGCTTCTCCGAATACGTGCAACTCGGTGGTTACCGGTTGACGGTTGGGAGGAGGCGTAGAAATGATGCTGAGGTCGCGTGCGCCCATCAGACTGAAGTGAAGCGTGCGGGGAATGGGCGTGGCCGTCAGGGTAAGAACGTCAACATTTACCCGAAGTTCTTTCAGGCGATCCTTCACTTTCACGCCAAACTTTTGCTCTTCGTCAATCACCAGCAGGCCCAGGTTGTGAAACTCTACGTCTTTGCTTACCACACGGTGCGTACCGATGATGATGTTAAC
>JBKCJM010000002.1:0-30445 GCA_046301755.1 Cyclobacteriaceae bacterium
CAAGGTTGTCTCCCGTTTAATGTCGAGAACAGTGACCTTGATTTGCGGATCGCCTTGCAGAGCCTGTTCAAAGGCAACTTTGTGCGCAAGAAACTTCTTCACGTACCAATACGTGGCCGAAGTAATCTCCATGTGGCGGGCACCCAGATGCTCGGTACCTACACTTCGCTGAACACCGCCCGGTCCCATTTGATACGACTGCAAGGCATATACCCAGTTATTGAAATAGATGTTGCAGCTCTTGAGGTAACGGGCCGCTCCACGTGTTGCCGACACGATGTTCATGCGCTCATCGATTTGGTCATCCACCCGCATACCTACCTCGCGGGCGGTAAAATCTTTGAATTGCCAGAACCCAACCGCATTGGAGACTGAAACGGCATCTGAGATCAGAGCACTTTCCTGAAGCACCAGATATTTGAAATCCTCGGGGAGGCGCTCTTCCCTGAATATCCTTTCAATGGTGGGGAAATACGTTTTTGCCCGCTCCACCTTGAGGTTGAAGTAACGCGGACTTTGAGTCAGGGCGTCCACATCTTTTTGAATTTCGCGTCTGGCATCGTCACGAATGGTGAGCGTCATGCCGGCAAAATGCATTTTGTGGGGCACCTGCGGAGCTTGTGCGTATGAGGCAGCCACTCCGAAAAAAATGAGGTACGCTGCAAAAAATCTCATTGCAACAAAGATAGAACATTTAAAGCTTCTGCATGATCAGCAAACCATCTCGCACGGGCAGTAACAGGCACGCCACGCGCTTATCGGACATCACCTTTTCGTTGAATTCCATTATGGCCCGTGTATCTTTATCCGGCCTGGGTTCTACCACCTTGCCACTCCATAAAACATTATCGGCAATAATCCAGCCATGGTCAGAAACATGGTCGATCACCAGGTCAAAATACTGGCTGTAGTTTTCCTTGTCGGCATCAATAAAAACCAGGTCAAAGGGGCCGCTTAGTTTGGGAATGATCTGGCGAGCGTCACCGATGTGATACTCGATTTGGTTTCCCGAAGGAGAAGCTGCAAAGTAGCCGCGCACGCGTTCCTCCAACTCCTCATTTTTGTCGATGGTCGCCAACCTGCCACCGGGACGAAGACCTTCTGCCAGGCAAAGAGCAGAATAGCCGGTATACGTTCCGATTTCCAGTATGGCGTTGGGTTTAACCATCTGGCTGATCATGGCCAGCAACCGACCCTGAAGGTGACCCGATAACATGCGCGGCATCAGAACCTGCGCGTGGGTATCGCGGTTAATTTTCTTTAGTAAATCCGGTTCGGGCGAAGTGTGCTGCTCGGCATATCGCAAAAGGGCTTCTGTAATCATAAATGAGTCGATTCAATGAACAAAGGTACTGGCTGGTTTCACTTTTTGACGTAATTTTGACTGAATGGGTAAAGGCAAAACAAGGGCGTACTGGTCTTCCATATCCACTGCTGTGCTTACACTGGCCACCGGGCTGCGGCTAACCTGGCGGCATCTGGTACAGGCCCGAAAAAACCGCCCGGTTCATAACATCCGGCAAACGGATTACTTCGACCATCAGCAGGGCATTGCCACCGTACAATACCCACACGTAACGCTTAGCGTACCCGACACAGGCCGTTATAAATTGCATAATGAAATTGATGATTGCATTGTGTGCGACAAATGCGCCAAAGTATGCCCGGTGGATTGCATCACCATTGAGCCAATCAAATCTCCAGACGAATTTGGTAAGACTTCGGATGGAACACCCAAACGTATTTACGCGGCAAAATTTGACATCGACATGGGCAAGTGCTGCTTTTGTGGTTTGTGCACCACCGTATGCCCCACCGAGTGCCTCACGATGACCAAGGAGTATGACTTTAGTGTACTCGATATCCGTGAGCATAATTTCGCATTCGGCAATATGACGGCTGCTGAAATCGAGGACAAGAAAAAGGCGTGGGAAAAAGCACAGGCGGCCAAGGCAGCCACGCCAGCGCCCGCAATGCCCAAACCAAGCGCTGCCAAACCGGTTTTCAAGCCGCGCATTCCGCCACCACCGTCCAACCCCAGCCAATGAGCGTTGCTCTCTATTTCTTTGCAGGAGTTTCGGCAGCAGCCGCATTAGGTGTGCTTCTTTTCAGGCAGGTACTCTATGCAGCGCTCTCGCTGTTGGCCTGCCTGTTGAGCCTTGCTGCTCTCTATATTATCCGGCAGGCCGAGTACGTGGCTATAACCCAGATCATCGTTTATGCCGGTGGTATTTTGGTCATTATTTTGTTCGGTATTATGATTACATCTCGCCTCGCGGGCAAGCCGCTGCAGGTGCAAACGCAATACCCGGTAATGGGCGGCATACTCGCGCTGCTCATTTTCTTTGTTCTGATGGCAAGCCAACCATCAGCTAATCCGGGCAACGGTGATTTTATTGCCGGGCACTGGCAACGGGCGGGCAGGCTGTTGATGACCGAATATGCACTCGCTTTTGAAACAGCCGGTGTATTGCTGCTCGTCTGCCTGATTGGAGCCGCAATTACCACCATTCAACAACGCAAATCATGAGTACCCCGGTTTTGCTCTACCTTTCATTCCTCCTCTTTACCCTGGGGATAGTGGTAGTTTTGATCAAACGGAATGCTATTGTGGTTTTACTGGGCATTGAGCTGATCTTATCTGCCGCGATACTCAACGCGATTAATTTCAACCATCAGTTTCCTGATCGAATGGACGGGCAGTTTTTTGCTCTTTTTGTTATTGTAATTGCCGTGTGTGAAGCAGTTGTCGGTATGAGCATTATCATTCGCGTTTACCGGTACTACCATACCTCGGTACCCGACCAAATCAAAGATTTGAACGAGCGCTGATGGACGCGATTTGGCTGATGTTGTTGATTCCACTGGCTGCGAGCACGCTGATTGCGCTTTTGCCACCCGGGCGGTTTCTGCCGGGAGCGCTTGCTGTGGCCGGTACCGGAATCGCCTTCATTTTATCATGTATCGCAGCGCCCGGCAATGCAGAATTACCCTGGCTGCAAAGTGGTGTCCTAAACCTGCCTTTGCTGTTTTCTTTTCATGACTTGCAGCTTATTCAACTGATTACGGGAATTTCCCTCCTGGTGCAATTTTACTCGCTGTTCTACCTCAGTCCTTCGGCCAATCACAGATCCTATTTCAGCTTGCTTGGCTTCTTTACGTTTGCGATGCTGGGTTTGGCCACAACCACCCATCTGCTTGCCACATTCTTTTTTTGGGAACTGGTTGGTTACTGCTCGTATCGGCTCATCGGGTTTGATGGCACGAAAAGTTCTGGCTCAGCGGCATTAAAGGCGTTGCTGATTAATAAGGTCGGTGATGTTTGCTTCCTCACCGGAATTTTGCTGCTCGTGTCGATGGGCATCACATCCACGGCTTCACTGACTCCAACGGCAGTTGGCACCGCCCCACTCCTTTTGATCTTTGCGGGCGTAGCCGCGAAGTCGGCACAGGCCCCGCTGTTTCCCTGGCTAACCGCTGCGATGGCAGGCCCCACACCTGTATCGGCTTTGCTGCACTCGGCTACGATGGTGGCAGCCGGAGTGTTGGTTTTGTTGCGGCTTACTCCCCTCCTGAATGAATCGGTGTCTGTGGTGGTTGCTGTGACGGGCGGCCTGACGCTCTTGCTTGGCGGGTTGCTGGCCATTTTTTCTTACGACATCAAACGCATACTGGCCTACTCAACTATTTCGCAATTGGGATTACTGGTGCTAGCCATTGGTGTGGGGGCGGCCTCCTCCGCCTACCTTCACTTGCAAACGCACGCAGTATTTAAAGCCGGGCTGTTTTTATGCGCAGGTGCCTTTATTCATCATGCCGCTGCCTCGGGTATAGCCGACCCGCAGGATATACGAAACCTTGCGCAGGATAACGGCTGGCTAAAGTGGAGCTGGCTTGTGTTGATTGCCAGCCTGGTCGGTTTGCCCTTTACAGCCGGCTTTTTATCAAAAGAAGTTTTACTTCATGATGTGATGCGGCTCAACAACCTGTTTTCCATTTTTGTGTGGATCAGCATTCCGATTACGGCAGTGTATGCCGGCAGGCTAAGTTTCTTTTTGGTCGCGAAACGAAGCCGATCGTTCTCGCGTCAATTCATTTTACTTCCCGGTGCGGTTTTGGGCCTGGTTTCAATCGTGTGGTTTTTGACTGGCATTCAATCGCACGTACCCGAGGAGTGGTTACCGGTAGTGATTTCGCAGGTGCTGGTTATCGCGGGGCTGTTCATCGGTGTTGGCATTGCGCGTTCGGTCAACATACCCAATCAACGTTGGCATCAAAACTTCGGACTTGATGTGGTGTATGATGACGCGGTGCCGTGGTTGTCGGCAACGCTGGGGCGCTTAGGCACTGCTATTGACCGTATCGTCATCGACCGCCTACTGCACGGATGGGCCTACCTGACCGTTCTGGCAGCTCACCTGATCGCCTGGATTGATCGGGCTATTGTTGATCTGGTGCTGGTGGGCGGATCGGCCTGGGTAATCCGGTTTACCGGCCAGTTGATTCGCGTGCCGATGTCGGGCAACGTGCAGGGTTACCTGCTGTGGGCACTCTTCAGTTTATTTTTGTTTCTCGTACTTTGGCTGTTGCTTTAACCTATGCCTTACCTGCTTTCGCTTTTGATATTCTCTCCGCTGGCAGCCGCATTGTTTGCAGGTCTACTACCCGCGCACAGGCATTCCTGGTTTCGGGCATTGGCATTAGCCGTCAGCATCGGTCAGGTTCTGGCGCTAATCGCACTCTTCAATTCATTATCGCCCAACATTAGTTTATACTATGCCGAGCAGGCACCGTGGTTGAACCTCTCCCTGGGCACCTGGGGCGTTCTGCAAGCCAGCTACCTCGTAGCGGTGGATGGGCTGAGCCTTCCCCTGGTAGCACTTTCGGTCGTGGTGTTGTTGATAGCGGTAATCAGTTCGTGGCGTGAACAGAAGAATGTGAAGGGGTATTTCATGCTGCTGTTGACACTCAACGGAGCGATCATCGGTAGCTTCTGCGCGCTCGACATGCTGCTCTTCTATGTGTTCTTTGAGTTCATGCTAATCCCCATGTATTTTCTGATCGGCATTTGGGGTGGCGCGCGAAGAGAGTATGCATCCGTCAAGTTCTTCCTGTACACGTTGCTGGGATCCATTCTGATCCTCATCGTATTCATCGGCTTGTACCTGGGTGTTGGCGTTACGCAGTTCGGACAGATACTGCACAGTTTCTCCGTTTTGGATTGGCAGGATAAGCACCATCACATGGCGGGCTCGTGGCTTGCATCGTCTGATACCTTTGGCGGCTTCACACTTAAGGCCTGGGCATTTTTTCTCTTGTTAGCGGGGTTTGGCATCAAACTGCCGATGGTTCCGTTCCACACCTGGCTGCCCGATGCACATGTTGAGGCCTCCACTCCGATTTCGGTGATTCTGGCCGCGTTGCTTCTGAAAGTTGGTGGCTATGGCCTGGCGCGTGTTGTGGTTCCGGTGTTTCCGTCTGAAACGATCCAGTTCAGTGGCTTGCTGGGTGCGCTTGGCGTTATCTCGATCATCTATGGAGGATTCAATGCTCTCGCGTCCAAAGATCTTAAGCGACTGATCGCGTATTCATCTGTTTCGCATATGGGTTTCGTGCTGCTTGGCCTTGCCTCGGGCACCACCGAAGGAATTGCCGGCTCTATTTATCAAATGGTTAGCCACGGCATTATCACCAGTATGCTGTTCCTCATTGCGGGTGTGCTGTACGACCGAACCCACGACCGGCTGATTGATAACTACTCGGGTTTATCAACGGTGATGCCGCGGTTTGCTGCGGTAATCATGATAGCCTTTTTTGCCGGAATGGGTCTGCCTGGCTTTTCAGGTTTTATTGCAGAAGTACTGGTCCTGCTTGGCGCATTCAATCCGCTAAGTTTGCTGCCGGTGTGGTTACCTGTATTGGCGGCAACCGGCCTCCTGCTGGCAGCCGGCTACTTTGCCTGGACCATTCAACGGATGCTCTACGGTGCATACGTGGCAAAAGGGTTTTCGGGAACACTTGCTGATCTGACCAGCCGCGAACGCTTCATGTTGGTTTCGCTGGCTATCGTAACGCTGTGGCTCGGCATTTTACCTCAGGGTTTGCTGAATTTCATCAATCCGTTTGCTGAAGGGCTTGCCCGCATCCTGTCGGAATACCTGGTGCCCTAAACGATGCAGCACGTTTACTCCATTAACGAGCTGAAAGCGGGGCTAGCGTATCTGTCGCCCGAGCTCATTCTCACGGGTGGAATTTTGCTGATCATACTCGCAGGAATTGTCGGGCATAAAAAACCAGCGTTGTGGGCGTTCAGCCTGTTTCTATTTGTCAGCACGATTGCGCTGGCTGGTTTTGAAATTGTTGCTAAATGGCCGGAAACAAATCTGCGCCTGTTCTCTGGGTTCCTCCAGCATACCGATTTTGCCGCCTTCTTCAAATTACTGGTGTTAGCCGGTTGTCTGCTAACGGCTGGCATGAGCCGAAAGAAAAGCATTGACTATCCGGCCGAGTACTTCACGTTGCTGCTCTCGGTGGCACTGGGCAGCGCATTGTTCGTGATGAGTAATCACGCAGTGATTTTCCTGCTTTCGCTGGAACTAATCTCGCTGCCAAGCTACGTCCTTACCGGAGCCGGACGCGGAAAAGCAGGTGCCGAGGGTAGCCTTAAGTATTTTTTGTTCGGAAGCACCGTTACGGCCGTGATGATCTTCGGCTGGTCGCTGTTGTATTCAGTTACCGGCACTTTTGATTTTACGTCACCGGAATTTGTGGAGCAGTTAACCCACCACGCGCAGCCAGCGGCCTACCTTGCTTCGGCTCTGATTATTTCCGGCTTGTTGTTTAAACTCTCGGCTGTGCCCTTTCACTTTTGGGCACCTGATACCTATCAGGCTGCACCAACTCCGGTTGCTGCTTTTTTTTCTACCGTGCCCAAACTGGCAGGCCTGGCTGTGCTTGCTAAAATTTTCCTGGCGTTTCACCTGTTTGGGCACTCATCTGTTCCCTACGCCAGCATCGCAGGTGTACTAGGCATCATCAGCATCACCGTGGGCAACATCGGTGCACTGCGGCAGAAAAACGTCAAGCGGCTGATGGCCTACTCATCCATTGCGCAAGCCGGCTTTTTGCTGCTTGCCCTTGTGCCGTTTGATCTCTCCGGAATTCACACACTTCAGTTTTATGCGATCGTTTACCTCGTGATGAACTTCGCAACTTTTTATGTGATCGGGCAATTTGATCACCACCATAACGCAGAACTGCTGGAAGACTTCCGCGGCCGTGCACGCACAGGCTGGGTTTCGGCTATCGCCATTACGGTTGGCTTGATCGCCTTAACCGGCTTACCGCCAACAGGTGGCTTTATGGCCAAACTCATATTGTTTTCTTCATTGTGGTCATCCTCTTCTATCTCGCCCAACCTACGGTTGATCTTATTGATCCTGGGGCTACTCAACACAGTGGTGGCACTCGTTTATTACCTCAAAATCCCGTACTACCTGTTTATCAAAAGTCGGCCGGAAGAAACAAAAACCCTGCCGTGGGAACTTCAAGGCCTTTTTGGCGTTCTATTGGCACTGGCACTATTGGCAGCGTTCGTCCACCCGGGTTTATTGATGGGTTGGATTAATAAAACTACCTTTGTGCTTTAGATTCCATGAGCGACCAAATCCTCCACGAATGCGGTATTGCCCTCATCCGGCTGCGCAAACCGCTCGCCTACTACCTGGAGAAATACGGCCCCACCTATGCGATGACCAAGATGTACATCCTCATGGAGAAGCAGCACAATCGCGGGCAGGATGGCGCGGGCATCGCCAACATCAAGATCGATATTGACCCTGGCTACCGCTACATCAGCCGGTATCGCTCAATAAAGGCCCAGCCGGTGGCCCATTTGTTCAAGAAGATAGCCAAGAAGTACAAGAAGGCTCAGAAAGAGGGCAAAGACAAAGTACGCGATGAACAATGGCTGAAGGAACACGTTGCTTTTACCGGTGAATTGTGGCTGGGGCACCTGCGCTACGGCACGCACGGCAAAAACAGCATTGAAAATGTTCATCCGTTTTTGAGGCAGAATAACTGGCGGAGCCGCAACCTGGTGATGGCCGGCAACTTCAACATGACCAACGTTGAAGACCTTTTTAATATTTTGGTTGACCTCGGACAACATCCGAAAGAGAAAGTGGACACCGTAACGGTGATGGAAAAGATCGGACACTTTCTGGATGAAGAGGTCCAGGGCCTCTTTGAAAAATATAAAGATCAGTACTCCAATCAGGAGGTATCTGAAATCATCGAAAACGAAATCGATCTCTCGCGTGTGCTGAGGCGAGCATGCAAGGATTTTGACGGTGGGTATACCATGGCCGGGTTGATTGGTTCAGGTTCTTCCTTCGTGGTGCGCGATCCGGCCGGCATTCGCCCTGCCTATTATTATGCCGATGAGGAAGTGGTGGTCGTGGCCTCGGAAAAGCCCGCCATTAAAACCGCGTTCAATATTGACTACAACCAGATCAACGAGATTGAACCCGGAAATGCTCTGATTGTTAATAAGAACGGAGATTTCGCCCAGCATACAATCGTCCCCTCGCTCGAAAAGAAATCCTGCAGTTTCGAACGCGTCTATTTTTCGCGCGGCACCGATCCGCAGATTTACCAGGAGCGCAAGCGGCTCGGGCGCCTGCTGGTGCCCCAGGTATTGAAGGCCATCAACTTCGATTTAAAGAATACGGTATTCTCCTACATCCCCAACACGGCCGAAACCGCTTTTATGGGTATGATGGAAGAGATCGAGAACTACCTGATCCGCAAACAGAAAGATGTGATCGTGGACGGCAAACCCTCGGTCGACAGCTGGGATGATTTGCTCTCCTTCCGCCCGCGCATCGAGAAAATCGTAATCAAAGACGTGAAAATGCGCACCTTCATCACCGATGATGAACACCGCGATGAAATGGTAGCCCACGTTTACGACACCACTTATGAAGTTGTGAACAAAGGCAAGGACACGCTGGTGGTGATTGATGATTCGATTGTGCGCGGGACCACCCTGGAAAAAAGCATTCTGCGCATGCTCAACCGGCTACAGCCAAAAAAAATTGTGGTGGTTTCTTCGGCACCGCAAATCCGGTTTCCCGATTGTTATGGAATTGATATGAGCCGACTGGGTGATTTTGTTGCCTTCCGCGCAGTTATTCAACTGTTAAAGGAACAAGGCAAGGATTACCTGCTGGGCGAAGTGTATGAGCAGTGCCTGCAAGCCAAGCTTAACCGTGAGCCGGTTAACTATGTGAAGCGCCTGTTTGAACAATTCACGGACGAAGAAATTGCAGGCAAGATTGCCGACATCGTTCGCCCGTCCGAGATGACGGCTGAACTTGAGGTGGTCTTCCAAACCGTACAAAACCTTCACAAGGCCATCCCCGACCATTCGGGTGATTGGTATTTTACAGGCAACTACCCTACGCGCGGAGGCGCGCTTGTGGCCAACCAGGCCTACCTCAACTACATGGACGGCAAGCTGGTGCGTGCCTACTGATTGTATAGAAAAGATCGTCTATCGACAAACCGTGGTAGCGGACGCTGATCTCCATTTGTACTCCGCTTTGGTTGTTGTTGGCCAGCTGCGAATCACCAAGCCACATTCAAAACGCTGCCGGAGTAAAACCCCTACTCGATACTCTGCAAGACCAAATTATCGCACCACCAGCTTCCGGGTTGTGGTACTTCCGGAGGTAGACACCGACATCAGGTACAGGCCAGAAGGCAATTTCTCAGCCATGGCAATCTCCCATTGGCTGTAGCCAGACTCGAAATACCCTTGATAAATCAACCGGCCATTCACGTCAATCAACCTAACCCACCCGGGCGCTTCGGTCTGTTGCGAAAAACGAATTACCACAGGCTCGCCCGAATTGGGATTGGGAGCCATAACCCAGGAAGCTCCTACCGGCACGTCAACACGAATGACATTTGAGAACGTGAACGTACCATCAAAATCGGTTTGACGGAGTCGATAATAAGCTAAGCCGGCCGGTGCATTGCTGTCAGCCGCCCGATAGGTTTTTGCCAATTGTGTAGTTCCCGCACCCTTCACGCGTTCGATCTCCTCAAACACTTCGCCAGACTGCGATCGCTCGATGGTAAAGAAGTCATTGTTGAGTTCTGAGGCAGTCGCCCACTCCAACTGCACTTCATTGTCGCTCCACCTTCCTTTGAAATTGGTAAGCTCTACAGGCAACGGTGCACTGATGTCAACCAAAACCCACGGCAGATAGGTGTTTTGCAGGGAAATGGATGGCGCGGTTACCTGGAAAAATCCGGCAGCTGGCAGATTGTTGCCAAAGGTTTGCGATGCGGTAGCGGGATCCCAATAGCCGGCCGGGTTCCACACCTGTGCGGCAATACCTGCTGGAGAGGCCGCCACGGCTGCGATATCGGCAATAGAGGCAGGCTTTTCACTTGGTGGAAATGCATTGGTGCCCACGGCCGTAAACGTGAGTGAAGCGGTAGGTCGGGTTGCATAGCCGCTAAGTGTAATACCCCAGAAACGATCTGTTACTGAATTACCGCCCACGGTGCCGTTCAAATTCGAGACGGAACTGGGCAGTGGACTGTTGTCAGCCGCAGAGGCGTACGTCCACACGGAAATGGTACCTCCAACCGAGCCCCCCACTGTCTTGTTGATCCTTACCGGAATATACTCGGTTGAAGATTTCCCGAACGGATACTCAAACGTGCCGATCTGGTTGCTGGTGGTCCAGCGCAGCTCCCCGTACGGGGCGGATGTCTTCTCGCTTCGTAGATAGCCGCTGGTTCGAACGATGGCCGTTGGGAATGTATTCGTTACGTTCAACGTAGTGCCATTCAGGTCAATCGATCCGAGCGTGAGGGTCAGGATATTGCTCACCGAAGGTCCGGTATCAGAACGCACTACATTCGTGGCAGCACCCGTGTTAATAGTGAGGTTGTTGAACGTGGTAGTGGCTGTGCCTGCGATTACCTGGGGTTGGGTTGGCCCGGTACCGGTGAAGATAACAGCCTGGGTGCCCGTTCCTCCGCTGAATGAGCCGTTGTTTATCCAGTTGCCCCCAACATTTAGGATACCGATACCATTATTCGCACCGCGATTTGCTTCCAAAGTTGCCCCGTTAGCAATGGTAAGGTTTCGGCCCACGTTCAGCGTAAATGGAGATCCATTAGCGCCCTGAAGCGTGGTGGATCCACCTGACCCGATAGTCAGGTTACCTGAAATTGTCATATCACCCGGTAGCGTAAACGTGTTCGCACCTGTAATCGACAAATTGCCGTAGGTCTGACTCGTGATATTCGTTGCCCCGGGTTCATTGTAAACTACCGTGCCGAAGGGGGCTGTAGTTCCTAAATTAAATGTGGTGTAGCCGGTCGGGAATGTTGCATTGCTGCCATTCATCTGAAAGGTTGCACCAGGATCAATCTGAAACGTATCGCCTGCGCCACCGGTAATGTCAAAATTGGCTGTGGTAAACACTGACCCGGTTTGAACCCGGAAGTTGCCGGTCACGTTCGTGGCCGAAAAATCCGTCCCGGTCAGCGTGACTCCCCCGGCCGAAGTATTATTGAACAGCAGGTGGTTAAACACAAACGCTGCCGCACTGCTCGAAGGGTTCGACCGGTTAAGGGTTTGCGCTAAGGTACCATTGAAATTTACCGTGCTGGTGGTTCCGGGTGTCAGGGTGCCGCGGTTGTTGGTAAAGATAAACGCACCGCGCAGGTTAAGCCGGCCAGCGCCCCCAGACATATCTAGTATCGCCTGCGTCTGGGCACCGCCTGCGTTAAACGTTGTAAAAGTAAAATTGTTAACCGTCAACGATCCAGTGGTGATGTTAACGCGACCAATTCGAGCGTTGTCGTTGTTTCCGGTACCAAGCGTAACGTTGTTGTTGACCGTAGCCGAACCTGCGTTGATATTCCACGCATTAGTACCGGCAGCTCCGGGTTGGTTGATTACCGCGTCTACTTGAACAGTAAGCGCATTCGTACCGGAATGGGTAAGGTTTTGCGTGGTGGTGAGCGGGGAGGCAGCTGTGTTCAGATTGATCGTATTCACGGTGGCGTTTTGATCCAGCGTGATGGTGGTGGTGGCATCCGGCAGGATATTGGCATTGCCAATTGTCACTACATCGCTCAGGCTGTTGGGCACTCGCTCGCGGCCGTATCCGCCCGAGGTAGTGGCAACCGCATTAGAAGTCAAGGTCAGCGTGGTGGCGGTGCGCGATCCGGCCAGCACGGTGTACCTGCGCGCGGGTGCCAAATCGGTTTGCAGCATAATGACGTCACCATCGGCCAACTCATTCACAAAATCAGTGCCCGTGCCCGTCACCAGAGGGCTGCCGACCGTAAACTGAATGGAACCGGGGCGATTCTGAATCCACGTTGCTTGCGAACTCCAGTTAAGTGCACCCGTCTGACTGTTAAAAAATCCTGTGGTGACAATCAGATTACCAATGGCAAAACTCTGTGCCTGCGTGGTGGGTAGGTTGCCGCTCGCTTCAGTAACGAACTGAGAAGATACTGCGGTCCGCGTTCCGATGCTGGTAGAGAACCAATTCACCCCGTTAGTCCGCATAATCACGGCAGTCAGCGGATCAAATAATGCATCGCGGTCAGATGCCTGAAAATTGAACGTAGCGGAGTAGTCGGTGAACGTGACCCCGATGTTCGTGATGGTCCAAAACCTATTCGCACTCTTATTTGGTTCAATATTGGCGCCCGCTACGTTGGGATGAACCCCATCGGTGCTGGATACCGTAATCGTGCCGGTTACCGTTACGGTATTGAGCGCCACATCAACCGGTGCATAATTGACGGCTCCACCAACTTCGTAGGTGATGCTGGGCGATCCCAGTGCCACATCCTTTCGCAGATTGCCCTGCACCCATCCTGTACTGGCAGAAGCTGTCACGGTACCGGGGCTAGCCACCCGAACAAACCGGCTCCCCGTAATCAACCGCCCCAGAATGAAGTTTAGATTATTGGAAACTGTAATGTCCACGCCCGACAACGAGACACTATTGCTGTTGTTGATGGTCAGGTTGCTGAATGTCGTGGTAATTGATCCGCCAATAGTTTGACCAGTGCCGGTCGTGAAAATCACATTGCTGGATGCATTTGAAGTGAATGTACCGCCACTGTTGCTCCACGAACCGCTGGTGCCATTGATCGTAATTGTACGGTTGCTGTATGCCACCACGCCCAAGGTTTTGATCAGGCTGCCTACTGTTATGTTGTTGGCAAGAGTGGTGATAGCTGATGAGTTATAGATAAAGCTCTCTCCTACCGTCAGAACAGCATTGTTGGTCATCCGCCCGGCATTGCTAAACGTGAGGTTGCGCGCAATGTTGGTCACCAGGGAGAAATCCACCGAACCTCCGGTACCACTAAGGTTCACATTCTGATACGGGTAGGTCGCACTCGTCTTCAGCGTTTGTGTTGCCGCAGTGGCATTCAGCGTTATTGATGTAGTTGGGGCAAATGAATTTAAGGTTCCAGTCAACTCCGGAAGAGAAACACCCGTGCGGGCAAACCGAATATCGCTGGTGCCGGTCATTACCAGGCTGCCGGTTCCGTTGAGTATAGAGGTGCCAGTATTAACCACAGCCGAGCCCGAGATAGCCACCGTATTGGTTACGGTAGTAGTGCCAAGCAGCGCCTTCACACCCGATGTGGAGGCCGAAAGGTTGTAGTACGTGGTATTGTGAATATCCTGGTCACCGGCAAAATTGTAGTCCACCGTGTTGTTCACCGGTGCAAAGTTGATTGTGCCGGCTCCGGTCACGGGTACGTTGGCGTCAGCAGAAAAAACCAGTCGGGCGGCCGCCACTCCGTCTCCATTATTGAAAGTGCGGCCGGCTCCGATATTCAGCGCATTGGTTACCCCATTGCGCGAAAGCACGAGTATGCCCAGGTTGGTCACCGTCACGTTGGTGCCACTGTTGAGATTCAACTCGGTCATCTCAATCGGGTTGTTGCCGGAATACGTATAGCTCACGTTAGAAGCGCTCACTGTGTACACCGCATTACCTGGGCCGGATGGCGATGGCCAGTTTCCATTGTTAATGACACTGCAGTTCAGGATTGGATCTTCACCGATAACATTATCCCAAGTACCACCACCCACTACCGTGATTGTACCATTAAATGTCTTGTCGCCTACGTCCGACACGGTGAACGCAAAGTAGCCTTGAATGTTGGTGGTTCCATTTATCGTAACCGAGACATCTTGCCATGAAGCCGACTGGCCGGCTGGCACTGAAAAGTTTCCGCCAACAGTTAGCACGCTGTTCGCTCCCCCCTGCACAGTGGTATTGCCATTCATCGTGAAGTTGCCGCCCGCTGCCAGAGTGCGCGGATTGTTAATGCTTAAAATGCCGGTGCCTGAAAGGGTAAGATTGGCACAGGCCGAATTTACATTTACACTCACCACGTGGGTGGACACAATCTCCACCTGATCATCAGCATCCGGAACACCATCGCCATCGGTGCCTGCAATGATGGTCCATGTACCGGCCGGTGCCGGGTCGGTCCAGTTGCCACTGGCGCGGGATTGGAAAGTAGCTTGCCCTTGTGCAGCAAAAACCGCCATAAAGAGCCACAGAGAAGCAATAAGCCTCATTTTTTGAAGGTTTGGGGAGAAGGTATACCCAGAAATTTACAGGATTTGATTAACAGTCTAACAAACGCCATCTGCAAAATGGGCGAAATCTTTAAACAAACGGTCAACTCCAAGGAAGGTATCAAATCAACGGCAACGCAACTCACTACACCCGAAAATACCTTTTGGGCACCTTAGGTAACCGCTGTTCGGCTACTAAACAGGGTATGTCCAATCCAACCCATCGGCAAAAGACTCATAGACAAGCCCTTAGGCCGAATTACATTTGGGGGTTCCGACTGCAGCTCAAACCCAGAGTCGATAGCTAAAACATACTCATGGTCTAACGAACCACCAAGCGCTTATGTTGAATCCGATCTTTTGTCTGGACAGAGACGATATAGACACCTGGCGGCAGTTGCTCCCGCGGCTGCAATTCGATACGGGGTGTGTCGAGTTTACCCTGAGCTTGAAACACGGCTACGCCCTTTAGATCCTGAATCTCCACGGCAATGGGGCTGTCAGGTTGGCGAGCAAACGCAATTGTAAAGTTCTCGCCCGAACCCGGGTTGGGAGATATTGACCAGAAGGCATCCGGATCCATTTCGACACGAACCACACGGGAGTACGAAACAGAACCATCAAAATCAGTTTGCCTCAACCGATAGAATGCCTGGCCGGAAAGCGGAGCATCATCAAATACCTCATATGACTTCGCCAGATTAGTTGTGCCTGAGCCGGGCACACGAAACATTTCCTGGAATATTTCACCGGTTGACGAACGCTCAACGGCAAAAAAATCATTATTAAGCTCCGATGAGGTTGTCCATTTTAACCGAACCTGGTCATCTTCCGCGAGGGCAACAAAACTTGTCAGCTCAACGGGCAGCGGATTATCCAGGGTAGTGGAACCTAACGTAAAAGGGCTAAAGATCGTGACCGGGCCTGAGGAAATCACAGTACCGGCCGTAGCACTACCGGTTGTGCCTCCATTGCCCTGGTTAACCCAAGCCGAGCCGTTCCAACGCATTACGCGCAAATCGGTGATATCGGTAATGTACGGGCCTATGCAATCGGGCGAGTTCCAACTGAGTGTTACACTTACATTCGATGTGCCTGCGGTACGGTCGAGTAACCAATACTCACACGAACTAACCGTCAGGATTCCGGAAGGATACGTAGTCGGACCGCCAAAGCCTTGTGCAGCTTTAACGTACTCAGCCCGGAATGCATGCGTGGCTACCGTTGGCGCAGAAATGGAGATAGCGCGATAGAAACCTCCGTCTCCGGTCGGGAAGCTAAAAGGTGCATTTCCAATTTTTACCACCGGGCCGTCCACGTGACTGATGTTTGAGCCGCCCGTTACAGTCGAGCCGTTTGCAAAATTGATAATGTTGGTGGCGGTGGTAGTTAATACACCTGAAGTGAACGTGGCATTGAGGGTAACGCTTATGTCTGTCAGCAAGGTGACCGCATCACTTGGTTTATTCATTACCAGCCGTCTGAAAACCGGAGATGCTGTCCCGGATCGAATCACGTTCTGCGGATTACTACCGGCAAACGTAATCCCCCCGGTATTGGCCCCGAATGTAATAGCCGTTGAGCCATTCACGGTAACGTCACCACGAAAGGTACTAGCCACGTTGAACGCTGGTTCAATCGTTCCATTGACCCGGTTAAAGGTGATATTACCTGTAAAGTCATCGGCTGCTGCATTCGCCAAACGAAAGACCCCTGTGCCCGTTTGCGTGATGGTGGTATTTCCACCAAACACGTTACCCCCTACACTGACCGCGGTGGCCGAACCCGTTCCGGTAATTGAATTGGTTGCGCCATTAAATGTGGAACCATCTAACAAAACCTGGGGCGAAGAGAAGTTGACATTTGCATTCCATATTACTGAAGGCCCCGAACGTAGTACCGTGGTACCCGTCAATGCAATATTCTGAGCGGTACTGCCCAACTGAGTGAATCGTTGAATTCGCAACTCACCCGCAGTAAATCCGGTGCTGCCTACACTTAGCGTGCGCCCCGAAGCGAGTGTTGATGTTGACGTTCCGAATTCATTAAAATAGACTCCAAGACCAGCCGTTGAGTTTACCTCAATATTTCCGTTAAAGAAGTTATTGCCGGCATAAGCCACTCGGACATTTGAAGTACCCGTGTTGGTAAGCGTAAGATTTCCATTGTAGGTACTGCCTGAGAACAACTCGAGCAACAGGTAGTTGGAGCCAGAAGAAATCAAATTCGTGGTTCCATTGAATGTCGAGCCTGCAGAATTCCGCAGATATCCGCTACCGCTGTTGGTGATCGTGGTCGTTCCGCCAAACACGGCTCCGCCCAAACCTTCATTATCAGTTGCCCCGGTTTTTTCCAGATTAGTCGTGTTATTGTATGTGCCACCGTTGATAAAGAGGCGTGGTGCACGAAAATCGACTGGACCGTTGAATACAACAGTTGGGCCCAAGATCATGCCCGCAGTACCTGTCAATGTCAAATTTTGAGCTGTGGCTCCCACTTGCGTTAGCCTTCTCAAACGCAATTCACCTATCGAAAAACCTAAACCGCCAACTGAAATCGAACGGCCAGCCGCAAGGGTGGCGGTTCCTCCGCCACTTTCACTAAAAAAGATTCCTCCCCCTGCGGTTGAGTTTACAACTATGTTCCCGTTAAATACGGTACCCGGCACATTATCGGCCATGCGAATAGAAGCCGAGCCAGTATTGGTAAGCGTCAAATCCCCATTGAATGTATCAAGTGCGGAAAGTGCAAATCTGAAAAATCCAGATCCCGAGTTAGCGATGGTGGTTGTGCCGTTAAATGTGTTTCCTCCGCTACTATCGTTATCGGTTGCTCCGGTTTTCTCCAAGTACGTGGTGCCATTATAAATCGCACCGTCCAGGGCAAACCGGGGTGCGCGAAAATCCAAATTGCCGTTGAATGTCGAAGCAGGCCCGATTCGGAGCAATGCGGTACCGGTTAACACCAGTGTTTGGGGGGCGGCTCCCACCTGCGTAAAACGCCTAAATCGCAGCTCACCACTACTGAACCCGAGACCGCCCACGAGCAATGAGGCGCCCGTACCCAGCGAACTGGTGCCCCCCGCTGCATCGGAGAACCGAATTCCCGCGCTTCCAAGGGTTGAGTTGAAACTGATATTACCATTGAACTGATTACCCGGTGCGTTGTGCGCGAGGTAGATGATGTTCGAGCCGGTGTTGGTTACCGTCAAAGTGGAGTTGAAAATGTCAGGACTGACATTGGCCGTTAACAAATAACCACTTCCGGAATCTACCAGCGTGGTAGCTCCGTTAAATGTATTACCCCCGTTACCCGCGTTGTCGGTTGCACCCTTCTTCTCGAGGTAGGCCGTGGCCTGGTAGGCCGTTCCATTCAACAGCAACTGAGGCGCCCGGAAATCAACCGGACCATTAAAGACTGACGAGGGGCCGAGCGTAAGGGTTGCAATACCGGTTAAATCCAATACTTGAGGTGTTGGCCCTACCTGTGTAAAACGAATTAGTCGAATGTCCCCGCTAATCACCCCGGACGATCCTACACCGATCGTCCGTCCGCTGGCAAGTGTTGAGGTGCCAGCCGCGTTGTTCCCAAAAAAGATACCACCACCAAAGGTTGAGTTCAACTCGATATTGCCGTTAAACTGATTACCGGCCGAATTATCCGCAAGTCGTATGGTTGATGACCCGGAGTTGGTAACAATCAGATTGCCATTAAAGACATCGGGCGCGGTAGCACCAGTTAAGAGGTAAGCACTACCGGAGTTAACAATTGTTGTTGATTGATTAAAGATGTTTCCGCCCGTCCCATCGTTGGCTCCGCTAGGGCTCGGGCCGCTCTTTTCAAGGTAAGTTACTCCGTTATACGTTGCGCCATTCAACAACAACTGAGGGGCGACAAACGTAACATCATCTGCAAACGATGAATTCGGCCCTATCCAGAGACGTGCTACTCCCGTTAAAGTAAGGGTTTGGTCAACGCCACCGGATTGACTGAATCTCCGTAGACGTAGATCACCTGTATTAAATCCGCTTCCTCCCAAACTCAACGCTCCGCCTGTAAATGTAGAAGCTCCAGTTGCGTTATTGGAAAACACGATGCCCAGTGCACTGCCGGAGTTGTTCAGTGTGATATCGTCATTAAACTGATTCCCTGCCACATTATGGGCCAGAAAAATAAAATTGCTCCCTGAGTTCGTGACCGTCAGCGGCCCGTTGAAAATATCGGGATTCGCGTTGGCCGTTAACAGGTAGCCGCTGCTGCTCGCAACAAGCGTGGTGGCGCCTTGAAACACGTTACCGCCTGCACCATCATCATTGACCGGCCCGGACTTTTCCAGGTAAGCCGAGCCACTGTACGTGGCACCATCCAAAAATAACCGTGGAGCAACGAAAGTTACATCTCCCTGAAATGAGGAAGCCGGCCCGACACGAAGAAGAGCAGTTCCGGTCAGCGTGATGTTTTCGGGCAGTACACCCACCTGTGTGAACCGGAAAAGATTCAAGTTCCCGGCCGGGAAGGCCCCAACGGTTATAACACCATTTAACGTTGAGTTAGCCGAGGCACCACTGTTAAAGGTAACTCCTGCTGTACCTCCGGAATTGACTACCGAGATATTTCCGTTATAGGTTGAAACGCCATTGACACCCATCGTAATGGTCGTAGCTGCGCTTGTATTTGTATTGTTTATGGTCAGCGTTCCGTTAAAAACTGCCGTTGAACCAGAGCCATTCAAAAAACGGTAGTCACTGCGAATTGTGCCAGCACAATTAATGATGACATCACCCCCAAAAAGTAGATTAGTGTTTGTGTTTTCGCCCACCAGAAATGACCATGGATCAACACCTCCGGATTTGTTTGAATTCAGCGTTAGCGTAGTTGCAAACGTAGTTGTCTGAGCAGGATGGTTCCAAGCAATGCGAATCCGGTAACTACCCGTGTTATTAAATGTTGTAACTCCGTTGAAGGTATCGGCCGATCCGTTCCCCATGAAGATCTCCCCTGAGCCACTATTCGTAATCACTGTAGTTCCGCCAAAGGTGTTTCCCCCGGCACTTAAGTCATCAAAGGCACCCGTTTTTTCAAACGTACCCGCCCCGCTATACGTGGAGCTGTTCAACTGAATCCGGGGTGCTGAGAAGTTAACCGCTCCGCCCCACGAAGAACTTGGTCCAACAATCAGGGTAGAGGTGCCCGTTAGGGCAAGTACCTGAGAAGTACCGCCACTCTGCGTGAAGCGAGGTAAACTTAGCGTGCCGACCGAAAAACCTGATGCGCCTACCGAAATGGTTCGGTTAACAGCGAGGGTTGAGGTTGCCGCTGCCGACTCATTAAAAACAATGCCGGTGCCAGCGGTAGAGTTGACCTGAATACTTCCATTGAATAGGTTGGTGCCCGCATAGGCCACGCGGATATTCGAAGTTCCGGAGTTGGTTAATGTCAGACTGCTGGCATAGGTGCTGCCAGTCACTAACTCCAACAAGATGTCTGCCGAACCACTATTCGTGATGCTGGTAGGCCCGTTGAAACTATTGCTGCCATTTGTCCTCAGAAATCCCGAGCCGGTATTGACAATCGTTGTTGTGGAGTTGAAAATATTGTTGCCTGTGCCCGTATTCCCGGTGGCTCCGTTCTTCTCCAGATAGGCAGTGCCCGTGACTGTTACACCGTTAAGGAGTAACTGCGGGGCCCGGAAGTCCACATCGCCCCCAAACGTTGAACTCGGCCCAATGGTCAGGACGGATGTTCCTGTTAGCGTAAGGTTTTGAGACGTTCCGCCCGTTTGAGTAAAACGAGGTAGGCTCAAGGTACCGGTCGAAAAGCCCGATCCTCCAACCGATATCGTTCTTCCGCTGCCCAGCGTGGAGGTTGACGCTCCCAACTCATTGAAGATAATACCGCCACCCGATGTTGAGTTGACCTGAATGTTTCCATTGAAAAGATTGGTGCCCGCGTAGGCCACGCGGATATTCGAGGTTCCGGAGTTGGTTAATGTCAGACTGCTGGCATAGGTGCTGCCGGTCACGAACTCCAACAAGATGTCTGCCGAACCACTATTCGTGATGCTGGTAGGCCCGTTGAAACTATTGCTGCCATTTGTCCTCAGAAATCCCGAGCTGGTATTAACGATCGTTGTTGTGGAGTTGAAAATATTGTTCCCTGTACCCGTATTCCCGGTGGCACCGTTCTTCTCCAGATAGGCAGTGCCCATGACTGTTAAACCGTTAAGATTGAGTTGTGCTGCTCGGATATCCACATCCCCTCCAAAAGTCGAGTTCGGTCCTACATC
Source organism: Cyclobacteriaceae bacterium (assembly GCA_046301755.1). Lineage (GTDB taxonomy): Bacteria > Bacteroidota > Bacteroidia > Cytophagales > Cyclobacteriaceae > ELB16-189. The sequence continues at coordinate 20,940 of JBKCJM010000002.1, forward strand.
AAGACGGGCCGACCCGGTAAGCGACATTACTTGACTACTTGCAGCATTAAACCGCTCAAGACTCAGTAGCCCTGCCGGAAATGAAGAAATCGATAGCGTTCGGCCAACGGCCAACGTGGAACTGGCAGTGGCATTATCATTGAAAACGATTTCGGTGGCCGCACCAGTATTTGCAATCACGATATTTCCGTTGTAGGAAGATACGCCATTCACTCCCATTTGAATATCGGTAGAAGCATTGGTGTTGGTAATGTTGAGGGTTACAGTGCCACCATAGGTTGCCGATGTTCCGGTTCCCTGAAGAAACCGGTGATTGCTTTGAAGCGTGCCGGCACAGTTGATCGTAAACGTGCCCGAGACTGAATACCTAGCGTTGGCGCCTTCAGCTCCAAAAAAAGAAAAGATATCCGCTCCGCCTGATTTATCAGTGTTCAGTGTAAGGTTCGTGAACGTTGTGGTTTGCCCGCCATGATTGTGGGCAAAATAGAAACGGAAGGAACCGTTATTGTTAAAGATTGTATTGCCATTGAACTGATCACGATTCGTATTGCCCAGGAGCAACCATCCACCACCCAAATTTGTGATCGTGGTGGTTCCGTTAAACACATTATTCCCCGAGCTGTTGTCGTTATTGTTGTCTGTTTTGGTAACCGTAACCGTACCATTAAACGTAGACCCGTTAAAGAACACCCTGCCCGAACTGCCACTTACACTCGCACCGAATGTTGTACCGTTGAACGTGGTGCTGCCGGTGGTATTGAGAGTGAGCGAGCCTGAGCCACCCGAGTTGTTTATTGTACCTGTTGTAAAGGTGTTATTACCTGTGGTGGTTAAGTTAAACCCGTTCAAATTAATCGTACCGGTGTAGCCGTTAACAGTAATGCCCGCCACAGTGGGGGCAATATCCAGAGTACAATTGCCCAAGCCAGTCGCGTTGAACGTGACTACATCGGCAGGGCCCGGCACCCCTGCGGGCGACCAGTTCGCGCCATTGTTCCAATTGGAAGCACTGGCCGCAACCCATGTTTTCTGAGCAAAACCGCTTACTGCCAGCGTGCCAAACAACAAAAAGATCAGTCCACTCTTGAACATAGGCTTGTACACAATTAGTCTAAGATGTAAAGGTACCCTTTTGCCATCGACATTGGAACAGTTTTTCCGTCAAAAAACCTTGAAATGAGCTTCCAATCGACCGTTTGGCATCCTCGACCAAAGCCTAGCTCCAGGGCAGGTAGAAATCGAAGACCAGCTCATTCATACACTTAAAATGCCCTTTGGGGCACTTCTGGTAACCAATTTTGGAGCAGGGCCGGCAGGAAATTTTAGTGTTTTCGAGGATCGTAAACCGGGTGCGGTACGGGTACATTCCAAAGGCGGGCACCGTGTTGCCCCAGATGCTGAAAATTTCCTTCCGGAAAGCCGCGGCAATATGCATGAGGCCGGTATCGTGACTGAAGACATACCGGGACTGCCTGACCAGGCTGGCCGATTGGTTAAGGTTAAACTTACCACAACCATTAAAAACCACCGTTCTTTTGCCCAACTCCTTAAGCCCAGGCTCAAAATCTGAATCCGCTGTTGATCGGGCGAAAAAGCGCTCAATCTCTTCGCCCACCGCGGCATCCTCTCGCCCGCCCAACACCACTAAGGGCCGATTGATTTTATCGCACAATTCGATCAGGCGCTTTACCGGGAGCTTCTTCGTTTCGTGTTGCGCACCAATCGCCAACGCCACATAGCCATCCCGAAATTCGGGAGGAAGCCAGTCGAGGGGCATTTCATCACGCTCAGGAATGAAGTAATCCAGACCCAGGCTGTCGGGCTTAACGCCCAGGGGCTTAGCCGCCTCGAAGTAGCGATCCACAATGTGCACCGCGGGCAACCGGTTAATCTTAAAATTGACAAGGAGCCATTTCTCCAGATTCAATTTCAGAAAGCTGGCGGAGGAGACATGCAGTCCCTTTTTCACCCGAAGGGTACGGAGGTTGTGGTGCAAATCGACTACAAAGTCAAATTGTTCCTGCCGCAATTCATCAAGTAAGGCTGATAAAGAATCCCCCAGCACATGAATGCGATCGATGTACGGGTTGGCTTCCAGCAGCGACCGGTATTGCTCCTTCACGGCATAATGCAGCTGCACTTCGGGCAATTGGGTTTTAATGGCCCGCACAACCGGTGTTGTCAGCACGATGTCGCCAATAGAAGAAAACCGCAGAATGAGAACTTTCATGTATTCAACCCAGTCTTTCACCGGCCAAAATACTACTTCCTTTTTTAGTAATTTTCGAGAGTTAACAAGTCCAATACCATGAACTACTGGTTGCTGAAGACGGAACCTGAAACCTTCTCGTGGGACGACCTGGTGAAGGAAAAAGTTTCGCGGTGGGATGGTGTGCGAAACTTTCAGGCAAGAAAGAATCTAAAAGCCATGAAAAAAGGCGATCTGGCTTTTTTTTACCACACGGGCGATGAAAAGGCTATTGTTGGCATTGCACGGGTGGTAAGGGAATTCTATCCGGAACCTCACGAACCGGATTGGGTGGCTGTGGATATCGCGCCCGAACGAAAGTTGTCGCGTACGCTGTCATTGGCCGAGATCAAGCAAGAACGAAAACTGGCCGGGATGGTACTCGTAAAAGTTGCCCGGCTGTCGGTGCAACCTGTAACGGCTGCTGAGTTTAAATTCATTGAACTGCTCACCAAATAACCGGGCATGACCGCGCGCATCTTTTTTGCCTTATGGCTGACCAGCCGAATCGTGTCGGCCCAGGTGGCGGAGGTAGCGCGCTTCGAAAAGGAGGTTAAGTCCACCGATGAAATGATTTTGCCCATTTCGCTTCACGATCGGGGCCTGGCACTCGTTCAGGGGCTTAACGAGTACGAGAAATCAAAACGAAAGTGGGAGTTCACGCGGCTCGATACCGCCTTGCAGAACGTCAAATCTGAAATCATTCCGCTGGAAACACAGGCTCAGTTGGCGGGGCACGACTACTACCAGCAGTGGCTGAGCGTTCTGTTCCGCCTGGGCGACAACAACCTCAACGACCTTGTGCTGGTGAGGTTCAACCCGCAATGGGAGCCGGAAACCTATAAGATTTCGCTGCAGTTGAATTTCAAACCCTCGCACTTTATCACATTGCCAAATGCAGCTATCCTGGGCGGCTACATCGGATTAGACCCCGTTGTGGTAGCGTATCAATTTGCCGACCGCCAGGCGCAGGTATTGCCGGGGTTCCTGATGAAAGACACCGAGTTGCTGGACTTGCGGGCAAATCAGAACGGCACCGTTAATGTATTGCTATTCGAGCATAGCCGCGTGTCGCGTAAGGTTCTGTTCAAGACTTTTGATGACCAGGGCGCGTTATTGATTGAAGATGCAATCGCGGTCCGCGACAATGATTACATTCTGTCGGCCATTACCAGTACATTAAAGAACGACCAGATCATGGTGGTGGGTACCTGGGGCAGCTACCGTGGGCGATTGGCAAAAGGCGTTTTCGCCACAAGTATCGACCCGTTTACCGAGCAACCCGTTCACTACACCAGCTTTGCTGAAATTGAACATTACCTGGATTATTTGCCGGAACGCAAAGCAAAAGCGATAACCGAAAAGGCGCAGGAGATGCGTCAGCGGGGGCGCGAGCCCGACTTTGGCTCATACTTTTCCCTTTACAAATTCGAAGAGGTGGCCAATGGATTTTGGGCTTACGGGGAAGTCTACCAACCTGCGGGTGGTAACGCGTTGCCGCCTCCGGTGTACAACCCATTCTATGATCCCTTTTACAGCGGCAGCTTCGCCAATCCCTACGGGCTAAGCCCCTGGGCAGGCCGGCCGTTCAACGCGCCACCCGGTGTGCCTTCGGGGCCGATTGAACACCGGATATTCGAGGCGGTGGCTTTACAACTCGGCACCGATGGCAAGATTAACGGAAGCTTCTCGCTGCCCAGTGGCGACATGAAAACGGAGTTTATTGAACAAGTAGGTGATTTTGCCGCCTGGAAAAACGAAACCGCTATTATGCTGAAACATGAAAAGGACATTCTTGTTAATGTTTCGGATGCCGCCTTGACCGATCGCCTTCGCGATACCGTTACGGTTGTAGGCCGAAACCCGGGCGAAGTCATCCGCAACGAATCCAAGGTAAATACCGGCATACGGCACTGGTTTGAAAATTGTTTCTTTGGCTGGGGCGAACATACTGTGCGAACGAAGGGAACCCAATTGCCCGAGGGGGATAACCGGCATGTTTTCTATGTCAACAAGATTCGGTTTTAGTTTGGTATTCCTGATGGGTATTCTGCTGGCGGTTTCGGTAACTGCCCAGGTTGCGCCAGCTGAAAAACTGGAGATACTGCTGGACGAAGATCAAGATCCGGACCTGGTTGTTCCCGATAGCACTGGCGTCACGCTGCTGCAACAACGTGAAACGGATGGTAAACCCGAAATTGTCGCGCTTCGGCTCAACACCAGTCTCAAATCCATTTGGCGCAAGAACATTCCGGTCGAATTCAACGGGTACATCGTGCACGCTAAGGTTACCGGTAACATCGCCTTTCTCCTGATTAAACACCAATCATATTCGATTACTGGATTTGAATTGGTGCTAATTGATCTGGTTACGCGCGAGCACACCAACCGGATAATCAGCAATGTGATCCCGTTTATGCCGCAATTGATGGAAATTAACCAAACCTCCATTCTTCTGGGTGGGTACTTCAACTATCGGCCTATGGTCTTGCACTACCTGCTAACCACCGAGCAGTCGCGAATCTTGCCGGGATTTTTTAATGAGACCGGCAGTTTGGATCAGATCCGGGCCAACCCGGACGGCACCTTTGATGTGGTGGTTACCGCGCCTAACGTCCAACGCAGGGGAAGCGTATGGGTGCGCAACTACACCCGGGACGGAACGTTGCAACGGACTGTTCTGATTGAACCCGAAGAAAAAAAGAGTTTGCTGTTCAGTCGTTCGTTCTCTCTGCCATCCGGCAAACAAATGGTAGTCGGATCATACGGCCGACACAACAACGAGTATTCGCGCGGGATTTTCGTTGCCCGTGTCGAACCGTCCGGTGAATATCAAACGCGATATTACGGCTACGCGGATCTGAAAAATTTTTTCAAATACCTGAAACAGCGCAAGCAGACACGGATACAGGAACGAATTGAACGAAAAAGTCTCCGCGGAAAAAAAGCAAAATTCACCTACCGGCTGATGATTCATGAGTTGATACCCTATCAAAATCAACTCGTTATGCTGGGCGAGGCTTTTTTTCCAAAATATCGGCAGGTGAATAGCCGAGGCTCAACTTTTTACATACTCGACAGCTTCATGTACACACACGCGGTGGTACTCGGCTTCTCGCCCTCCGGTGAACTACAGTGGGACAATTGTTTTGAAATCAACGATGTTGAAACCCGAAACCTCCAGCAGTTTGTCCGAATTCGCCCTACTTCGCAGGCCGTTGCACTTCAATACCTGTTCGATGGCTACGTCAAGACGAAAGTGATTCAGCGCGATGAAGTAATCGAGAACAAGAACAGCCTGGATTTGCTCAATCGCCAACCCACACGCAGACGACCGCTCAACCGAATTGAAGCTCATCTCGATTATTGGACAAACGACAGCATGCTGGCCTATGGCGTGCGACCTCTGGCCGCAAACACAGAGGACGGCAAACGGGTGTTTTTCATCTACAAGCTGAAGTTCAGTGACAATTGATTACTTTTGTGCTTGCCATGCGCAAAAAGCTGATCTTCGATTCTGACCTGCTTACGATCACGCTTCAACGCCTTTGCCACCAGATTCTTGAAAATCATCCGAACTTTTCCGAGACCGTAATTGTAGGCTTACAGCCTCGTGGCATCTACCTGGCCCAGTTGCTGCACGCGCAGCTGGAAAAACTAACCCGTCAAAAAATCGAACTCGGCTTTCTGGATGTCACCTTTCACCGGGACGATTACCGGAGGCGTGAGGTTGTGGCGCGGGCCAGTGAAACCAAAATTGACTTTCTGATTGAAGGAAAAAACGTCCTCCTGGTAGACGATGTGTTATACACCGGGCGCACCGTGCGCGCAGCCATGGACGCGATGCTAGCTTTTGGCCGCCCGTCCAAGGTTGAACTGGTGGTGTTGGTGGATCGCACGTACACGCGTGACTTGCCGATTGAAGCCAACTACGTAGGCAAGTTCGTCAACACGCTGGAGTCTCAGCGTGTGCTGGTTGAACTGCAAAGCCAGGGAGCCGAAAACAATAAAATCTGGTTGATCAATAAAGAATAGACATGACCAAACTCAGTCAGCGGCATCTGCTCGGCATCAAAAACCTGACGACCCAGGATATTGAGTTGATTTTTGAAACGGCCGCTAACTTCAAGGAAGTCATTAACCGGCCGATCAAAAAAGTACCGTCCCTGCGCGATGTGACCATCGCCAACATCTTTTTTGAAAACTCAACCCGTACACGTCTCTCCTTCGAGCTCGCTGAAAAACGTCTCTCGGCCGATGTGGTCAACTTCTCCGCTTCCGGCAGTTCGGTAAAAAAAGGCGAAACCCTTCTCGACACCGTTAACAACATACTCGCCATGAAGGTGGACATGGTGGTGATGCGCCACGCCAGTGTGGGAGCCCCGCACTTTCTGGCACGCCACATCAAGGCCAACATCGTAAACGCGGGCGATGGCACCCACGAACACCCCACTCAGGCGCTGCTCGACACCTTCTCCATTCGCGAGCGCCTCGGCACACTCACCGGCAAAAAGGTCGCCATCATAGGCGACATCTTACACTCGCGCGTGGCGTTGAGTAACATTTTCGCGCTAAAAAAGCTGGGGGCCGAGGTAACCGTGTGCGGCCCGCCCACCCTGCTGCCGCGGCACATCACTTCGCTTGGGGTTACCGTTGAACTCGACCTGGAAAAGACACTGGCCTGGTGCGATGTGGCCAACGTGCTTCGCATTCAGTTGGAACGCCAACAGATCAAGTATTTCCCTTCACTGCGCGAATACACGTTGTACTACGGCATAACGAAGAAGACGCTCGATAATCTGAAGAAGAAAATCATCATCATGCACCCCGGCCCGATCAACCGCGGGGTAGAACTGAGCAGCGATGCGGCCGACTCGCACCACTCCATCATTCTGGATCAGGTGGAAAACGGAGTTGCCGTACGGATGGCTGTGCTGTACCTGCTGGCCGCAGCCAATTGAGAGTGCGCGCTACTGAAAGAATTTGGCGATATCGTTGTAGAAGACGAACACCATCAACAACAGCAACAAGCCCATTCCAATTTTGAGCGCTGTCTCAAACACTTTTTCGTTAGGCTCTTTGCCACTGGCCATCTCGTACAGCAGAAACACTACATAGCCGCCATCCAATCCCGGTATGGGGAGAAGATTCATAAATGCCAGCACCATCGAAAGCAGCCCCGTCATTCGCCAGAAGCGCTCCCAGTCCCACGTGCCCCCATAGGCCTGCGCCATTCCAATGGGGCCCGATAGTGATTTTCGAATTGAGATTTCACCACTAAATATTTTTCGGAAGGCTTTCACCTGAACGAAAATGACGCCAAACGCTCGCTGCGTGCCCAAGCCAATGGACTCGGCAAATCCATACCGGATACTGGCCAGCTCGCTCTTGTCGATACCGCGTGCACCAAACCCGATGCGCTTATATCCACGAAAATCTTCGTTGAAGGTCAGCAACTCGCCACCGCGTTCAACTTTGAACGAAAGCGTATCGCCCGCCCCTGCCGCAACGATGGTATTGATTTCATCCTGGTACTGGACCGGCTTGCCTTCTACTTCCACTACCCGATCGCCCGACTGTAACTTGACGCGGTGCGCAATGGTCTCACGCTTTTCATCTTTCTCCTCCACATAGAATTTCGATACCTCCCCAACCACAGATGGAATCCGGGGTGACAGAAACCGACCGGCTGCTGTACGGTCATTAAAGTTTTCGATGAAATCAGGCGGAATAGGGATGGTCACTTCCTGGCCTGCGCGAACCACCGTGTAGTACGAATTCTGCGACAAGAGCACATCCGGTTTTATTACTTCCTGAAAGTCGTCAAAATCCTGACCGTTGATTTTCACCACCTGATCTCCCGTTTGAAATCCAAGTTTGGTTGCGAGTTCATCGGCATATACTCCGCCATGCCGATTAACATAGTCCTTCGGCACATAGGTATCCCCAATTAGCCAGGTAATGCCGATGAAAATCAACACACCCACGATCACATTCACGATGATCCCTCCCAGCATGACAATTAGACGCTGCCAGGGTTTTTTGGCGCGGAACTCCCAATCCTGGGCTGGTGCCTTCATGGCTTCTTTATCCATACTCTCGTCCACCATGCCGGCAATCTTTACGTAGCCGCCCAGCGGAAACCAACCCACGCCAAATTCAGTGTCGCCTTTCTTGTATTTCACCAGTGAGAAGTTCATTACGTTGGCCAGCGGGAACAGAAAATCGAAGAAGAGATAAAACTTCTCAACTTTAATGTTAAACCAGCGAGCGGTGATGTAGTGGCCCCACTCGTGCACCACAATCAAAATTGAAAGACTCAGCAGCAGCTGAGCGGTCATCACAAATCCTTCCATTCTATTTTAGTAATTCAGTTGCCAATAAACGGGTTTTACCATCGGTTTGCACATAATCTTCATAGCCTGGGTTAGCTATATAATCCATGCGCGCGAGGCTCTCCTCAACGACTTCCGACATTTGCAGGAACCCGATCTTGTCCGTGAGGAAAGCAGCTACAGCAATTTCGTTGGCCGCGTTGAGCACGCACGGCATATTACCCCCCCTGCTCAGCGCCTCGTAAGCGAGCGCAAGGTTACGAAAAGTTTCAGTATCCGGCTTTTCGAAGGTAAGCGCGGGATAAGCCGCAAAATCGAACCGGGGAAAGTCGCTTTTCAAACGATGAGGAAAACCCAACGCAAACTGGATGGGTAAACGCATGTCGGGCAGCCCCAGTTGCGCCTTAATCGAACTGTCCTGGAATTGCACCAGCGAGTGAATGATGGATTGCGGGTGAACCACCACTTCCACCTGTTCGGTCCGAAGGCCAAACAGCCATTTCGCCTCAATCACTTCCAGGCCTTTGTTCATCAGCGAGGCGGAGTCGATCGTCACTTTGGCACCCATAGTCCAGTTGGGATGCTTGAGCGCCTGTGCTTTGGTAACGTGGCGCAAGTCATCTTTCTTTTTGCCCCGGAATGGACCCCCAGAAGCAGTCAATATGATTTTCTCGATCGGATTCTGAAACTCCCCGACCAGGCACTGGAAAATGGCGGAGTGCTCAGAGTCCACGGGGTAGATATTTACCCCCCGCTCGCGGGCTAACTCGGTAATCAGCGCACCGGCAACCACCAATGTTTCCTTGTTGGCAAGAGCGATGGTTTTACCCGACTCAATTGCCTTGATTGTGGGGCGAAGCCCGCTATAGCCCACCAATGCCGTCAGCACAATGTCGATGGTATCCATCTGTACTACGGAGGCC
>JBKCJM010000003.1:0-31662 GCA_046301755.1 Cyclobacteriaceae bacterium
ACACCGGAACGACCGAACTGCCAGAGGAACCTGAGTTGCTTGTTTATCCCAACCCAGCCAACACGGATGCGAATTTCTTTTTGCGCAGCGATCGCGATGGCACCGCCCTTTTTTACAACCTGATGGGCCAACGACTGAGCAACACCTACAGCCTGCGTGCCTTCGAGCCGCTGCTGTTCAATGCACGCGATCTGGCGCCCGGGCTTTACATCGTGCGGTTCACCTCGCAAGGCAAATCCATCTCGAAGCGGTTGGTCATCCGCTGATCTCTGCCTAACATTGCGCCCGTGTCAGTAGCATTTGTTTTCGATATGGACGGGGTGATCATTCACAGCAACCCGTTTCACAAAATCGCCCTTCAACAGTTTTGCAAAAAGTACGGATATGACTTGTCGGAAGACGAGTTACTGAAACGTATTTACGGCCGAACGAATAAGGAGTGGATCACCAACCTTTTTGGCCGGCCCCTGGCCCCGCAGGAACTGGCCGCCTATGCCGAAGAGAAAGAGTCGCTTTTCCGCAGGCTGTATGAGCACGACATCTCAGAGGTTTCGGGGTTAACCGTCTTTCTTGAACGAGCACAGGCAATGGGTATTCCCTGCGCCATTGGCACTTCGGCTCCCCTCGCCAACGTAGACTTTGTACTCGGCAAAACGGGAATAAGACGGTTTTTTTCCGCTATCCTGCACGAAGCCGATGTAGAACACGGAAAGCCCAACCCTGAGATTTACCTGAAAACGGCTACGCGACTGGGGAAGATTCCCGGCCAATGCCTGGTGTTTGAAGATTCCATTTCAGGAGTTCGGGCGGGAGTGGCCGCTGGCAGCCCGGTGGTGGGCGTGCTAACTACCCATACCGCAGCCGAGCTTGCCGATACAAAATTGGTAATCAACGACTTCCAGGGGCTTGATCCTGCAGATTTAGTGAGCCAGATCTGGCCCTCCGCAAAGAATTGAGGTATTTTACAACCCTCGTTGGATTATTGGGCTGCCTTTCCCGATATTTGCAGTCCCTTTTCCAAAAAAGGGGCAAAACAAAGCGAATTATGGCACGTGTTTGTCAAATAACCGGAAAGCGCCCTCAGGTGGGCAATAGCGTTTCGCACGCGAACAACAAAACCAAGCGCAGATTTTACCCGAATCTGCAAACCAAGCGGTTCTTTATTCCGGAAGAAAATAAGTGGATCACACTTAAGGTTTCAACCAAGGCGATTAAAACCATTAACGCCAAAGGAATTTCGGCCGTGCTGAAAGAAGCGAGAGCAAAAGGCACATTAGCCATTTAACCGTTAACGCACCCAACCATGGCAAAGAAAGGTAATCGTATACAGGTGATTCTGGAGTGCACCGAGCACAAGAACAGCGGCATGCCAGGCATGAGCCGGTACATCACCACCAAAAACCGGAAAAACACCACCGAGCGCATCGAGTTGAAGAAGTACAACCCGATCATGAAAAAATATACCGTTCACAAAGAAATTAAGTAATCATGGCAAAGAAAGTTGTTGCTACCCTGAAGAAAGGTGAAGGAAAAAACTTCGCAAAAGTCATCCGGGCCGTTAAGTCGGAGAAGACTGGCGCCTATACGTTTCAGGAAGAAATTGTTCCTGCCGAACTGGTGAAGGAAACACTGGCTAAGAAGTAATTCAAAGCCAGAACCAATTGAAAGTCCCTTCGCGGGACTTTTTGTTTTTCTAACCCTTCCGTTTCTATGTCTCTCTTTTCTTCGTTTTTCTCTCCTGAAAAAAAGGAATCTCTGAATAAGGGATTGCAGAAGACGAACGACAGTTTCCTGGGTAAACTGAGCAAAGCGGTATTGGGTAAATCCACCATCGATGACGAGGTTTTAGACGAGCTTGAAGAGATCCTGGTGTCTTCGGACGTAGGGATTGAAACTACCCTGAAGATTATTGACCGCATCAAGGCCCGCGTTGCCCGCGACAAATACGTGGGTGCCCGCGAACTCGATCGCCTGCTGCGCGAAGAGATCGCCCAGCTGTTAAACGAAGCCCCTACCGGAGAATACAAGAATTTTGAGACGCCAGCGGGTGTTAAGCCCTATGTGCTGATGGTGGTTGGCGTAAATGGTGTTGGCAAAACAACCACAATCGGGAAGTTGGCGGCTCATTACAAAAAGGCAGGCCGAAAAGTGGTGCTCGGAGCGGCCGATACATTTCGGGCGGCAGCGGTCGATCAACTGAAGCTGTGGGGCGAACGAGTAGGCGTGCCGGTGGTGGCCAAGGGGATGAACACCGATCCTTCTGCTGTGGCCTACGAAACCGTGCAGCAGGGTGTGGACGAACAGGCCGATGTGATTATTATTGATACCGCGGGCCGCCTGCATACCAAAGTGAACCTGATGGCTGAGCTCTCCAAAATCAAGCGTGTGATGCAAAAAGTGGTGGCCGATGCCCCCCACGATGTGCTGCTGGTGTTGGATGGCAGCACGGGCCAAAACGCCTTGATTCAGGCGCGCGAGTTCACCAAAGCCACCGAGGTCAGTTGTCTGGCCATCACCAAACTTGATGGCACCGCCAAAGGCGGAGTGGTGATCGGCATATCCGATGAGTTTAAGATTCCCGTTCGCTACATTGGCGTGGGCGAAAAAGTAGAAGACCTTCAGGTTTTCAACCGGACCGAGTTCGTGGACTCGCTGTTTAGAAAGTCATAACAGCCGGTTTAGAACCTCCAACGCAACCCGGCTTCTACGAAAAGTGAGTTGAACCAGTTCAGGTTTTGCGATTGAATCCTTTCGCCATTTTGGCTTACCACAGCGTCTGTATTTTCCAGCGTTACGCCTCTGAACTGACGAAAGAGAAAAAAGCCTGACCGATCTTCCAGAAATAACATGTTCCGCTGTCGCAGGGTAAAGAGGTAACCAACGTCAACATAAATCCAACGCAGCCGTTGAAGCTTCTTCTCAAAAGAAAAAGAAGGCCGAAGGTAGCGGGTTTGCTCACCGACATAGAATCGCAGCCGGTCGTCCTTCACCCCTTTACCATCAAAACTCAAATCGCCCGGGTTATCAAAAACATCGGTACCCATTCCCATCAACATCGATCCATAGGCAAAAGAAGGGCGAAGCAGGAATGGGTTTCCTCGCTTATTCAGTTTGAAACTATACCGGGCTCCAACGCTCGCGCCTTTGAACTCATATTGTCGGCTCAAGTCGGAGGTAATATTGACAAAAGCCTGAAATCGCTTATTGATCTTAAAGGCTGTCTCGCCCGTTAGCAGCACGGGAAATTCCGTTTCGCTGAGGGGTGCCGCGAACATCAGGGTTTGATTGGGCGTGGCATATTGCAATTGAAGATCGGCACCCTGTACCGTGAGCGGTAACAGTTGTAGTCCCACGCCTGTGCTAATTCGGGTTAATAACCCTACCACACGTTGTAGCCTCTTAAATTCATCCGGCTTCTTCTTGTCCGTTTCGCGGGACTGCACGTTCTTCAGGGGTAGCACCTCGACAGAGTCCGTGAGGGGTTTCAACTGCGCCTGCAGACTGGAGTCCGGAACAATCGCACTGGAGCCCCTCCAAAAATCCTGGGCGAAGTTGTCCTGAATCTGAGAGAAAATACCCGTGTACTCAAGTTCATCCTGGAAGGAAATGTGGCTGAGTGAGTCGGGGAAGATTTCGTTTGTGCTGAACTCGGCCGTAATGGTGGTGGGCTTGTTCAGTTGCGTGTTAAATTGATTTTTCTGAATGCTGGTGTAGGCCAGGAAGAAGTGTTGACCGTGTTTCACATAGCTATTTCGCACGGTGCCTTTGATGTCATGAACCCTGGACCAGGAACTGCGACTGGCCGAATCTTTATAAAGCCGTGTTATTTCCGTTCGCACATATGCCTTGCTGTCTTTCTCAATAAACAACCTGCCCCGAAGGGTACCATCTTTCTTTTGAAACGAGACAACCCAAACTTCAAGGCCCATATTTTTTGCGACATCTGCCAACTGGTAATCGTAGCCCTTCCGGTCGGGCCGGAGCACCTCCAATTGGTTTTTGACCAAATCGTTGGAAACGGCAATGAACGGACCGCCATAATAAAGCGTTTGGCGTAGGGAATCGGCCGGGGCAAAATGATTAATCCGCGACTTCAATATTTTAACCGAGCCCTTCTCTTGCTTGAACTGGTACCCGCTTCCCTGCGCAATCAGTTCAGCTTCGCCAAAGTAATAGTAGTCGCCTTCGGTTAGCTTAAGCGACTCCCGGTAAAAGCCTTTCAGTTGGTAGCGGTCAGTTGAGTAGTTTTTTTCAATGCTGCGATAGGCCTCTCGTAAGAACACGAACAACGAACTATCCGGCATCACCACGAGTTCCTTCAACTCGCGGCTCTCCGGCACCAGACGCACAACCGCGGGCACCTGCCGCAGGGGAGCTTTGAAAAGGCGATAGCCGATATACGAAATCAACAGTTTTGATCCTGGCGCCTCACCAGGAACGAAGAGGCTGAAGTAGCCCTCAACATTTGTGGTTGTGCCCAGTCGGGTGTTTTCGATTTGCAGATTGGCGAACGGCAGCGGCTTACCGGTTTCGGCATCGAGCACGCGTCCTTTTACCTCAAACCCTTGTGCTGAGGCTAAAATCGGGAGGAGAAAAAAATACAGCAGCAGGCAGCGCATCCGGGCAGGCAATATGCTACCCCTTCGCGGTATTTCAATAAACGGGGTTTAAACAAAAGAGCTACTTCCGGTCCATCAGCAAAGCGCTGAGGCAAACAAGCAGGGTCATAAGCGGGGTGAAAATGATGCCCACGACCATCATATCAAAATAGCTGAGACCGCGCTCGGCTCCCAGCATGGCGTTAATAACGGCCGCGATGGCACCAAATCCAACAATGATCAGGAAAAAGAGTAGCATAGGTTGTCAGGTTAGTCAATGCGAATAACAGTATAGTTTTTGAGTTTTGAAAATCTACCGGGCAACCTCGAACTACTCATAACACCGGTCAATCATCCTGTTTACGCCTTTTCGGATGGCTGTAGAGATGGCTGACTGCGAAGATGCCAGGTTAACCTGAGTCTCACCGTCATCGCGCCCCGGAAAAGCCATGGGCTGAATTGCGGTAACAGATTTTGCCTGGTAAGCGATTTTCTGGTCGGCCGTGGTCACGAGCTGAATAAAAACCTCACCTCGTTTTTCCAGATCGCGAGCCACCTGATTGCGATAGTCAAACCGGGTGTTCACACGCTGCTCTACCTCAAAGGGAGTAAAATACTCGAATGCACTACCGCTGAATTGTTCATCAATCCGAATATCAAGCAAATAGGAATATCCCGCTTTCGCTAAATCATGAATAAACGTCTCACCTTTAAGGGATACCATTTGGGCAGCCAGGTTCCATTCTTCACTGGGCAGATAGTTCAATTCCATTCCGTGTCGCTCATACTGCTTTTTTAGTTCCTCGAAATTACGGAGTGACTCATTCTCAGGCAGGCCCCAAACCGGCAACATGAGCGTAACTCCGCTCTTATTTTGCGCATAGATGTATTGGTGCAGCAGTGTGTGGTGGGTTGAACCACAGGATGTAAAAATCCATACAACAACCACGGCTACCCGAACTAGGAAAGCTCTTTGCTTCATCGCTTTTTCCGAATCGGTATCCGCCAAAAAATCTGATAGTTGAAACCCCAGTAGGACTTATCCTCGGCAATGCCGTAGCCGGGTATTTCGTACACCGCCCAGTCATCGGGTGTGGCCGATGATCCCGGAGCAAATTTGAACCGGGCTGTATAGCCCATCCACAAGCCCTTCCACACTTTTACCCGCAAACCGGTTACCAGCTCTCCCCAGCCGCGCGTGAGGCCCGTGTGGCTGCGCTCGTTGGTATAGTCACCAAACACCGTATCGGTAGCCGTATAACTCAAACGCTCATCAAACCGGCTGCGCCCGTAGCGAAAGCCCATGAAAAACATATTGCCATCCGGATCATTTTTGAGAAAGTTAACATCCACCCCCACGCGCATATACTGCCCCTGGTTGGAGTAGCGGCCATCCACCTTTTCGTGCTCGCGTTGCCACTGCCCCAAATCCACCGCGAGATAGTAGCGGTAAAAATCAACATCGGCATTTAGCTCAAAACCCTGAAGACTGGATCCGCCAATCGTTTTGCCCAGTTGAATCAGATCCGTGCCCAGGCGCAACCCGGAAGGGCGAAAATCGTTTCGCGCCAGCGTATCGGCCGGTTGAGCCTGTGCGGCCAGCGCCAGCAGCCAGCAACTACAAACGTATCTCCACATGCACGGCATCGTTATCGAGCACAACCGGGTTAAGAATGATCACGTTGCCCTCGCCAAAGGAACTGGAGACAAGAGCCAGGTCAAGAAAATAGGTTTGCACGGGGCACTCGGGTGAAATCAAGCGTAGTTCAGTGGTGTACGAAAGCGTAAGGTTTTTCACCAGTCCTTCGTATTCAAATGTATAGTTGACCTCACGGGTGTTGGCATTCAGCGGCAACTGCAGGCGGCTGGTCTTTTTGTTTGCGAAGAAAATTTCGGACGAACCTGAAACCGTGATCCGGGTGAAGGTTACTTCGCGGATGGCCGTGCCATCGGCCGTTTTAAGGGCTATGTTCACCTGGTTCGTGGCATCTTGCACGCAATCCGGGTACGAAAAACACTGAACGCCAACCAGGGCAAGGCATGGGAACCAGAGCAATCGCCACGTTTTTATCCCCAAGCTTCGCACGCCCGTCATCGGTTTCTTTTACCTTTGCAAGTTGTTTAAAAGACGTTGAAAACCAAAGGCAATCGAAAGTCGCGTGTAAACCTGGTTACGCTGGGGTGCTCCAAAAATCAGGTAGACAGTGAAGTGCTGCTCACCCAGTTGCGCGGCAATGGCATTGACGCTACGCACGAATCAAAAACAGATGACGCTAACATTGTCATCATCAATACCTGTGGCTTTATCGACAATGCCAAACAAGAATCGATCGATACCATTTTGCGCTACGTTGATGCCAAGGAAGAAGGCGTAGTGGAAAAAGTATATGTGACCGGGTGTTTGTCGCAGCGGTACAAGGATGACCTGGAGAAAGAAATACCCGAAGTGGATGCGTGGTTTGGCACCCGCGATTTGTCGCGACTGCTTAAACAACTAAACGCCAACTACAAGCATGAACTGGTAGGCGAACGGATTCTCACCAACCCCGCCCATTTTGCCTACCTGAAAATTTCAGAAGGGTGCGATCGTCCATGTTCGTTCTGCGCCATTCCCTTGATGCGCGGCAAACACGTTTCGCGGCCCATGGAAGAGTTGGTGAAAGAAGCACAGCACCTGGCCAAAAACGGAACGCGCGAATTACTGTTGATCGCCCAGGATTCCACCTACTACGGACTCGACCTATACAAGAAGCGAAATCTGGGCGAACTGCTCGCGCGGCTCTCGGATGTTGAGGGAATCGATTGGATTCGGTTGCACTATGCATTCCCGGCAGGCTTTCCGCTGGACGCGCTTGACGTGATGGCCAGTCGCCCGAACATCTGCAAGTATCTCGACATTCCCCTGCAACATGGGTCAACCCGCATGCTGCAGATCATGCGCAGGGGAACAACCCGCGAAAAAACCGAGCAACTCCTGGCCACCATCCGCGACAAAGTGCCCGGCATCGCCATACGCACCACGCTCATTGGCGGCCACCCGGGCGAAACCGAGGATGACTTTGCCGAAATGATGGGCTTTGTTGAGCGCTCCCGTTTTGACCGGCTGGGAATCTTCAGCTACTCACATGAAGAAAACACCCACTCGCACACCCTGGCAGACGATGTGCCGGCCGAGGTAAAACAACAGCGGGTAGATGCCATCATGGAGCTGCAGCAAAACATTTCCCTGGAGCTCAATCAGCAAAAAATTGGCCGGGTGTTCAAGGTGTTGGTGGATCGAAAAGAAGAGGGCCAGTACATCGGCCGCACAGAATTTGACTCGCCCGAAGTGGATAATGAAGTGATCATCGATTCGGGCAACCAGTACCTGCGCGTTGGCGATTTTGTGCAGGTAAAGATCGGGGCAGCCTCCGAATTTGATTTGCACGGCACAGCGATCTGACAAAAGGCGCTAACGATTTGCGCAGCCTTTACGTTATTTGCACCATGTTGTGTTGTCCGTACCTGCGCGCATGAAGGCTGAAAAGATTGATCTCAGCGACACCCACGCCTTCACGTCTTTTTTCCTGGATTATGTGGCCGGAAAAGAAGTTCTGCGCCCATTTTACGGCCAGCCGCCCCAAATCAGCTCGTTTGCTGCACAGATTCGGGAGAAAAAATCATTCTCCGCACAGCATCGCCTGGTACTTCAGCAATCGCTCCAGGTGCAGTATGCCAACATCAAACTGACAGAGCCCGTTTCAGTAAACCTGGCCCGGCTTGCCGAACCCAACACTTTTACAATAACCACCGGGCATCAGCTCAACATACTCACCGGGCCACTTTATTTCATTTATAAAATCGTAACGGTGATCAATGCCTGCCGGCAACTTAGCCGCGCCTATCCGGAGTACCATTTTGTTCCGGTATACTGGATGGCCAGCGAAGACCACGACTACGATGAGATAAAATCGTTTCGGCTACACGGTAAAAAGTACACGTGGGAAACGAACCAAACCGGTGCCGTAGGCCGCTTCAGCACAGCCGGACTTGCCGACCTCGTGCAGACACTGCCCGGAGATAACCGGGTTTTTGCAGAAGCTTACGCCCGCAACAATAAACTTAGCGATGCGGTGCGGCAGTACGTAGATGCAATGTTTGGTGAACACGGCCTGCTGGTGGTAGATGCGGATGATACGCAGCTGAAAAAACTGTTTGTACCTGCCATTGAACAGGACGTAATCCATCGGGCGTTTCAAAAACCGGTTGAAGCACAAACCGGGGCGCTACAACAATTCGGATACCACACCCAGGTAAATGCCCGCGAGATCAACTTTTTCTACCTGCGTGAGCACATTCGGAGCCGGATTGAAAAGACAGACGAGGGGTTTTCGGTTGTTGACACCGCGCTGAATTTTTCTGTTACCGAAATGGGCGACCTCATCAAAAAGGAGCCCGAAATCTTTAGCCCCAACGTGGTGATGCGGCCGCTGTATCAGGAGATGATTCTCCCCAACCTCGCCTATGTGGGCGGGCCGGCAGAAATGGTCTACTGGCTTCAACTCAAGCCTGTCTTCGACCACATGCAGGTGCTCTTTCCCATTCTGCTGCCCCGCAACTTTGGGTTGATAATCGATCCGGTATTTCATCGAAAAATGAAAAAGACAGGCCTTACCCATGGCGAAATTTTTCTGAACACCGCAGCGCTTGCCGACTTGTTCACCCGCAGACTTTCAGCCCATTCGATATCGCTGGAAGACGAACTGACGCGCCTGCGCGAGCAATTCAACTCAATACAAACCAAAACGAAGCGTATTGATGCCAGCCTTGACCGGTTGGTTGAGGCCGAGCGGCATCGGGCGGAAAAGAGCCTCGCCAAAATCGAAAAGAAGATGCTTAAAGCTGAAAAGCGCAAGCACACGGACGCCCTGCGCCAACTGGAGGAAATAAAGAATGCCCTCTTTCCCAACGGCAGCCTGCAGGAGCGCACCGACAACGTTCTGAACTTCTATCACGGCAACCCCAACCTGCTCTCTGATCTGTTGAATACGTTAGATGCTTTTGACGTTCGCATGCACGTAATGTGGTATGACTAAAGCGGAAGCACGAAAGCACTTTCTCGCCAAACGCACGGAGTTGAGCCCCCACGTTCGTGCCGAATACGACCTGCAACTTTACAACCAGTTCTTCCAGAAAGTCGACCTCAATGGAGTTCGGGTACTGCATCTTTACTTGCCCATTGAACAAAAAGGCGAACCAGATACGTGGGCGATACTTGACCGGCTGCGAAGGGAGTTTGGTCACATCCGGCTGGTGATACCCAGAGTAGAGGCCGAGGATGATCTGGAGCACATTTTTTTTGAAGGTCTTCACCAGCTAAAAAACAATGCGTGGGGTATACCCGAACCACAAACCGGGGTGCCGGCCGATCCTAAATTGATTGACTTGGTGATTGTGCCGCTGTTGGCGTTCACCATCAACGGCCACCGTGTTGGCTATGGCAAGGGATATTATGATCGGTTTTTGGCCCGGTGCGGCACCCGGTGCCGAAAACTGGGGCTCAGCTATTTCGAGGCAGCAACGATTGACGGTTTTGACGACAACGACATTTGCCTTGATGCCGTAGTGACGCCCACCGGCATCACTACATTTTGATTGCGCGTATCATTTCGCGCTTGCCGGGCGGGCCTGGCACTGTCTCTACCTGCAACCCTACACTTCGAAGATCGCGTTTCACCTGGCCCTTGGCACAGTACGTGACAAACACTCCCCCCGAAACCATGGCTTCAGCTACTTTCGCCAGCACCGGTGTTTGCCACATCTCGGGTTGCTTTTGAGGTGCAAAGGCATCGAAGTAGACCAAATCATACGCTGACCCGGTCAGCGCGCAGGTCAACAGCGAAACTTCGCGTTTATGAATCGAAAAAAAAGAATCCAGCGGCACCGGACTGTCCCACGCTGCGGTATGCAGCCGTTGAAAGTCAATGTTCCGCTCCTGTGATGCATAGTTCAACGCCTGCCAGATGTGTGACGGCAGAGGTTGTGTTTCCAATGATTCGTAGTCAACTGTAATCTTTTTTGTGACAGCCGCCTGCCAGGTAAGCCACGCATTAAGACCTGTTCCAAAACCAATCTCCAGAAGCCGGATAGACGACCGGTTGAGTTGATCAAAACCCTGGCGCAAAAAAACATGTGTGGATTCCTGCACAGCCCCGTGACGTGAATGATAGGTTTCATTCAGTTCGTGGTTAACCAGCGAGTGAGAGCCATCGCCTGTTACCAGCAGTTCCAGGCTGTTCATACTTTGGCGATCAGCACAACCGCCATGGCATTAACGCCCTCATCGCGGCCGACATAACCCAGCTTTTCCGTAGTAGTGGCCTTAATTGAAACCTCTTCCTCCGAGATTTCCATCAGGGGCGCAAGGGCCAGCTTCATGGCAGGGATGTGTGGATTTACTTTCGGCTTTTCCAGGCAAATGGTGCAATCTACATTCACCACCCTCCAGCCCCGCTCGTGAATCATCCGGGTTACTTCACGGAGAAAAAACTTGCTGTCCATCCCTTTCCACCGGTTATCGGTATTGGCAAAATGATAACCAATGTCGCGCAGGTTGGCCGCACCCAACAGCGCGTCACAAATGGCATGAATGAGTACATCCGCATCGGAATGGCCAACGGCACCCCGCGGGGCGTCCGGCAACTGAACCCCTCCCAGAAAAAAGGCCTTACCTTCCTCTAATTGGTGAACGTCAAATCCAAGGCCAACACGAATATTCATAGCTAAAGAATAAAACGCCCAAAGGTAAGGGTTACATCGGTGACATTTTTCTAATCAAATGCGGCCAAAATATTACACCGAGCAGTCTGAAGCGGCATAATTATTTAATATTGAACAATGACGTCATCGTGGTCAATGCGAAATCTGCTGCTGGGCAAGGCTCATATCCCGGACCGCAGAACGTACAAGTACGCTATGCTGCGTGGCCAGTTCGCCATGCTGGCAATTCTGGTTGCGTTGTTCTATGTCGGGCTCGACACCTACAACGGGGTAAGCGTTTTTGTGCCGTACTACCTGGTAATGGTTGCCATCTCAGGACTTTCCCTGTACCTCAACCGAACCGGTCAGTATCAGGTATCTACGCTCCTGCTGGTGACCATGCTGAACACGGTCATTTTTCTTTTTGCCGATGTCGACCATCCCTTCGGGGGCGTGTATTTCTATTTTGTTTGTTCCGCGCTG
This sequence comes from Cyclobacteriaceae bacterium, assembly GCA_046301755.1. Classification (GTDB taxonomy): domain Bacteria; phylum Bacteroidota; class Bacteroidia; order Cytophagales; family Cyclobacteriaceae; genus ELB16-189. The sequence continues at coordinate 11,820 of JBKCJM010000003.1, forward strand.
GCCGCGCTCGTCTTGTACGGACATCAATATCGCTACTTGGGAATAGGCTTCGCAACTCTATCAATCGTTCTCGGCCTCATCGCTTACTACACCAATGTGGGGTTGATCGACCCGCCTTTGCATGAACCCGGGGCCGTGGAAAGCAACTTCATCTCCAATTTTATCATCGGCACGTTCAGCAGCGGTTTTGTTGTTTATTTTCTGATCAAACGAAACCATGACTCGGAAGTAGCCTTTGTGGAGCGTACCGAACAATTGAAAAAAACTTCGCTTGACCTCGAAAAAAGCCAGGAACGCTTTGCTCTTGCGCTGCGCGGTACCAAAGCCGGCATCTACGAGTGGCAGGTTACAAATAGTGAGATGTTCATCAGCCCCTATTATAAAAACCTGCTGGGCTATCAGGATGACGAGCTTGGCGAGTTAACACCCGACTTCTACCTCGGGCAGATCATTCATCCGGAAGACCTGGTGCGCATGCGCGAAAACCTGTCGCACCCGGAGCTGGTTGGCGCTACCTACCAAAGCGAACTTCGGCTCAAAACCAAATCGGGCGAGTACAAATGGTTTCTCGACAGCGGGGTGCTGAAACGAAACGCGACCGGAGCGGTGGAGATGGTAGTGGGCTCCATTATCGACATTGACGAACGCAAGAAGGCAGAGGAGGAAATCCGGAAAAAGAATGTGCAGCTGGCAAAAACGAACGAGGAACTGGACCGCTTCGTATACAGTGCTTCGCACGATATGCGGGCCCCCCTCAGTTCGCTTCTCGGCCTCATTCATCTTTCTGAAAAAACCAATCAGCCGGAAGAACTCCATTTATACCTGACGATGATGAAAGAGCGCATCAAAACAATGGAAGGGTTTATACGCGAGGTTACGGACTACTCCCGAAATACCCGGCTTGACATCACACCTTCCGAGATTGTGGTAAAGCCCCTGGTGCGCGAAATTGCCAATGCGCTGGCCTACTCGGTTGAAAACAAAAAGGTGCGACTGCTTTGGAATATCAGCGATGATCTCACTACCACTACCGATGCAAGCCGGTTAAAGGTGGTACTCAACAACCTGATCTCGAACGCCTACAAATACCACGATAAGAAAAAAGATGATCGCTACATCCGCATCACGGGTGGGCGGGCAAATGGAAAAACTCACATTCACATCGAAGACAATGGAATTGGCATTGCGTCCGAGCATCAGCATCGCATCTTTGACATGTTTTACCGGGCTTCCGAAGCATCGGAGGGATCGGGCCTGGGACTGTACATTGTAAAAGAAACACTTCAAAAACTGGGTGGCGAAATAAACGTACAGTCTGCAGCCGGGGAAGGCACCACGTTCTCGTTCTCGATTCCCGATCTTACGTAGCGCGGGTGTAGCTAAGTGTGCTTGCATTTGATTCCCGCAGCACATCATCCGCCACGCGCATGATGTCGTCATGCGTAACGCGATTGATCAGCTCTTCCTCACGGTTCACCAGGTTGGCATCACCCGAAAGGCTCGCAAAGGCAAGATTCATAGCGCGATTGATGACCTCCACATCACCGAATGCGATAGAGGAAATAGCCAGGTTCTTAACTTTTTCCAACTCCGCGGGCCGCGGGCCGTCACGCAAAACTTCGGCAACAATCTGATCCACTTCATGCTCCGCATCCTGTGGTGAAACACCCTTGTTTATCCGCCCGCTCACCACAAGCATGCCGGGGTCGAGTGTACCCATGCTGTAGGCCGAAAGGGTTGAAAATATTTCCTTCTCCATCACGAGGCGATGGTACAATCGGCTGGAATGACCACGACCCAGAATGTCCCCCAGTAAATCCGTTGCATAATAGTCGGAATGAAACCGGCCCGGTACATGCCAGGTTTTGTACAACGCATGCGCGGGTACATTTGCCTTCACTGTCAGTTCACGCTTTTGTTGCTGGCGTGGCTCAACGGGCAAGGTTCGCGTTGGTGGTACTCCGGGCGGAATGGGCCCGAACCATTTCTCCGCCAGTTGCCGAACCTGACTAACGGTAACATGCCCAGCCACCACAAGCACGGCATTGTTGGGTAGATAATGGCGAAAAAAGAATTCCTTTACATCCTCCAGGGTAGCCTGCTCAATATGCGAAACTTCCTTTCCGATAGTCGCCCATTGGTACGGATGAGTGGTGTAAGCCAGCGGCCGCAGTTTCAGCCACACATCTCCGTACGGTTGATCTAAATACCGTTGCTTGAATTCTTCAATCACCACCTTGCGCTGAACTTCGAGAACCTCCGGATCGAACGATAAACTCAACATGCGGTCGCTCTCGAGCCAAAAGCCAGTCTCCAGGTTTGAGGCTGGCACCGTGAGGTAGTAATTGGTGATATCGGTGCTGGTGAAGGCGTTATTTTCGCCCCCCACCCGCTGCAGCGGCTCATCGTAGCTGGGTATATGTTTGGAACCGCCAAACATCAGATGCTCGAACAGGTGCGCAAATCCGGTCTTATCCGGGCGCTCATCGCGCGAGCCGACATCATAGAGGATATTCATCACGGCAATCTGCACGGAGGCATCTTCGTGCACAATTACCCGCAAGCCATTGTCGAGGGTGAACGTTGAGAACTTGATCATCAGGTAAAAGCTCAAATTTACGGAAAGAAAGGCCAGCCGGAGTTCACGGCCATAATCGATTTTCGGAGTAACTTGCACGCCTCGACCCTAAGAAGCGAGCTATGAAATTTAACCGCAAGAAATACAGCGACCCGGTGCTGATTCAACTCTATGAAGCGCTTGTTAGACCTCGTTTGATTGAAGAAAAAATGTTGATCCTGCTTCGCCAGAACCGGATCAGCAAGTGGTTTAGCGGCATTGGGCAAGAAGCAATTTCGGTGGGGGTAACACAGGCACTGGAGGCAGACGAGTATATCCTGCCGATGCACCGCAACCTGGGCGTTTTCACCGGACGTAACATGCCGTTCGAGCGGTTGTTTGCGCAATGGCAGGGCACGCCAATGGGCTACACGAAGGGCCGCGACCGGTCGTTTCATTTCGGATCGAATGAACACCACATCGTTGGCATGATTTCGCACCTCGGTCCGCAAAACGGTGTAGCCGATGGCATTGCCCTTGCCTCAAAACTGAAAAAAGAAAAAAAGGTGACCGCAGTTTTCAACGGTGATGGCGGCACCAGTGAAGGCGACTTTCATGAAGCGGTAAACGTGGCGGCCGTTTGGGATTTACCTGTCATTTTCATTATTGAAAACAACGGCTACGGGCTTTCCACTCCCAGTCAGGAACAGTTTCGGTGCAAGCAGTTCATCGACAAAGCCATCGGTTATGGCATTGAGGGCATCCAGGTCGATGGCAATAACGTACTCGAAGTATACGATACCGTAAAAGCCATAAGCGAGAGCCTTCGCAAGAAGCCACGGCCCGTGCTACTCGAGTGCCTCACCTTCCGCATGCGGGGCCATGAAGAGGCAAGCGGCACCAAGTACGTTCCGAAAAAGCTCATGGAAGAATGGGCGAAGAAAGATCCTGTGGAGAACTATGAGCAGTACCTGCTCGATCAAAAGGTAATCACAAAGGCCTTTGCGGAGGACACCAAAAAGAGAATCAAGAAAGAAATTGAAGGCGGCCTTGAAGTTGCTTTCCGCGAAACGCATCCTGTAGCCGACACCGCGATTGAACTGGCTGATGTGTATGCTCCCTTCGAAGAAAAAATCATTTCACCTGCCAGCGCAAAAAAAAGTGAGAAGCGGTTTATTGACGCTATCAGCGATGGGCTGCGGCAAAGCATGGAGCAGCATCCCACCCTGGTGTTAATGGGGCAGGATATTGCCGAGTATGGGGGCGTGTTCAAGATCACCGAGGGTTTCGTAGAAAAATTTGGTAAAGACCGGGTTCGAAACACACCCTTGTGCGAAGCGGCTATTGTGGGCGCTGGCCTTGGCCTCTCGGTGAAGGGCATGAAAGCGATGGTCGAAATGCAGTTTGCCGACTTTGTAACAGAGGGATTTAACCAGATCGTGAATAACCTGGCCAAAGCGCATTGGCGTTGGGGCCAACCAGCGGATGTGGTGGTGCGCATGCCTACCGGTGCAGGTACCGCAGCAGGGCCGTTTCATAGTCAGAGCAATGAAGCGTGGTTTTTTCATACCCCGGGTTTGAAGATTGTGTATCCGTCTAATCCGTACGATGCCAAAGGTTTGCTGACTGCTGCGCTGGCCGATCCCAATCCTTATCTGTATTTCGAGCACAAGTTCCTGTACCGATCCGTAAAAGACATCATCCCCGATGACTATTACACCGTGGAAATCGGCAAGGCAAAATTGGTGAATGAGGGAAGTGATCTTTCCATCATCACGTATGGCATGGGCGTGCATTGGGCAAAGGAGGTGCTGGCTTCTATGCCCGATGTTCAGGCCGATGTATTGGATCTGCGCACGCTGTTGCCCTGGGACAAAGAAGCAGTGGCGGCCACGGTAAGGAAGACAAGCCGCGTGCTCATCCTGCATGAAGACACACTCACGGGCGGCATAGGTGGTGAGATCAGCGCGTGGATCAGCGAACATTGCTTCGAACACCTGGATGCTCCGGTTATGCGCGTAGCCAGCCTTGACACGGCCATTCCGTTTGCTCCAACGCTGGAGCGGAATTTTCTGCCCACGGAAAGATTAAAACCCGCTATCGGTCGTTTAATGCAGTATTAAGCAAGCCGAAGCAATCAAACTGTTTTTCGTACCTTGGTCGGTTCAAGTGCACCGATCCCGAACATATCGCAACGCATTAAGCTCATCGTTGCTGCTGGCCATCTTCATGATGCTAAGCACGACCGAGGCGCTGTCGCAGGACCGCGCAAAAAACAATCGCCAGCAGGTACGCACTACACGGGCAAAATCAGTTAAGAAATCTACGAAGGCCAGCACCAAAGACATTGCCGGAAGGCGCCTTCGCACCAAAAACACGTCATCCGCAGGGCGCGCGGTTTTCTCCATCTCCAGTTCCAACACGTACAAAAGAAAATCGCCAGGCACCCGTGAGCGGGCGTGGCAGGGTGGCCGCGATGGCCAGCCCCAACGTGTTCGTTCGACTACGGCACAGCAATCGCGCAACAATATTTTCCCGCAGAAGGGCCGTTTTGTTAATGCCTCCACAAAAGCTCCACCGCGGCCGTACAACAACCGAAGCCAACTGGCCCGGGCTTCCCGAATGCAACGTGGGCCGATCTCATACCCACCCGGCCGCAAACGAATCAACAATCAATCCGCCTCGCGGGCCTACGTAGTGCGCGGCCGAAAAAATGTCTACTGGGGCAAATACTCAAAAGGAGAGCGGGCAATAACTTCCGACCTGGCCGGTGCGCCTCTTCGCAGGCGCAATTTCCGCTCGCCCGAAATGGGATTCATTCCACAGCCGGATACGTACCGGGGCCGCAAGCGCACCGGAGATCGGGCTTACCGTGGATCGTACCCCTCAGGTTATGCCAGCCGCAGCCGGAGCGGGCGGGCATGGAAAGGTGATGTAGCAGGCCTGCCCATTCGCAAACCGGGCTCAGGTAAAAGTGTTGAACTGGCCGGGGAACGCTCGCTGCGCAAACGCATTCGTAGTGAAGCACGCGCCAGTGCAGACCCTGTTCCTGTGAAAGCTCCCGGCCCTGCCACCCAGGAAATCGGCCGATTCTTTTCCGGTTCGTTCAAAGGAGTCCGGCCCAAGAAAAAAAGCGGACCGGCCGCTAATCAACAGTCGGCACGTGTTCGGGTGAAGAAGAGCGCCAAAGTGAACACAACGCCAGTGCCGGTGAAAACACCGGGGCCACAAACGCAGGAAATACAACGTTTTTTTGGCGGACCGTTCAAGGGTGTTAAGCCCAAAACAAAAAGCGGTGGCCGTGCCGCGCAGGCTTCACGCAAGCGGTCCGCACGCCTTTCGGGCAAAGTGAGTGCACCAGTGCCGGTAAAACAGCCGGGGCCTCAAACCCGCGAAATCGGACGATTCTTTGGCCGGCCGTTCAAGGGCGTGAGCCCCGATCAGGCGCGAAATTTTGGGAACCAGGGTCTCTCGTATTCAGGCAACATTCGCGTGCCGCGTGGTGGAAAAGCCAAAGAGTATGGTGGTCAGGGTCTGAATTATTCAGGCAACCTTAAAGCAAGGCGAAACCCGAAAGGCGGAGGTTCAGTGGCGCGCAACAACTGGAACAATCAGGGGCAGCCAGTTGTCGGGAAGCTACCCTCGGCAAATACACTTCGCATGGGCGGCTACTCGGGCGCCATCCGCAGCTCGGGCAAGGCCCGCGTCTTCAGCGACCAGGGGCTGGGTTACTCGGGCAACATACGTGTGCCCCGGGGCACCAAAGGCAAAGTGTATGGAGATCAAGGATTGAGTTACACCGGCAACATCCGCGTGCCGCGAGGCACGCGGGGTAAGGAATATGGCAATCAGGGATTGAGCTACTCCGGATCCATTAAAGCAAGGCGGCAACCAAAAGGCGGTGGAAGCCTCGCTCGAAACGACTGGAACAATCAGGGACAGCCGGTTGCGGGTCGTGTTCCCTCGGCCAACACCCTGCGCATGGGGCGATACTCCGGCACTATTCGCAGCAGAGGCAAAGCCCGCGAATTCAGTAATCAGGGATATGATTATTCCGGCAACATCAAAAGGGGACCAAAAACGTTCAGCGCAGAATGGGCCGGGTACACGGGCAACATACGGGGTGGCAAGAAAACATTCAGTGCAGAATGGGCAGGCTATCGCGGTGACATTCGCAGAGGTAAAAAGACTTTTTCAGCTGAGTGGGCCGGCTACCAAGGCGACATCCGCAGAGGAAAGAAAACTTTTTCGGCTGAGTGGGCCGGCTACCGGGGTGACATCCGCCAGCGCGGAAAGAAGGTGCTCAGTCGCGAAGGGTTTGATTTTGCCGGAGATCTGAAAACGAAACGTCCGGAGAAAGGCGGAGGTTCTTTGCCGCGCAACAACTGGAATAATAACGAGACAGCCATTGCCGGCAACCCTCCTACACCGGAGGAAGTTCGCGCGCTAACGTATTCGGGCAACCTGCGGCAGCGCAGCCGGAAGACCTACATTCAAAATCCAAATGCTGCGCGTGAGTCGTTGAAGAAGAAAAAGCCAACGGAGCAGGATTTCAAGGTTGACGGGCTTCAGATTCCGGTAAAGCCGAAAGAGTATGCCCGAAACGATTTATCGGCAAAAGAGGCGCTACTGAATATCAAGCCTGGCGCGGGCTATTCCAAAGTCGGTGGAATACCTGCCAGCACTCGTTTCCGCAAATCGTACGAGCATAACAAGCGAAGTGCACGTGAAGCACTTGACGGCACGGGACCCTCAAAATCATCTGTGAAGGCCAGTGCCTATGCCCGCGGCATGAAACAGTATTGGGATACCCGCCATAATCCCAGTTCGGCCAAGGCCGCACTTGACGTTCGTACCGGAGGCCGATCGTTCCGTGAGGCAACCGGATTCTCCGGCAAAGCCCGCCTCAGATCGAATTACCGGCACAACCCCAACAGCGACCGCGATGCGCTTAAGGTATTGGCACCCGCAAAAGCCTACGCCCGCATTGGCGACTATCAGGGGAATGTGAAAATGAAAAAGCAGTTTGAACGCGATGCTCACCCGGATGGGCGCTACGCCAACTCACGCAACGACAATGTAAAAAGTGAACGTACGCTGATGATGAACGTGAAGCTCATGTTCTCCAAAATGTTTAAACGAAACGCCAACCAACCCAATGTGGTGAAAGAACCGGTGCGCAAACCGAAATATGACAAGCGCGAGCGGGAACTTTGGAAGGACTTATATCATTAAAGGGGTATGATCTGGAAACATCTTACCAACCTGACGGAACTTGAGCAGGCTCGTCAACAGTCATTCCATCACCCGGTGTTGATTTTTAAGCACAGTACGACCTGTTCGATAAGCCGGGCAGCGTTAGACCGGCTCGAGCGCAATTGGGTCGCAGATGAAGTACCTGATCTGGAACCCTTCTTTCTGGATTTGAAAAAATACCGTGACGTTTCAAATGCGGTAGCCGGGCAGTTTAATGTAGTTCATGAATCGCCACAGGCTATTTTGATTCAGGACGGTCAGGCAATTTATCATGCCTCGCATTTTTCCATTGAGTGGAAATCCCTGAAAGGGGCGGCAAAAGCGGGTGTTAGAAATTAAAAACCACCGTTTGCTTAACATCAGCGCCCAGACTAAGCGCCACCGGGCAGGTTAAAGCGGCTCGCTCCAGCTTCAGTTTTTGCTCGGGCGTGGCTGACAGATTCTCATGGATAAACCGAATTTGTACCTCCCCAATTTTCCTTGGATTGGCCGTCATGATTTTCACGATCTCAGAACGAAGCCCTGCCAGGGCAATACCCTCCCGCTCAGCCAAAATGCCCATCAACGTCATCATACAGCTGCTTAAAGCCGCGCACGCCAGATCGGTCGGGCTAAACGCCTCGCCTCTGCCATTATTGTCGGGAGGCGCATCGGTTATTACCACGTTGCCGGACTTCAGATGCTGCACCTGCGTACGCAGGCCACCCAAATACTCGCCCTTCATCGAAACCATGGAACCGGGTTACAATTTTTGTGTTACAATATTAACCTTTAATTTCGCTTTCTGCTGCTCATGAAACTACGCCTCGTTCTGCTGATTCTCGCTCTGGCCACCCTGACGGTTGGCTATAGCCAGCCCAGCGATAGCTATGAATATCAGTCTGAATTTACCTGGGGCATTAACAAGAACTCGTCTGGTGGACTGATCGGGGGTCTGGTTTTCAAGAAAGCAAGAAAGCTGGACGACCGAATGCTGGAAACTTTCGGTTTGGAGATCATGAACGTCAAACATCCCCAGGAAGTCCGGTATAACTCGTTTCAAACCGGCAACCTGTTCATTTACGGAAAAAGTAATTACCTCTACGCCCTCCGTTTGCAGTACGGTCGAGACTTTATTCTGTTCACCAAAGGGCCTCAGCAAGGCGTTGAAATCAAAGCTGTAGGTGCCATCGGCCCTTCTATCGGTATTGTGGCGCCTTATTTCATCGAGAGGTCGGTAGACGGCAACAGTCTGTTCTTCACGGTTCGGGAGCAGTATGATCCCAATAATCCAAACCACATTTTCCCCAACATCCTGGGCACCGGGGGCTTGCTGGAGGGAATCGGGCAGTCACAAATCCAGTTTGGGGGAAATATTAAGCTGGGTGTAAATTTTGAATTGGGCACATTCAAAACCCAGGTTACAGGGTTTGAGGTTGGCATGCTGCTGGATGCCTACCTCAATCAAATCGAGTTAATGCCCAGCACGAACAATTATTCTGTTTTCCCGACCGTTTATTTCACCCTGTTTTACGGTAGCAGAAAATAGGCCTAAAAAATTTGGCCTTTTTTGTGACGGGTTGGCCACGCGCGCATTCAATTGTTATATTTGACACCCTAAACTGTAGAAGAATGGAAGTTAAAAAGACCGAAAAGGCCGATTTGACCAAAAAAACAGGGCTTTTTTTCAGCATAGGCCTGCTGGTAACCATGTCTATCGTGTTGTATGCTTTCGAGCGTAAGCAGTACGATGAAAGCCTCATCGAATTACAGGGTAAAAACAGCAATACCTTCGAAGAGGTAATTGAAGTGCCCCCCACCGAGCAGCCACCGCCACCAGCCCCTGTCATTCAGCAACCTCAAATCGTGGAAGTACCTGACGAAGAGGAAATCAAGGAAGACATTCAGATCAAATTTGACACCGAGGTAACAGAAGAAACCAAAGTGGAAGAGGTGATTGTTGAGACTAAGGTAGAAGAAGAGGACACCGAGCAGATTTTCTCAGTGGTAGAAGAATCAGCAGCCCCAAAGGGTGGCATGCAGGCCTTCTACAAGTATGTGGGTGAAAAAATGAAGTACCCCGCCCAGGCCCGCAGAATGGGTGTTGAGGGCCGTGTGTTCGTACAGTTTGTAGTTGAGCGCGATGGCCGCCTTACCGATGTAAAAGTGGTAGATGGCCGCGGTATTGGTGCTGGTTGCGATGAAGAAGCCGTTCGCGTGGTACAAAGTGCTCCGCCCTGGAGCCCGGGCAAGCAACGCGGCAAGCCGGTTCGCCAGCGTTACACCATCCCGATTAACTTCAAACTGGGGTAATCCCTAAAGAAACAAAAAAAGAGCCTCGCGAGTAGCGGGGCTTTTTTATAGTATCACCCCTAGGAGTAAACCCAGTACAATCACCAGCCAGGATGGTACTTTAGTAAAAACCAGCAAGCTAAACGTGCCAAAGGCAAAGCTGAAGTTCAGGATATTGAAGTCCAACGGCTGGTAAAGCAAGACCGCTGCTGCTGCCACCAGCCCCGTGTTGGCGGCATTCAGGCCCTCCAGCGAAGCGCGAATGGGACGATACTTTTTCAAACTCTCCCAAATGCGAATCACAAAGAACACCAGAAACGTACCCGGCAGGAAGATGCCGGCTGCGGACATAAAAGCACCCAGCAGCTGACCACCAATCCCATAGTCGCGCATGGCCAACGTACCCAGATAAGAGCTAAAGGAAAATACGGGACCCGGCAACGCCTGAACGATGGCATACCCGGTAAGAAATTCGTTGTGCGAAGTGGGATGATGCAAAGGCTTCGCATACTGTACGAACTCGCTGTACAGGAGTGGGGCCAGCACCTGCCCGCCTCCAAACACCAGGCTTCCGTTGCGGTAGAAGTTTTCAAACAACTTTACCGGCAGTGCCTGTGTAATGCCTCCCAGCACAGCCGCCACAATTAACACGCCTGCCCATAACCAAAAATTCGACCACGGAACATCCATCTTCACTTTCTCCTCTTTAGGATGCGCCTGATATTTGAGCGCAGTTAATGCTCCTGCCGAGAGCAGAATTAGCGGTAAAATGAATGGATTAGGAAAAAAGAACGACATGACGGCTGCAACAATCATGATCAAAACACCAGACCGTGTTCTTACGGTCTTCAATCCGATAGAATAAGCGGCAAACGCAATAAACCCCACGGCCATGGGTTGTATAAACTTGGTAAACTCAAGGGATATGTTCTGGGAGGCGAACAGGCTGATCAGGATGCCGGCCGCAGTCATGATAATCACAGACGGCATCATCCACAACAGCAAGGTCAAATAGGCCAGATTCGGTCCGCCAAGTTTGTACCCGATGGCCGTAAGCGTCTGCGTAGAGGTTGGCCCCGGCAACACCTGACAAAGCGCATTTAACTCGATCAGTTCATCCTCCGAAATGTATTTTCGCTGATTGACAAGCCGATGTTGAAAGTGCGCGATGTGCGCCTGGGGGCCGCCAAAACAAGTAACGGAGAGGTAGGCCACCTCACGAAGAAATACCAGGTATCGGATGCGCTTTATCATCCGCGGTGCGCTACTTTTTAAGACCGATTTCGCGCAGGCGCTGGTTAAGAAAATCTCCGGCCGTGATGTCGTCCCACAATTTAGGGTGCTGCGCATCTACACAAGAGGGCAAAGCCGCCAGGCTCATTTCGCTGCGCGGATGCATAAAAAACGGAATTGAATACCGCGGTGTGTTCATTAACTCGCGTGGCGGGTTAACCACGCGGTGTATGGTGGACTTCAATCTCTTGTTCGTGAGGCGCTCCAACATATCGCCCACATTTACGACAAGCTGTTCCGGCAAAGCCGTGATCGGTATCCATTTGCCATCACGCCTTAACACCTGGAGGCCATCGGCACTGGCGCCCATCAGTAATGTAATGAGGTTAATGTCTCCGTGTTCAGCGGCCCGCACAGCATCGGGTGGCACCGCATCCGGGTTCTCGATCGGGAAGTAATGAATTGGCCGCAGTATGCTGTTGCCAAACTTGACCTTGCGATCGAAGTAGTCCTCGCTTAGCCCAAGGTACAGCGCAATGGCTTTTAACATCTGAACACCCGTTTGCTCCAGCCTGCGGTATACCTCCAGTCCGATTTCCTTCATCTCCGGAACTTCAGCTGGCCATACGTTGTCAGGATATTCGCTTTTCACGGGGTCGTTTGGATCGGTTACCTCCTGCCCGATGTGGTAAAACTCCTTAAGGTCGCCCGTGTTGCGTCCTTTGGCGTGCTCTTTGCCTTTGCCGATGTAGCCGCGCTGACCCGCCAAACCGGCAATTTCATATTGTTGTTTTACTCCGTCCGGCAAGGCATAAAATTTCTTGATGGCCGCATACAAGCGCGAGGATAATTCATCGGTTAAATAGTGATTGCGGATGGCTACAAAACCAATGTTGTGATACGCTGTTCCCAGATCGTCTACAAATTTTTTTCGCTTTTGCGGATCACCGGAAGTGAAGTCAGCCAGATCCAGGGAGGGAATGCTGTCGTACAAAATTTCAGCCATGGGATTTGGTTTGGAGGGTATGGCAAGCTACTGAATTTTGCCTAATTTTAACCAAGGCATGGTCTTTGCCACTGGTACAACCAATAAACCTACAAATATGGATCGAAGAACTTTTGTTGAACAATCGGTGAAGTTGGCAGCTCTGACGGCCGTATCCGGGCAGGTTTTGGCCGCGCGGGCCCCGGGCTTGTCTTTTTCGCAAATACCCCTGCCATACGCGAAGGAAGCACTCGAACCGTCAATCGATGCGATGACGATGGACATTCACTATAGTAAACATCATGCTGCGTATGTGAAGAATGTGAATGATGCCATTACCGATGAGAAAATTTCCGTTGAGCGGGAGGTCGATTTTTTCGCCAACATTCAGAAGTATTCGGCCAAAGCGCGTAACAACGGAGGCGGTGCCTGGAATCATAACTTTTTCTGGCTTAACCTGGCACCCGCCCAGGCCGCAGTCGCACCCGGCAGCAAAGTGCTGGACGCGCTTACGGGTGCTTTCGGTTCGTTCGATAAGTTCAAAGAGCAATTCACTCAGGCTGCCATAACCCGCTTTGGATCGGGCTGGGCATGGTTGGTTAAAGAAGGCAGCCAATTGAAGGTGGGTAGCACACCTAATCAGGATAATCCGCTGATGAGCGTGAGCGAACTTAAAGGCACTCCCCTGCTTGCGCTAGATGTTTGGGAGCACGCCTACTACCTCAAGTACCAGAACAAGCGAAATGAGTACGTAGCCAATTGGTGGAGTGTGGTGAACTGGAATGAGGTAGCAAGCCGGTTAGGCTAACTCCTCAACGCTTTTCTCGATTATGTCGCAGCACTCGTGTAGCTGCTCTTCGGTAATCACCAGCGGAGGGGCGAGACGAATGATATTGCCGTGCGTAGGCTTGGCCAGCAAACCATGGGCTGCAAATTTCAGGCAGAGATTCCATGCCGTCTTACTCTCCGGGGTATCGTTGATGACGATTGCGTTCAATAATCCTTTGCCCCGTACTAACTTGATTAGTTTGTTCTTTTGAGCCAGGCGGTTCATGCGCTGACGGAACACAACTCCAAGTCTTTCGGCATTCTCAGCCAGCCGCTCATCTTTCACCACCGCCAGGGCCTCCACTACAATAACAGCCGCCAGGGGATTACCACCAAAAGTAGACCCATGCTCACCCGGCTTAATGACCAACATGATGTTATCATCGGCCAGTACAACGGAAATGGGAAACACGCCACCCGAGAGAGCCTTGCCAAGGATGAGAATATCGGGCCGAACGCCTTCGTGGTCGCTGGCCAGCATCTTACCTGTGCGGGCAATGCCGGTTTGAATTTCGTCCATCATCAGCAACACGTTGTGCTTCGCGCAAAGGGCAGCCGCAGCCTTCAGGTAACCTTCGGCCGGCACATAAACTCCGGCCTCGCCCTGAATCGGTTCGATCCACAACCCGCACACATTTGGATTAGCCAGCGCTTTTTCCAAAGCACTTGTGTCGTCATACTCGATTATTTCAAACCCCGGCATAAAAGGACCGAAGCCGCTGCGGGCCGAGGGATCCGTTGACGCAGAAATGATTGTGGTGGTGCGGCCGTGAAAGTTCTTGCTTACAGCTACAATGACAGCCTCGTTCTCCGGAATATTTTTCCGGGTGTATCCCCATTTGCGGGCAAGCTTGATCGCAGTCTCGTTAGCTTCGGCACCGCTGTTCATAAACAAGGCCTTATCATAGCCGAATGTCTCGCAAACGTATTTTTCAGCAAGGCCGAGTTTATCGTTGTAGAACGCCCGGGAAGTCAGGGTGAGCTCCCTCGCCTGTTGCACCAGCGCATCAATGATTCGGGGATGGCAATGGCCCTGGTTTACGGCACTGTAGGCCGAGAGAAAATCATAGTAGCGCTTACCTTCGACATCCCACAAAAACACACCTTCTCCCTTGCACAATACGACCGGTAATGGATGGTAGTTATGCGCTCCATACTGATCTTCAAGGGCGATAGCCTGCTGGCTGCTGCTGATTGTCTCTACCATAATAAAGAGAATTGAGGTGGCAAGTTAGCTAAAACAAGCCAGAACCCCGGGGCCACCAACGGTGGAAAATCACTCGCTTTTAATGACCAAGATGTAGTATTTTCGAGAATGAATTTAGGTATCATGAAAAATCTGTTGATCATAGCCTTGTGCCTTTCTGCGCTATCGGGCTATTCGCAAAACCGCGATTCGTTTGACCCTAAGGTGACAGAACTCTGGGAGCCAAAACCGGCTAAGGTTAACGCAATGCCCATTCTGTCGGAGGCACCCTCGGATGCCCTAGTTCTCTTCAACGGAAAAGACCTTAGCGAATGGACATCCAATGATGGCCGTCCCGCACAGTGGGAGGTGAAAGATGGTGTCATGACCGTGGTGAAAGGAAAAGGCGATATCAAAACAAAGCGTCAATTCGGGGATGTGCAGCTACATATTGAGTGGCGTACTCCAGCCATTGTTGAAAGCGAAGGTCAGGGCCGGGGCAATAGCGGTGTTTTTCTGCAGGACCGATACGAGCTTCAGGTGCTCGATAGTTATGAGAGTGTGACCTACGCGAATGGCCAGGCCGGCTCCATTTACAAACAACATATTCCGCTGGTGAATGCCACCCGCAAGCCGGGCGAATGGCAATCGTATGACATCATCTATACAACTCCCCGGTTCAGCGAAAATGGCCGAATGATTTCACCCGCGTACATGACGGTGCTTCACAACGGAGTGCTTATTCAAAACCATGCAGCTATCTGGGGCCCTACCGAATTCAAAGGTGTGCCCATTTACTCGGCCCATGGCAAGGGCTCAATAAAGCTGCAAGACCACAGCAACCCGGTTAGCTACCGCAACATATGGGTGCGCGAGTTGTAAAATCTCAGCAATAAAAAAGGTCGCCCAAATGAGCGACCTTTTCCTTTCTCAATATCATCACTTAGTTGTTGGGCACGCTGGGCATCTCCACTTCGCCTTTGATACGCAAGGAAACGAAGCCTTCTTCTACGTTCGCGGTTACGGTAACTGACTTATCGAACGCGCCCATGGATGCTGCGCTATAGGTAGCTTTAATAAAGCCCTTTCCACCGGGCGGCACCGGCTCTTTCGACCAGTCGGGCGTTGTGCACCCACACGAAGCCTGTACATTGGTGATCACAAGCGGTACTTTGCCCGAATTTGTAAAGGTGAACTCATGGGTAACAGGTACACCTTGCTTGATTTTTCCAAAATCATGGACCTGGGCGGTCCAGGTAAAGGCGGCTACATCGCCTTTTGGCGCTGTACTGGTAGCCACTTGCGCGTAAGCAAAAGCCGCTACCAACATTCCAAAAACGAGTAAAAACGATCTTTTCATTGGTTTCAGTGATTTAAAGGTTAAACATACGGCCTTCCCAAAAACAATACAAACCTAATGCCGATTAGCCATGTGTTTTGTTAACCGATTGATAAACGCTGTTAACAACTTGTTAAACGGCCCGGGGCCCCCTTGAATACACTTTACCTTTACAAGGTGAGCCGTTCTGCCCTTCGTTTCGTCATTTTGCTGGCTGCCTTCAGCATTGTTGGCATTGTGATCACTCAGGTCTACTGGGTGCGCAAGGCGTTTGACCTGCGCGAGAATCAGTTTTACCGGGATGTGAATACCGCGCTGACCAACGTGGCCCAAAAAGTTTACGAGGTTAATAAGACACCTTCGCCCAGTAACACACCGGTTTCGCAGATTTCAAGCAACTATTTTGTCGTGACGCTCAATAGCCCGGTCGAGGGCGGTCTGCTGGAGTTCCTGCTGGTAAATGAGTTTGAGAAGCGACACATCACGGCCGATTACGAATATGCCGTTTACGATTGCATTGATAAATGCATGGTCGGTGGCACTTACATTTCGCCAAAGAAAACCAAGTTAACGTCCACGTTTCCCGAAGTTCCCCGGTTGCAAACCGATGGTTACTATTTTGCCGTTCACTTCCCGCTTCTTCGGGCGGACTTGATAAGCCAACTGGGGATATGGGGGTTTTCCTCAGCTGTTATGCTGATCGTTATCTTCTTCTTTGTGTACACCTTGTTGGTGATTCTCCGGCAAAAGCGGCTTTCGGAGGTGCAGAAAGACTTTATCAACAACATGACGCACGAGTTCAAAACTCCAATTTCAACAATCGCGCTCTCGGCTGAAGTATTGAAGCAACCTGACATTGTACACAGCCCGGCCCGGCTACAACAATACACGTCAATCATTGAAAAAGAAAACGCGCGGTTGCGCGATCAGGTGGAACGCGTGCTGCAGATTGCAACACTTGATAAAAATGAAACACCCCTGAAGCAAGACCGGGTAGATATGCACCAGGTTATCAGTGAAGTTGCACGGCAGGTGCAAACGGCTATGGAGTCGCGTAACGGGACCCTCGTTACTGCGTTTGACGCTGCGCAATTTGTTGTGGCGGGCGACCCGCTTCACCTCGGCAACGTTATCCGCAACCTGCTGGATAATGCAATCAAATACAGCCTTGATCGCCCGGAGGTCAAAGTTGTCACCGGCAATCGCAACGGAAAGCTCGCGATATACGTATCAGATCAGGGAATGGGCATATCAACTGAAGAACAGAAGCGGATTTTTGAGCAATTCTACCGTGTGCCCACGGGCAACGTACACGATGTGAAGGGCTTTGGCTTAGGATTGTACTACGTTAAGCGCATGGTGGAACTTCACCACGGCCGCGTTTCTGTTGAGAGCCGTAAGGGTAACGGAGCTACGTTTGTGGTTGAACTTCCTTTCGTATCATGATGTACGGCACGCAAAAGCGCATTTTGCTGGTAGAGGACGATCCCAGCCTCGGCTTTGTAATGAAGGATAACTTATCCAGAAAGGGATTTGAAGTTACCTTGTGTACAGACGGACACTCCGGCCAGCAGACGTTTCAGAATCAGTTGTTTGATCTCTGCATTTTTGATGTCATGCTCCCCCGTCAGGACGGTTTTGCGCTGGCTGAAGCCGTGCGCATTAAAAACCAGGAAGTCCCCATTCTCTTTGTGACCGCCAAGGGCATGTTGGAGGATCGACTGTCGGGATTCAAGGCCGGAGGTGATGATTATATCGTGAAGCCCTTCAGCATGGAAGAGTTGCTGCACCGGATTGATGTTTTTCTGAAGCGCTCCGTAATTGCAGTCGCACCAAGCATCCGGTATACCATCGGGCGGTATGAGTTCGATTGCCAGAATCTAGCCCTCGCGCTGGCTGGACAGGAAAAAGTACTCACCCAGAAAGAGGCAGATGTCTTAAAGTTGTTGTGTCGCCATCAGGATCGCGTACTGAAACGCGAAGAGATTTTAAAAGCCGTTTGGGGCGATGATGACTATTTTATGGGTCGCAGCATGGACGTTTTCATCTCAAAGCTGCGCAAGTATCTGAAAGGCGACCCCCGCATCCAGATCGTCAATTATCACGGAGTTGGCTTTCGGCTGGAGCTGCACGACTAACTCATAACTTCGCGCAACACCGCCACCGATTTCATCTCGCCAAAACCCTCGAGGTGGCTTCGGTAAAACAGCAGCAACTCATCGAGTAATGATTTTCGCTGACTATGACTGAGCATAACCTGAGTGTGATCGGTAGCTTCTAACAACCGTTTCAGCGCCTGCTCATTTGATTCATCGAGCCAGCGCCCCGCCAGAATCTCCTGTGGCGCATGAGGCCCAAAACCCAGGTGGCGGCTTAGCTGCACCAAAAAGTAAAGGTGAAAATTTTCAGGTACGGGCGTTTGATCCAGCATTACAAGCGAATCAATCAGAAAGTCTGCCAGCTCCTGCGCATGGCTTTGCTCCTTTACGGCCTTGTTCATCACTTCATCAAGAAAGAGCGCAATGGACGTTTTGCGCATATCGCTGCCGATGTGCTGGTAGGCGTACCAGCAACGCGCTTCCTTGATGCGCATGATGCCACCATGTTCTTTGTGGTACACCACCAGATCGAGCAACGTCAACGGCTGGTAAAGGGCCGCCTTACCTCTGGACGATCGGCTGCGGACGCCATTGACGAGGTAACTTTGTAAGCCGAACACTTCCGTGAAGACGTTTACAATTACAGAGGTGTCGCCAAAGCGGGTCATCCGGAAAACAACACCACGGGTTTTAAGGATCATAACTTACCGGGTATCCCGGTCCTTCATTCCATCCACAAATGCTTTTCGGCTTCTTGCTTCGTAAGCGTCTTTCTCTCCCAGCAACACTTTCGATTGGCTGTCCGCCAGGCGGTAGGAAAAGGAGGCCAGCTCGCCCGTCTTGGCACAAATGGCATGTACTTTGGTTACGAATTCGGCAACGGCCAGCAAAAAGGGCATGGGGCCAAATGGCTTTCCTTCATAGTCCATATCAAGGCCGGCAACAATTACCCGTTTGCCGCTATTGGCCAGTTTGTTGCAGACCTCTACAATGGCCTCATCGAAGAACTGCGCCTCGTCAATGCCGACCACATCGCAATCACCCGCCAGCAATAAAATATCGGAGGCAAACTGTACCGGGGTGGATCGAATCTCTCGCTCCGAATGCGACACAATCTTTTCTTCGTGGTAGCGCTTGTCCAGTGCGGGCTTAAAGATTTCCACTTTCTGGCGCGCTATCAGGGCCCGGTTAAGCCTGCGGATCAGTTCCTCGGTTTTGCCGGAAAACATACACCCGCAGATTACCTCAATCCAACCACTGCGGTGGGGTTCGTTCGGGTTGGCCAGCCGGGGTTCGACAAACATGCACGCAAATTAGGCAAACCCGCTGTTTTTGCCGCACCCGATCGTTTTTACGGTTAACGCCAATCGCTATCTTTACCGGCATGGACGAAAAGATCAGCATCAAGGCCCTGGATGACTACAGTGACGACTACGCCAGCAAGGTGACAGCCCGTTTTTTCGCCCAGCAGCCACGCATCAGCGGCCCGGAAATTTTGAAGCTTTCCTCCATCGCCCAGGTAAATCTTTTTGTCATCAGCGAGTTGCTCAACGCCTGGAAGCATGAACTGCAAAAACTGCGAAGCCCCTACTTCGACTATACCCACCCGAACGTTACTGCCGAGCTGGCGCGCTTTCAGAACCTGCTTTCGAATCATATTTCGATTGCCCGGGAAAATTTTCAACCCTTGCTGAAAAAAGCCACGAGCCAAACGCTCTACCTGATCCTTGATCCCTACGATTTTTACGCCCGCATATTGGAGCAGCCTGGGCGCGATCAATTAAGTATTGACGACCTTAAGCAAGAGGTGAAGTACCTGCGAATCAATCGGGCACCGCTGGAGAAACTTCTTCAGCGAATTGAGCAAACCAACCGCACCACCATTGCCAGCGGGGAAGCGTTCAGCTTGCTGGATAAAATACTGGAAGAAGTAAACTTTGCACCTGAAGACGTGGAGGCGCACCTCGCCCAATTCGGAGAAGTTGTACCCGTTCCGGTAGAGTCGTGGTTCGAATACCCGGCCCAAACCAAAAAACCAAACCCCCCCCCCCCGCCGGCGCCTGTGCCGTTTTTTTTAGAGCCAGCACCC
>JBKCJM010000004.1:0-27852 GCA_046301755.1 Cyclobacteriaceae bacterium
GTCTTGATGTTGTACAGGCCGAGGCGATGGGCGAGGGGAGCATAGAGGAAGAGGGTCTCGCTGGCGATCTTCAGCTGC
This sequence comes from Cyclobacteriaceae bacterium, assembly GCA_046301755.1. GTDB lineage: Bacteria > Bacteroidota > Bacteroidia > Cytophagales > Cyclobacteriaceae > ELB16-189. The sequence continues at coordinate 79 of JBKCJM010000004.1, forward strand.
TTGTCTCGCGCCATGCTCTCCAGCGTGCGCATGTTGTGCAGTCGATCTGCCAGTTTGATCAGAATTACCCGCACATCCTCCGACAGAGTAAAAAGCATTTTCCGGAAGTTCTCCGCTTGCGCTGAGGTGCCATATTCAAACACACCCCGGATTTTGGTTAGTCCGTCTACGATGCGGGCAATCTTAAGTCCGAACATGCGTTCGATATCCGCAAGCTCGATGTCGGTATCTTCTACCACATCGTGAATGAGAGCAGACACGATAGACGTGGTGCCCAGGCCGATTTCCTCAACACAGATTTCCGCAACCGAGAGCGGATGAAAAATGAAGGGCTCACCCGATTTCCTGCGCATGTTCTTATGCGCCTCAAGGGCGAGCGTAAAGGCCTTCTTGATTAGCCTGGCATCGCCATCTTTCAGCACCGGCTTTGCTTTCCGCAAAAGCCTGCGGTACCGGTTAATGATTTCTCGTTTCTCTTCAACAGCGTCTACTACCACGGTCCTGTTCAGCCTATTTCGGCCTCTCCCGTTAAACCTATCAAATATTCTCTAAATTTGCGCTCCGTTTTTGAAAAATCTGTCTTTTTGAGCCAAAGAAGGCATTTTTTGAAGCAGCGGAAGCATGTGGTTTATCCTGGTAACTGCCAGGCGGAAGCCACGCCAGCAGAAGGCTGGTGCACAAGCCATTGTACATGCTGATTTGGTTAGAAGCGCATGTGGCGTAATTGGCAGCCGCGCCAGACTTAGGATCTGGTGCCGAAAGGCGTGGGGGTTCGAGTCCCTCCATGCGCACAAAACCCTAACAAGGGCCCCTGCAGCAAGCAGCCGGTGTCGGCTTTGCCGCTTTGCCGGCAACTGCAGGTCGTTTGACAACAACTTTAGAAACAAAACTTTTTCAGCCTTGAATATCACACTAAACAAAAAGAACACAACGGACGCATCGTTGACCATTCAGTTGCAGGAAAACGACTACCTGACAGCCGTGGAAGGCAAAGTGAAAGAGTATTCACGAAAAGCCACCATCAAAGGGTTTCGTCAGGGTAAAATCCCGGCAGGTGTTATCAAGAAAATGTTTGGCCGCACCATTCTAGTTGAAGAGGTCAATCAACTTGTTTCCTCCTCAATCTCCAATTACATCCGCGACAACAAGCTGAAAGTACTGGGCGATCCCATGCCGAATGTAGACAAAGCCCGCCTCATCGATTGGGAAACGCAGAAAGATTTTGAATTCGAATTCCAGATTGGCCTGGTCGAAGATTTCAAGGTTGATCTCGGCTCTTCAGTGAAGATAAAGCGTTGGGTGATCAAAGTGGACCAAAACGTGATGAACGACACACTTGCCGACCTGAAAAAGAGATTTGGCAATGTCAGCTATCCGGAAGCCAGCACCAACGATTGTAATTTGTTTGGCGATTTACAGGCCTCGGGCAGTGACGAGAAAAAATCGACTTACCTGCCTGTTGAAAAAATTGCAAAGAAAGAGCAGAAGAAATTTATCGGAGTACGAAAAGGAGATGTAGTCGCCTTCGATATTCAGAATCTTTTTGGCGATGCAGAAACGCTGGCACAAACGCTTAATACTTCGAAAGAGGAAGCGTCTCAGCTAACCGGTGCCTATACTTTTTCAGTAACGAACATCTCACAGGTTGCTCCGGCCGAAATGAATCAGGAGTTTTTTGACAAGGTATTTGGCAAGGAGGTAGTGACCACCGAGAATGACTTTATTCAAAAAGTAAAAGAAACCATTTCCGGAAACTATCAGCGCGAAAGTGAGCACATGCTGGATCATGAGATCCAACATTACTTTGAAGACCACACCAGCATCAACTTGCCCGATGAATTCCTGAAGCAGTGGCTGAAAAGCACCAGCAACGGACAAGTGAATGATGATATCCTGGAAAAAGAATTCAACGCCTACCGCAACAGCCTCAAGTGGGATTTGGTAAAAAATCAGGTGGCGGAAATGGAAAACGTAAAAGTGGAAGCCGAAGACGTGAAGCAGCGCGCTAAGGAGATGATTACCGAGCAGTTTGGCGGGCCTGGCGTTGTAGCTGCCCTTGGCGACAAACTGGACTCCATTGCCGATAACTACCTCAGCGGGCAAGACGGCCAAAACTTCATGCGGATTTTTAACCAGGTGCGCCACGAGCGCATATTGGCGGGCATAAAGGCAAAAATTTCCATTACAGACAAGGAAGTAACGCTCGATGAATTCCGTAAGCATGCGGAAGAGCATCGTCATTAATCCTTACGTATTGGATTGATATGCAGCAAAGAGGCCGGGAAACCGGCCTTTTTCGCTGGCGCAGGGCGTGGAAGATTTGCAATAAAAAACTACCTTTCTGCGTCTTTTTTGTCAATCACTGAAAAACTAACCAGAACATGTATACCGAAAACGAATTCAGAAAATATGCCGTGCACCACCTGGGCATGAGTGGCAACACCGTGGACAGCTATGCCAACCAGATTCAAAACATGACGCAATATGTTATTGAAGAACGTCCTGGAAATTTCCGCGCGATTGATGTTTTCACCCGCCTCATTTCCGATCGCATTATCTTTCTTGGTCTGGGCGTGGACGATCAAATTGCTAACCTGATTACAGCTCAGCTTCTGTTCCTGGAGTCGGCCGACCCCAAGAAAGACATTATCATGTACATCAACAGCCCCGGGGGTTCGGTATATGCCGGGTTGGGCATTTACGATACCATGCAGTACATCAATCCGGATGTAGCTACAGTATGCACGGGCCTGGCGGCCTCAATGGCGGCTGTATTGCTCTCAGCCGGGGCTACGAAAAAGCGTTCAGGATTACCGCATAGCCGCATCATGATTCACCAGCCGTCATCCGGCATGCAGGGCACGTCCAAGGACATGGAGATTTCCCTGAAGCAAACTATTGAAGTGCGCGAGGATCTCTACCGAATACTGGCCAAACATACCGGCAAGCCGTTCGAGCAAATCGACAGAGACTCTGATCGGGATTATTGGATGCGAGCCGAGGAAGCAAAGGAGTACGGCATGATTGACGAAGTGCTGGAGCGGAAGAAGTAATCGGGCCGATCAGACTATTTCTTGCAGTTACAGAACGGCACGCTGTATCCATCGGTGGAATGCCGGAAACCGGTGGGCCCATTTAGCTACCCGATTGAACAGCCAGAACTGTGGCACCAGGTACCGTTGCAGCAAATAGGATTTGCGGTTGGGGGTGCTGAATTTGGCATACACCTGCCGGTCGTAACCCTTCATGAAAGATGACGAGAAGTTTTGTTGCGCGAAACATTCAGCCGCCTTCCACCCTGCGTATCGGCCGGAGACCATAGCCTGGCCAATGCCTTCGCCCGTTAGGGGGTCAATCAGGTGCGCAGCATCACCACACAACATCCAACCCTCGCCCGAAATCGGAATTGTTCGCGAACCCAGAGGCAAGCCGAAGCCCTTAACGCTCGAGATCAATTGGGCTGACGTAAACCGCGGGCTTATCGAAGGGTGCGTTGAAATGAGTTTCTGAAGTAACTCACGCAGATTCAACGAGTTTCTGGCGATATAATCCGAGAGCCCGCCAACCCCCACATTGCAGGTGCCATCATACTCCGGAAAAATCCAAAAGTACCCCAGGCGAAACCCATCGATAAAATGTAACTCAAACACATTCGGGTCGGTGCCCGTCACTCCAGTGTAATAACCCCGTACTGCAGCGGAATAATGCATAGGCAACAAGCGCCCGTCCGACAACTTACGGGTTACCACAGACTGCGCGCCATCGCACCCGATAACAAGCTTCGCCAAAAAAAGCTCCTGTGAGGTTTCAATTTCCCATCCCTGGCTTGTTCGCGTAACATCGGTGACGCGTCTTCCACAAAATGCATTTACGTGCGGCTGTGCAATTGCCTGGCTGAAAAGAAAATTGTCGAGATCAACTCGCCTGATGATGTTACCCGTTTCGGAGAATCGGAAATCAAGCGGGATGCCGTTGGGCGCCACCACCCGGCAGGTGCTTACAGGTTGCCGATAAGGTAATTGCTCAAACGCCTGCTGAAATGCCGGAGAGATCGTGGCCAACACCTTAGGCACATAGGCCGCAACCGCGTCTCCACATGTTTTATCTCGCGGAAATGTGGCCTGATCGATGAGGCCAACCCGCAGGCCCGAACCGGTTAAAGCCAGAGCAGCCGTACTGCCAGCTGGCCCGGCACCGACAATGGCAACATCAAGCGTTATCGGATTCACATCCAAAAATCGCCTTTTTTGAGTCATTCCTGCCATAATACCCTCTCAGTCGGCCGGAAAGAAAGGCGATAAAAAAACCTATCTTTGCAGATTACGTTTTCTGGTTTAATCCAAATACATATGGCGGAAGTTACCTGTTCTTTTTGCGGGCGGAATAAGAAAGATGTGGACCTGATGATTTCGGGCATTCATGCCCACATATGCGACAAGTGCGTAACGCAGGCCAGTCAGATTTTGCAGGAGGAAAAAAAGAACAAGACGGAGGCAGGTAACCTGCCCAACTTCAAGCTCATCAAACCCCGCGAAATCAAGAAGTTTCTGGATGAATATGTGATCGGGCAGGACGAAGCCAAAAAAATACTATCAGTGGCCGTTTACAATCACTACAAGCGGTTGATGCAACGCAAAATGACTGAGGCCCAGGACGTTCAAATTGAGAAATCAAACATCATCATGGTGGGCGAAACCGGCACCGGAAAAACCTACCTTGCACGAACGATGGCGCGCATCCTGCAAGTACCGTTTTGCATTGCCGATGCCACCGTACTGACAGAAGCCGGTTACGTGGGCGAAGACGTAGAGAGTATCCTCACCCGTCTGCTTCAGGCGGCCGACTACAACGTGGAAGCGGCCGAACGCGGTATTGTTTACATTGATGAGATTGATAAGATTGCCCGCAAGTCAGATAACCCGAGCATTACGCGCGATGTAAGTGGTGAAGGTGTTCAACAAGCCTTGCTGAAGTTACTGGAAGGCACGCAGGTAAATGTACCACCGCAAGGCGGGCGCAAACACCCCGACCAAAAAATGATAACCGTTAATACCGAGAACATTCTGTTTATCTGTGGCGGGGCGTTCGAGGGTATTTCACGATTCATCTCGCGCAGGCTCAACACACGCCCGCTGGGTTTTGCCGCCACCTCCGAAAGCCTCCACCCTGAAGATGTGGACAAGGATAATCTACTCCAATTTGTAACCTCTCAGGATCTGAAAAGCTTTGGCTTGATACCGGAACTCATCGGCCGACTGCCTGTTGTGTCGTACTTAAACCCGCTGGACAGCCAAACGCTCCGAAAGATTCTTACCGAACCCAAGAATGCGCTTAGCAAGCAGTACAAAAAGCTTTTCGACATGGAAGGCATTGAGCTGGAATTCAAAGAGGGGGCATTGGATTTTATTGTTGAGAAAGCGATGGAGTTTAAACTTGGCGCACGAGGCCTCCGCTCGATTTGCGAGGCCATTATCAATGATGCCATGTTTGAGTTACCCTCCGAAAAGGGAGCCGAAAGGTTGACCATCAACCGCGCTTATGCGGAAGACAAGTTCAGCAAATCGCACTACAGCAAGCTAAAGGTTGCCTGATCGGAGGTATTGCGTCATCAGTCGGGCCGCATTATCCGAGGCTGAGCCAACATCCAGGGTATTGTAAACCTCACGACAGCCAGACATTACCTGATCACAGTAAACCGTGTCGTTGAGCAAACGATTTACCTCGGCCGAAACAACCTTCTCCACCGCCAGCTCCTGAATCAGTTCGCGCACCACCTCGCGCCCGGCAATCAAGTTGACAAGTGAAATGAATTTTACTTTCACCACCTGGCGCGCAAGAAAATATTCCAACTTACCCGTTCTGAAAACAACAGCCTGGGGTACCTGAAAAAGAGCCGTCTCCAGGGTAGCCGTGCCGGATGTTACAATGGCCGCCTGGCAATTTTGCAGAAGATCATACGTGCGATCTTTCAGAAACACAACCCCCGGCATGTGCAAAGGGGCATAAAGAGAATCGTCCAGTGAGGATACAGCTGCAACTACAAACTGCCAATGCGGGTTGGCACGAACGACATCGGCCATGAGCGGAACAATGCCGCGAAGCTCTGACTTTCTGCTGCCCGGCAACAAAGCAATGATGGGTCGTGCCCTGTCCAACCGCAGCTCAGCGAGAAGGTCAGGTGCAGGTGCGGCACCCTTCACGGCATCCAGCACCGGGTTACCCACATAGTCAACCTCCATTCCAAACTTTTTATAAAACGATTTCTCGAAGGGAAGAATGACAAACATTCTGGTCACGTTTCTCTTCAGGTCGCGCGCGCGGGACTGGTACCAGGCCCACACTTTAGGCGGAATGTAGTAGTGTACCGGTATGTTCTGTGCCTTGCCGAAGCTGGCTACCCTTCGGTTGAATCCTCCGTAATCAATACAAATAATCACATCGGGCTTAAAGCCGAGAATGTCATCTTTACATGCAGCCAGGTTTTTAAATATCTTCCGAAGCTCTGTGACCAACGCAGCAAGCCCCATAAATTCCAGATCGCGGTAATGGCGTGTAAGCACCATACCGGCCTTACGCATATCGTCTCCGCCAAAACCCTGGAACACCGCCTGTGAGTCGTAACGTTGAATTGAGCGAATCAGGTTGCCCCCGTGAAGGTCACCTGATTTCTCCCCAGCTACGATGTAATACCTCATGCCGGTTGCGCTTCTCCAAAATAGTCAACGAAATTGCGTGGGGTTTCATAAAGCCGCAGCTGGTGCAGCCGGCCATACCGACTGATGTCTGCAATGCGCGGCTCCAATATGTTCCAAATCTCAATGATCAGATTTTCACAACTGGCCAGCTTCCCGGCCATGAAGGGGACGTCAAGGTTGAGATTTTTGTGATCGAGCCGATCGGTTACCTCCGTGCGGATCAGCTGACTTAGTTTCTTCAAATCAATTACGAACCCGGTGTCCGGATCCGGTTTACCCTTAACCGTAACGATCAATTCAAAGTTATGACCGTGCCAGTTCTCATTTGCACACGAGCCGAATACCTGTTCGTTTTTCTCCCTCGACCAGGCCGGGTTGTACAACTTATGTGCTGCATTAAAGTGCTCCTTGCGGCTTACCAGTACCATATCGGCTGCAAATATAGTGACCCGACAACCGGCCTAAAAGGCGTGATTTTGAATAACTTGCGCCAAAAACAGGGCAACATGATTGTAGTTACCGGGGCAGCAGGTTTCATCGGCAGTTATTTGATCGGGCATTTGAACCGTGAAAACTTTAACGCCATTGTCGCAGTTGACAAATTTGACAATGCCGAAAAGAACAAAAACCTCGAAGGCCTTCGGATACAACATCGCGTAGACCGCGACCAATTCTTAAGCTGGCTGGATACGCACCACGAACATGTCGAGTTTGTTTTTCACCTGGGGGCCCGCACCGATACCACCGAGTTTGACCTGGATCTGCTTCACCGGCTGAACACCTTCTATTCGCAGGACGTATGGAAAAAATGTGTGCAATACCAGCTGCCGCTTGTTTACGCTTCTTCGGCTGCCACTTACGGTTTGGGTGAATTCGGGTATGATGATGACGAGCAGTTAATCCCTCAATTGAAGCCATTAAACCCTTATGGCCTGAGCAAGCAGGAGTTTGATGTCTGGGCATTGGCGCAGGCGGCCAAACCGTTTTTTTGGGCTGGGCTGAAGTTCTTTAACGTGTACGGTCCAAACGAATACCACAAAGGCCGAATGGCTTCTGTGGTGTGGCATGCTTACAACCAGATTAAGAAGACCGGAAAGATGAAGTTGTTCCGGTCGCATAACCCGGAATACCGCGATGGTGAGCAAATGCGGGACTTCATCTATGTGGAGGATGTTGCAAAAGTTTGCTCATTTCTGATGCATCACCGCAAGAACTCGGGCATTTACAATCTCGGCAGCGGAAAGGCCCGCACGTTCCTTGACTTAACGCGGGCCGTATTCCATGCAATGGGCAAGCCGGAAAACATCGAGTTTGTAGATACCCCGGCCGACATTCGGGATAAGTACCAGTATTTTACAGAGGCGAAGATGGAGAAGTTGGTAAGAATTGGGTACCCCAATCAATTCACTTCGTTAGAAATTGGAGTAACCCTATACGTATCAGCGCTAACCCAAAAGCTTTAAAAGAAATGAAGTCCAATTGAATCAAGGTTCCTCTATTGAAAATCCGTACGGCCGTTTCTAATTGATTTCTAAGTTCAACTAAAAAAGTTCAACACAAGAGGTTGAAAGAAGGGAAGATTTCTCTCGAGATGTCCACACCAAATCACGATTGATAATAGAATGATGTACTTAAGAAATTGCTCGTTGTGGATGACTAGTAGTCTAGCGAATTGAAATCTCGATCCTCCGATTTTTTGCTCTGTTCGCAGAATTGCTGTTAGGCAATACCGGCCTTTTCGAGCCAAAACCGACAGCGCCAAGCCGGTTTTCGGCTATTCCGGCCGTCATCAGATAATCCCTGACGCTAGCGGCCCGCTTAACGGAAAGCTCTTGATTATAAGCCTCCTGGCCCACATTGTCCGTGTGCCCCTGAATTTCAATGGAAATAGCCGGGTTGCTGTGGAGGAACTGCACCAGGCGGCCAAGTTCGGTTTTTGACTTGTCGGAAAGCGCAAAACTGTTGGTTTCAAAGAATACGTTATTCAACGTAGTCCCGGATTTCGAGGCAATGGGACTCAACCAGCAATCCTGCCGAACATCGGCATCGGAGGAGCCAATAGTGAAATGAAGGCTTTCAAAGAGGTAACCCTTCCGCTGAACGTGCACCGCGTAGTCACCCGCATCGGGAAGCACAAACAAATACTCACCCGTAACCGAGTCCGATTCATACTCCGCAATAACCTGCTGGGTCGTCAGATCAGCCAGCGCAACCGAAGCACGCAACGGCTGTTTGCTCAACTTGTCGCGCACGAGGCCACTTACCAAAACAGAACGGGCGGCCGGGCGGATTTTTTCCGGCAGGGACGCCCGAAAAATCCGCGATCCGTCCTTGCGCGTTGAGCCACTTACCGTATAGAATGCATCGTTGCCTTTCCGTGAAATAAAAAAGGCAAATTGTTCTGCGTGGTCATTGAGCGGGTACCCGAGGTTGGTAGGTTCGCCCCACGGCTTTTGAAACTGTCGGCTGGCAAAGTAAAGATCCTGACCACCAAAACCTGGCCGGCCATTGGAGGCAAAGTAAAGGATAAGCCCGCTGACATGAAGCTGAGGTGATATCTCATCGTAGGGTGTGTTGATCGTTCGGCCGGCATTACGTGCCGGCTGCCAGATGTTGTCCTGATCCTTTGAAGAGACCCAGATATCGTACCCGCCATAGCCCCCTTTCCGATCCGACACAAAATAGAGTTCACGGCCATCAGCGGAAAGGGAGGGCTGCACCTCCCATCCGGATGAATTAATGGCGCTACCGAGGTTGTAGGCATCTGACCAATCGTTGCCTACTTTGAAGCTTTCAAATAAATCGCAGCCTGACGGACCGCAACGGGCAAACACGATATGCCGGCCGTCAGCCGAAAGGGAGCAGGTGCCCTCGCGATAACTCGTATTGATGGTGGCTGAAAGGGGCTCAGGTTTCTGCCATCTGCCACTGACTTTTCGGGAGACCACAAGGTTTTCATCGTCCTGATTCCCCCGGCCCGTTCGCATCGTAAACACAAGCGTGTTTTCATCAGCCGACAGAACCGGAAAATACTGCATCGGAAAACAGTTCACCGTATCGGACAACGAGCGGGCATTGATCGTAGCCGGACTGGAGATATTCTCCAACGCGTAGCGGCATTGCCCTACCCAAACCTTCATTTGTTGAGCCTGGTTTGCATTGGCGGCATGAGTAAGGAACGACTCCCCCATCAAGAGAGAGCGCTGGTAATCACCCTTTCGCAAATACAGACGCGTAAGCTCATACTCGTAAGGAGCCAACTTGGTGGGCACGGCCAATCCTTTGCCCGCTTCCAATTGCTGAATAGCACCTGCCGTATCATCCTTGCGATCGAGCACCTGAGCCAACCGAAAATACGCCTCTTCAAAATTCTTATCGACTTTGATGGCTTCGCGCAACATCGCTTCGGCCTGATCATACTGCCCTCTTACGCGGTAATTATCAGCCTGTAGGTAAAGCTCAATAGCGCGCTTCGATCGGGTGGAAAGGGCTTGCGGCCAGGCCGTGAGACTTACCATCAGAAATGAAAATATTAGAACTGTCTTCATTCGATAACTGCAGATATTGGCCGCTCGGGGAAGTCAAATCTAAGCATTGCGTTAATCAGTTTGAAGGACTCAAAAGTTGAAAGATCACCTACCTCCACGCGCTGGGCTTCAATTATCCCCTGGTCAATCAAGTGCTGCCTCATAGTACCACTTAACAACGGCATGGCCGGAGTAATCCATTTGTACCCCGCGCGGAAAACAATATTGGCATACGCAGCATCGGTAATGAGTCCGTTTTTAACAATCAACACATCATCGGCCTGGGCCCGCTGCCGCTGCAGGGCTTCCAGGCGTGACCTATCGCTAAACTTGTGCTGGTAGGGTATTTCATTATCAACAACCAGTTTTAAGGATTCCACTGCGCGGACGGCATATGGCGCTACCTCAGTCTGGTATTGTTCTGGATTGTAGGAAAATTTAAGGCGATGCAGCCCGCTGTATTTTACGGCTTCGTTCGCCAGAATGGCGTCCAATTGAAATTTTGGGTCACAGCCAAATATCTCGCGACACGAGTGGCTAATGCGCGCCCAGTGGTAGGTCAGATTGCTTACCCGACCATGTTCAACCCGAATGGTTTCAAACAACGGGAACATAGACTTTGGTGAGTGTTTCGTCATATTCCTTTCGGCAATCACTTCCGAGCGTAATACCGCCACCGCTTCGGTAATAATACCCTCCTTCCGATTTTTCAATAAAGCGGATCATTACCGCACTGTCAAGATTCTGGCCATCAAACACACCCATAACGCCACAGTAATAACCGCGGGGGTCCGGTTCTACAGACCGGATGATCTCACACGTTCTTGCCTTTGGCGCGCCTGAAACGGAACCTGCCGGCAAAAGCACCTGGAGCATGTCGCCAATCCGGTTGCGCCAGTCGGCATCAAGGTTTCCAGAAATTTTCGAACTGGTCTGCCAAACATCACCCGTGCGGGTACGGATTTTTTGCAAGTAGCGAAACTGATCGACACGCACTTGTTGGGCCACGCGGCTAAGGTCATTGCGGAGTAAATCCACAATGGTCACGTGCTCAGCTTTCTCTTTGATGTCATTCAGCAGCACATTGGCGGCATCGGGTACCGCTGCACTAATGGTTCCTTTCATGGGGAACGTGAAAATCTCATTGCCTGATGTGCGCACAAAGCACTCGGGTGAAAAAACCAGAATTCCGTAATCCCGATCAATCAATTTATAATCTGCGCGGCTCGCCTCGAAGGTATTCTCAAGGGAATTATCTAGAGAAATTCCATGCTTCGCGGTGTAGTTGACAAGGTACGAGTCACCCAGCGACAATGCCTTTTGCACTTCGCGAAATCCCTGCTCATATTTTTCGTATGGGAAAGGCGAGGTGAGGGTAATGCCTGCATTCAAATCCGGCCGCAGGAGTACCGGGCTGTGAAAGGAATAGGTGATGCCAGCATTAGCTACCTCCTCCAAAAGGAACACTCTCGGCCGGCACAACTCAAAATCGAGCAAAAAGAAAAAAGGGGTGCGTGAACGGCCATAGTCATTCATAGCCGCCCTCCAGTCCTTCATGGGATATCCATGTATTTATGGATCTGCAGCGAAATCTTCCAGCGCGGATTTTGTTTGACGTACTCCACAATGAGCGGGAGCATTTCCTTCTCGCGCGACCACTCGGGTTGGAGGTACAACTCACAGCCCGGTGCCACCTTGGCCGCGTATTCTTCCGCCCACTGCAAATCCGTTTTGTGAAAGACCACCACCTTCAACTCATTGGCGTGTTGCGCGAAACCGGGATGAGGTGCTTTGAATTTTTTTGGGGAAAAACACACCCAATCCCACTCACCGGTGAGCGGGTAAGCCCCGGATGATTCAATGTGAGTTCTTAAACCCTGCCTTCGGAGTTCCGCTGTCAACGGCCCGAGATCATGCATGGTAGGCTCTCCGCCCGTTACCACCACTACGGGCGATCCGCTGGCTTTCGCACGGTTGGCCAAATCCTCAACCGGAAGGTGCGGGTGCGCATTGACATCCCATGAATCTTTCACATCGCACCAAACGCATTTCACTTCGCAGCCCCCCAACCGAATAAAATAGGCCGCATGGCCCTGGAAAGCTCCCTCACCCTGAATGGTGTAGAAGTCCTCCATCACCGGAAGTGACATTCCGACTTTCTTTGCTCCATTCACCTCTGCCATTCTCACCTCCATGATAGCCTTAACAATAGATTACGGATTTCGAATTTCGGTAGCCCGAAGCGTATTAAGCAAGAGGGAGGCAATAGTCATGGGGCCCACGCCACCCGGCACCGGAGTAATAAATGAGGATTTTGCTGCCACGGGCGCGAAGTCAACATCACCTTTTAGGCTAAATCCATTTTTGTATTGCGGGCCCTCCACGCGGGTGGTGCCTACGTCAATTACCACCACGCCTTCCTTTACCATGTCGGCTGTGATGAGGCCCGGCTTCCCCACGGCACTGATCAAGATGTCAGCTTTTTGGGTAAAGTTGCGAATGTCCTGGGTGTATTTGTGGCAAATCGTAACCGTGGCCCTGCCTTCTTCCACCAGCATCATACTGAGCGGGGCGCCCACTAAACGGCTGGCTCCGATCACTACGCAATTCTTTCCTTCAGTGGGGATTTGGTAACGCTTCAGCAATTCCATAACGCCAAACGGGGTGGCCGGAAGCAACAGCGGATGCTTCGACACGATGCTGCCGAAATTGCGGTTAGTAAAACCGTCAACATCTTTATCCGGCCGGATCTTCTCGGTAATGTGTTCAACGGAGATATGCGGTGGCAAGGGCAACTGAACAATGAAGCCATCCACATCTTCATCGCGATTCACCTGGTCGATGTGCTTCATCAGCTTGTCTTCGCTGATGGTATCGGCAAAGCGCATCATGGTATAATGAAAACCTACCTCCTTGCACGCCTTAACTTTGTGATCTACGTAGGTCTGACTGGCCCCATCGTCACCCACCAGGATAATCGCCAGGTGCGGAATTTTCTTACCGGCCTGCCTGCGGGCAACCACATTGGCCGAAATCTCAGCCTTAATCTCAGCGGCAATCTTACGGCCGTCAAGTACGGTATACGATGTGGCTGTTGTCGTCATTCGTTAATCGATTTTTAACACCGCCATAAATGCCTCCTGCGGAACTTCTACTGTGCCAATCTGGCGCATGCGCTTTTTACCCTTCTTCTGCTTCTCCAGTAGTTTGCGCTTCCGCGAAATGTCTCCACCATAACACTTGGCCAAAACGTTCTTCCGAATAGCGCTCAGTGTTTCGCGGGCCACAATCTTCTGGCCGATGGCCGCCTGAATGGCCACCTCAAACATATGGCGGGGGATAAGTTCCTTGAGTTTCTCGCACAGTTTGCGGCCCCACTCGTGGGCTTTGCCCCGATGCACAATTGCAGATAGCGCATCGACTTTGTCGCTATTGAGCATTACATCCAGCTTTACCATATCGCTTTCGCGGAACCCGATGAGGTGATAGTCCAACGAAGCATAACCGCGTGATATGGTCTTCAGCTTATCAAAGAAGTCAAACACGATTTCCGCCAGCGGCATCTCAAACGTGAGTTCAACACGGTCGGTTGTCAGGTAGTTTTGATTGATGATGATGCCGCGTTTGTCCATGCACAATTTGATGATCGCCCCAATAAACTCCGCCTTCGAAATGATTTGTGCGCGAATGAAAGGCTCTTCAATATGGTCGGTAGCGGTGGGGTCGGGCATTTCGGATGGTGCATTGATCTCCATCACCGAGCCGTCTGTCAGGTAGGCCTTGAATTGAACGGAAGGAACGGTGGTAATCACCGTCATTCCGAATTCGCGCTCCAATCGCTCCTGCACAATTTCCATGTGCAGCATGCCTAAGAATCCGCAGCGAAAACCAAACCCTAACGCAGCGGAGGTTTCTGGTTCCCACACGAGGGAGGCATCGTTCAACTGAAGTTTCTCCATGGAGTTACGCAACTCCTCAAACTCGGAAGTTTCGACCGGATAAATGCCGGCAAAAACCATGGGCTTTACATTTTCAAATCCGTGAATAGCCTGACCCGGCTTTTCCGGGTGGGTAATGGTATCGCCAACTTTTACTTCTTTCGCCTCCTTGATTCCGGATATCAAATAGCCCACGTTGCCCGCACTGATTTCCTGCCGTGGCTGCTTCTCCAGCTTTAACACGCCAATCTCATCGGCATTGTATTCCTGGTCGGTGCTGACGAACTTCACTTTCTCCCCTTTTCGAATTGTTCCGTTAAAGACACGGAAATAAACTTCGATTCCCCGGAACGAATTAAACACCGAATCGAAGATCATCGCCTGCAGCGGAGCTTTTGGGTCGCCTTTTGGCGGAGGAATGCGCTTCACCACGGCCTTTAGAATCTCCTCGATACCAATTCCCTCCTTCGCGCTGGCGCGGATGATATCCTCCGGCTTGCATCCAATGAGGTCAACGATTTCATCCGTTACCTCCTCCGGCATGGCGTGCGGGAGGTCAATCTTGTTCATCACGGGGATGATTTCCAGATTGTGTTCCAGTGCCAGGTATAGGTTGGAGATCGTTTGCGCCTCGATTCCCTGGCTGGCATCGACCACCAGCAGAGCGCCTTCGCAGGCGGCAATGGAACGGGAAACCTCGTAGGAGAAGTCGACATGGCCGGGCGTATCAATCAGGTTAAGCGTATAGTCCTTGCCCTGGTATTTGTAATTCATTTGAATGGCGTGGGCCTTGATGGTAATGCCCTTTTCCCGCTCCAGGTCCATGTTATCGAGCACCTGGGCCTGCATCTGGCGGTTGGTAAGCGTGCCGGTGAACTCCAGCAGGCGGTCCGCCAGGGTGCTTTTTCCGTGGTCAATGTGCGCGATGATGCAAAAATTGCGAATATGGTCCATGCCCGTCATTTCCAAGCCTTGATTTAAGACCGCAAAAGTAGGGATTTTGGGGGGTTTAAAGGGCTAAAACTTATCAACTATTATCGTCCATCGGGATGGACAAAGTGGCTCGAAACTGATTCGGGGGATTCGTCAATTCCAGCGTATGGCCCTGAAGCGCGCTGAGCCGGTCACAAATCCATAGGCCCATGCCCAAGCCCGCACTGAGCGCTTTTGACTTCTTGAACTCCTGGCGAAGCTCGTCCAACGGGGGCAGTGATCCGTTGATTTGGTTTGATACTGAAACAAAGACGGCACCCGACTGTCGTCCGAGTTCTATAACGACCTCGGATGCCGGGGTAGAATGACGGATCGCGTTTTCAATTAAGTTGGCCAGCACAGTCTCTGTTTTCTCAAAATCAAAAGAGACGTGCGGCATATCATCCTCTACAAGAACTACTTTCAGCTTCGTTTGCCGTTCTGCCGCGAGGTATTTCAGACGTTTTACTGCTCCATACAGTGCCTCCGGCACGGATTGGCTACGCATGCGCAGCACCATCGTCTCCGTTTTCAATTGGCTCACCAACAAAAAGTCTTGAATGGTTTGGTTCAGCTTCTCCACTTCCGCCAGTTGATTGGACAAGAGCTCCTGGAGGCGTGGCTCCCTAGCTTCGGACAAGGCCACCGAGAGCTCGGCATTCATCACAGCCAGCGGTGTTTTCAACTCATGTGCGGCAGAGGTAAAAAAATTGGTTTGCATGCGCAGGGTATTCTCCAACCGGCCGAGCATAGCGTTGATCGTACGAGCTAACGTGGCGTATTCATCGCGCGCATTTGGCACGGGCACTTTATCAAAGCTGCGCGCAGCTTCAATTTTTTCGGCCACGGTAATAATCTGTTTGATCGGTCGCAGCGCCAGCCCCGCCACTATGTATATCAGCAAAGCAGCCAGCACAATAGCAAGTACATTAGCGCCCACCAGATAACCTGTTACCGTTTGCAATTCATCCTTCAGCCGGGTATTGCTTCGTGCTAACTCAAGGGTTAACACGCCTGCACCTTCCGCTCGTTGTAGCATGGCGTACGACAAAGTATCCTGATCGCTCAAAAACTCAGGTGATTCAAACAGCACATCTATAAAACCCGTTTGCTCATCTTGCCAGTAAAGGCTTACGTGATACCCGAGTGGGGGCAGCGGCATCAAAAAAGGTTCCATGCGCACCTGCTCCACTATTTTCTGCGCTTCGGCCGACAGCTCTACCTGATCGGCCCGCTTAAGTGATTCGTGAACACGGCCGAACAAAAAATAATTCACCGGCAACAGCGTGACCAGAAAAACAGCCAAAAAAATGAGCGTTATCTTACCGCGTATGCCCACTCAGCTGCAAATCAAGTGACCTTCGATGACGTACCCGATACCCACACGCGTTTGAATGAAGTCTTCAATGCCCAACTTCTTGCGCAACTGCGACATGTGTACTTCTATCACGTTGCTGCCCATGTCAAAATTCACTTCCCACACTCGTTCGGCTAATTCCGTTTTTGAGATCACGCGGTTGGCATCGGCCATGAGGAGTTCCAGCAAGTGAAACTCCCGTTTGGTAAGGCTTATTTCTTGATCTGCTACCCATACCTTACGGGCAATGATGTCAAGCCGCACACAATCAATTTTGTAATGCGTATATGTCTTGTTTGCGCCTTTGCGCGTTACGGCCCGGATACGCGCCAGCAGTTCACCAAAATCAAAAGGCTTCTTGATGTAATCCACCGCCCCTTTGTCCAGCCCGGCAATAACGTTTTCGGTCGTGCCCAATGCGCTGAGGATAATAACAGGTGTTTTGACATTGAACTTTTTCAGGTTTTCCAGCACCTCAAAGCCTGTTTGGCCAGGAAGCATAACATCCAGTAAAATCAAATCAAAGGTGTTCACGGCCGCCAACTCCAATGCCTCACTCCCAGTGGTTGCGCCCTGCACCTTATACCCTTGCTGTTGCAAGCCTTTACGAACGAAATCGTGTAGTTTGGGTTCGTCTTCTACGAGCAGTATGTTCATGGGGCCATCAATAAGAACTCCTTCCCGGCAATCGTCAATTTAGTGGGGGTCACAATCTCGTAGTTACCTTCATATACCTCGCCTGGCTTTTTGATTCGCTGTTTGCCTTCAAACTCAATGGGCACTGAAAGGCGAAAGTACTTTTTCAACTGTGCCTCTGTCTTTTTATCGATTTCCAGAAAATACTTATCATCCACAATAATGCCGTAAACAATTCCGGAGGGCGAGGTTTTATTCCGGGTTATCTTGCCCGAGTTCTTTACCTGTATATACTCGTGTTTACCGTCAGGGTCCCCAAAATAGTGCTCGGTTATCTTTAGCGTATCGCTTCTGCTGATGATCGCTTGTACGGATGGGAACTTTGACAAGTAAAGTTTGATGGTGCTAGGGAGTGACAGTACATAAGGATTGAAGTAAAGCAACATCGGCTCTTTGCGCTTTTCCCATTCCATGATTTGGGCTGCATGCTCAGCCGGAAACTGAAACTGCATGGTGCTACCCGCTCCGATTCGCACCCGCATACCAATGCATGCTGTGTTTTGCTTGAAGTAGAAGGATTCAACAGTGCCTTCCGTTTTCAAGAGTATGTTTGCGAAGTAGGCTGTTGTGAAATTCGTAACAGGATAGACTTCGCCCTCCGATAACGGAATCGGCTGTATGATGGCCGATACAACATCTCCTTTCGTTACGTCCTTTAGCTGTCGTGAAAGCGGGAAACCTGTATTGGTCACCAAAAGGCTTCCGTTGGCCAAATACAGCATTTTGTTAATGTCGGGCTGCGATACCGTAGCTGTAACTTTCTGATCCAAGAGGAGAGTTCGTTTGGAACGGCCACTGGGATCCAAAAAGTGCACAAAGTCCTTTCGGGGTTTCCATTCCTGGACAAACTTCTGCCCGGGGGAATTCACGTGAATCAATGAATCGGCCAGGAAATGCAGGAAGGAAGCGAACCCACCGAGCGATTTAAACTCATGAAAAAAGCCCTTAGACAAACCGGAAACCTGAGTGCCTACCGGGAACTGGGCCATGATTTCTTTAGCCGATCGCGAATCGAACTTAATAAACCGATACACTTTACCATCTCGAATGCACATGACATCATACGCTACTCCGCTGGCAATATACTGATCCAAAACCCCTTCGAATTTGTTCTCCTGGCTTCGTTTTTTTTGCGCGCTAACTATAAAAGGCAGGGCGAGAAAAAATGTGATTAGATACCTCATACTGTGTTTTCTTACAAGTATCCTGATGGCGTATGAGGACCGCATGAAGGATGACTTAATTTTTCTTAAGGTCGTCAGCCGCCCAACTGCCTGCGCAGTTGCTGCTTAAACTGTTCGTCCGGCTGACCTTTTACGTGAAGCAGCAGCTCGAACAGCACACTTTGCTGAAATCCAAGCCGCGCGGCTACCTGCGAACAGTAGCGAATTTCATCACGATATAGCCGTTGATCAATCTTCATGATTTGCACGAGATTGAACAAGTAATCAAACTTTTCGTCTGCCGTAAGGCTGGGCGGAATAATCATCTTGTGCTGGCGCTCAAATAAAGGCTCGACAGCCGCCTGGGCTAAACCGTTGGCACGCCCGATACTAAAAATATAGTCCCGCTCGCACTCCGATATCTCCTGATCGATCGAAGCAAGGTTAATCAGCAACTTGAGGTGGGCAACCGCGTGCGAATCCATCTTACTACTTAATCAGTTCCGCATCCACTAGTATGAAATTCCCGTGCTCCAGGTCCGAGTCGTTCAGTGTCAGTTTGCCTTTCACGCGGATGTACTGATCAGGCTCGAACTTTGCCGGTTTGGTCTTAAACCAAACCTCCGCAATGGATTCAGGACCAGCGCCCCCGCAGAAAAAACACTGGCTGAATGGATACTTGGACAAAATGATATAGGCATCTCCTTCGATGTCGATGGGCAGGTAGTGCCCCTCCAGTTGAAACTCCTTACCCACCATGTCCTTCAACGCCTGTGGAAAAGCCGGATACAAGAAGTACTCGCCTGCCTTCTCATTATACTTGGCCTCAAACTTGGTTTTAGCAAAGGTGGCCCATCCTTCGGTCTGCGAGAAAACGGGCGAAGAAACGAAGGCAAACAAAATAACAGCTACGATTCGCATACAATTGATGATAATGAAGTAACAAATAACGCAATCGGAAGTTAACCGGCCAACACTTTGTGGATGTCCGTCCGGTATGCCTGAATGGCCGGAACCAGCGAACACACAACACCCAGCAACAAACTTCCGGCCAAAACCCACAATTCCGATGCATAAAAAACATAGGCGGAGAAGCCCGTCTGGCTGCCCTCTTTCACCCACCAGGTGAAGAGCAGCAAAACACCGTGGCCCATCACCAGGCCCAGCAGACTTCCCATCAACGTCATGGCCACACCCTCGGCCACCATCGTCACGAAAAGCTTCGAGCGGCTTGCACCCATCGATCGCATGATGGCCAGATCGTACTGCCGCTCCTTCAGCGAATTGTAGAGCGCAATAAAAATGCTGAGAGCCGAGATGAAGATGAGTACATACGCAAAACCCATCAACACATCAGCGCCCACACCCAGGATGGAGAAAAGACGGGCGGTTTCAAACGCGGGTGAGGCGGCTTGCATGTTCGTTTGCGAATTGATATACCGCGGTAATTGAATGGCGGCCATCGGGTTTCGGAACTCAACCAGCATGGACGTAATCTCTTTTGTACTATCACCAGCATTGATTGTAGGTACCAACGGAGATGGATTTTGCACCGACACGGCCTCGTGATTATGCTCACCCTCCTCATGCTCTTCGTGTACCGCCCACACCGTACCGACATTTGTGAACAGCAGGTTATCCAGCACACTGTTGGTCTTTTTCAGTACTCCGGTGCAGACCATCGGCTGCGCATCGTGTGCATGACCATCGGCACCTAATCCGTGCTGGCTAATTAGCTTATCTCCGACCTTTAACCGCGCAAAGGCAGCCACATTGGCGCCCGCCACTACTTCCAGATCCTTCTCCCACCACACTCCCTCCTGTAATTCAGCCGCATACAAATCGGTGTAAGCCCGGTTGGTGCCTACAATGCGGTAGCCCTGGTAACTATCGCCCAGGGCAAGCGGAATAACACTTTTTACCAACCGGTTCTTCGACAGTTGCTCTGCTTCATTCAACTTGATGTTTCCGGTGGGGAAGTCGACATGAAAAATGGAGCACAGAATGAGTTGCAGCGGACTTCCCTTGGCGCCAACCACCAAATCGATACCACGAACATTCTCTTTGATCTTCTCCTGAAACTGCTGATTGAAAATCAATAAAACGGTAATGACGGCCATGCCGAGCGCCAGCAGCAATACATTGAGGAACGTATTAAGTGGCTTCGCTTTGAGATAGCTCCAGACAAGGGTGGGCAGGTTCATCATACCGTCAAAGCGATTTGCCTGGTGATCTTCGATTTCAGTCGCTGATCGTGGGTAGCCACCACCAGCGTGACCTTTTGCTCGTTGGCCACCGACAGCAGCAGATCACTCACGCGATCACAATTTCGGTCGTCCAGCGCGCTGGTTGGTTCATCTGCAAAAATCACATCAGGTTTGTTTAACACGGCCCGTGCAATGGCAACGCGTTGCGCCTGCCCCTGGCTAAGCTCGCGTACGCGCGAATTCTTTCGGTCTAACAAGCCAAGCCGATGGAGTACTTCATCAACGCGACTTTCACTTTGCGGCAATTCGGCCAAGAAAGGGGCCATGAGCAAATTCTGGCGCACGCTAAGAGCCTGAATAAGATGATTGCGCTGGAAGACAAACCCAAGGTGTTGCCCACGAAAATGATCCAGAGCAGCTTCCGCTAACTTGGTGATATCCGTATTGTGAATGCGGATGGAGCCTTGCTGCGATCGAAGCAGCCCTCCCAACAGGTGCAGCAGCGTTGTTTTGCCACTGCCCGACTCGCCCAGCAAAAGACAGTGCTCACCACTGCCCACCTGAAAGTCTGCGAACCGGAGCGCACCCGCCCCCGGATACGCGTACTGCAGGGATGTAACCTCGACCATGTGATTGCAAAGTAGAACCTCGGGCTAAAACCAACAAGTGCCGAACTTCAACATCCGGCACTTGCTCAGAAAACTGCCTTCTCCTAATTCCTGTTCAGGGGCTGATAATCTTTGAACGGATTAATCACCACCTTTTCCATCATCGCCCGGTAGGCTGGCCACTGCGTGGTGTAAAAGCCATTTACCCTGGTGATGACTTCGCTTACTTTATCCTGGGCATGTTGAAACACCCTGCGGTCAGTTTCGCTAATGGGCTCGCGCGACCGGGCAATATACTGTTGGGCCGTTCCCACATACGAATACCGACTTGGCTCAGGGCTGCGAACAATACCCTGGCGCTTATCTTCTTTGCCCAGAATGTAATCAAAGAGGGCATTGATGGAATCCTTCATGGCCTTGGACTTGTCCAGTGCCTCTTTTAGATCCGTCCGCTTGGAATCTTTCATGCGCTTCTCAAAGTCCTCGATGAGCTCTTTAGACTCACGAAGCCGATCGCAGGCCTGGGCTGTCACCTTAGTCATTTTCTGCAAATCCTTGCTCATGGCGTAGCGGGCCTCCAGTATGCTGGCGGGTGCATCGATGCGGGGATCAGCTTTAACGGTGACCATTGTTGAGTCCTTAACGCCACCAAACGTGAGGCGGACTTTGTAAATGCCAGGCAACACAGTGGGGCCAAAGCCGCCAAATCCTCCGCGGCCGCCACCACCGGCGGCACGTTCGCGGGCGGGGCCACGCTCGCCTTGCTCATTCAAGGCCCAAATCATGCGGTTCACTCCGTTGTCCTCCGGGGCCTTTTGCCGGATGGTGTTCACCAGTTCATTTTTCGCATTGAAGATTTCCACTTTCACCGAATCATACTTTACACCGGGCTTCTTTTCTTCCGGCTTTGGTGCGGGCTTCGTGTCATCTTTTGCGTCATTTTTTCCCTTACCATCTTTTGCCGCAGGCTTGTCTGCGGGCTTTTCATCTTTCTTTTCAGCAGTTTTGTTCACAACAAATGTCAGGCGGGCACCTATCGGCCGGTTTTGACCTTCGTAGATCGCATCGGCATTGAAGCGCGGGCCCGAAGGCTGTTGCAACGAGGCGAGATAAGCATCGGGTGCAGTAAAAATTTTTGCCGTAGCTGCTAACTGGCTTGTGCCGGACTTGGCCATATCGCGCAGCGGGCGGATATCATCCAAAACCCAAATGGCGCGGCCAAACGTGCCGATGACAAGATCATGTTCGCGCGGATGAATCACCAGGTCCATCACCGGCACCCCGGCCGGGAACTCATTCGTCCAGCGTGTCCAGTTCTTTCCTTCATCAATGCTAACGAACAGACCATTCTCCGCTCCCAGGAACAGTAGGCGCGGCTCCAAAGGATCCTGCACCACACACAACGTGTAGTTACTCTCTCCAATCTGGGCGGGTGCTACCAGGCTTTCCCATGTTTTTCCAAAATCCTTTGTGCGGAACAGATAGGGTTTGTAATCGAACTGGCGATAGTTGTTTACCACTACAAATGCCTCACCAGCATTGAATTTGCTCGCCTGTATTTGCGGAACCCACGCACTTTTTGGCATGCCGGTGATCAAGGGTGCCACGTTGGTCCACGTCTTGCCACCATCCTGTGTAAGCTGAACGTTGCCGTCATCGGTGCCCACCCAAATCACACCGGCCTTTACCGGGCTCGGAGCAATGGCAAGGATGGTACAGTGGTTTTCAGCACCGGTGGCATCCATCGTCAAGCCACCGCTTTCATATTGCTTTTGCTTCTCGGGGTTGTTGGTGGTCAGATCGGGAGAGATGATTTCCCACGTATCGCCTTTGTTCGTTGACTTATGCAAAAACTGGCTGCCATAGTAAATAGTAGCGTTGTTCTGTGGATCCTGAGCCAGGCTGGCATTCCAATTGAAGCGTAATTTCAGGTCTGCGTTTGGATGCGTTGGCCGAATAAACTTTGTGTAACCCGTTTCCAGATCGAATCGCCCAAGGTTACCGCCTTGCGACATGGCATAACCGTAGCGGCTGTTGTCCGGGTCAGGAGCGACATCGAAACCATCGCCAAAGAAAACCTCCTGCCAATACGAGTTGCGAATGCCGGAGCTGCGCCAAACGTAAGCCGGCCCTACGTACGATCCGTTATCTTGCAAACCGCCATACACGTTGTACGGCTGATCCATATCCACATTAATATGGTAGAACTGACCAACGGGAATGTTCTCTGAATACATCCACGTTTTACCCATGTCGCGGGTGATGTTGACGCCACCATCATTGCCGTCAATCATGAACGAAGGATCTTCGGGATGAATCCACCACGCGTGATGATCGGGATGAACACCCGAATACGGCAGCAAACTGCGGAACGACTTTCCGCCATCTTCGCTCACGTTCACCACCGAGAAAATGGAGTAGAGCCGATTTTCATTTTTTGAGTCGACATAAAGCTCGTGGTAGTAAAAAGGCCGGTCGCCAATTTCGTCCTTATCGTTGACCTTGGTCCACTTCTCGCCACCATCGGTCGACTTATACAATCCGTTCTTTTTGGCTTCGACCAAGGCATACACCACCTCAGGTTTGCTGCGGGCAATGGCAAGGCCAAAACGACCTAACTCGCCTTCGGGCAATCCATCTTTGTCCGTTATTTTTTTCCAGGTTTTGCCACCATCATATGTGATATGAAGGCCCGAGCCAGGGCCTCCGGACTTAAATGTCCATGGCTGCCTGCGGTGCTCCCACATGGCAGCCATCAACTTGTTAGGGTTTGAGGGATCCATCACCAGATCGGCACAGCCGGTGCGTTCGTTCACAAATAAGATCCGCTCCCACGTGGCCCCTCCATCAATAGTTTTGTAAACGCCCCGCTCCGGGTGATCGCCCCACGGAGAGCCAATGGCCGCGACATACACCGTGTTTGGATTTTGGGGATCAATGATAACGCGATGAATATGACGGGTTTTCTCCAGGCCAACTTTTTTCCACGTTTTACCGGCATCCAATGATTTATACAAACCATCTCCGCCATTTAAACTGTTCCGGGGATTTCCTTCACCGGTGCCTACCCACACTACCGAGGGGTTGTCCTGCTGAATAGCGATGGCACCAATTCCCTGGGTTGACTCTTTGTCAAAGATTGGCTCCCACGAAACTCCACCACTGGTGGTTTTCCAAACCCCTCCCGAAGCTGCCCCGGCATAAATAATATCCGGGTTGCTCACCACAGCATCAATGGCGGTAATACGTCCGCTCATAGCGGCCGGGCCGATGCTGCGCGGCTTCATGCCCTTCAGCTTCGTCATATCAAGTGTTTGTGCAATGGCTGCAGTTGCCAAACTGCACAATGTCATCAGCACAATTGTTTTGAACCTGTTCATATTGTTGGATTCGTTATTAAAAGCGTGGCAAATATACCCCGTCAAAATCCCCCCGGGTAGCCAGATTGACCAGCGCCTGAAATGACGGATAGAAAGCGTATGTGCTACACGAGTGGCAACCCACCCGGTTCAGTTCGCCTGGTGCCCGCATACAACTCGTACATCAGCAGGCGGCAGTCGATCTTGGCCGAAAAAAATTCAAACCTGCGTTTTGGCTTCAGCCCGATTTTCTTAGCGAGTTCAAGGTTGCCGGTAAATACATAGCCGGTGTAGCCCGCGCATTTCTGTTTCATGTAGTCGCCCAGGCGCTCGTATGTTTTTTCCAGTTCCTGAAGTTCGCCCATCCGCTCGCCATATTCGGGATTAAAGAAGATAACGCCCGGAGGTTGCGGCAAGGGCGTATCGGCAAAGTCGCAGACGTGAAACTCAATGAATTTTTCGACACCTGCCTGCTTCGCATTGAAGCGAGCTTGCTTCACGGAGCCTTCTGAAATATCGGAGGCGATGATGCGGTGGTCGAAAGAAGTCAACACCTGAGCCGTGATTCTTTCCCGCGCCTCGCGATAATCGGCTTCGCGGTAGTCCTTTATGTGCATGAAAGCATACCGGTCGCGATACAAGCCGGGCGCCCGTCTTGAGGCGATCAGAGCTGCTTCAATCGCCAACGTGCCAGACCCGCACATGGGATTCACAAAAGGTGTATCGCCTTTCCATTGGGCGGCCATGAGTGTAGCCGATGCCAGTGCCTCCATCATAGGCGCGCGGCCGGGGTGAAGCCGGTAACCGTGCTTGGCCAGCGTTTCACCCGAAGTGTCGATGAAGACTTCGGCCTCATCCTCCTTCCAGTACAAATTGACTACTGCACCTTTCAGTTCGGGTCCCGAGTCGGGCCGCTGGCCGGTTTTGGCACGCAGGCGGTCCACCACCGCATCCTTCACTTTCATGTTGATGAACATGGAGTTGTTGACTGTGGGGTGTGTAACCGAACCTGTTACAGTAAGATAGGTAGATGGCGCCAAGAGTTCTTCCCATGGGAGGCCTTTTACCTGATCGTATACCTGCCCCGGATGTTCAGCTTTAAACGACCTGATGCTGTACAGCACCTGACTGGCGCAACGCAGCTCCAGATTCAGACGCAGGCAATCGGTGAGCGTGCCCGCTGTTTCCACTCCATTGCCAAACACGCGCGCAATGGGAAAGCCCAACGCTTTCAGTTCCTCTTCCACAAACGGAGATAACCGCTTCAGGCAGGTAACGACAATCTTATGTCGGGTCGACCAAATGTTCACAGGTAACGGATTTCTTTAAGGTCATAGGCAACTGTATTACCGGCTTTCTGAATGAGCAGTCGCCCTGCCTCATCCACATCTGAAATTACTCCTGCAAACCTTTCACCAGCCGATTCAAAATCATGCAACACGTGGCGCAGGTAGAGCTTATCGAGGTAATGAGCTTTCAGTAGCGCCAGGGAATGCCGGAGGTGATCGTAGCGTGTTTCAAGATGCACCAACAATGTCGTCAACAATTCATCGAGTGCAAAGCGATTTCCGGAAATCATACTCAGCGAACTGGCCTGAGGCAATGAGAAATGTTGCTGGTTAACGTTGAGCCCGATGCCAACCACCGCGTTTGACCACCGATCACCGGTGATCTGGTTCTCGATCAAAATGCCCGCTACTTTTTTCCCGCTGATCAGGATGTCGTTGGGCCACTTGATCACACCTGTGAAACCAAACTGCGCGAGTGTATCGGTCATGGCCAGTGCCACGGCCATGGTCAGGTAAAATTGCTGACGAGGGTGAAGAAACACCGGCTTCAGCAAAACGGAAAACGTCAGGTTCTTTCCTGGTTCGGCAATCCACGCATTGCCCCGCTGGCCTCGTCCGGCCGTTTGATTAGGTGTGATTACCAGCGATCCGTTTACTAAATCTTCCTGCGACAACAAAGCGGTGAGATAGGTGTTAGTGGAGTGACATTCTGGCACATCAACCCGGTATTTACCGAGGAAAACCGGTTTGGCAGGGATTTTATGCAACCTTTATTTGGTTAAATTTGCAGGCTTGCAAGGTAACGGATAAACACGATTAATGGCTAAACGCAAAACGCTGGATTATGCTGAGAAATTGAGCGCCAGCATCGTAAAAGGAATGCAAGAGAAAAAGGCCAGCCACATTGTGGTGATGGACCTTCGAAAAGTAAAAAATGCGGTAGCCGACTTTTTCGTCATTTGTTCGGGTAACTCGGATAAACAACTGGATGCCATTGCTGAATCCATTGACGAAGAGGTATTCAAAGCCCTGAAAGAAAACCCGTGGCACACGGAAGGCAAGCACAATAAAGAGTGGATGTTGCTCGACTACAGCAATGTAGTGGCGCACGTATTCCGAAAAGACCGCAGGGATTTCTACGCGCTCGAAAAATTGTGGGGCGATGCCGACATCCGGGAAATAGAAGACTGAACTAAACGCCACCGCTCACGTTATTCAAAAAGTGAAAGAGAACATGGACAAAGAACGAAAAGATAAAATGGTACCCAAAGGGGTTAAGCCTAACTACCAGATGTGGATTATCCTCCTATTGGTGGCCGTCATTTTGGGCGTTAGCTATTTCAGCCGCATCAGCGAGATTCCGGAAATTCAGGTAAGCAAGTTCACCGATATGGTGGAGCGTAAGGATATTAAGAAGATTGTGCTGATTAAGAATGAGGAACAGATTGAAATCACCCTCAAGGCAGAGGCTCTCCAAAACAGCGTGTACAAAAACGAACTGGAGAAACGCCCGCTGGGGCTCACCGATGCCGGACCTCACTACCGGATGAAAATTGGCTCCATCGACAAATTCTACGAGCAATACGACCAAATCACCAAGAATATTCCGCGCGACCAGAAAATCGACATCCAGGTTGATAACCGCAGTGACTACACCGGACTGTTTTGGAACGTTGCATTTCTGTTCCTGCTCGTATTCGGTTTTTGGATTCTGATGAGGCGGATGACCGGGGGGGGGCGGACCCGGTGGCCAGATCTTTAACATAGGCAAATCCAAAGCCGCCCTCTTCGATGCCGAGAACAAAGTGAAGATCACCTTTGAAGATGTAGCCGGCCTGGATGAGGCAAAAGAAGAAATTAAAGAGAGTGTTGAGTTTCTGAAGAACCCCGCCAAGTTTACCAAGCTGGGCGGTAAAATTCCTAAAGGGGCATTACTGGTTGGCCCTCCGGGTACTGGCAAAAC
>JBKCJM010000005.1:0-27900 GCA_046301755.1 Cyclobacteriaceae bacterium
GGTTGATATCCGCGGCCCAAAAAGTTTTGCATCAGGTTGTTGTAGCGCACAAAAAAACGTCCTCCCTGAAACCGTCCGTTGAAAAAGAAATCGACAAACGGAAAACTCTCGGCCGCAACCTGGTTCTGCCAGTAAAAGCTCTGTATGGCCGGATCATATCCATAGGCGAAATAGGTAGAACGCCAGTGAAACTCGGCTCCGAGTTGCACCTGAACCGCTTTTTTAAACAGATAGTTCTCAAATGCCAACTGGGCGTTCACAAATAATTCGGGCACCTGCAACGCCTCCTGATCACTTTGCAACACACTTGAATAGGTAGCCATCGGACGAAGGAAAACATTTTTCACCAGGGGCACATTCATGCGCACATAATACTGAAGCAATTGCTGGTTGCCGGTGGCTTGTAGTGGTAACACTTTCTGCACTCCCGTATCGCTGTATTTGAAAAAAATATGATTGGTAATGATCTGATACCGGGCGCCCGGAGCCAGCAAAAACTGTTTTCGTCTTAGGCGCGCTTCTGCCTGCAAATGGTTGGTGAATACATTCTCAAATCCGTTTGCCCAGTAGTCATGAGTGCCGCGATACGCCTGTTGCATGAACGATGGCTTGGATAACTGGCTGAGGGCCGAGACTTCAAACCAGGGTGACGTCAGTTTGCCATTCAACCGGTAGTTCCCATCCAGCAGGTATTCACCATC
The DNA here is from genome assembly GCA_046301755.1 of Cyclobacteriaceae bacterium. Classification (GTDB taxonomy): domain Bacteria; phylum Bacteroidota; class Bacteroidia; order Cytophagales; family Cyclobacteriaceae; genus ELB16-189. The sequence continues at coordinate 702 of JBKCJM010000005.1, forward strand.
GGCAGCAAGGAACCGGGTAGAGTCTAACTGAAGACGAATGCGACCACCTACGTAGTGCTCAATGCCCGATCGCGAAAAGGGTAAGGCAACCAGGGCCGTGGAGTCCCAGGACGAGTTTTCAACCACATACCTCCTCACCTTGTAGTACACATTGTAGAAAAGAAATCCGGCAGAGCCTTTGATTCCCGCCTCCGATTGCGCTGTGGCAAAGCGAAACGAGTTATCAGTAGCGGCACTATCCACCAGGGTATCAAAAAAATTCAGTGTACTTCGGTCGGGGTTGGTAAACACATTAATCGACCGGCCCAGGTCAAGTGTCCAGTACACCTGCATGGGCTTGGCCAGTTGGTAGGTTTGGAAAACGTGAAAGCCGTTTCGTAACTCCTCGGTCGAAATCGTTGTCAGCTTAATGCGCGCATTGGGATCAAAGAAATCCTCTTCGGTGGCGTCCGCATTGAGGTCCACCCCGCCATTCTCATTTACGCGGTGGCGTATCCTGCGAAAAGAGAAAAGAATGGAGTAGCGGTCGTTCTTCGATTGATAGCGGGAGTAAAAATCATAGTAATGGCTGATCACCTGCCGGTCGCCACGGCCTGCGCCCTGCAACTGTTTCTCGACCAGCATGGGGCGGTAATCAAATCCAAAATTCCATCGGGGATTGATGTTACGGCTGAACTCCACGTGGGTCATCGATCGGCCCTGGCCGCCCCAAACGATGCGGATGCGGGTAAATGGTGACTTCGTGTTATAATACACCGGCTCCTGATCATCGTAGTAAGCACGGTAGGACGTAAATCCGGATGACACCCCGATGCCCTCATTAACACTCGGAAAGATCGGGTTAAGGGCGGTGCCTACATTACCCAAATCCTGATAGCCATTGTTCAGTCGCTGCAGATAGGTCCACTGGTGGTAATTGAACACCGATGTATCCAGCGGCACATAGGAGCCCTGGTTGTTGAATATCTTCTGCTCAGACGTCCACAGCGTGGTTTTGGGCCCGTAAACCCTGCGGGTGGAATCATCCAGCAACGCGGAGCCCGAAGTTGATCTGCGGATGCCACGCTTCGCTGTATCAGCGGGGGCCGGATTGGTCGGTTGCCCGGGCATGCGCTGGGCAACAACAGCCTCGACCAGCAGCAGCCAAATCAATCCCAACAGCGTGAACCTAGCGAGGCTGAACATAATGACTCACGAGATTATCAAAATCAGTACCACTTTTCAGAAAATACATCTCCATGGGCAGATAAAACCACGGCATTTTGGCCAGCCGGGTCGCAAACTTGGCATCGACCAGTTTTGCTTTGTCCTTTTCCGTTGTTAAAAAACTTTTTCCCGGAAACTCACGACTTAACTTGTCGAGGAACTCATCGGTATACCGGTAATGATCGGGCAGCGCCACGTGCTCGATAACCTGCCAATGACTGCGGGCAAAGGCTTCAAATGGCTTGTGATTTCCAATTCCCGAAATCAGCACGATATCCGAACCCAACTGCTGCCCACCGCCAAACGGAACAGCGGGTGCATAACGAATTGCAGAGAAAAAAACGGGCACTCCAGGTGCATAGCGGTTGATCTTCGCTGCCACCTTTTCCATGTCATCTGAGCTAAGCGAAGGATCGCATTTCGAAACGACCACCGCCTGGGCACGGCTGGCACCCGTTCGGCTTTCGCGCAGATTACCGGCTGGCAGTACCCAATCTTGAAAAAAGGGCTGGTCGAAGGCCGTCACCAAAATTGACATTGTGGGCCTAACCGCCCTGTGTTGAAACGCATCGTCCAGCAAAATGACCTGCGTGCCTGGGTATTGCTGAACAATTTGCGGAATAGCGGCCACGCGATCCTCACCCACGCATACGTGAACCTGCCGGCCAAACTTTTGAGCCAGTTGAAAAGGCTCATCGCCCAGCGTGGCGGCCGATGCGCTTTCATCTGCCATGCCAAAGCCATGCGTCATCCGGCCGTACCCGCGGCTGAGCGTAGCGAGCTGATACCGCGGGCTCAATAACCGCACGAGGTACTCAACCATGGGCGTCTTACCGGAGCCGCCTACGTTGAGATTGCCGACCGCGATTACGGGGAGATCAAACTGAACAGACGGTTTGATGCCAATATGGTAAAGATGATTGCGCAGGCGGCTGCCCAGGTTGTACAGGATTGACAATGGAAACAAGAGTAGCCTGAGGAAACCCATTCGCCTTTTCTCACTTACTTTGAAACTCCAAAACTACACATTCATGGACTCACTACGGATACAAGACGTGGTTCGGCAACTCGAAGCCTGGGCGCCCCCCGCTTACCAGGAAGACTATGACAACAGCGGCTTGATCACCGGCAACGGTCAATGGCCGGTGGCGGGCATCCTCACCACTCTTGATTGTACCGAGGAGGTAGTCCGCGAAGCTATTGGCTCAGGTTGTAACCTGATTGTGGCGCACCACCCCATTGTGTTTCGGGGGCTTAAAAGTATTACGGGCCGAACGTATGTCGAACGTGCGATCATCCAGGCAATCAAAAATGATGTAGCCATTTATGCCCTCCACACTAACCTCGATCATGTGAACACCGGTGTGAACCGCGAAATCGCCAACCGCATCGGGCTCATTAACACGCGCATCCTTGCACCCCGAACCGACACCTTGGCAAAACTGGTAACCTTTGTGCCACGCTCGCACGAAGGACAGGTAGTGGATGCCTTGCACCAGGCGGGAGCTGGTGAAATCGGCAACTACGAGTACTGCAGCTTTCGGGTGAGCGGACAAGGGTACTTTCGCCCAGCCAAATCAGCACAGCCATTTATAGGGCGGGCGGGCGAACTGGAACAGGTTGAGGAAGTACGCATCGAGGTAATGTTCCCCAGACACGGCAAAGACAAAGTGTTAGCGGCCCTTAAAAAGAGCCACCCGTACGAAGAAGTCGCCTATTATTATCAGCTGGTCGAAAATACCAACCAGGAGGTGGGTGCCGGGCTGGTGGGAGAACTACCGAAACCAATGGAACCTAAGCTGTTCCTGCAGTTGTTGAAGGATCAAATGAATACCCGCATCGTGCGCCATACCGCATTTGGGCAGGAGCCAATCACCCGGGTTGCCGTCTGTGGCGGAGCTGGTAGTTTCCTGGTGCCCAGAGCCATAGCCGAGGGTGCCCAGGTTCTGGTCACGGCCGACTTCAAGTACCATGAATTCTTCGATTCTGAGGGAAAAATCGCGATTGCCGACATCGGTCACTACGAAAGTGAGCAGTTCACGAAACAGCTTTTGGCCAAGGTTTTGAGGGAAAAATTCCCTACTTTTGCAGTCAATTTTTCGAAAATCGATACAAACCCAATAAGTTACTTCTAACTAATGGAAAATCAGACAGTTGCACAAAAACTCGAAGCGCTAGTAAAGCTACAAAACATAGATTCAAGCCTGGATGAACTAAAGAAGCTTCGGGGCGACCTGCCCGATGAAGTTCAAGACCTTGAAGATGAACTCGAAGGCTACAAAACCCGGATGGCTCGTTTTGAGGCTGATCAGAAAGAACTTGAAGACGCAATCAAGAAAAACAAAGAAGGAATTAAGGAAGCCGAGAAGCTGGTAAAAAAGTACAACGACCAGCAAAAGAACGTGAAGAACAACCGCGAGTTCGATGCCATCAGCAAGGAAATCGAACTTCAGGAACTGGAAGTGCAGATCTGTGAAAAGCGGATTAAGGAAGGAAAAGAGAAGATTGAGCTAAAGAAGGAAGAGATCAGCAAGATTGAAACCTTGATCAAAGAACGCACCGAGGATCTCGAGAACAAGAAAAAAGAACTACAGAATCTCTTGGGCGAAAGTGAAGAAGAAGAGAAGCGCTTATTGGGTGAGCGCGAAAAGGCAACCAAGAAGATTGAAGATAAGCTGCTGAAATACTACGAGCGGCTGCGCGGTAGCCTGTCCAACGGCCTGGCCGTGGTAAGTGTGGTGCGGGGTGCTGCTCAGGGCTGCAACATCATTATTCCTCCCCAAAAGATTGCCGAGATCCGGGAAAAGAAAAAAATTGTGATTGACGAGCACTCCGGACGTATCCTGGCCGGGGTTGAAGACGTTATTGTCGATGAGGAGGCTAAGGCTAAGAAAGCCGCCCCGGCAAAACGCAAGAAGGTTGGATAACACAACACCATATTTGGGCAGAAAGGCAAGTGTTCTCACTTGCCTTTTTTTGTCCCTAACCGTTGCTGGTTGGGCGCAGGGTTTATCGTGGAAGTTCAGCCCGGGGCTTCAGCACATTCACCAACTGATTCTAAACCTTCATACGGGCGAAGCTCAGGAACTATTGGCCCGCACGCCTACACGGGGCGAAGAACTATACCAGATTTATCTCCTCAGCTTCAGCGAAACGTTAGATGTCTTGATCAGCGAAGATGCTGCGAAGTTTGACATCATCGAAAAGCGATTTAAAGAACGGCTCCAACGACTCGAAACCATGGGCAATTCACCGGATGCGTTGTTTCTGCAAGCTGAATTGCATTTGCAGCGCGGATTCAGCCTGCTGAACCTGAATCAGGAAGTGAATGCTGTTTTCGCGATACGCAAAGCCTATAACCTGGTGCAAGACGGCTTGAAGAAATATCCGAACTACGTGCCCCTGAAAAAAACTTCGGGCGTTATCCAGGTAATGGTGGGAACCGTTCCCGATAAGTACCATTGGTTCATTACGCTGCTCGGCATGAAAGGTTCAGTCACCGTTGGACAAAAACAACTCAACGAGTTGCGGGCATCCCCTTCTTCGCTTAGCGTGGAAGCCGGCATCCTGTATTACACCATTAAAGGTTTGATCAATCAGCAGTTTCCGGAGGCCATTCAGGGAATTCTCGGCAGTCTTCAGCAGCAACCTGAAAACAAGCTGCTGCTCTTCCTGGGCACCAACCTGCTGATGAAAGACGCGCGAAGCGAAGAAGCACTGGGGCTTATTCACGTGCTCGATCAGCAAACGAGCGGACTGCCGCTTTACTACATCGACTACCTCCATGCCGAAATCCTGTTGCAAAAAGGTGAGTATGACCGGGCCATCTCCCATTACCTCCGGTTTGTGGCCGCCTACCGCAGTGATAACTTCAAGAAGGATTCATACTACAAGATTTCACTCGCCTATTGGCTTAAAGGCAATGCTGATCATGCGAAGCGGTATTTTGAAAAGGCCCGCCAAACGGGTCGCAGTGTAGCTGAGCCCGACCGCGTAGCCGCGGCCCAGTTGGACGAAGGGCGGCTGCCGAATGCAAAACTGCTGAGGGTACGCCTGGCAACCGATGGCGGCTATTATGCCGAAGCACGAAAGATGCTGGATCAGATCAAGTTGAGCGATCTGTCATCGTTGAAAGAGCAAGCTGAGTACTATTACCGGAAAGCCCGTTTGGAACATCGCACGGGTAACCTGGCCGGTGCCCGGGTATTTTATGACCAAACCATCGCTATGGCTGGTCAGCAGCCCTGGTACTTTGCCGCCAATGCCTCGCTTCAAATGGGCTACATCTGCATGGACGAGAAACGCTTTAACGAGGCTGAGCAATACTTCAACCGCGCCCTCTCCTACAAAAAGCACGAATACAAAACGAGCATTGACGGTAAGGCGCGATCTGCGCTTGAAACACTTAAAGCGAAGAAATTAGCGTAAGCGCTGGGCTCGCGACCCCCGAGTGAAGGTGTCGTAAGTGAGCACCATCATTGTACCGAACCACGGAGAACATAGTGCCGGAGTACGTAAGCTGATACAACCCCAGGTTCTGATGATCAAACATGTCCATGCTGCGGAGCGGGTAACGCAGCAACTGGCATAGCAGAATGCGAAGGGCGCGACCGTGCATACAAACGAGGATGTTTTGCTCCAGTGTTCTGGCCAGAATATGATCCAATGCTTGGCGCTGCCGCAACGCAACATCCAGCGGACTTTCTCCTCCTTCAATTCGATGTTCGACATTCCCCATCTGCCACTGCTTCAACATCCAATGGTAGTACGCATCCTCCTCGGGTGTAATCCGCTTTCCTTCGTTGGTTCCCCAACTGATTTCATTTAACCCCGCCAGCGCCTCAGTGGGCACACCCGCGTTCACGAAAAGCGCAACCGACTGTTGTGATCGCTTCAAGGCCGAAGTATACACCTTGTTAAACGGCACGTGACGATAGGCCTCGTAAAACGCGCGGGCCTGCGCCCGGCCTTCATCATTCAAATCGGAGTCAACACCACAGCCCTGCACGATTCCCTGCTTGTTGAAATCAGTCTGGCCGTGCCGGATGAGGTATACATTTTTGATCAAAATCTTCTAATTTGGCCGCAAAAATAGAGATTTCACTGTTATTTGAGCGGTAGACGCCCTAAATGCCAATATTTAATCCTGACGTAACCTTGCAATCCATCCAACGGCTGTCTTCCGGCACCCTGGTGGAGCATCTGGGTATTGATTTCATTGAAGTCGGGGACAATTACCTTAAAGCGAAAATGCCGGTTGATCAGAGAACCCGGCAGCCCATGGGCTTGTTACATGGAGGTGCTTCGGTAGCGTTAGCCGAAACCCTGGGAAGCGCAGCTGCCAATTGCTGCATCGATACCCGGGTTCAGGCATGTGTGGGGCTCGAGATTAATGCAAATCATCTGAAAAGTGTACGCGAAGGTTTTGTCATGGGCACCACGCGCCCGATTCACATCGGCAAGCGCACCCACGTTTGGGAAACCCGGATCGAAAATGAAGCGGGCGACCTGGTGTGCATCAGTCGCATAACGATGGCCATAATTGACAAACGATGAGGGTAACGGAAGATCAGCAGCGCGTATACGTTCAGCACAAGGCGCTGACCCGGGTGCTCGGCCATCACGTTAAGCAAGGCCATTCCTTTTCGATGTGGCGAATGCCGGAGCATCACGATGTATTTCTGCTTGTGTCAACAAGCGGAGCCCGCATGCTGGATACACTGGAGATCGAAAATCTCAAGCCGGGGTTTGCTATCGCTCCTTTTTTACCCAACCGCCCCAAGTATTTTCTCGAAGCCGACTACCTGTATCGGTTCACCCACGAAGAGCAACTGGTGCACGGCCCGTACGGGTGGGAAAAAAAAGAAGTGCCATTCAGCGAAGATCAGGACAATAACGCTCTTCCGGCCCTTCACTATCATAACCAAACAACTTCGTTCGCTGCCGACTACCGTGAACTTGTCGCCCGGGCGGTGGAGCAGATCAAACAAGGAGTACTTGAAAAAGTAGTGCCGGCACGGAAACAGATCGTTGAATTTTCTGGCCCTCAGGATTGGCCGGCTGTCTTCTTCAAGTTGGCTGACCGCTACCCACATGCTCTGGTTACGTTATGCTCCACACCCGAAACGGGCACGTGGATTGGCGCAACCCCGGAATTACTCATCAGCCAGAATGCCAGCGACCAGTTCAAAACGGTTGCCCTGGCGGGAACGAAACCCTTCGATGCCGGTACCGATCTAAAAGCGGTGGCCTGGACTGAAAAAGAAATTGAAGAGCAGGCGATGGTCAGCCGATACATCATCAACTGTTTCAAGAAAATCCGGGTGCGCGAATTTGACGAACAGGGGCCGCGTACGGTACAAGCCGGTAACTTGCTGCACTTGAAAACGGAATTCACGGTGGACACGCGGGCCATCAATTTTCCACAACTGGCCTCGGTGATGCTTAACTTGCTGCATCCTACCTCGGCTGTATGCGGCATGCCGCTTCATGAGGCGCTGCAGTTTCTGTCGGCCTACGAGGGCATGGACCGTGAGTTGTATGGTGGCTATTGGGGGCCGGTTAACGTTGACAGCGAAACTCAGCTCTTTGTGAACCTCCGGTGCATGAAAGTGTCGGAGAATGTTGCTACGCTTTTTGCCGGTGCCGGTGTAACCCACGACTCGATTCCCGAAGCCGAGTGGAAGGAAACCGGTTGGAAGATGAATACCTTGCTCAACGTAATCCAATCCTGAGTCTTGCGCCTGCAACCCATTTATGAACTTGCTGACGTGTGTGCACAGTGGGGCATTCGCGAGGTGGTCATTTGCCCCGGTTCGCGCAGCGCCCCATTGACACTGGCGTTTGTCCGGCATGGCGCATTCCGCACCCGGATTTTTCCGGATGAGCGCAGCGCGGCATATATCGCGTTGGGTATGGCGCGAAGCACGCACAAGCCCGTTGTACTCATCTGCACCTCGGGTACGGCAGCATTGAATTTTGCACCGGCAGTTTCGGAAGCGTTTTTTCAGCAGATACCTCTCCTGGTGCTCACGGCTGACCGGCCTGCCGAGTGGACCGCGCAGCAAGACGGGCAAACCATTTACCAGGAATCACTGTACGGTCGAAATGTCAAAAAATCATTCACACTACCGGCAGATTACACGCATCCTGATTCGAACTGGATGATCAACCGCACGATCAACGAGGCGTTGGCGCTGACCACCGAGTTGCCCCAGGGCCCGGTGCACATCAACGTGCCGCTTAGGGAGCCTTTGTACCCAGCGGCTGGCGAAACCTTCCAGACCTCTGCCAGGGTCCGGATCCAAAAGCACATTTCCCCTGACTACCAGCTTGCTGAATCTCAGCTCACCGCCCTGCGCCACAAGCTTGGCGACTTCGGACGTATTCTGGTAGTGGCCGGCCAGCACGCCATGGACCGCACTTTGCGCGAAGCCGTTGCACGGTTTGTTGAGGAATCAAAAGCGGTACTGGTGGGTGATATCCTATCCAACCTCCACGCTATTCCAGAAAACATTCGTCTGGCGGATAACTTTCTTCCATTTGCCACGGACGCACAGAAAAAGGCACTTCAGCCGGATCTGCTGATCACGTTCGGTCAATCCATCATTTCGAAGCAAGTCAAGCTTTTCCTGCGGCAGCACCCGGCACGCGCGCACTGGCATATCCAGGAGGCCGGACCGGTGGCCGATCCCTACCAATCAGTCGATACGATAATCCGTTGTGCACCTTCTTTTTTCTTTCAATGCTTGACGGGTAACGGGCGCACTGATTTCAGTGAAGCCTGGCGGGATCGCGAGTCACGAACACAGAGCGCCATCGCGTCATTCCTGGCACGCGGCACCCGGCACGAACTAGGCGTGGTTCACGATACTCTCGCTTCCCTTCCGGCCGGCACTCATCTTCACCTGGCCAATAGCATGGTGGTTCGCTACGCCAACTTCATGGGCTTGTCACCTCATCAGGCCGAGGTAGAAGTGTTCAGTAACCGGGGCACCAGTGGAATCGATGGCTGTACCAGTTCCGCTATGGGCCATGCGCTAACCTCTGACAATCCGCAGGTGTTAATGACGGGCGACATGGCGTTTCTCTATGACCGCAATGCCTTCTGGCACAATTACAATTATCCGACTCTGAAGAGCCTTGTCCTGAATAACCACGGAGGCATCATCTTCAATATGATTGATGGACCCGGTTCCGTGCCCGAGGCGCAGGAATACTTTGTGACACGGCAGCGTCAGTCGGCACGGACCGTTGCTGAAGAGTATGACCACGTGTATCAACATGCCACTGAATCCAGCTACCAAAAAGAGCAGGTCACGCGGCTACTTCACGAGCAAACAAAACCGGGTGTGTTGGAGTTTGAAAGCAGCCAGGAGTGGAACGTTAAGGTCTTTCAAGAGTTCAAAAAAGAAATCCAGTCAAAACTATGAGTCATATTAAATGGAAAACGGTAATTGAATACCGTGAAATACTTTTTCAAAAAGCTGAGGGAATCGGCCGGATCAGTATCAACCGGCCCGAGAAGCACAATGCGTTTACCCCGCTTACCGTAAAGGAAATGATTGATGCCATGATGATTTGCCGGGAAGATCCCGAAGTCGGTGTGATCATTCTGACGGGCGAAGGCGGAAAAGCATTTTGCAGCGGAGGTGATCAGAGCGTGCGCGGCCATGGCGGCTATGTGGGCTCCGATTCAGTACCGCGCCTGAACGTTCTTGATCTGCAGCGCCTCATTCGCTCAATTCCCAAGCCGGTAATTGCTTCCGTGGCTGGCTGGGCGATTGGCGGAGGCCACGTGCTTCACGTGGTTTGCGACCTGACGATAGCAGCGGAAAATGCACGCTTTGGTCAAACCGGACCAAAGGTCGGCAGTTTTGACGGAGGTTTTGGTGCGTCCTATCTCGCACGTATCGTGGGCCAGAAAAAAGCCCGTGAAATCTGGTTCCTGTGCGATCAATATAATGCCCAGGAAGCCCTCGAGATGGGCCTGGTGAACAAGGTGGTGCCGCTGGAAAAACTGGAGGAGACCACGGTTGAGTGGGCCCGGAAAATTTTGAAGAAAAGCCCGCTGGCCATTCGCATGCTTAAGTGTGCGTTCAATGCGGAGCTGGACGGGCAGGCCGGCATTCAGGAGTTGGCTGGCAATGCCACGTTGCTCTATTACCTCAGCGATGAGGCGAAAGAGGGCAAGAATGCCTTTCTTGAAAAACGTGAACCCGACTTTTCCAAGTTCCCGAAGTTTCCGTAATGGACCGGGTGTGGCTCAACGGGCGATGGCTCACCTGGCAGGAAGCAGAAGCGGGTTTTCGCGGGGCCAGTGAGTTTGAAAACCAGTTGGTCGCCTTCTGGCAGCAATGGCGCTCGGGAGCCGAGCATTTTGTTTTTCACACGTCAGGCAGCACGGGTACGCCTCGCCCTATTTCATTCACTCGCGATCAGATGATCCTCAGCGCGCGCGCATCCGCGCGCGTGCTGAACCTCTCCCCGCAACAGCGGGCCTTGCTGTGCCTTCCTCTTGACTTCGTAGCCGGAAAAATGATGATGGTGCGGGCGCTCGTCAACGGACTCACATTGGTTGCTGTTGAACCGGTTGCCCAACCGCTTAACCTATTGCCGGATGAACTTCTCCCCCATTTCGCAGCCTTCGTTCCCAACCAGATACCGCACCTCCTTACTGAACCAACCCGCGGCCGTGCAGCGAAGATCAATACGGTTATCATCGGGGGCGCTGCACTACCACAACCGTTACAGCTCGAAGTCGCAAAATTTCCAGACGGCTGGTATGCCACTTATGGCATGACGGAAACATTGACGCACATTGCTTTGCAGCGCCTTAGCGGCCCACACCAGGAACCACGCTTTCACTGCCTGCCGGACGTATCCGTGCATCTCGATGAACGCGGATGCCTCGTTATTTCTACCCCGCTGCACAAACAACCGGTTATCACCAACGACATAGCGCGTGTTCACACACCCACGGAATTCGAAATTCTTGGTCGGTTGGACAACGTCATCAACAGCGGTGGAATCAAAATTGCACCGGAAGCAATCGAACAGAAGTTGGCGCCCCTGATGAGCGCCCGGTTGCCGGGGAGATCCTATTTTGTAGGAGGGGTAAAGCACGATACCCTCGGACAAACATTGGTACTACTGATCGAAGGTGAACAAGTGGCAGACGAAATCCTGAACTCGCTTGAGGAGGATTTAAAGAATCGGATACCGGGCATTCACCGGCCAAAAAAAATCTACTTCGTGCGGTCGTTTGCGCGCGCGCACGCCCAAAAAATACAGCGTGACGAAACGTTGAAAATGATCTCCGCGCAATCTGAAACTGCCGGCCACTCCGGATAACCGGAGGGCACGGACAGAATCATTCGCTATGGTTTAGCTTTTGATGCTTTTAACTCCCGCAATTCTTTCTGAAGAGCAAGAACGGTACTGGCCAGTTCTTCAACCGCCATTTCGGGCTTCTCATCCGGGTCGGGGAACTGAACGGAGATGTAGGCCTTGGCTGCCCAAACCTCGTGCACATCCTCGGCCGGTAACTGGTAAGGGGCATATTGGCGGTTATCCGAAACCAGGAACAGATGCCCGGTATCTTTTACATAATTGAATACTCGCTTATACACTATTCCGTCCTTTTTTGTCACCAGAATATACGTACGGCCGCTTTTTACCGCCCTCAGGTCGTCCACGTACTCACCCACAACGATCGAACCCGGGGTAAGCGGCAACATCGAATCGCCCTTGATTTCAAAGGCCCGGTAGGTCCCCTGCCCCAGCATGGGCAAGCGGAAGTGAGGCAATTCCTTCACAAACTCAGGATCACCAAAGCCATTGAGGTACCCGGCAGCCGCCTTCACGGGCACATATTCGATGTTCTGGCGCTCGGACCCATCGAGTGTCACCACCAGCACATCGCCACCCCGTTTAAGCTTATCCTTCTCCTGGCCCAGAAACTCCTCAAGTGAGATACCGAACAAATTGGCCATCTTCTGCAAAAGCTCCAGGCGTGGCTCAGCCCGACCTTCCTCATACGCACCAACCAGCGACCGCTTGATATCCAGTCGGTTGGCAAACTGATCCTGGGTAAGGCCCATGCGCTTCCGGTTCTCGCGAATTAGCTCGTTCAGAGGCTTAGGCTGCTTCATGGTATTTTCGTTTGAACAGGAAAATGCGGTTGGCCCGCGCCTGGCGGCTACGCAAGGAAAACAAATTCTGCTGGAAGTACCGGTCGGGCGCTGAGGCGGCCTCCACATGCCGACTGATCTTCATAAAAACCTCGTGCAGGGGCGTGCGCGGCTCAGCCAGCACATAGCCATACCAATCGCCATCGGGCCCTGAGGTGGTAAACCGAATCTGATACCGGCCAGACGGCAGTTTCTTCGAATGCAGCTTAATTTTGGGCTCCATTACTAATAATTTTAGCTAAGTAACACTTTAAAAGAATACATTCCAAAATAATTAGTAAAATCAGTCAGAAATTTTTGGTGAGGCATTTAGGGGTAGTCGACTACTGAAGTGTCAATAAGCCAAAATGCTTTATGAAAGCCCTAACGCTTTTCTTCTTGTCGCTAAGTATGCTGGCCCAGGGCCAGGAAATGGCGCATAAACCTGGACGATTCACCAAACTGGTGGTATCGCCCAAAATCAACCTGGTGCTCACGCAGGGTAATGAAGAACACGTCCGCATCCGGTATTCCGGTGTTGACGCTTCCCGCATTCAGGTGCGAAAGAATGGAAATAAACTGGCGATTTTCCTCGAAGACGCCCGCGTCATCGATCCGCGCAAGCGCAAACCTGGCGACAATGACGGTCCGCGGGTAAGTCGCTACCACAATGCCGTGGTAACCGCGTATGTCACCTATCGGGAACTTGAAAAGTTGCAGGTGCGCGGTGCCGAAGAAGTAACGTTCAACGATTCGCTGGATGTGCGGAAATTCAAACTCAAAGCGTATGGGCAAACGGAGATCAACGTTCCCGGCATCGAAGCCTCCTACTTCAAGGCAAGTTTATATGGTCAAAACATCCTCACCATTCAGCACGGTCAGGTCGATCAACAAAAGTTCAGGCTTTATGGCGAAAACAAGATTGACACGCGAAAGGTGAAAAGCACCGATGTGGCAGCCGTTATCTATGGCGAGGGCCGGCTTCGCGTTGCGGCCTCGCACGAACTATTGTTAACCTCGTTTGGTGAGCCTCAGATTGAGCTTTCGGGTGGCGGATTTGTTCAGAAGGGAATCGTATTCGGGCGGCCGGATATCCGCACTAGGACTCAACAATAGGAGCATCCGAGACCAGCGACAGATCCCAATCATCCCACCCGCGTTTGGTTAGATATCCCTTTTCCGCCAGCAGCGGAGAAGGGATATTGTTTTCATACAAAGCGCCCGTACCCAGACCCTGCGGGATTTCCAGCGGGTACTTCGATGCGAACTGGGCAACTGCATTCAATCCGATGTTGCTCTCCAGCGCAGATGTAATCCACCAGTTGATCTGCCGCTGCCCGGCCAACGCAATCCATTCGGCCGTGCCCGAAAAGCCGCCATGCAGGCTTGGCTTCAGCACCAGGCAGGCAGGCCGCAGATTGTCCAGAAGAAACTCTTTGGCCGGCAACCCCGACACGCCAATCAATTCCTCATCGAGCGCCACCGGAATGGGCGACTGAGCACAAATCTCAGCCAGTTCCGGAGTGCCGACCTTCACGGGTTGCTCAATCGAGTGAATCTGAAACCGCGCCAGCTCGTTGAGTTTATACAAAGCCTCGTGCGGTTTGAAAGCGCCATTAGCATCCAGCCGAATGGTGATGTCCTGCCGGAAATACTTGCGCCTGATGTACTGCAAAATGTCGCACTCCTTTTCAAAATCGTTGCCGCCCACTTTCAATTTCACACAGGTAAATCCATCGCGGATCTTGATTTCAACCTGCTGAAGCATAAAATCAACCCCGCCCATCCAGATCAGGCCGTTGATCGGCACGGGTTCACCTTTCGCAAAAGGCGAATCGGTAATCACGCGCTCACCTCCGTGGCTCCAGTCGAGCAGCGCCATTTCAAGCGCCAGTCGCACGGACGAACTGCACGAAAAACCCGCCACCTTCCGGTAAATATCAGCCTCGGTTTGAACCTCCTTTGGATCTACCTGCTGTAACCACGCGGCTGCACGAAGCAATTCCGGCTGTACCTCGTCATATTCGGGACTCAGGCCGGGAAGCGGTCCGCACTCGCCATATCCGATCCGGTCCGGATTGGCCTCGTTAACCAGTTTCAGGAACCACGACTTCTTGTTTCGCATGGCCCCGCGCGATGTGCGGGCATCGAACGAAAACTTCAAATCATGTACGGAGACAGAGGCCTTAAACACGAAACAAAGATAGCAGAAAGTGAAAGTGCCGGACTGTACTTTTGCGCCAATGATTGCGCTGAGCGACTACACCTATGACTTACCGGACGAACGCATCGCCCGCTACCCCCTGGCTGAGCGCGACCAGTCCAGGCTGCTGGTTTACGACCGCGGCCAGATACGGCACAACCGGTTTACTGATTTACCCCATAACCTGCCGGCAAAATCGCGGCTATTCTTCAACGATACCAAGGTGATTCCCGCCCGCCTGCTCTTTCAAAAAGATACGGGTGCCACCATCGAAGTGTTTTTACTGGATCCGGTGGAGCCAACCACGCTGGTGCAACACGCTATGGAAACTACGGGCGAGGCAACCTGGCGTTGCGCCATCGGCAACCTGAAACGATGGCCAAACGGAGTAACCCTAAAGTTGCTCCACGAGGGACTAACACTGGAAGCTACGCTGGCAGACCGTGAGCGCCAACTTGTGCACCTTTGCTGGCAACCAGCAACACTGACGTTTGCCGAAGTAATGGTTGAAACGGGGAAGATACCCTTACCGCCTTACCTGCATCGCGAAGCTGAGGCCAGCGACCGTGACCGATACCAGACCATTTACTCCCGTGCGGCCGGGGCTGTTGCCGCACCCACAGCCGGACTTCATTTCACCGGGCGCGTTTTGGAATCGCTGGACCGGCAGGGTTTCGTTCGGGACTTCCTTACCCTGCATGTAAGCGCGGGAACGTTTCAGCCCGTGAAGGTGACCAATGCAGCTGAACACCTGATGCATGCCGAGCAGGTAATCGTAACGCGGCACAATATCGAAACCCTGATGGGCGCTGATGGGCCGGTCATTGCCGTAGGCACAACCAGCATGCGAACTCTGGAGAGCCTGTATTGGTATGGGGTGAAACTCATGCAGAATCCAGAAGCGACCTTTGCAATCGGGCAGACCGAACCGTATCAGGGCCAACCCGAAGTACCCCGCGAAACCGCCCTTGAGGCCGTGTGGCAGAAGATGCAACAAGTCGGGGCCGATCGGATTACGGGCAGCACATCTATATATATAATGCCGGGCTACCGTTTCCGGATAAGTGAAGGGCTCATCACCAACTTCCATCAGCCGGCCTCCACTCTGCTGTTGCTGATTGCCGCCTTCATTGGCGAAGACTGGCGCACCGTTTATCGAGCAGCCCTGGACAATGGCTACCGCTTCCTCAGCTATGGCGATAGTTCCCTTCTGATGCCCGGGATTCGTTAAACGGTTATACCAAAAAACCTAAACAAAAAAACCTAACTCATTAGAAATGAGGGCACAATTACATTTAAGAGAATGTATTGCTTCAATAGGATATTTCGCCAAATTGTCTGAATTTTAGACGATCCTTTACCTGCCCATGTTGAAAAAACTCTGGAAAGCTCTTGATGTCGAACCGGAAGAAACCCGTCCGGTAGGCCTGTTGCTGATGATCAGTTTCTTTATGGGACTGTTCATGGCCACGTTCACCGTTGCCTCACAATCGCTTTTTCTAAAAGAGTTTGACGAAGGGGTCGATTTACCTATTGCGTTGGCTGTATCCGGGGGTTTGGGCATCGTTTCCACACTTATCTATAACTTCCTTCAGGGAAGGATTCCCTTCAGCGTTCTGGCGATCTTCAACCTGTTCATCATTCTGGCGTTCACCGCATTTATTGAATTTGGCGAAGCATTCGTGGCCGACCATGAAAACCTCTACTATTTTGGATTTGCACTGATTCTCCCCTTCACGTTCATCACGCAGTTGATTTTTTGGGGAGCCTTCAACCGGATGTTCAACGTGCGGCAGGCCAAGCGCCTGGGTGGAAGCGTGGATATGGGTATGACCATTGCCTCAATTCTCTCCTTTTTCGCCATCCCGCTACTCCTGCTGATTCCAAGTGTTACAGTCACCACCTTGTTTACAATCGGTTTGGTCAGCCTCGCGGTCTTCCTGATCTTGTTTGTCGTGCTGGCTAACCGCCACCTGGTGCAGGGTGGGCACTTCGTAAACACCGACAAGGGACTGAGTAAGTTTTCCATTCTGCAGTTCCTGAGCAACCGCTACATCGTGGTGATGGCGCTGTTTATTATAACCAGTATTACCGCACTCCGCTTTATCGACTATTCGTTCTTTAACGCAACCACCTCCTTTTACAGCGATAACCCCGAAGGGCTACCGTACTTCCTTGCCTTATTTGAAGGTACTATTGTGGTATTCGGATTCTTCTTTGGTCTTTTTGGAACCGACCGCCTTAACCAGGACTACGGACTTCGCATATCGCTTATCATTAACCCGCTTCTGCTGGTGATTTTTACCTTGGGCGCGCTCGGCCTCGGTGCTTTTCTGGGGTTTGAAAAATCCTCAGCCGGCCAGAACTTCATCTACTTCTTCATCATGGTGGCTATGAGTAAGTTGTTCATGAACTCGCTGCGCGATGCCCTGGACAACCCCACCTTCAAATTCTACTACATCCCGATTGACTCTGGCTACAAGATCGATGCCCAAACAAAGCTCGAAGGATTGGTAACGGCTGTGGCGGTAACCGTTGCCGGTGGGTTGATCGTATTGATTAATCAGTTCCACATCTTCAACCTGCTTTCAATCACGGCCTTTACGCTGCCCATCCTGGGTCTCTGGTACTTCGTAGTCAATAAGATGTACAATGGGTACAAAGACACGCTACAGGGTTCACTTCTGAAAAACAAGGATGCCGTGGCCTCTCACGTAGTGCGCGAGTTCACCATGGATAGTGTGCTGCAAAAAGAAATCAGGAGCACAGCCGAGGACAAAGTTGTGTACGGACTTAAATTGATGGAGAAACTTGAACCCGCGCGGTTCGAATCTTCACTGCTTGAGCTGGCGGAGAGCGACCTCAAAAAAGTACGTCAGTTCGCCCGTGAGAAAATCCAGGAGTACGGCTTCGGTCAGGAGTCCGTTACCCGCGGGCTGGCACAGCAGGCTGCCGGGGCCGGAGATGACACCGACCTGCTCTCCATCTCAGCCGATAAGCTGATGAAGCTTAGCAAATCGGTGAAGCAAAGTGACCGCATTCTGGCTGCCAAACTGCTCCGCACGATGATGAGCCCTAAAACCATCTTCATCCTGCTCGAAATCCTGCGCGATGCCGACCAGAAAGTTCGGAACGAGTCGCTGATTACCGCGCGCAAAGTGAAGCGCCAGGAAACCTGGCCAGTGCTTGTTGAAATGCTGGCCTCCCCGGTGTATGGCCATGCTGCCTCGGCAGCGCTCAAAGAAGCGGGTGAGCCTGCGCTGCAAGTATTGGAAGCAGCCTTCCACAAGTCGGGTCAGAGCGATCTGGTAATGATGAAGATTGTGCAGATCATGGGGCACATCGGTGGCAAGGAAGGCCTGAGCCTGTTGTGGAAAAAAGCCGATTACCCCGATAAGCGAATCGTTAAGCAGATTCTGTACTCCCTGCGCTACATGAACCATCAGGCAAAGGGCCGCGAAGTTCTGGTGATCAAGGACCTGCTCGACCACGAGATGAACAAAACCTTGTGGAACCTGGTTGCCCTCGAAGAATTGCCGGAAGAAGAGCGATTCATTTACCTGCGCGATGCGATCCGCGATGAGATCCGCGACAACTACGATCAGGTCAGCCTGCTCCTGTCGCTGTTATACGATCCGCAGTCGGTGCAATTGGTGCGCGAAAACATTCAGTTGGGCACGGCCGATAGCATCCAGTATGCGCTGGAACTGCTCGATCTGTTCCTCGACAATGACCTGAAACCAAAACTGGTGCCGCTGCTGGATGACACCTCCACCAACGACAAACTGGAAAAACTGCAGGTGTATTTCCCCCGTGAGAACTACAACCCGGTGCAGGTGATCAATTACGTACTGAACCGTGATTTCAACTATAGTAACCGCTGGACGAAAGCCTGCGCCATTCATGCAACAGCGTACCTGGATGACTTCCGGGTAAGCCGCGGTCTGATCGGGCAGATGTTCAACCAGGACCGTTTGCTTCAGGAAGTAGCCGCCTGGGTGATCTACCACAAAGACAAAAAAACCTACTACACCATTTCGGACCGGGTGCCGGCCCGCGACAAGCGGTTTATGGATAACGCCATCGAAAACAACCGCCTGCTGGAAGGACTCGATGACGGCTTCTTCCTCGGCATCGAAATGGTCATGTTTATAAAAGAACTGCGCGCCTTCCGCAATATTCCGGGCGTGCTGATCAGCGATCTGGCAGACAAAATACAACCGTACACCCTCAACCTGCGCGATAAGCTTGTGATAACCCCGGCAGATGGCCACGCCCCTATTTTGATTGTGGCGCATGGGGAGGTGAAGCTTTCCTACAAAGGCCAGGAAATGGCGCGACTGCGCAAAGGAAGTGTGTTTGGCGATGTGTTTGCCGAAGGACGGGAACTGACGGTTGACGAGGTGGAGGCCACCGAGCGGGCAGTCGTCTTCCGCATCAACATGATCGACTTCTACTTCGTGATGGCCCGCCACCACGACCTGCTCCAGGGAATTATCCGAAACGTAACCGAACCAACTCAAACCCAGACTGCATAACCATGGCACTTGATATTGATGTACTGATTACCTACGCTGAGAAGGACAACGAAACGTCAAAAAAGGGCGACACCGGTTGGGTTGGCCACTTCAAGCGCTTTCTGGAATTGATGCTTTATCAGGTACTGGGCAGCAAGCCCAATGTGGTGCTGAAGTCCGAATTTGATTCGGCCACTTCACCTACCCTGGACAACGTGGCCGTGCTGGTGACCGTGTTGTCGCGCGACTTTGCGCAATCGGGCCGCTGCCTCGATGCCGTTGAAACGTTCTTTAAGTCGTCAGGCGCATCATCCTTCAACCGAATCTTCAAAGTGCTGAAGACACCGCTGCCCCTGACCGAACATCCGCCCCGGTTGCGCGATCTGCTGGGCTACGACATGTATCAGCAGGATTCCGAGACCGGCCAGATTCGCGAGTACTCGGACTTCTTCAGCGAAGATGCTGAAAAACAATACTGGATGAAGATGGTTGACCTGGCCTACGACATCCACGAGACGTTGTTAATGCTCAAGCAGGGCGATAACCGGCCCGAAGCGCGCAACATCTTCAAACGCAAGACCATCTACCTGGCCGAAACAGGCCACGACCTGTCGGTGCAGCGCAATATCATCAAGCGCGAACTTCAGCGCCACGGCTACATCGTGTTGCCCACCAGCACCCTGCCCTCGCAGGCATCTGAACTGGAGCGGGTAGTGCGCAAGGACATGGAGTCAAGCGCGTACACCATTCACCTGATCGGAACTGCCTATGGCGAAATCCCGGAAGGGTCTACGCGCTCTGTGGTGGATATCCAGAATCAAATTGCCACGGAGATCACGGCCGAAAAACGTTCACGCGGTGAAGACTTCGCACGCCTGATCTGGATTGCACCCAATCTGCGAAACGCGAGCGAGCGCCAAAAAACATTCATCGATGCCATCAAGCGCGATACCGAAGCACAGGACGGAACAGAAATTTTGCAGAACCCGCTGGAAGATTTCAAGAACATCATGCGCGAAGAACTACTGGAGTCGGACGTGCGCAAAGGCCCTGCCGATGCAGCTGCGCGCTCTATCTATATGGTGTACGACCGCGTAGACGCCCAGCTCGTGCAACCCATCAAAGACACCATCGAAAAGTCGGGCTTCAAAGTACTTACACCCGCTTTCGAAGGCGACTTGCTGGACGTGCGCAAGAAGCACATTGAAAACCTCCGGTCGTTTGACGGAGCTGTGATCTTCAAAGGCAAAGTGAACGACCAATGGGTGCGTATGAAAGTATTGGATTTGCTGAAGGCACCCGGGTTCGGCCGCAGAAAGCCCATCCAGGGCAAGGCATTGGTAACCGAGGCTGGCACCAATGTGGAGGCGTTCAAGAACCAAAATCTTACCCTCATTTCGGGCGACTCTTCGCGCTCGATGGAGACCTTACGAAATTTTTTACAAGACATTAAAGCGTAACGAGTATGAATACCACCGTTAACGAGCAATTCCCCGGAGCTCCGTCTCTCACCGATGTGTCCAACCCCTTCCCGGGGCTGCGGCCATTTAAGATTGAGGAGAGTCACCTCTTCTTTGGCCGCGAAGGCCAGAGCGATGAAGTGCTGCTCAAATTATCGAAAAGCCGGTTTGTGGGCGTTATCGGTCCGTCAGGCTCCGGTAAGTCTTCATTCATCTACTGCGGGGTGCTCCCCATCCTGTATGGTGGATTCCTTACCGATGCCAGCCCAAACTGGGAAGTGGTGGTAACGCGGCCGGGTTCCGGCCCGATTGAAAACCTGGCCGAGTCGCTGCTTCAGTCATCGTCCGAATACAAGGCGGCTGACGGTGAAGACAAAAAAATTAAACGAACCATCGTATCCACACTGTTGCGAAGTAGTTCGCTGGGGCTGGTGGAAGCCATCGAACAATCGCGCAGACGTGCCGATATCAATTACCTGGTATTGGTGGATCAGTTCGAAGAACTATTCCGGTTTAAGGACAGCACCGATCCTAACTCGGTAAACGAGACGCTTGCTTTTGTCAACCTCCTGATGGAGGCAGTTAACTACACCGATGCGCCCATTTACGTGGCCATCACCATGCGTTCGGACTTCATTGGCGATTGCGCACAGTTCCCCGACCTCACACGCAAGATCAACGACAGTCACTATCTCATTCCCCAGCTTACCCGCGATCAGAAGCGCAGAGCGATCGAAGGACCAGTGGCCGTGGGCGGTGCCCGCATTGCTCCCCGCCTGGTTCAGCAACTGCTGAACGACCTGGGTGATAACCCCGACCAGCTCCCGATTCTGCAACACGCGCTGATGCGTACCTGGAGTTACTGGAGGCGCTACAAGGACTCGGAAGACGAAGCCGTTGACCTTAAGCATTACGAAGCCATTGGTACCATGAGCGAAGCTCTTTCGCAACATGCGAACGAGGCTTACGATGAATTGGACGAAGATCAGAAACGTATTTGTGAAGTATTGTTCAAAGCCATCACCGAGAAGCGCGGTGAAAACTTTGGCATCAGGCGCCCCACGCGCCTGAATGAAATAGCAGCCATTGCCGATGTTTCGGAGGACGAAGTAGCCCAGGTGGTTGAGAAGTTTCGCGAACCCGGGCGTTCGTTATTGACACCTGCCCATGGAGTAGCCCTCTCCGGCCGATCGATGATTGACATCTCGCACGAAAGCTTGATGCGCATCTGGAGCCGGTTAAAGAACTGGGTAGACGATGAAGCCGATGCCGTGCAGATGTACCAGCGCCTGGCAGAAGCAGCCGCTCAATACCAGGTAGGCAAAGCAGGCTTGTGGCGTCCACCGGATTTACAACTGGCCCTCAACTGGCAGGCGAAACACAAACCCACACTGGTGTGGGGACAGCGTTACCATCCGGCCTTCGAGCGCACCATGATCTTCCTCGAGGACTCGAGGAAAGAATTTGAGACTGAGCAGCGTATTAAGGAACTGGAGCAGAAGCGCAAACTCCAGCGCGCCCGTACAACGGCCATTGTGCTCGCGGGCTTCCTGGTGGTGGCCCTGATTGCCGTGGTATATGCCTTTGTGCAACAGGCGGAGGCAGTTAGACAGGAAGCACTTGCAAATAAGAATGCCGACCTTGCAAACGAGCAACGAATAGCCGCTGAGGCTGCAAAGGACGAAGCGGATAAGCAAAGAATTGAGGCAGACGCGCAGCGACTTAAAGCTGAGGAAAATTTTCTGGAAGCAGAAAAGCAGCGAATTGCAGCTGAAAATGCTACCAAACTCGCTCAGGAAAACGAGAAAAAGGCTAAAGCACAGGAGCTCCGGGCCAACCAGCAGGCAGATTTGGCCCGTAGAAGGGAAGCGGAAGCATTGGCCGCAAAGAAAGACGCGGAAGAACAACGCAATAACGCTCAACGCGAACGCTATCTGGCCGTTGCCAAAGCCATTTCCATCAAATCAAAGGAATTGAATAACGACCCCGAGCAACAGGCATTGATTGCAGAGACCGGCTACCTGTTTAATAAGATGTACAAGGGCTACCCGTATGAGGACGACATCTACAACGGACTCTATTATGCACTAAAAAACCAGGTGGTCAACAAAGAAACCGGTGAACGCGGTGACCCGATTACGCAGAATCTGAAAGGACATGAGCAGGGTGCCGCCCGATCGCTGGTTACCCACGCCCGGTCAAAACAGATTTACTCAGCCGGCAGCGATGGAAGGATTTTGCGGTGGACGCAGGAAAATAGCCGGTGGAAAGCCCAGGAAGTAATGCCACGCATGACCGACTACCTCTTTTACTCGATTGACCTGAGCCCGGACGAGGACTACCTGTTGGCTGGTGGCCTTACCATCGGTGACGGTACCCAGAACTATGCGTTGTTGTTTGATCTTCGCAATCCAGGAGTTGCACCGAAGCGAATCGCTGGTTTTGTCAACGGAATTGATAACATCGAATTCACCCCTGACGGCAAGGGAGCTTATCTGCGCGATAACTCAGGCCGAAGCGTGAAGTACACGGATTTGAATACCGTGCGCGAAGTAATCTCCGCCAAGAACAGTAAGATCAATGCGTTCGCCATCAGCCCCGATGGAACCCGAATCGCAGCGGCCTCCGAAAGCGGTGTTCTCTCTGTTTATGACATTCGTAACAATTTTGCCATGAAGGAAGCCTTCCGGAATGCCGGCAATATTCCGCTGACGGCCATCGCTTACGCTTCGGACAACCGCAGGATGGTAGTGGGTGATCAAAAGGGGTTGATCCGGATTATCTGGGAAAACGCCACCATACCTCCCCGCGTGTTGAGCGGCCATAGCGAGCACATCGAGCAAATCAAGTTTAACTTCTCGAACACATTTATGGCTACCACCAGCCGGGACAAGACCGTGCGCCTCTGGAACTGGAATTCAGCCGACTTGAATCGACAGCCTATCAAACTGGCGGATAACCCCGATTGGGTGTGGAGTGCCACGTTCACCCCGGATGATGAACAATTATTGGTAGGTGTTCACAGCAACTCCGCCAATGCCAACGAGACCATCCACGCGTGGCCCACCAAAGTAGAGACCATGAGCGGCCTGCTGTGCAAGTACGTTACGCGAAATCTCTCGAAAGATGAATGGGAGATTTTTATTGGCGACCTGCCCTACAGCAAGACGTGCGAAAACTTTCCAGCCAACAACAAATAAGTGCGTATGAAGAGATTCTATGTTTTGGCTTTAGTCTTGTTACCCGGATTAGCACTGGCCCAACAGGCAAAAATTGACCCCGCCCAGGTCTTAAAACTGGCACAGGCAACGTACGAACAGGGCCGTTTGCACGAGGTACCCTCCCTGCTGGCGAATTACCTGGATGTCCCCAAGGGGCAGGAAGGCTTCACCAAGGAGGAGCAGCGGGATGCCTATAAGTTGCTTACGCAAACGTACATCTACCTCGAGGAACCGGAATTGGCGGATGTGCACATGATTAAGCTGCTGCAGGCCGATCCGTTTTTTGAGATCAACGAGGCCGTGGACCCGGCTGAATTCATTGCCCTGTACAAACGCTTTCGCACCAAGCCGATATTTCGGATTGGGGTTAAGGGCGGTCTGAATTCCACCTTTCCTACCATCACCTCGAACTACTTCGTGGGCGCCAACTCACCCGGCAACGGAAAGTACTCGCCCCGCCTGGGATTTCAGGGCGGCCTGGTGTTTGAGCGGGATATTTTTCAGCAGAACAAGTATGAGAATAACTGGAAGCAGAAGCTGGTGCTCGTGGGCGAGCTGTTATACCACTCGCGCGGATTCACCTACACAAACGAGGAGTTGTTTGTAAGCGATATTAATGGCAACGCTATCGCTTCGCAAGAGGGCGTAGTATCCCAGCAGTGGCTTGACTTCAATCCGTTGATCCAATACCGCCTGAAAAGGGGACGCGTATTTGAACCCTTCATTACATTTGGCCCGGGCGTAAGTTACCGGCTCGGGGTCAGCAACCAGCTTACCACCATCGTTACTCCGGAGGGCGGAAGCAGCAACTCCGTAAGCGGTCCCGATGTGGGGCTCGATGACTCCTACCAGTCGTTTGTGTTTTCATTACAAGCCGGTGGCGGTGTAAAGTTGCGGATCGGGTCCATTTACATCCTGGCCGATGCCCGCTACCAGTACGGGCTTACCCAAACCATCAATCCGGATAGCCGAAGCAACCCGGAAGCTGTCTTTGATTATGGCTTCCAGAACAATGACATCCGGCAAAGCAACTTCACGGTTAACCTCGGGTTCCTGTGGCCGTATTTCAATCCTAAAAAACTAATTAAGTAACGCCATGAGGTACAGCGTCTCTCTCCTACTGTTGTTACTCGGTGCTTCGTGCCTGAACGAAAAAAATGCCGACCTGGCTCAGCCGTCCACGTTTGTCCGCTACTTCAATGGTGGATTTGATGAAAACGCGGTTACGGTTGAACAAACGCCCGATGACGGTTTCATCATGTTATCCACGCTTGAAGTACAGGAATCCGAAACCTCACTTCCCAAATTCAAGATCAAGCTGATCAAGACCGATGCGTTCGGCAATCTTCAATGGACTAAGGTGCACCCGGCCCATACGAACGAAGATGAATTCTACGACCAGGCGTCACCCAATTACGTTGGGCGCAATCTGATCGTCTCCAGTGATGGTGGCTATGTGTTAACCGGAGAAAAAATCAGCTCCACTGGCTCGTACCCGTTAATCCTGATGACCGATGCCGAGGGTAACGAGATTCGCAAAGACACGCTGACCATTAACGGCCGGGGAGTTGCACTTGTCGAATCGGGCCCTGACCTGCTTTTGCTCGGCTTTAACGCAAGCCCTCAGGCCTCGCCTGATGCAAACATGTTTCTGGCCAGCGTAGCAAAGGCAACTCTGAACGATAATTGGGTTAGGCAATACGGTGATGGAACCGGCAACGTGACGTTGGCTCGTAGGCTGCTGATGAACAGCGCCAATCAGGTAGTCTGGGCTGGCACAGCCGACCGCGCTAGTCACTCAGACGCGCGGATTGTAAAGAGCGAACAGAATAGTCAGCGCGTTATCTTCGATCTACCCATTGGCATACCTGCCAGCAATGAAGAAGGACGGGATATTGCCCCGTTTGGCTTTGGGTATGCCATTGTCGGTACCACCACGCGCAATGGTAACCGCGATATCTTCTTTCAACGGCTGAATGAGGATGGATCAGTTCCCAACAACAGCACTTTCGTGTTGCGAAACGAGGGTGATGGATTCGATGAAGATGGGCTTGCCATAACCGTGACTCAGGATGGTGGTTTGATCCTGCTTGGATCTTACAATTCCTCCAATAAAACTGATCTAGATTCATCCGGCAAGGGAGGCCGCGGTGGCCAAGATTTTCAATTGATCAAGATCAACGCCTTTGGCGAATTGCAGTGGCGGAGGATCACCGGCAGCCGCGATAATGATTTAGGTGTGGCCGTACGGCAAGCCCGCGATGGCGGCCTGGTGGTGTTAGGCACCACCGAACTGGCCAATATCAAAACGGTGATGTTATTGAAGACAGATAAGAACGGGGAGATACAATAAAGAAAGTTATTTTTATGAGTGTAAGATCATTATTTTTTGGCTTTATAGTTATTGCGTTATCGGTATCCATTGGATATGGTCAAACATCCGATATTATCCCAAAATCTGGATATACGTACCCAACTAATATTCTGTACAAAGACTTTCAGGCCACAGATATCACCGATCTGAACAGCGTGGAAGTGGCGCAGTTCACCATCCGCGATGGCGGGGGTACTGATGCAGATTTACTGACGACAACCCTGACGGCCATTCAGTTTAATGTCACGGGGTCAGCTTCGCTTCGCAGAATCGCACTCTACGATGGCACTACGGAACTCGGTGAAGTGGCCGCGGGCCCTACAGCCTCCTTCAGTGCACTCACCTTGGCTGCACCTGATGACGGCTCCAAAACATTCAGTATACGCGTTACGTTTCAAAACACCGTAACCGATAACTCCGATTTCAGATTTGCCGTTAACAGTGCCACCGCAGCCGCTTCAGGTTCTACTTTTGCAACCGCTAATGCCGGAGGCGCACAGTCTTCCATTGCAGGAGATGATAACCGAATTGAAGTACTGGCCGACCAACTGATATTTACCACGCAGCCGCCAACCATTAATACCATTGGCGTAAATTTTTCGCCTGCACCCGCAGTCCGTGCACGCGATGCGAACGACAATACCGATCTTGATTTTATCGAATCCGTAACCCTCACCCCCTCTTCCGGAACCGCCACCGGCTTGTCCACTACTTTTGCATCGGGTATCGGCACCTACAGCGCCATTAACTTCTCCACTTCCGGTTCGGGCATTACGCTTATTACTAACTCATCGCTGCCTTTGGCTGGTGAAGCAACCAGTAATGCTTTCAGTGTGGCGTCCAATACCTCCGACATCAACACCACCTTCGATCCACCCGATAATATCCTGTACAAAGACTTTCAGGCCACAGATATCACCGATCTGAACAGCGTGGAAGTGGCGCAGTTCACCATCCGCGATGGCGGGGGTACTGACGCAGATTTACTGACGACAACCCTGACGGCCATTCAGTTCAATGTCACGGGGGCAGCTTCGCTTCGCAGAA
>JBKCJM010000006.1:0-16505 GCA_046301755.1 Cyclobacteriaceae bacterium
AAATTAATGGCCTAACTGCCTTAAATTTTTTTTTCTTAAAAAGAGGAATTCGTTTTTCTGTATTGGTTTAAAGAGGTTTGGTTTCAAATTGCAACCCTCGAAAAACGCCCGGGTAAGAAAAGCCCAGCGCCACCTTTTACAACGTCAACGCTGCAGCAGGAGGCCGGCCGCAAACTAGGATTCTCCGTGATCCAGACAATGACGGTTGCGCAGAAGTTGTATGAGGCGGGTAAGATATCCTACATGCGTACCGATTCCGTAAACCTGTCGGATGAAGCCGTTGCCGGAGCGACTCAGCAAATCACCAGCGCCTACGGAAAAGAGTTTGTTTTCAATCGCAGGTTCAAAACGAAGACATCCGGAGCGCAAGAGGCGCACGAAGCCATCCGTCCAACGGATTTTTCTTTGCTCGAACCCGGCATGGACCGCAACGCAGGTCGTTTATACGATTTAATTTGGAAACGAGCGATCGCCTCTCAAATGGCGGATGCCGAACTGGAACGCACGACTGCCACGATCAGCATCTCCGGTAACGCGCGTAATCTGATTGCAACAGGTGAAGTGGTTAAGTTCGAAGGTTTTTTGAAAGTGTACACCGAATCGCGCGATGAGGATAGCGAAGACGAGGAGAATGCTAATATGCTGCCTCCGCTTGCGGTAGGGCAGAAGCTTGACCTGAATTTCATTGATGCCACACAAACCTTTACGCGTCACCCGGCCCGGTATACGGAAGCCAGCCTCGTAAAGAAACTGGAAGAGTTGGGAATCGGGCGGCCGTCTACCTATGCGCCAACCATTACTACAGTGCAGAAGCGGGGATACGTGGTGAAGGAGAGCCGTGAAGGCACCGAGCGAAAGTATGCCGTACACACGTTGAAGGGCGGAGCGGTGAAAAGCCACACCGAAACGGAAATCACCGGAGCGGAAAAGAACAAGCTGTTCCCCACCAACATTGCCATGGTGGTGAATGATTTTTTGGTGGAGCATTTTCCGGATATCACCAACTACTCCTTTACTGCCGAGATCGAACAGGAGTTCGATGAGATTGCCAATGGCAAACTGCAGTGGAAAAAGATGATTGATCAGTTCTACCGGCCGTTCAGAAAAGTGGTAACGAAGACCGAGAAGATTGAACGATCAGCGGTACAGAATAAGAACCGTGAATTGGGTATTGATCCGAAGAGCGGGAAAAAAGTATACGCTAAGCTGGGGCGTTTTGGCGCGTACATTCAGATAGGCGAAAACCCGGACGACAACGGGGGCGAGAAACCAAAATTTGCCAGCCTCCGCCAGGGGCAATTCATCGAGAATATTTCGCTGGCCGATGCGCTTGAGTTAATGAAGATGCCACGAAGTATGGGCGATTTTGAAGAGAAGCCCGTAGTCGTCAACATCGGCCGTTTTGGGCCTTATGTGCAGCACGACAAAAAATATGTATCGATACCCAAGGAAGAGGATCCCTACACGATCACGTTACCACGGGCTATCGAACTGATTGAGGCCAAGCGAATTGCCGATGCCAATAAAACGATCAAGGTATTTGCTGAGAATCCGGACGTCCAGGTGCTCAATGGACGTTTTGGTCCATACATAAAGGCGGGTAAAAAGAATGTGAAGATCCCTAAAGGAAAAGAGCCCAAAGAACTTACGCTTGAGGAATGCCTGACTCTGGCCGAAAATGCACCGGAGCGCAAGGGTCGGTTTGCCCGAAAGAAAGCCTCGTGATACGATGAAGAAGCTGGTGGTCCTGACCGGTGCCGGCATCAGTGCGGAAAGCGGCCTGAAAACCTTCCGCGACAGCGGGGGATTATGGGAGGGCTATCGGGTGGAAGACGTGGCAACGCCCGAAGCATGGCAGCGAGATCCTGCGTTGGTTCTCCAGTTCTATAACGAGCGAAGAAAAGCAGCCCGTGAAGCACGGCCGAATCGGGCGCACGAAATTCTGGCCGAACTTCAAGATCATTTTCTGGTTACCGTGGTAACACAAAACGTGGACGACCTGCACGAACGTGCGGGCTCGCGGAATGTGGTGCATCTGCACGGCAGCTTGTTTGAATCGCGCAGTACGGTCGACCCCGGGCTGGTGTACCCGGTGCGTGGGGTTGAACTCAACCTGGGCGACACGTGCGAAAAGGGATCCCAGCTTCGTCCTAATATCGTTTGGTTTGGAGAAGCCGTTCCACGCATGACCGAAGCCATGGACTATGCGGCAGCTGCCGATATCTTTCTGGTGGTAGGTACTTCGCTTGTGGTTTATCCGGCAGCCGGATTGATTGACTACGTACATGCAGACGTGCCCAAGTACATTGTTGACCCGGCCCGGCCTGACGTTTGGCTGATGCCTAACCTCAACTTTATAACCAAACGTGCAACGGAGGGAATGGAGGAACTTAAGGGTTTACTGCTTGGCTAAGTCAGCGAGGTACTTTCGGAAACGTTCGGTGTCATAGTTTGCTGTGCCGACTTTTTTCAACGCAACTTTGCCTTCGCGGTCAATCACAAACGTGGTTGGAATAGACGGCACCTGGAGTTGTTCGGTCAGGTAGCCGCTGGGCATAAACACCGGAAATGTAAACTTATTCTTTCGCACATAGTCGTTGATCTTCGCCTGGCTTCCTTCTTTATCAAGGGAAAGCATCACAAATACAACCCGTGCGGTGTCAACCTTTTCATACAGCTTCTGGATGCCCGGCATCTCAGCTTTGCAAGGTCCGCACCAGGTTGCCCACAGGTTCAGGAAAATCACCTTTCCTTTAAATTTATCGAACCGTACCTTTTCTCCTCCGGTGGTTTTCAGGGTAAAGTCAAAATCAAACTCATTCTGATTTCCTGCTTCGTAATCGGGTGAGCCGGGCCGTATGTCAAGCGCACCGGTGTACATTACGACCGACTGTGTTGTTGCTGCAACACTGCTCCAAATGCCGAGCTTCTGCAAAATAAATACAAGGAACAGAGCCGAAACTGCTGTGATAGCCGTGCTTTTCAGAGTGGGAATGAGTTTTTGCATTTGGCGTGATTCTTGAACTCAACACAAATGTGCCGATTTTGGTACCTTCGAACAATAATTTCCGTATGGTGAAGCGTTTTCTCCTGATCTTGAGCATGTTTTTGGCCGCCTCGTATTCGTTCGGGCAGAAGATCAAATACAAGGATTTGATTGAACTGCTCAAAGCGAGACGCTATGAGGAGGCGGAGCCGTTTTTGAAGCGCTACCTTAAGGAGACAGATGACAATCCCAATGCCTTCCTGTACATGGGTATCATCTATCATGAAAAGTCGCTAAAGGCGGACGTTCTTAAGCACACGGCACTTCAGCAGTCGTTTTCAGACTCGGCTTTGCTTTTTCTGGAAAAGGCATCAAAGACAATTACGGAGAAAGAAGTTCGGAAGGACTACTACGAAGCCTACACCAGGCGTGATATGCGCACCGGGGAATTTGGTGTAAAACTCTCGGATGTTCAGCTAGACATTGATACCCGCCAAAAAAGCATTCGCGATCGCAAGGAAAAGGTCAAAAACCTTCGTGCCCATTTTGATGCAGCCCAGCAGGTGTATGGGCGGGCTCAGGCAACCTATAAGGCAATTACGGGAAAGTTTACGTCCGCCACTGATTTTTATCTGCAGCATACCGAGGCTACGTTACAGGGGCTAAGTTTAATTCAACAGCAATATGACTCCCTTCAGCGTGAATTCTCGACTTACCGCGCTGTGCTTCAGTCGCTAGGAAAAACCACATATAACCAATCGCTGGATGAAGAGGATGTTGACAATATTGCGAAGGATGGGCAGGCACCGGCAGATTTTTTTGCTGATCAGGTAAAGGTGTGGGACTACGCGGGCTGGGCGAAGCACAGCGTGGAGATTATCCAAAAAGAAATCGTCCCCGTGCGTGAGCACCTGGTGAGTTATGATATTGAGATCAACAAACTGAGGGAAAAGCTTCGGAAGGATTCAGTCTCGGTTCGCAGCGATCTTTCAAAACTGGTCGACCGAATGCTGATGTCGGTGCTGGCAAAATATGACCCTAAGCCGATGCCGATCACCCTGTTTGCCATGAAGATGGCGGAGTTGGAGTTTGGTTCCGATTTGGCCGATCATCGAACTACCCGCGACTCAGCTAACCTGGTTTTTCGCCTGGCACAACTGAAACGTGAACTGCATGACCTCCAGCGTCTCGACAGTTTGGCCGGACTAATGTCAGGGTACCAGTTTGGTTCAGACGTGGCCAATTACCAGCATTTTATCAATCACGCCTACAGCAACACCACGGTGCTTCAAACGTATGTGCGCACAACTAAAGAGTTTTCTGAGCGTGAGATAAAAAAGCGTAAGGAGGCGGCCACCACCATGGAAGCAACGCTCAGTTGGGTCATTGACGGTACCGATTCGGTCGCTATTTCACCGATGGCAAAACGGGAAACACGATTTAAGCCGCTCGTTATTGTGCCTGAAAAAATGGTGGCAGGCCTTGTGTTTAAAGATACCGTGGCGATGGGCTTTCTCTACAACATCACACCCTCGCGCATCCCGGGTGCAAAGGGTTCTTTTGCTGTGGAATCCGCATTTATAAGAAGGAATCTCCCGGTGTTGAAAGGTATTGGCGCAACTGATCGGGCTGGCGAGGTTTACTTTGCCATTTTGTACTCGGAAATTCGTGCAGCCGATGCATTGCCGGCTACCATTTGCCGTGTGTCCGCCTCGGCAGGTGTGGAATGGAGCCAGAACCTGGCGCTGGAGTTTCCCCCGGTTGAAGCTACTTATATACCTGAAACTCAGGAACTGTCAATTACCTTGAAGAGTTCTTCCGGTGAAACCCGCCTGGTTACCCTTGATAAGGCCGGTAAACGACTGCCGTAACTACTTCCGCGTAGTATCCTCGAAAGCCTTCTGCGTGCCTACCGTAAACTTATTGTTCTTGCGGTTGATATCGGCCATTCGCTGACTTGGGTCAATCTCGAGTGATTCAATTTCTGCCAGACTGCCATTGACTTTGAGCGTATAGCTCGGGTTAACCCACGGCCATGCTACTGCATCGGTTCGCTTGACCGAACCACCGGCAGGTTTGTTGCCGAGCGTTTCGTTGGTGGGTACATAGTACATTTCCTGGCGACCACCGCGGAAGGTCACCATCACTTCCACCGGCATAGGGAATTCACCAAGTCGATGTAAGTCGATCAAGGTGTGGCCTTCCTGGGCTGTCACCTGACCAATTCCGTAGTCAATTCGCTTAGTTGTGTTCACCCAGTAGCGCATGTACCAGTGCAACTGCATGCCCGATACTTTTTCCATTATCCGGATAAAGTCATTCGGTTCCGGGTGTTTCATTTTCCATGTGTTGTAGTACCGTTTCATACCCTGGTAAAAGGCATCCTCGCCAATGATGTATTTCAATTGTTCCAGAAATACTTCCCCCATGCTGTAAGCCGACCGGCCATAGGCCCGGTTGGTGCTGTAGTGATCGGAATGCTGGCTGATAGGTTCCTGAAGGCCACTGTTAACCAGAGCAAAGTAAGAATCATAGGCACCCTGATGCGGGAATTTATCGCTGGGATTCGCCAGCGCCTCTTCGCTGGCAAACGAAGTGTATCCTTCGTCCATCCACGGATACAACGCTTCGTTACTGGCTAGCGTCATCTGATACCAGCTATGCGCCACTTCATGGGCCATGGTGCCGCTTACGCCTTCCAGTGATCCGTCTCCCAGAATGAGGGTACACATGGGGTATTCCATTCCCCCGTCTCCTCCCTGAATAATCGAGTACGTATCGAAGGGATATCGGCCGAACCTTTCATTCAAAAATTGGAAGACATGTGCAGCGATGGGCTGCATCTTTTTCCAGGTCTCGATCGTCTTTTCCTTTTTCAGGTAGAAGAGGTGAACTTCCGGGCCTCCGTTTACCTGAATACGATCGTGCGCATAATCAGGGTCGGCCGCCCACGCGAAGTCAATGACATTGCGGGCAATAAAGTGCCAGGTAAGGTTGCCTTGCGGGCGATTTACCCGCGTGCCGGTCTTTTCGTAACCATGGCCAATTTGCTGGGGATTTTGCAACACTCCGGTTCCGCCAACAACATAGCGCGGGTCGAGCGTGATTTTCACATCAAAGTCGCCCCACACTCCGTGAAACTCGCGTGCAACGTACTGGTAGGCATGCCATCCCTGAAAGTCGTATTCGCATAGCCGTGGGTACCACTGTGTCATTGAGTAGTCTACCCCTTCGCGGTTATTTCGGCCGCTTCTGCGGATTTGTACCGGCACCTGTGCCTCGAACGTCATGTCGAGCACGGTCTTGGTGCGGGGCAGGATCGGGCGGGGGAGGGTGACCTCCAGAATGGTTCCATGTACCTGAAACGTGGCGGCTTTACCATCCTGGTTTAGACGAACAACCTTCTGATACCCGATCTCATCGTCTTTTAACTTTGAAATCCTGTCAACCACGCGCGGATCCGGGTCTGAGATCGTTCGCGACCGAACGTCCATCATGCTCCCTGGCTGAAAGGCATTGAAAAAGAGGTGGTAGTACACCTTGGTCAGCGTATCGGGCGAATTGTTATAGTAGGTCAGGTGCTGTTCGCCCGTCACACGATGCGTGGATACATCCAGCTTAACATCCATGGCGTATTCAACACGCTGCTGCCACCGGAAGTCCTGGGCCATGCCCGGCAGGGCAATCAGCAAAAGTGAGATCAGTTGATAGGTTTGTCGCATTCCGAAAAATACGCAAACGGACATCGATCGCAAGGCTATTTTTTGCGCGTGGGTAAAAAATTAAGCTGTCGGAAGACGGTGGCGGAGAGAAATCCGCTATTGTTCAGATCGAAGGTTTCTCCAGGTAATTGTTTAGGGATGTTGTAAGAGTAGTTGGCCATGAACGTCCAGTTTCGCAAAGTAACACTCACCGGAAAGTTGATTGCGTAATTCATTACGCCATACTTCTGGCTGGTTTCGGTATAGTAAAGAGGAAGCCCGTTACGGACGCGAAAGAGCACAGCCAGCAGGTCGGTTGAGTAGGGGATTTCTTCGCTCACCTTTTCACTTCCCAGCAATACCGAAACCGAGGGGAAAACCCGTATTCGGGAAAGCCGTGCCCAATTTCGTTTCTCGAAGTTAAATCCGAGGGCCGGCATTACACGGTGACCAACTTTGTCGCCAAAAAATATCTGGTAGTCGAGCCGGAGAAACAACTTGCCCACATCAAAAAAATTAGAGACGCCCACACTGTTCCGGTACGGGGTATTGAGCTGATCTTCCTCACTCGAATATTGAAAGCGGTTGTATTCGGCCAAAATGGACCACACTTTGGTTGGTGCAGCCATGTAGCCCAAAGTGCCAATAGTAAGGTAGTAGGTGGGTGTGTATTGCTGACTCCAATAGCCAGAGACATCGGCATAGAGGCCACTTTTATGGTAGTATGCAATACCCGGAGCCAGACCGAACTCGTCAATACCCAGTGTTCGTCCGGTAGATGAAACATTGCTGTTATAGCCAATGCGGAATGTGAGTTGAGAACCCAGCGGGGTGACGGGTGCATTGATCAGGCTGTCGATAAGGCTTAACAATGCCCCCGAGTCGTTTGCCAGCAGCATGGAGTCAGCGGCAAGTATCTTCCGGATTTCCTCCTGCAGTCGGATTGAGTCACGTACTAACGAGTCCACCCGAGCTTCCTGTGCGAAAGTCGGGCGGGAGATCAGAATAACAGCCACTATGAGTGGGCCGATGCGCACCGGGATGCCATTTGAGGGCAAACGATCAGTTATTGCGTTGGCGCAGACGCTGATTCTCGCGCAGGTTCTCTCTGCGCTCCTGTTGCATTCGTCTTTGCTGAATCTGTTCGCGAATCATGATGTTGAAATCGCGTTCTGCCTTACCCAGATTCATGAGTTGTTGAGCCGAAATCACGCGGATGAGGCGAGCCGAATAGTCTTTTTCAAGATCAAGCTCCTGTTGTTTCATCTTGTGATTCAGATCGAGAAGCCGCTGCTGCTGCTCACTGTTGATGTTCTTTGGGTCAATATCCTTGCTGGCTTGACGAAACTCATCCCGAATGGCGTTTCGCTTCTCTGCGTACTCCCGGTAAACGGGCCAGAACTTTTCTGCCTGCTCAGAACTTAGTCCCAATTTTTCGGTGATATAAGCCACGCGAAGCGCTTTGATTCTCTCCTGCACCTTGGGGTCTTGCAGGCTTTGGGGCTCATCCTGAGCCAGGCCAGCTATGCCCATCATCATCATAAATGCCCAAACCAAAAAAGCTCTCATAATCTGTTGATTAAAGTCCATCATCAAAATCCTCCAATAACGCATCAAGTTCCTCGGTTGTCGTGGTAAATCCGGAGTACACCTGCTCTTCGAGCGCCCGAAGGTCCTCTTCGCTCCAGGTTACCGTTTCCATCAATTCCTCGGCCTGCAAGTCGTTGTCGTCCAGAAATAGTGAGAGTTGATCCTGATCGATCTGGCTCAACTCATATTCGATATCTGCGTGAGACGTCAGTTGCTGGGGTTGCGAGAACCAAAAGATACCCGCGCCCACCAGCAGCAACACGGGCAACGCCAGCCGGGTTACCAGCCAGGGGTTCCAGCTCGCGTTTTGCCCGGGTTTGGTTACCCGTGCCTGAATGACACCGGGCAACCTTTCGAAATACCCCTCAGGCACCTCAAAAATGTTCTTTTTCGGTATGTCGTCCAGTTTCTTCATTTTCAGAGCCTTGGATTGTGTTGCCCGGGTTAAGTTTAATCAATCGGTTAAAAATTCTTCAATTTTTTTCACCGCATGATGATAGCTGGCCTTCAGAGCCCCTACGCTGGTTTTCGTTATCTCGGCCATGTCCTCGTACGAAAGCTCATCGTAGTAGCGCATGTTGAACACAAGGCGCTGTTTATCAGGTAGTTTAAGTAGTGCTTTTTGAAGCTTTTTCTGAATTTCATCGCCCTCCATGGCCGGTGTGGAATCGACCTTAACACTGAGCTGGCCTGCCACATCCTCAATGGGCAAAAAGAATCGCTTTCGTTTACGGTTTAGGAAACTGAGGCACTCGTTGGTGGCAATTCGGTAAATCCAGGTGTAAAGTTGCGAGTCTTCGCGGAACTGGTCTATCGCTTTATGCACCTTGATGAACACCTCCTGGGTTATGTCATCGGCATCATCGTGGTCGATTACCATTTTGCGCGCCAGCCAATACACGCGCTGCTGATACGCGCGTACCAGCAAATTGAAGCCGTAACTCCGGGTGTCCGGATTGCGTACTTTCAGTAAAAGCTCTTTGTCCTCCACGCGGGTGTCCGGGCCTTTAGACTTCGAAAGTAATCAATGGTTTAATTACCCCTTGAAGTCGCTGATACTGTCAACCAGGTATTCATACTGCTCCTTTGAATGAGTCGGAAAATTGGCAAACCGCAGTTGATTTCCTTTCCCCGGGCCGTAACCGTCTCCTGCCAAAAGCCCGCGCTGAGCAAGGTGGCTGGCGAGCGGCTGCGTATGAGCACCGGTTTGCGCAACAACCACTGTCTTTGACCGCCAGCGACTATCAGAAACAAATGATGTAACCAATGGATGCTTATCCAATGCCTGGTAAAGAATAGCTGCTTTGTACTCGGTTTCCCTGCGTATGGTTTGAATGCCCTTTCGTAGCAGATCCTCAACCACTCCAGCCAACAACCAAATCGCCAATGTATTTGGGGTTTCTGGCGTTTGATTTTTGATCGCAAACTGGTGCAGTGATGGAAGGCTGTGGTACGACCCAATCAGGTGCCCTGTTGTTTTCATCTGGTTCGCTTTTGCCAGGCAGCGGTCGTTGAACATCCATACCCCCAGGCCGGGTGGCAGGCCAAAACACTTCTGAACCGAAAAGAAGGCTGAATCAATCTTGGAAAAGTCGAACTGCGGAAAGGGGAGGGAACTTACGGCATCGACCACAATTAGTGAGTCTGGGTTCAACTCCTGAAATGCGTTGACAAAGTCCACCGGCAAGGATACCCCGGTGCTGGTTTCGTTGTGTGTTAGTGCGATTAACTCAGAGGTGTGCCGGCCTGGCTCATCGAAGGCTTTGCCTTCAGGCACCTTGACCTGATCGGTTGTTCGGCCAAGTTGGCTCGCGATTTCCGCGTACTTGGCCGAAAAACTTCCATTGATGTAATGCGTGCTTCTTGAGATGACAAGATTTTGGATTGAACGCTCCCAAACTTCGGTGGCTGACGCAGTAAAGGCGATGTGAAAACTGTCCGGAAGGCCGATCAAAGTGCGAATGCCGGATGTGGCTCGTTCAACAATTCGTTCAAACTCTTTTGATCGGTGGGAGAGTGATGGAACCGACTGCCGAAGCGCCTGGCGCAGGTGATCTTCTACCGTAAAATATAATTCAGACGGACCGGGAGCAAAGTGAACGGGCTTCATGCTACAAAACTAATGTAACGACCGGTAGAATTGAATAGCAAAAAAAAGAGGAAAGGCAATATTGCGAGGCGAAAACGTTTTGAATAACTAGCACCATGCCCGCTCGGCTTTGGGACACGTTTGCTGAACCTAACAATTAAAACAATACCGAGTGAAGCTGTCAGGCAAAACCAGGCCTCATCTCGTCCCGATTTTATTGGGATTGGGACCTCGCCCAAAAAGCAGGATAACAGAAGAAGGTTGCGGCTGACGGCAGCTCAAAACTTGTCTTTATGGGGTTCAGAAACACCTCACCAAGGCTGGCGGGTTTTTTTCAAGCAGGTGGAAAGTCTAGGCCTCACCGACACTCTCCGTTTCCCGCCAATCTTAATTCTTTCCTTCCTGAGTCATCAGCGTGAAAAGCCGTACGACATCCGTTTCGTTTTTCAGATTCAGTTTGTGTTGCTCTACAATTTTATTGGCATTCGCTCGTAGTTCTGGGTTTAACTGATCTAATGACTTTCTGGATTTTACCTGGTGCAAATTGCCATCCTGCGCAAACACCAGCCAGTACTTTCTCAACACCTTGGTATCTTTGCTGCCAACATTTAGCGCTGGGCTGAAATTAGGTTTAAGTACCTCTACATAGTATTTCCGATAAAGAGCTACTGACCCATCGACCAACAACTCGAGAAAGCCGTCAACGGGGGCTCCGTCTAATTTGAAATTTTTGCCGTTGTACAGAAAGCGAGGCCTTTGCGTAACTGAGTCAACCCACACTACATTGGCTATTTTCGAACCGGGCAAAACCCTGATTCCCTCTTGCAACTTGAACTCCAATTCGTTGCTGAGGATATCAAACCGGGTAAGCATTCCTTCAACTAGTTTTGCCTCTCCTTCGAGTTGTATTGATGAGATTCCCCAGTGGCTATCAACATAGGGATCGCCAACCACTTCACCAGCGGCTGAATTGTCAAATCCAATGATAAGGTCGTTTGAGCTGATAATGCCGTTAGACATATTTAGCCTTTGAACCATGTTATTGGCGCGCAACGTTTGCTGAACGGTTTGGGCGACTGATGCTTCAGTCAAGACGCAGCTGACGAGTACTATGAAAACGACTTTCTTCATATTTTGATGGTTTAGATTCCGAATCCAAATCAAATTTACAAGTTACGTCCGGGTTTATCGAAATTGGCAAAACTACCATCAATACAACACCCTGAATTTTATGGTGTGCTCAATCGCGCGCAAAGCCTTTACTACATCTTTATTGTACGCTTTATTTATGTCGGTTATCACATAACCTATTTGTTCGTTTGTTTTCAGGTATTGCCCGACAATGTTAATGCCGTGATCTGCAAGCACCTGGTTAATACGGGCCAGAATTCCCGGCATATTTTCGTGGATATGAATCAGGCGGTGAGCGTTGTCCAGAGTGGGTAATGTGATGTTGGGGAAGTTGACGGCATTGCTGGTGCTGCCCGTGTTGATATAGTCCATAAACCGGGCAGGCACAAAATGGCCGATGTTTTCCTGGGCCTCGGCTGTACTTCCGCCAATATGGGGCGTCAGTATCGTATTGGGAAGACCGCGCAGCGGAGAGTGGAATTCCTCATCGTTGCTAACCGGTTCGTACGGAAATACATCAACGGCACACCCGCCTACTTTGCCGATGAGTATCGATTGGCGCAGTGCCTCAATATCCACCACGTGGCCCCGGCTGAGGTTGATAAAGACAACGCCTTCTTTCATGCGATCGAATTCCCGCTGTCCGATTAGGTTGGTGTTGCTTTCACGGCCATCTACGTGCAGCGACACAACATCGGCCTGATCGAGCACCTCGGCCATGGTGCGGCACTTGACTGCATTGCCAAGCGATAGTTTTTCTTCGCAATCGTAATACAAAACACGCATGCCAAGTGACTCGGCTAACACGGAAAGTTGGGTGCCGATGTTGCCATAACCGATTAGGCCCAACTTTTTGCCCCGCACTTCAAAACTGTTCTTGGCAGATTTATCCCAGACTCCCGCGTGCATCTTGTTCGATTTCTCGGTGATGTTGCGCATCAGCATGATCATCTGAGCCAACGCCAGTTCGACTACTGAACGTGTGTTGCTAAACGGAGCATTGAATACGGCTATACCTCTTCGTGTTGCTTCCTTCAGATCAATTTGATTGGTGCCGATACAGAATGCACCAATGGTCATCAACCGGTTCGCATTTTGCAACACACGGGCCGTCACCTGGGTTTTTGAGCGGATGCCCAAAACAGAAACATCGCGAATGCGCTCGCAAAGTTCATCTTCGGTCATGGCCGCATGATAGGTTTCCACTTTGAATCCTTCGTCTCGCATATGCTTTACTGCCACGGGGTGCACATTTTCAAGCAATAACACGTTGATGCGATTTTTTGGGTAGGAGATAGCTGTATTCAGTTTGTTCAGGTAAAGAAACTCGTCCAAGCTCGGTGTAACGTGATCCGCGTTGTTCACCACCACCTCACGTTCCACGTTCTCGGTGAACGCATAGAACCGATTAGCGAGGCCGCTTTGCTTGATCTCATAGTCGGTATAACCATCCCCAATCACGTACACATCGCCCGGCAGGTTTAGTTTCTTAAGTTGTTCAACCTTTCCGTTGTTGACGGAAAGCGGATTGTTCTCATCAAACCCCACGACTTTGCCCGAAGCATCGAACCGAAACTCATTTGCCAGGATGTTTTCTGGTTTAATGCCAAATTCGCCAACCACAGGTTCAATGAATTCGCGGAACCCATTCGAGATGATGTACACGTGATCTTTGTAGGTGGTGAAGAACTCACGATTTCGTTTAAACGATTCCGAGACACTGGCTTTGAGCCGGGTTACGAGCGGTCCGAGGTGTTTTCGCTCCGCTTGCAACAGATCCAGCCTGCGCTTAAGCGACTGCCGAAAGGAGATGGATCCATCCATGCCTTGAAGGGTTATTTGGTGGATCTGGCTTTTTCGTTCCTCTTTATCCGGAAGGCCATCCAGCGAGATATCCGCCAGTACGTCAAAGGCCTCGACCTTGGTAAAGGTGCTGTCGAAATCGATTACGAAAAACTTAGGTGGTGTCATGGCAACAGTAATATGCAAAATAAACAAAAAGTCCCCGGCCATTTCGGCCGGGGACTTCATAATGTTCGCGTATCCGTAAATTATTTCAAGCCCTTCTGTAATTCTTCGTTCATCATCATGTAGTCGCGGTTGTTAGCTTTCTTGGCTTCTTCCCACGATGCCTTGGATGTGGCCATTGCTCCGGCTTTATCGCCCAATCCTTTTTGAATGCGTGCCTTTTGATACAAGATCCAGAAAGCAGTCGGGTTGGCGGCAACGGCTTTGTCGATCCACTCACCGGCCTGCTTAAGGTCTTTGCCGTTTTCCAGGTAATACACAGCGGCATTGAAGTAGTTGTTGGGGTTTACTTTGGTGTTCGCCTCGATGCTTTTCATCACCTTCACATCATAATCGACTGATACGGTAAACTTAACTGAGGTGTTCTCCCAAGCCAATTGCACCTTTGCACTCTTGCTGTCGTCTGAAATATCACCGATGTTGAAGGTGAGGGTTTCTACTTTCTCGGTGAGTTTCTCCGATTTTACTTTGAAGTTCGCAGCCTCTTGCGCTTTGTCGTATGCGCCTGTATTGCCACCGATCTTAATGTCTTTGTATAAAGCGATCGTCCACTCCGTTGCACCTGGCCACGAGAAGATCAGGTATTCTCCCTTCGGTACGGCAATGCCTTCTACTTTTACATCATCGCCAAACGTGATTTTCGTTCCGCTATTGGCTCCCGTTCTCCAAATCTGCCCGTTGGGCACAACAACGGTAGCATCGGTGCCGAAAATCTTCCGACCCTTAACACGGGGGCGAGAGTAATCAATTCTAACATCAGTCAAACCGACAACGGTAGATACAGATCCTGCGGGTGATGGTTGCGGGGTTACGACCTGAGCTTCGGCAGTTGCAAAGGCAACTACCATGATCAGGAACAATACTTTTTTCATGGTGTAATTTGATTTTATTTGGCCGTAAAATTAGTGCTTTGTTTGAATTTCGAAATCGTTTGTGCCGGATATGGCCGCATTAACAGGTTATTAAGGTAACTGCGTGTTATCAGAGTCATTTTATCAGCGACAGAAGGTAGTAACCATTGCCCGCGATCTGCTCGGTAAGGTGTTGGTGACGAGGATACAAGGCCAAATTACGGCTGGATTAATTGTGGAGACCGAGGCTTATTCCTGGCGCGAGCGTGGCTGCCACGCCTACAACCAAAGGCGTACCGCGCGCAATGAAGTCATGTTCGGGCCTGGTGGCCGTGCCTATGTTTACCTGTGTTACGGCATTCATCACCTGTTTAATGTGGTTACTAACGAGGCTGACCGCGCAGAAGCTGTCCTGGTTCGGGCCATCGAGCCTGCAGATGGAGTCGACATCATGCTGAGACGAACAGATTCGGAGCGGCTAAATCGCTTAACCTCAGGCCCGGGCAAACTTACCCGGGCACTTGGTATTTCGCGCCAACATAACGGCTATAGTCTGTTGGGCGATAATATTTGGCTGGAAGACGGAGTCGTCCTTAAGCCGCGGATGATAGATGCCAGCCCGCGCATCTGCATTGGGTATGCCGGAGAGGACGCGCGCCTGCCGTGGCGATTCACCGTTCGTGGTAACTCTTGGGTGAGTGTGCCACCGGGGCATTAACTTTGTCGCATGCGTTTTGCCCTTTTGCTGTTGCTTCCGATTTCCATGCTGGGACAGGTGCCCGACCATGCCGTTTTCAAACCGGCCAATTCAAAGTACGATGAGCTAAGCCCGGTGGTAAGTCCCGATGGTCGCACGCTTTTTGTTACCGTTGCCAACCATCCGGCAAACATCGGTGGCGTTAAAGATCCGGGCGATATCTGGATTTCGGTATGGGCTGGGAATCAGTGGGGCACGCCCTCGCACGGAGGTTCTGTGCTCAACGACCGGGGTTACAACGGTGTGGCCGGCATTTCAGCCGATGGCCAGAGTATGTACTTGTTCAACCACTATGGCAGGGCTGGGGCCAACGCCACCACACAGGGCATTGCCATGAGTACCTGGCGCGATGGTCGTTGGGGTACGCCAGAAAATATTGCCATTCCTTACTTTCTCAATCGTGAGGCTGAGTTAACCGGCTCCATTGCTGCGGACGGAAGTGCTTTTGTTTTTGCGGCAGAGGGCTACGATACAAAAGGTGCTGAAGACCTGCACGTAACACTTCGAAAGTCGGATGGCACATGGACGGAGCCACGCAACCTGTCTTTCCTCAACACCCGATTCCAGGAGCTAAGCCCGTGGCTGGCAGCCGATGGCCGCAAGCTTTATTTTGCCACCAATGGCCGCGAGGGCTATGGCAGCTTTGACATTTTTGTTGCCGAGCGGTTGGATGACTCCTGGCAGCAATGGAGTACACCGCAAAATCTGGGGCCCGCGATTAATACGGACGGTCGGGAGTTGTTTTTCAGAAACTACCAATCCACCAGTTTTCTGTTTACGTCCACTAAAGACAGTGACGGCTATGGTGATATCCGGTTGTTCGATC
Organism: Cyclobacteriaceae bacterium; assembly: GCA_046301755.1. Lineage (GTDB taxonomy): Bacteria > Bacteroidota > Bacteroidia > Cytophagales > Cyclobacteriaceae > ELB16-189. The sequence goes on from JBKCJM010000006.1 coordinate 15,960, forward strand.
CGGTGGCTGCGCCTGATACGTTAGTTCGGTTGCGTCCGGCCGACCGAACGGTTGCAATAGACAATGAAGTTGTGATTCGGGGAACGGTAACCAACGCTAAAACAGGAGAGAGCGTAACAGCCCGTATTCACATCAGGGCAAATGAGACCAGCACAGCCGTTACCAACCGGGCTGGGCAGTATCAAATTAAGTTGCCCGCCAGCGGTCAATATGTAATCACCGTGGAAGCTCCCCGTTATGTGAGCGTGTTGGAGAATCTCGATATTCACACTATTCAGATGAAAGTACTCGAAATGAACTTCAGGCTTCAGCCCGTGGAAGTGGGCACTACAGTAAACCTGAAGAGTGTTCTTTTTGAGCAGGGCACCACAACGTTTTTGAGTGAGTCGTATGCCGAGTTGGACCTGGTGGCCGACTTCATGAAGACTAATCCGCGGGTGGCTATTGAGTTGGCAGGGCACACGGACAACCGGGGTAATGCCGATAAGAATAAACAGTTATCGAAAGACCGGGTGGAAAAAGTGAAGCAATACCTCGTCTCGAAAG
>JBKCJM010000007.1:0-35891 GCA_046301755.1 Cyclobacteriaceae bacterium
AGTGCGGGGAGTGCTCAAGCCGTAACCGACCTGTTTGCCCTGGCGCAGTTCAATGAACTATCGGATTCGGAGAAACTATCGCAGCCGCCTTTTCAACCGCTACAATCAGGTGTAAGGATTTCATTGGCCAATGATGAGATCAAAGCCGGCCCGATGGTTCGCAGAAAGATCAAGTACGAAAAAAAGATTGTCGATCGTGAACCTAAGCCGCTCTTAAATTTTAGAGAGTGGCCACAATTACATGGGATATTCGTGAAGACCGGTAGTATCTCTCGCACGCCACTTTCGCAGGCTTGGCAAGAGTTGAGAAGGCCCTTTGTAGACCGCGTATCGGTAAAGGAGGAGGAGTACGCGATTGCATCGGCAACGGATTTAAAAGTTGAGCCCACCCGCTTCACAAGCTATGCCATGGCTCAGGATGCGCGCACGGGAGATCAGCGAAATGCACTTGTGATATCAACAACTGAACTGGAAGAAGCATGATCCGGGAATTTGATGCTTATTCTTTTTTGCCCTGGCTGAGAACGGGTATTGCCAACAGCATCCAAAATCCAGCCTCGGATGCGAGTGTAAAGGTCAGAGCCTCTGTCGCGATCTCGGTTAAAGTAGATGCATCGAAGAACGGGGCGGCTGTGGCTATCCCAAACGGTGGTGGTTTCAATAACAACGAACTGACGCGCACGGTGCAGTTGTACGGTCCGGGCGATGTGGTTGGAATTAACCATGATGCTATTCATCGAACCGAGCCCCAATCAAGAGTGCCGGGCACCTCTACACCCATCGTGATCACCAACTTCGAGCCCAACTACCTCGCGTTCATTGAATTTTACGAAGAGGATTTTCCCTGGCGCTACACACCGGCAGCACCCAATGCCAGCGGAGAGCGACTAGTACCCTGGCTGACCTTGATTGTACTCAAAGAAGATGAATTTAAAGAGTTTCCAAAGGCAAAGGATAAGTTGCCTAACGCTATTGAGCTTACCACTGTCAATCCCTTGCCTAATAGAGAACAACTTTGGGCCTGGGCTCATGTTCATGTTAATCATGACCTGTCGGTAACGGAAGATAACCCGGGGGGAGATACGGATATCGTAAATAAGAACCTTTCGGATGCATTAACAGCCAACAGGGATGTTGCGTGCTCGCGTTTGTTGTGCTCACGAAAGCTTGGGACCAATACAGGCTACCGCGCGTTTCTAATACCCACGTTTGAGACAGGCCGCCTGGCAGGGTTAGGTTTGGACCTTGGAACCACGGCCGCAACCAAGATAGCTTGGGAAGATGCCAATAATCAGTTCCCTTACTACTATTCCTGGTATTTTCGCACCGGCAATGTAGGCGATTTTGAATACCTCGTGGATTTGATCAAACCCAAGCCGGCCGATAAGTCCATTGGTGTGCGGGACGTTGATGTTACTAGTCCTGGAGCAGGGTTGCCCGGGTTTCAGGAGTTGGACGGTGTCTTAAAACTCGGGGGGGCATTGAAAGTGCCCCCCAGTGAATTCACCCCTGAGGAACTGGCGGAAGTGAATAAATACGACAAATGGTACGAAGCGAATGGTCAAAGTTATCCGCATCCTTTTCAGCGAGCGGTTGCCAAACGGATTAATTTAAATGATGATTATCAAGAGGGCAAGAAGCCAATCAGCCAATTGAACAAGGATGTAGACCTACCTCCGTTTAGTGGTGAGGGTTTTGATGTGTACGACCCGGATCCTGTAGTTACCCTACCGCTGTATGGCCAATGGCATTCACTGGTCAACCGCCTTTTAAAAGAAGCTGATCAACAAAAGGATGTAGCAAACAAAGACAATTGGGTTCATAATCTTAACCTTGATCCTCGATTTCGGGTGGCTGCAGGGCTCGGCACTCAGGTGATCCAAAAGAATCAAGAGGAGTACATGCAGGCCGCCTGGGAACAGGTGGGTGATTTGTTAAAAGCAAACCAGAAACTACGCGAACTGCAAATGGCGGAGCATACCTCGTATGCCTGGTATGCAAAACATGTTTTGAACCTGCCTCCGAGTAAGCAGTTAATGCTCACCGCTCCGATACACAATCGTGTTCTTTCTGATGGCATGACCATCGCTGCCCATTTTCAAGAAAGCAAGGTTCCCCTAGCAGTTTTGAAGGGTAATTTCAGAAGTATCCTTCGCGACCGTAGCCGATTGGTCAAACTGCTCTTTGCTGGCAGTAATCGCAAGCCCTTGGATATTATTGGTCGAATCAATAATGGAGAGATCAAAGTCACTCAACCCAAGGGCGCACCTGAGGGTGCGCAGAAATTGTCGGACGTTGTAAACATGGCCGGACCCGAAAACCTTCCGGGCTTTATCAAGAAGCAGATTGCGAAGCACCCCTGGTTAATATATCTTCCTTTGATTCTGTTAGCGCTGCTGCTGATCATCGTTTTAATCTTCTTCCGATCTTCAACCGGTTTAGCTATTGCAGTAGCAGTGGGAGGGGCGTTGGTTTATCTCTACAATCGCCTGAAAAAATGGAAAGCGGATTTGCTCTCTGCGAATAGACTTACCTACGAAAACCAAACTCCTGCCTCCGTTGATTCATTACCAACAAGCGCTGATTTTCGGCTCACCCTGCCGGGTCAGCCTGCTGCGAATTTTACTACAGGCACATCCGACAATGACGAGTTGAAGCGATTTAAAGAATCTCTTCGCGATGCGACCACGCTACTCCAAACACGGCAGCCAGAGCCAGAACTTAAGAAGCTGGATTGGTCCCAGCTGACATCCATCGTAGTGCAAAAGATTAATCCGAAGGTTACTTTTCCAAGGCGCACTTCAAAATTAATCGAACTACCAGAGCGGATAAAAAAAGCAATGGTGGACAATGCCACTCAAGTATGGGCTTACCCCGAAATACGGGTGCCCATGTATAAGCCGTTGAGCGAAATGTCGGCCGATTATTTTTTGCCCAACATTAATAAAGTGGAGCAAAACAGCATCACCATATTGGAGAACAATCAAAAGTTCATTGAATCGTACATGGTTGGGCTAAATCACGAAATGTCGCGTGAGCTAATGTGGCGTGAGTATCCCACCGACCAACGAGGAAGCTACTTCCGTCAATTCTGGGAAATGGCTTCACAAGTGGCCACCGCGGAAAATAGGGACCGCTTGTTCGACATTCCACCGCTGCATAACTGGTCAACCTCATCGAAGTTGGGCGATCATAATCATCGCGCTTCTTCTGGCGATAAGCCGCAGATTGTATTAGTGATTCGGGGCGAACTGTTGAAAAAGTACCCTACTGCGATCATCTATGCGCAAAAAGCAAAATGGGATACTGCCAGCCTACCAAATCAAAATCTACGGTCCCTTGATGAGGTAGCTGCTAATGCGACCGTGGCCAAAGCAAAGCAAAAAATAAGGACACCCTTGTTTGAGGCAAAGGTTGATCCGGATATTTATTTCTTCGGATTTGATTTGACTGCTGATGACATTAAGGGAGCAGATCAGCCCACTTCTAACCCCCAGTCGGCCGGGTGGTTTTTTGTGATCAAAGAAAGAGAAGGTGAACCAAGGTTTGGCTTGGACGATAGCAATAAGCAGGCACCCATTTCTGACTGGAGTGAGTTGTCCTGGAAAATGGTGAGCGTTGCAGATGGCGCAAATGTGACATTGCCTGATCAGGCAATAGAGCTGGAAACAACGCAAGCCGGTTTGCAGGGTAATGAGGAAGAGGAGGAATTGCAGGGCGTTTGGAGCAGTAGTACCAATTCGGCCAAGCTTGCCTATGTCTTGTATCAATTACCGGTATTGGTGGCCGTGCATGGATCACGAATGCTTAAATAATAATAGCCTATGTCCACACTGACTCAACTGCGCGAACACATCCAAAAAGAACGCTCCAATTCTGAATATGCTAGAGAATATGATGAATCAATTGCTTTGTTAAAACAATTGAAGGAAGAGGAAGCGATACTCGTTAGGCAGGTGAAGGACGAATTGGCAGGTAAGTTGGAGCTCAACAGGGATAGTCAAAAGAATTTAGAAAGTGAAATTGCAGAGAGTTGGAAAAAAATAAACAGCCAAAAGGAAAGACTCAACAAGCTTATTGATCAAATTGGCTTTCCTCATGACACCATTTCAGAGCTACCAGCCAATGTTCCAATTCTCTTATTTCCGTTGAGGTTAGAGACACGATTCAAAACTGTGGGTTCCGGCACATCAGCAAAAAACGAACTCTGGCTAAGGGCCTACCCGGACGACTGCCAGGTTACCCATCGGGAGCCGGGGTTGACTTCAGTTGAAATCAAAAATGTAAGAGCATTTTGGTGTGGATTTTTTGCAGCACTTGGCAATGAGGCAGGCGAAAAAGCTGCCTGGCGGAGTCTTGTAAAGGCACACGGAGTAGGACGAGCTACCTGGATACATGATCAGTTCAAGCCAAAGCCCGTGACGCTTACGGTTTCAGACAAGCAATATTTGCTAATCCCTGCCGACAGTACGCTTAATGAGGCGAATAGATCGCTGCTGAAGATTTTTTGGACACAACTTTGGAATCAAAATGGCATTGGTTACGATGAGTTGATAAGGACAACGGCAGGCCTAACGCGGGAGATACCTAATCATGAGCCTTGGAATTTTTTCGAACTCGTCAAGGCCAAGGAACCCGGTACACTTTGTGATGTAACCTTTATTGATTTTCCTGAGGAAAGTTCATTGACAATAAAACCTGCTACATGGACGAAGCCAGCGGTGGCAAGCACGTTGCCGGATCGGCTGGTGGCCATTATTCAGAGGAAAGGAAACGATGATCGGATCATTCCTTTTCCCCATGCCATTCGTGATACACTACAGGTAGGCCCAGACCCTTCGTTACCTCAAAATGAATCGCTGCGGATGGAAGAAGGAGAACTGGCGATCAACACAGAACTCCAGTGGATGATCGATTTTGAGAAAGCCATTGATGCGGGCATGGGGGTAAAGATAGAATTGAACCCGGCTGAGGCCGGTGGTTTTGATCGACTACTCGTACTGGGGCTGCGGTTATCTGCGGATGAAACGGAGAGCAAGAACACGCTGGAGAGACTCATCAAAGATCATCTGATGGGTTCCACCGGTTTTGAATTATTAAGCCAAGGTACACCGACAAATAACACAGAAGATTCACCGTCCGGCTACACGTGGGCCGAAGACCCGGATCAAAGTTTTTATACCGTTGTGAAGGGTAGAAATGCCATTGATATCAGCCTGGATGAGAAAAACAGACAAGACGGAAAATGCCTGGCCGATGCACTGGGCATTGACCCTGAGATGTTAAACAAGGCCGCTCATGCATCTGGAAGAGATCAGGCGGAAGCCAAAGCGATGAACACCGCGTTATGGCCAGCCACGGCTGGATTTTTTTTAGAAGAGATGATGGATGGATTGGTGAATCCCAGATACATTGACCAAGCTCGCTCGTTCTTTATCGATTATGTATCAGGCCGTGGCCCAATTCCCGCAATCCGCATAGGCCGTCAGCCCTATGGCATTTTGCCAACTTCTGTTTTTTCCCGCCTTTCCATTTTTGATCGGGATGAAATGGCACACAATATGAAGGTGGGTCCCTCAATCAAGTCAGGAAAATCGTTTTATGTGGTTTTGAAAGACCTTCTTGAAAAATTGCAGGAACCGTTAGCAAAAGCACCGGTGCCACATGTAGGCCAGGGTGGCGACCCTCACGATGCGCTCATTAAAATCATAGGCCTGCAGTCGGGTTCTGCTGAATTCTTTCAGCGCTTTGCCCAGAGCGATGCCCACTTGTTGAACTTAGCGATTTTAATGATGGGGGGATCAGTGGCAGGCCCAATCAGTAAAGCAATGAGAGACAAAGCCAATAAAATTCTTTCAGATCTGGGGTACAATATGGCTTCTCCGGACTTGGCTCCAGATATTCCCATACTAAAGAAATATTTCGTTGACCAAGCTAACTCGCTCAAGGGACCACTGATTGATGATCTGGCACTATCAGAGACAAGTTCTATTCGTCCGTATGCCAGTGATAAAAATTACTTAACATGGCTTTCAGAATCTGGCTTTGAAACCATACGCAAGCTTGACTTTGGAAATGCCACTCCTCCAAATGCTTTGTTATTCTTGCTTTTAAGGCAAGCAGTTCTGCAATCGTTTGGAAAGACAGGCGCTAACTTGATACCGGGCAGCTTCACCTATCGAGACCCTGATTTTATTCACGTTCAGGCAGGGGATACGGTAGCCGGGAAATTTGCAATGATGTATTCTTTACAGCCAGAGCTTACTGGAACACCGGACGGAAGGCTGGTCGATTTTGTCGACAGCGAGTCGGTTATCAAGAATCGAAGTGAAGCTGCTCACTTGAGAGAGACTCGAGACGCAATAAAAAAGCTGGAATTTGTGCCAACGGCAAGGTTAGAGCGCTTGTTTACGGAACACGTTGATTGCTGTAGTTATCGATTTGACGCCTGGAAGACAGGTTTGGTGAGCCGTAAATTGACAGATTACCGAGATGAGGTGCGTGAGGGGATTTTTCTCGGTGCCTACGGATGGCTTGAGGACTTAAAGCCCAAGGGAGCCAATCTGGCGGCTGTCCCCGATAAACAGAGGTACGCACCAGGTGGAGCGGGTAGCGTATTGTCAGATTCTGCAAACTTGGGCTATATTCATGCGCCTTCACTGGACCAGGCCGCCACTGCGGCTATTCTACGAAATGCGTACCAAGCTCATAAGGGGCAAGGGGCGTATGAAATAAATCTTTCATCGAGCAGGGTACGGCAGGCGCAGGATATTCTTGAGGGCATCCGAAATGGCATTTCACTTTCAGCCATGTTAGGTTATCAGTTCGAAAGAGGTTTGCATGAAGCAAATCAATCAGAGCGTTTGGGAGACATAGGAATTGAGGCTGATAAATTCATCTACCCTTTAAGAAAGAAATTCCCTTTGGTAGCCAACAACATCTCGGAAACCGCGGCATTTGGCCTTGAAGCCGAGAAAATGATTAACATGAATGTGTTGGATGGTCTTAAGCTTGTTAAACGAATTCAGGAAAAACAAGAAAATGCGGTGTATCCATTTGGATTCACGACTGGAAGCAAATCCGATGATCTGCCGGCTGCCAGTCCTGAGGAGTTGGCATTCATCACTGAACAAGTCGATCGAATTCTTGACATGAATGATTCGGTTTCAGATTTGATATTAGCGGAGCAAGTATACCAAACCGTGAGGGGGAACATGGATCGGGCGGCAGCCGTGGAGAAATCTTTCAGCCAGGGCAACTATCCGCCTGAAATAGAAGTGACTAATACTCCCAGAACGGGAAGTACCATTACCCATCGGGTGGTTATTCAGTTCAAAGCAAATGCGGCAATACCAACTTTGGCTACCCCAAGAGCGAAAACTGAACCGGCCGTAAATGAGTGGTTGAAGCAAGTCTTGCCACCGTTCGATATGGTGTACTGCAAGGTGGAGTTGGCAGAAGGCAGCGTTTCAACACCAGTAAAAATGTTCCTCAATCAACTCGGTCTATTGCCCATCGATGTACTGCACATATTTAATTTTGATGGTGAGCAATCCATGAAAGAACTGGATGATCGAATTGTTTATCACATCAGACATGGGGCCAGTAACATTTCTGCACCCGTTGTTAAATTGGCCACCCAAATCAAGATCAAATATTTGGATAACGAAGATCCTACTAAGGTTTCTTTTTTTGAGATGGCTTCCTTGGTCAAGAACCTTCGAAAAATATTAATCTCCGCCAAAGTATTGTCACACGAAGACTCCATGGTTGGTGAGAAGGACAAGGGTTCAGCATTCAAATTTGAGGAACTTTTGACAAGACTCGATTCGGCTAAGGCTGAGCTCGAATCGTATCGCTCCGAATTAAATTTCGCCCCTGATGCGTCTATTGATGATACAGTAGAAAAGGCAGGAGGGTTGTTCTTAAAAGGAAGACTTTTCGGAATTCAGCAAGGAGGGTACGGATTTATCCATTCCAGCGTTTCGGCCATTCATAGGAGCATTGAGGCCAAATCAGTTAAAGTGGCCGAACGCTGGCGAGAAAAGGATCTCGACTATAGGAAGTTAAAAGTCGAATATGACGGTGCAACCTCCGATGATGATAGGCTGACGCTTTTGCAAAAGATGGAACGAAGAATTTCATCCAGCTCAACTTTTCCGCTTCCAATAAAAACTTCGGGAGAGGTTGACCTCGTTGAATTGGCGCGAATCGTTACTGAAAAGAAGTCCGAGTTTGACTCCGCAAAGTTAGAATTGGACAGGCTACCTGCCGGGTCGTCAACCAGCAATCACCTGTTTACGGCTGCTGAGTCGATTGTTTCCAAGATACCGGATTTTGATGTTGTTTCATTTGACATTGACAACAATGCCAATACCATTGACCAGGAGAAGAAAATGTCTGAAAATCTCAAGGCAGAGATTGTTAAAATGGCGGAGCTCATAAAACTTGAGATCAATAAGCGAATCGAAAGTTATTCGGCACAGACGGCCAAAGCAGCGGGACTCTCTGGCAGTGCTAAGTTGGAGGCATATCTACATGCCTCGCGTCAAGTGCTTGGTGAGGAAGCAATTGTTTTGGCTCGTTTTCAACGGTCAGTAGAAGCCCGCACGGAGTTTCAGAAGTGTTATCTCGATCAGGATATGGTGACCCGGTATGCTTCGGGTTCTGCTCTTCCATTGGAAGATTGGATGATCAGTGTAAGCAAGGTGCGTGAGAAAATGAATCACCTGCAGCAAGTGCGAAGCTTGGTTGAAATTTTTGACATAAATCCTTTGCAATTGCACGCCCTACAGTTTCCGTTCACAGAGAATGACCGGTGGCTAGCCCTCAAGTTCAGGGATAATCCCAATGAGTATACCATTGATACGGACAAGATACTTTTTACGGGTGTTTTTGCGACCGACTTCGATAAAACGGATGACCAATGTGGAATCGTGATAGATGAATGGACGGAGGTTGTGCCCGGTGCAGAGGAGACTACCGGTATAGCATTTCATTATGACCAGCCGAGTTCGGAGCCTCCCCAAGTGATTTTACTTTCAGTAGCGCCCGGTACTTCTGCAAGCTGGACATGGGAAGATTTGAAGGAATCGGTAGTTGAGGCTTTTGACATGGCTAAGTTGCGGGGTGTTGAGCCTGAAGCCATAGATCAATATCCCTATGCACAATTCCTTCCCGCCACCGTCTTTCCAGCGGCTAGAAAGCCAATGACGTTTATGGTGGACCTTGACTCAAATAACGAATCAATAAGAATAAAGCCATGAGCTCTTTTACAATTGAAAATGTCCCACAGGTCTTGGCAAATCGCGAGCACCCTACAACACTGATGTGGAATAGGCTTGAGGGCAGGCCTCGAGTGACTGACTTCAGCCGTTCCTTCAAAGCGGAGGTGAGGGATGCGCTATGGATGTTGACCAGGCAATGGCAGATGGGGGAGTTTAAAGCAGATGATGCCGGTTATCCGGTTATGTGTAAATTAGGCTTCAATAGCTATGGCTTGACAAATTTTGAAGCTGGCCTTCAAACGAGAGAGTATGATCCTCAGATTCTACCTCTTGAAGTTATTGCGGAAGGAAAGTCGGTGCCGTTTGAGCGAAGTGATATGAAGATTAATCTAAGCGCAAGGGTAGAGATGGGTCAGTATTGGTTGAGGCTTTTAAGAGCGAAGGGACTACTTAGCCCTCAATATGCACAACGATATAAAGAGACGTACAAGTTTGAGAATCCTCCGCAGGACGAATTATTGCCACACAGGCAGGTGTTGCAGTTTTCTCAATGCATTGGAGGGCGAAGTTTGGACGGTTATGCTTTTTACAAAGATTTGAAGTCAAAGAAGGCGAGTCACTGTTTGGGTAGTGGTATTCAGGATACGAGGATCGATGATTTAGGGAGTGAATACAGAATGTGGGTGGAGCGGAATTACATGCCATTTGATGGACATGCATGGGCACCCGAAAAACTTGAGTACAAATTTTCGGTCAAAACGGGTCATGACGGAAATGAGCAGACTCTTTTCGCTAATGAATACTATCAGGGGCATTTGGATTGGTACGCTTTTGATGCGAAGGCCCAAAAGCAAAAAGCACGAACTGAGAGTTCAGGTGTCATGCCCGAAGTATTTAGGTCAATGATTCCGGCACAAATTAAATTTGATGGAATGCCGGATACACGGTGGTGGAAATTCGAAGACGGCAAAGTGAATTTTTGCGGCATCAAGCCAAATGTAAATCAGATTGGGGCTTTGTTGTTAACTGACTTCGCATTAGTATACTCAAACGATTGGTTTATGATTCCCGTGTCGTTGCCCATCGGCTCTGTAACAAAAGTAAATGGTTTAACAATCACAAACTCCTTTGGTGAAACCTTTTGGGTTGAAAGAGCAGGAAAAGGAGCCGCTGGCGACTGGAAAAAATGGACAATGTTTTCGCAAAGTACGAAGGAAGAAACATCTTTTGGTTTGTTTTTGGCCCCTGCCTGCGTCAAGGTTCAAGATAGCCGGCCGGTTGAGCAGGTGTTGCTGATTCGAGATGAAGTGGCAAACTTGGTTTGGGGAATTGAGAAAGTGGTGAGCCTCGCTACGGGATGGCCCGATCAAGGTGATGAGGTTGCCTTGCGAACCAGTTCTTACCACAATAGAAATGCTCCATCACCATCAAGTGCGCAGGACAGTATTGCTAGCGTCAAGTACACAGCAATGACGTCAGTCCCGGAAAACTGGATACCCTTCATTTCGGTTCGTGCCGAAGGTACAACGAGGCTGACCAAGTTGAGAAGAGGGTCTATGTTACGAGAAATCCAGGGGGTAGATCCTGTAAAAATAAAGCCTTTGACTAGTCTTTTAAGAGAGGGATTGGAGGACCAAATAAAGAAGCCCTATTTTGTTAACAGTGAAGAGGTGCCTCGTTCAGGGGCAAAAATAACGCAGACATTTCAGCGTACTCGTTGGATCAATGGTGAAGTTTATACATGGCTTGGAGTGAGAAAAACACCTGGTAGGAACAATTCTAATGGCAAGCTTGAGTTTGATAAACTTAGCGATGCGAGATTGGCGAACTGAGAGTTAGCATTCTGTAGACCGACATGGGAGAGGTTGTGATGGATACATTGCATTGATTGGCTAGCAAATAAAAGTTGAGCTGATGAGCCTCTACGGTTTCCGTTCTCCCATTGTGCCTGTTTCCGCGCATCGATATGCCGTAAGGACAGAAAGTTAAAATCACAATTTCAAAAATGCATTTGACGGCCATTTTGCATACAAACGCATACCTAGATAACGCTAAAAATGGCTCTCAACTTCAATGCTGAAGTTGGGGATTTTCGAGTCAAGAACACTGTTGCTGGTACCTAAATGGGACTGAGTCAAACCAGCTAATCCCGGAATCTGTCCGAATTCCGGGGGAGGGGTTGCCGATCATGCACCCCTGATTTGAATTTATTCTGGTTAAAATTCACTTGGCCCCCTTGACGGTCTTCGGGTGCTGTTTTTATCTTTCAATTTCATTTAGCAGCCCATGAATTATCCGGTTACCCCAGCTCATGTTGACCCGGCCATTACAGCTCCGTCTGAGTCCTTCAGGCGCGAAGTAAAGAAGGTATTGGCATCCCTCGGGTTGTTTGTTTTTGTGTACTTGTTACTGATAACAGCTGGCGTGGGTTTAGCCGTGCTGTGCGGTATCGGTGGCCTTGGACTCATCATTTTGAAACCCGCCCTGATCACCCTCTTACTGGGCCTGGGTTTGGCAAGTCTGGGCGTCATGGTCCTTTTCTTCTTGGTCAAATTCATTTTCCGAAAGGTGAAAGTGGATCGTTCTCACCTGGTAGAGGTTACGCGGGCTGAACAACCCCAGTTGTTTGCTTTTATTGAGCGACTGACGACAGAAGTAGGATCACCTTTTCCCAAACATATCTACCTGTCCGATGACGTGAATGCATCGGTGTTTTATGATTCAGGATTTTGGAGCATGTTTCTGCCCGTGCGCAAGAATTTGCAAATCGGCCTTGGCCTGGTGAACGCGTTGACCCTGGCCGAGTTCAAAGCCGTGCTCGCGCATGAATTTGGCCACTTCTCTCAGCGGAGCATGAAATTAGGCAGCTACGTATACAACATGAACCAGGTGATTTTTAATCTCCTCTACGACAATACCGGCTACGGACGGGCGCTGGAGAAATGGGGCAGTATCAGTGGCTATTTTGCATTCTTCATGAACCTGACGGTTGGCATTATACGGGGTATTCAATGGGTGCTGCAGAAGATGTACGGGTTGATCAATAAGACCTACCTGGGGCTGTCCCGTCAAATGGAGTTTCATGCCGATGCGGTTGCCGCAGCGGCTGCGGGCGGCAATCAGTTGGCCAGTGCATTGCTCAAGCTGGACATGGCCAATGGCTCTCATCAACGGGTGCTGCAGACTTACAACCAATGGATCGGCCGTGGATGGAAAGCTCAGAATTTCTACCCCGACCACCGGCTAATGATGCGGGAGATAGCAACAGGGTGGAAAGTGCCCGTGCAGCACGATCTGCCGGTAGTTACTTTAGTCGCCTACCAAGGCGTGGCATCCAGTCGTGTTATCGTGCACGACCAATGGGCTTCGCACCCGAGCACCGAGGACCGGGTAAAGCAACTCGATGCATTGGGCATTGACACTTCGTCCGTGGCCGACTCTGCCTGGGCGGTTTTTCAGAATGCTGATGATGTGCAAGCCCGTATGACCGATTGGTTGTATCGCGGTGTTAAGTTCAGTTCGCCTCCGCAGTTAGTCGGGTTTCCGGAATTTAGAAAACAACTTCAGGAAGAACTTGCCAGATACCAATACCCGGATATTTATCAGGGTTTCTATGATTCCCGGGCAATTACGGCCATCGATGTCGATAGGCCCTTGGTGCGTGATGCGCGGTCAGTGGCCGATATTCTTGCTGATGGCGTTTCACGCTTGCCGCGAAAAGTTGAAATGTTGCAGACGGATATCGAAGCGCTCGAGGCGGTCAAGCAGGAAGCTAGTGGTATTCAGTCGTTTGATCTGGATGGCCAACGTTATCCACGCTCGCAAGCTGCCACCTTTCAAGAGCAGCTGAAGACGGAACGGGAGAAAGCTGAAAGCGACATGGCTTTTGCGGACAGTCGGTTGCTCGGGCTGGCGCTTCATTACGCAAACGACCGCGGTGAAGCCGAGATACTGAAGGAAGCTTACCGCGAATACCGAAAACGGGAGGACTTGGCCCAGGAAGTTGGGGCTTACTACCAGGATATTATGACGATTTTGGCCCCTGTCTATCAAAATGAGATGTCGTTGGAAGTGGCAACCGATGTTCAGAACAAGCTGAGCCTACACGAGAGCCGGGCTAAAGACTTGATGAAGGGTCTACTGAAGGATCCGGAAGCCTTTGGGTTGATGCAGTCTAATTGGAAATTACTGGAAGACTATCTGGCTACGGATATCATTTACTTCAACGCGAAGACCGGGTTTAACAGTGAAGGCCTTGATACTTTTCAGCAGGCTTTGAACGTGATGGCGGAAACCTATGGCAACCACAACTTGGCCGGCAAAAAGCAATTCCTTGAAGTTCAGGCAAAATACCTGGTTTAGCCGCAAACCAACGTAATCGCTCGTGTGGGTTGATTTTCTTGGTTAGGCCGCCTCGTTTGCCGGGGATGGCTAAATTCCCGATACGGTTTTAAGCCCGCTGAGCCGAGGCAATCCTGCGATAAACAGCACCAGTAGATTGATCGAAAAATTCAATTTCAAAAAATGCATTTGACGGCTATTTTGCATACAAACTTATACCTAGATAACGCTAAAAATAGCTCTCAACTTCAATGCTGAAGTTGGGGATTTACGAGTCATTCTCCCATCGTTTTCATGCCTGTCTATTAGGGGAATTCTATTCACCGAGACCCAGAAACTCTAATGGTCGCGTACCATTTTGTATTGGAAAAGCGACTACTTCGTGCGACCCTTTAACTTTACATCCGATGCGTTTTCAATTTGCTTCAGATCTTCATCTGGAATTTCCTGAAAACCGGGAATGGTTACACGTGAACCCGCTGGAGCCGGTGGGGGATGTTCTGATTTTGGCTGGCGATATCATACCTTTAAACCTAATGGGTCAGTTCTCAACGTTTCTTGATGAATGCTCAGAAAAATGGCGAGAGACCTATTGGTTGCCCGGTAATCATGAATACTACGGCAGCGATTTGGCGTTGGCAAGGGAACGTAGAACCCAACCCCTTCGCGAGAATGTATTTCTGGTCGATAATGCCTCGGTGAGGATCGAGGACACTCAACTTATTTTTTCAACGCTTTGGTCTAGAATTTCGGAGTCCAGCGCGTCTCAAATCACCCGCAGTGTGAATGACTTCTTCAAGATAAAGAATAATGGTTCTCGACTAATCGTTCCAGATTTCAATGCAATGCACGAACAAGCTCTTGCGTTTCTGGACTCCGTTGCGATTGTTCCAGGTTGCAAACGAGTTGTTGTTACCCACCACGTTCCAACATTAATGAGCTACCCGGCTCATTATCTGAGCAGTCCAATTAACCAGGCTTTTGCAACCGAGCTTGGACCAAAGATCAGGGCCATAGGGGCGGATTATTGGATTTTTGGACATCATCACCATAATACGCCTGATTTTAAGGTGGGGCAAACCACGCTCGCCACCAATCAACTCGGTTATGTTCACCTAAATGAGCATAGATCGTTTCAGACGGGCAGAGTAATTGAGTTATAGCAAATCACGCCACCTCGATCACTGGCTCAACTGTGGTATTGTCATTAAGCTTGCCAGGCCCGTCTCCGTCCATCGATATGCTCTACTAGCAGACAGTTAGAAATTCAATTTCAAAAAATTCATTTAACGGCCGAGATGAATACAAAGTCATACCTAGATGATGATGAGTTTAGGAGCTTAATTGGTCACACAGCCCGCGCTGTGGGCGCCCTGCCCACTGGCTAAATTGCGGAATCGTCATTAGGCTTTCCGGGCCGGTTTCCAAACATCGATATGCGTTAGGACGGATTGTTAAAAACCCAATTTCAAAAATGCATTTGATGGCCATTTTGCATACAAACGCATACCTAGATAACGCTAAAAGTAGCTCCCAACTTCAATGCTGAAGTTGGGGATTTACGAGTCATTTTTTGTAAGGTCCGGCCGTGTTTATCTGGGGATTCATTTGAGTTAGCAGCGGATTAGCCATCAGCCCCGGAGCTTGAACCGAAACCCGATACTGCGTAGGCGTTCGATCCTTCTCTGTGATAGCCTTCCGTCCCGCAGAAAGTTACGTTGCCGGTTGCACCAAAACCCCAGGTTGACGCCCTCAAAAACGATGTTGAAGACAGGCCATTTTCCATCGTGCTGCGCCCGGAACCGCAGCAGCCGGTCAATCATCATCTCAAACTTGCGCTCGTGGTTGGGGGTCGTAACCCCCTTCAGCATTTCGACTTGGTCCGGTGAGAGTTTCTTTTGGCTGGCGCGCAGTTCCTGCATCTTCAGCCATTGCGCCAGTTTATGGGGGTGGAAGGGTACAAGACCGGTTTTTTCGATGTGCTTTTTAACCGCATCAAGCCGTTGATGCCACGCGTGTTCTTCAGCATTTTTCAGGTAGCTGTCCAAAGTGGGGGCATGGCCAACCGACCCGAGCAGCGTGCCATCCGCGAGAAGGAACGGGTGATCAGCCTCAAAGGACAGTTCCAAAAGAGGCGTCTCACCAATCGGCTTCACGGTGAATCCACCCATTTTGCGGTCGTATCTGGTCGAAATCGGCCGGCTTATTTTGTGGGGAATCCGGACTGGAATCCGATTAATCTCTCCGGTAATCGAGAGGGTGAAATACCGGCCCGCGAAGCCTGTGGATTTGATTCTTTTGACCGAACTGCTCAGTTGGGTTCGGAACCCCAGGCTGTCGGCCAGCCGTTTGATATCGTGCGTGAGCCGTTCGCGCTTTTGGGTGATGTACACCACCCCGTTCTTCACGTAGCCATCGGTGTCGATAATGCCTGCCAACACCGCCAATCGCGTGGCTGCGTCATTTTGATGAAAAACGGCAGGGATGTGCTTTTCGCGAATCAGGCCTAAGTTTTTAAATTCGCTGAGCAACGGGTTTTTATTCCTTCCGTAGCCGCTGACATTTCCACGCACAATAACGAACGAGGAGCAGCTTGAAGACTTTTTGACGTTCTCGGACACCTTGAGTCCGTAACTGTCCGCCACCCGATAAACGTAGTCGATCACTTCACGGTCAGTATTGGCAATGCCAACCTTACCCTGAAGTCCATCACCCAGCCAGATACCCAGCAGGTACGGATCGAACGGCACGGGTTGGGACTTGAACCGAACGGCCTGCTTGACGAGGAAGAATCGCCTTTTGAACGTGCGAGATTTTGACACGAAGTCCAGGAGCTGACACGGCACGTTGTTGGGTATGTGCCGATACTTCTGGGTCATTCGGCCCCGCTTCTTGCTGAATGAAGCCTTGCGCGCACCCAGGCCTTTGGCCAGGACGAGTACTTGATCACCGTCCACTATGAACTTCTGCCCACGCCTGGGCACGACTTGGTAAGCCTCCCGGTTTATGGGTTTGATATCGACCACCCGCATGGGGGAGGAGTCGCTCCCCATCAGTTGCTCGCCTGGTTTCAGAGTCTGAATTTGAGCTACCTGGCCGTTAGCCAGAAGTACCTCCGTGTTTGGATGTAGAGCCATGAGGCGCCCCACGCCAAAAGCGACAGGGCATCCTCACCATTCCTCGCCCAACCGCCTAATAGATTCGCTTTTGCAGCGATGGTTTGTGCTCCTTTGGGCTCGGGTTTTCCGGCAAAAAATTGACGCCTTTCTGCACTCCTAGAGCGGAGAATATAATTGCATAAAAACGGGCAGGGGAAAGGGCGCTTGGTCGTGCGGCTGAACTGCGCATTCCGAGCGGTCTAAAAAATGGGGTGGCGTTATTGGGAGCCGCCCTCTGGCTAGTGGACTTTTGATGGTTTTGGCCGCGAAACAGAGCCCTGAGTTGGGTTAAAAATTGACGGCATTCGGCACTCCTAGAGCGGAGAATATAATTGCATAAGAACGGGCAAGGCAAAAGGCGCTTGGTCGTGAGGCCGAAGAGTCGGTTCTTAGAGGTCTAAAAGATGGGATGGCTTTTTGGGGTCTTCCTCTGGCAAGGGCACTTCTTGTCGTTTTTATGCCACCTAACGAGGCCTACTATAAGTCAGAAATTGACGTCATTCGACATTTGAACCTCAAATAGCCGCAGCGCAAAGTCCGGGGTGGGACTATAACAAATCAATCGCCTGCCAGCCGTTTTCTGCCTCCAAAAATGTTGCATCCGTTGGAAATAGGGAAGAGAGCAGACGTAATAAACCAAGCCTAATCAGCAAATGATCCTCACAAATAAGCAATTTCATCGGTCCCGCGTTTTTTCAACATCCCCCAAAAATGGGGGATAAGTCCTGCATCGTCAAGTACCAGTGATTGTTTCGAAATGGCTGTTTAAGTTCATCATAATCAGATTGAAATACTTCTAAATTCACGTTTATCCAAGTTTGAACGTCATTCGATTTTTTGACAAAAACACGGGAATGCGGGCGATGTAAGATTTTGAAAGAATCTTCCAGGTCAGCGCAACATGACAGTCTTACTTTCGCCTGTTCACGAAAACAACCTTGGATCATGATCTTTCGGTGCCTGCCTTCCCTCGTAATCTTTTTCTCTAGCCTAGCCAGCTTTGCTCAATCCGTTGATCCACTCACCGGACGATTGCAGTATTCCGTGCCAATTGGTTCTCTCTCGGCTAATGATATCACCGTCCCATTTTCCATCTTTTATAACGGGGGATCTGTAGCGGTTCCCAGTGGGGAGGGGTATTGTGGCGTAGGTTGGAGTTTATCGGCAGGGGGTTCTGTGTCTCGGGTTGTTCACGGCCTGCCAGATGATTTGAATGTGTCCGATCGAAAGGGATGGCTGCATAACGGCAACGCGACTGCTGTTCAGAACCTCTCGCTTCAGGCCAATGATGATCTTGCCGATTGTTCAGATGAATGGGCCGACTTTAACTCGCTCCAAAATCTTGTGGGTGCCCTGATGAATGACACGGAGCCCGATATGTTCTACATCAACGCGCCCGGACTGTCGGCACAATTTGTGTTCGGTCCGGACGGTACTCCCCGTCTGTTGCAACCTCAGAACATTACGATACAGTTTACAACAGGATCATTCGTAGTAAATGGCGGCAATGGACTCATTTATACGTTCGATGTCCTTGCCACGGCAGACCGTACTTCCGGTGGAAGCATCGGGATATTGAACACGGACATGCGGTATTACTATAACAAGACCATTACCTATACTACCGTTTGGCATCTGAGGAACATCACATCGCAGCTTACCGGAACGGTTGCTAACTTCTTCTATAACAACTTGCCGGTTTCGAACGGGCGTCATTATCTTGACTCTGACTCCTTAGGTTATATCAACGACACGTTTCGCTCGCTGCGGCTCAATTCAGTTTCGCTTAAGACCTACACCGCCAGTTTCGAATGGCAAAACGATTTGTTGTCTAAAGTTACCATGACCGAAAGTGCCACGAACGACCAGAATTCGGTTGATCTGGTGTATTCATCGTTCAGTGGTGGTAACATAAGTCGTTCCCAACTTCAAAAGATTTTCTACTCCGGCACTTCGGTGCCCGCGGCCGTCTATGAGTTCAGTTATCATTCATTACCTACCCAGGTGTGGGAGCGAAACTGGAGTATGGATTTCTTTGGCTATTACAACGGAGTGGCCAACAATGGCAACAACCCCAAATTATACTTTTACGCAAACGAGCCAGACAGTCGGAGAGTACGGGTAACACCCATTACCGGCCAGACCGCAACTCTGTTTTTGGACGGGTCGGATCGAGGCGTAAACGGAACCCACAATGTGTCAGGTGCCTTGAAAAAAATAGTCTTGCCCTCAGGCGGTTATGTTGAAATGGAATATGAGCCTAACCGCTACTGGGATGTTGCAACAAATGAAGAGCTGCTGGGTGGTGGAGTTCGTGTTAAGAAAATAACATCCCACGGAGGCGATGTGGCCTTTGGAAGGCCAATGACCACCGCCAACAGCTACCGGGCGATTGTGAAGGAGTATGAATATAAGCTTGCCAACAACCAAACAAGTGGTGTATTGCTGGCACCGATTGCTTTGGGTTTCCTGACCCATACCGGTCTACATAAATCGATCCACCAGCTAGGCGAAGATGCAGAAATCCTGTACTCGCGGGTGATTGAAAAAGTGCCCGGACAGGGACGAACAGAGTATGAGTTTGATATCCCCGGAGTTTTTCCACAAACATCCAACGGTCTGTGGACGGCAACCAAAAGCAGGATCGCGCGTAAGCAGCCGGCAACGGGCCAGCCGTGTCAGTTGGTAGGCCAGTGGCGCAACGGACATTATATATTTCCGTTTGCTCCGTCAACAAACTACAGTTTCAAGCGGGGCTTCCTTACCCGACAGAGCCAGTATTCGGAAAACAATACGCTGATACGCGAGACCCTTTTCACACCAGTTGAACTCACCAGAAACCCTCTTGCAATTAAAGCACTTCGCTATGAAAAGATTGGTACCGACTACTACTATTACGGGGTGTATGAGATTTTGACGGGTCGAACACAGACGGTTGCCTCACAAGTCACGAGAGAATCAAGCCTGGAAAGCCCCACCCAATGGTTGCAGACTACAACCAATTATTCGTTCAACTCGAATCTTCTTCCGTTAGTGACGACCGTGGTGTTACCGGATGGTACGCAGACGGAGAATAAAACCAAGTATGCCAGCGACTTCAACGTTACCAGCCCGGCTGCAACGGATACCATGGCAGTTGCACTCAAAAAACTAAATGAACTCAACCTTGGAGCGCAGCCGGTAGAGCAAATTTCGAAGGTGACATTGCCCGGAGTTGCCCTGCCTTCGATTGCGGCCAACCTTACGATTTATCGCGATTTTGGAAACAACCGCGTGCTGCCCTATCAGGTGCGTGCGCTTCCCCCGGGAGCTGCATTTACCGAGGCCTTTTTGACTGGACAAGCGTTTACCGCTGCCCCCGCATATCGCACGTTGAAAATCTTCCGCGAGTATGATTCCGAATGCCGGTTGTTGACCGAGCAGGATAACAAACGAAATACAGTAGGCTACCATTACGCCACAGGTCCATCGTTTCCGGTAGCCACGCTTGCTTTTAGCCGCGCTCAGCAGGCGGTTTACGAGGGTTTTGAACTGCCTACCAGTTTTGGAATGACGGCAACCGGGACCGGGATCACTTATCCTCCGGGCTGGACCGGGGACAAGGCAATTCAGTTTACCAATGCCACCGCCAAAATTGCCAGTTCATCAACTGCACTTATTCAGAAGGCCTCCGATACGTATCGATTCAGTGTATGGGCATTCTCAACGACAGCTAAGACGATTACAGTAACTATAAAGCAAGGGGCTACTACGGTTAATACCCCGGTGGCAATTGCGGCCGCCACTAAATGGGTGTACTATGAAACACTTCTCAACCTGAGCACCATCACCGGGCCTTTTACACTGGAAGTGGCGACTAATGCGACAGCCATTGAGCCCGTGCAATTGGATGATGTTGTGCTGATCCATCGCGATGCCAGGATTAGCTTCCAGCAGAGTAAGCCTTTAACGGGTGCCACCTTCGCAACGGATGACCGTGGTCACTCCACCCGGCAGGAGTATGATAATGCCAAGCGGGTAACGCGAACGTATGACCGCAACCGAAACCTGGTAGCACAAACCGACTACCTCAACCGCGTGGATTTACCCCCGTGTATTCTCAAGGCAAATTTCAATCGTTCGATGGCGGATGTCCTGGTATCCAGCCCCGTTACGTTTACGGCCCCTACAACTTGTGGCACTTCGCTTTCTTACGTGTGGGAGGTTGACGGGCAGGTGCAGACCAGTGCAACCGGTTCTTCTTTTATACACACGTTTAATATGTTGGGGGAGCACCGGGTAAAATTGACACTCACCGATGGGACGACCGGTGAAAGCGTGAGCATGACTGATAGCTTTTGCGTGGGTGCTAATCTGGTTTTGAATGCTTACGATAACAATGGGCAGTTGGCCAACAACATGATCTTCGATTGCAACTCGACAAACCTGCCTGTTGAGTTACGCCTGGAGGGCCTTGGAGCAGCCGGAAGCCAGACATATGTAGCGTGGTTTAAAATAGTCTTCAACAGCGGGCTTCAGATTTATGAGTCTGTGGCTTTGACCAACCACTTGGGGCAACCAATTGCCGGCAATGGCCTCACAATAATTAGTGTGCCGCTTGCCGCCTCTACAAATTACATGGCCCGAATTCTCAACACACCAAATAGTATTTGCATCGGTGATCTCAAGAGCTATCGCGAAGTCGCATTTACAAACAACGGTAACTGTCAATAAAGATATTATGTCAACGTTTAGAGTTCTCACGCTTTTTATCATCGTTCTCGCATCGGGGCTACCGGGCTTTTCGCAAGACTCCAAAACAGCGCTTCGCTGGCAGATCAATGAATCAATTAATCTGCGAACGCAGGAGGCCATTTCGTATGTCTGTCATTTTATCTCCGGGCCTCGGGAGATTCGCTGGGTACAAAAAAATGGTACCCGCGAAACTGTCTTTACGATCGTCAGCGAGTCGTCTGTGTGGAGTGATGTTTCGCAGAATGGCCGCAGGCAAGTGGTGGTAACTCGTGGCCAAGACCGTGGCTTTGTTGTTTTTGAACGGGCTAACGGCCAACTCTCCATTACACTTGATTTTTCTGAGTCCGGACCAAATGCCATCCGGCAAAAATTCCTGGTAACTGCAGTTCAACCGGCCAATTGAGCTTACTATGAGACATTTTCTATCCATTGTTTTTTTTGTTCAGCTAGCCATGGTGGCCGTTGGGCAGACCGGACCTACTTCGGTGGCGATGAACTCCACCCATGAGTATTCTTACTTTGATGACTACATGATCACCAACCCGAATTGGTCGGTGACTGGTGGAAATGTGACTGGCCAGTGGCAATCAGGCTCTACCTACTATTGCCGCATAACTTGGACCACTGAAGGAAATCAGACATTAGCTTTCAATGATGGCGGCACCACTTTGGGTGAGCTCTCCGTGAGTGTAGCCCCATGTTCGCCAACCGCACCGGTTACCGGTTTTACTTTTGCCAGCACCACCACCCAGGTAACCACCACCCGAACGGCCAGCCCTCCCTGGGGTGTAGTCTGGTATTGGCAGAGCAGCCCCGGAGGCACAAGTACAGCTAACTCGCTGGCTTCGGTTACGGCTACTTCACTGGCCCAGCAGCCCTACTCACTTCGGACATTTGATGTTGCCACCGGGTGCTGGAGCTCCGGTGAATTAACCGTGCCCGCGTTACCCGCAAACCCCGTTCTTACTGCCGGGGCCCGTTGCGGCCCGGGCACGGTAGTGCTAAACGGCAGCGCAGCCAGCAACAGCATCCGCTGGTATGCCGCTGCATCCGGTGGTACGCCACTCGCCACAGGGTTAAGTTTTACAACACCTTCTATTTCAGCTACTACAACCTATTTCGCCTGTGCACATGTGGCCGCTACCGGGGCTGAGGGTTTCCGCTTTCCGGTAACGGCCACCGTTCACCCGGTATCAGTAGGAGGCACGTTGAACGCGATAAACGAGGACCTGGATGATGTGGCGGCCACGTTGCAACTGAGCGGCCACACGGGCAGCGTTGTGCGATGGGAGATTAACACCGGCACCGGTTGGGCAGCCCTTGCCAACGCTACCACCAGTTTGAATTTTTTTGATCCACCCTACACGTGGGCGCAGTATCGTGCTGAAGTTAAGAATGCCATATGCTCCTCGGCATACTCAACCGTAGTCAGGATTGAGAAAAAGTCTTTTGTGTTGGGGCAAACAACCCCGCTCACAGCGCCCTCGGCCGCCAGCTACCAGTGGTACCGCAATGGCGTACTGTTGAGTGGCGCAACTCAGCAGACTTATGCGGCTGCCGAAACCGGGGTTTACCGGGTTCACACCGGCACGCAGCTCAACGCAGTCTTCTTTGTGCGCTCTGCATTGAGTTCGCACATCAGGCAGGTAAATGGAATAAGCCAAACCCGCTTTTTGAAAGAAGGAGTGACGCCCGGGGGCTCTATGGTTTTTCAGACGCACGAAGTGTCGCAGACGATTGCCTACATGGACGGCCTGGGCCGGACTTTCCAAACCATTGCCATTGGGCAGGCACCTGGTGTAAAAGATGTTGTGGCCCCGGTAGGGCATGGGCGCCTTGGCATGCTGGATACCACTTATCTGCCATACGTCTCGGCCACCAGCGATGGCCTTGTTCGGGCAAACGCCATTCGCGGCACTGCTAACACGTATGTAAGCAGTGAGCAGTACCAGTTTTACCAGAGCACCGCGAAAGTAGCGCAAAGCCAGCACCCCTTTGCTCGAACGCTTTACCGCAACACACCCGATGCAGCTGTGCTGGAGCAAGGCGCACCGGGAGCCGACTGGCAGCCAAGTGCGGCACATACTACACGACAGACAGCTACCTGGAACGATGGCATCACCTATCGTGTGCGGTATTGGAAGCCTGACGGCACCTCTACGGGTGACTATCCCAATAACTCGGTGGCGGTGAGCATCACCACGGACGAAAACAATAACCGCGTGCGCACCTACACCAATTCATTGGGGCAAACGGTTTTGAAACAAGTGGAAGTGGGCGTTAGCTCCTGGCTGGAGACCTATTACATTTTTGATGAGTTTGGTCGTTTGAAATACGAAGTGCCGCCAAAGGCTGTGCAAACGTTAGGCGCAGGCACCGATGTGAAAGTCGCCAACCTGGCTGAACTGATTTACACCTACACCTATGACGCGCGTGGGCGGCTGGTAGAAAAGAAAGTGCCAGGCTCTGCGCCCCAGTTCATCATATACGATGACTATGACCGCGTACTGCTCACACAAGATGGAAACCTGCGGAGCAACAACCAATGGCTTTTCATGAAGTACGATCGCTTTGGGCGCGTGGTGTACACGGGCTTGTATAACAACAGCGCCCAAACCACCCGGGCCACGGTGCAGGCGTTGGTGGATGGTTTGAACTACAACACCACACCCTGGTTTGAAGCTGAAGGCACAGCCGTGCACGGCTACACCAATCAGGCCTGGCCCACCACCGGCACGGCAGCCAATGCCGTATTAAGCGTGAACTACTATGACCACTACAACTTCGACCGCACCGGAGGTGATGACTTTACCTACGACAACGCCCACTTCAGCGGGCAGCCGGCTGCCCGTTCGACATCCACACGCGGATTGCCCACCGGCAGCAAGCGCAATGTGCTCGATGCCAATGGAAACACCACGGGCTACTGGATAACCAGTGCGGTGTTTTACGACAACTACGACAGGCCCATACAGACACAGACCAATAATCATTTACATACGGCTTTTACAGCCGCAACACTGGATAAATCGACTATCATATACGATTTTGTTCGAGCCCTGCGCTCCAGGACCAGTCATTACCAAAACGCCACTACGGTAGTTCACCTGGAGGACCGCAACGAATTTGACCATGCCGGCCGGGTGCTCAAAACCTTCCGCAAAATAAATGGCGGCACCGATCAGCAACTGGCCCAATATGAATACAACGCTCTCGGTCAGTTGGTAGACAAAAAACTGCATAACACCGGTGGCAGTAGTTTCTTGCAGAGTGTAGACTACCGCTACAACATCCGCG
The DNA here is from genome assembly GCA_046301755.1 of Cyclobacteriaceae bacterium. GTDB lineage: Bacteria > Bacteroidota > Bacteroidia > Cytophagales > Cyclobacteriaceae > ELB16-189. The sequence goes on from JBKCJM010000007.1 coordinate 24,758, forward strand.
GCTGGCTGAGTTCAATTAACAATGCTCAATTGGTCAGTGATGCCAATTTGAATGATGACACCAATGATTACTTCGGATTAGAGTTGAACTACAACACCACGGTGAGCGGGCTGGGCAACACGGCTTACTACAACGGCAACATCAGTGCCGTGCGGTACAAGGCGGCCCATGCCGGGGCGGCCACCCTGGAAAGCACCAATGGCACACGTTCGTTTAAGTACACCTACGACAGGAGTGACCGGCTGACCAGTGCCGCCTTTGCCGCCCAGGATAACGCCAACGGCTGGACCAAACAGCTTAATACGCTTAATGAAACTATGACCTACGATGCCAACGGTAACATGCTAACCCTGGTGCGTAACCAGAACAACCGCGGCATCAGCGCCTCGGGCGGGTTTAACATCACCAGCACGGCACAAACCATTGACCAGCTTACGTACACATATGCCAATGCGGGCACCGGCAGCCAGAACACCAACGTAATGGTTAAAGTTGAAGATGCCATTGGCGGCACCGTAGGGCAAACGGGATTTCTGAACGGAGTGAATACCACGACCGAGTATAGCTACAATGTAGACGGCAGCCTGACGGCCGACCAGAACAAAGGCATCAGCAGTATAGTATACAATTTTCTGGGCAAGCCACAGACCATCAACTACAGCAGCGGGCGAAAGGTAGAGTACACCTACGATGCCGCGGGTACCAAACTAACCGTGCGTACGTACCAGGGCACCACCTTGCAGACCACCACCAACTACTCAGGCGGATTTGTATATGAAGGCGCAGCACCAGCCTTAAGTTTCTTCAGCAGCCCCGAGGGCCGGGTGGTAAGGAATGGCGCCAACTTTGAGTACCAGTACGCCATAGCCGACCACCAGGGCAACACCCGATTGATTTTCAGCAGCGTAACACCTGCTCCGGTTAGCCAAACGGCCACATTTGAAAACCCGGGGGGTGATGCTATGGTTTTTGGGAGAGTGCCCACCACCAGCCCTCACTGGGCCACGTTTGTGGCCGCCAACAATACACCGGGCGGCAACAAAGTGATCCGCCTCAACCAGAACTACCCCGTTGCCGCCACGCGGAGCATACGAGTATACCCGGGCGAAACGGTGGCAGCCGAAGTATGGTGTTATTATGAAGGCGGAACGTACAGCAGCAGCCAGGGCATTACCCCTTGGATAACCGCGGTGGCTTCTGCGTTTGGAGGCGTGAGCGGGGGAGGCGGGGAGAGCGGCAGTATTTTTAACGGAGTGAACAACGCCATCAGCACGTTTGGCATGAGCGGCAATCAGGGAAGTAACCGGCCCAGCGCTTACCTGAATTACATTATCTTTGATCAACAGTATAAAGTAATCAACATGGGCTGGACGGCCGTACCTACCAGTGCGAACTTTGCGAAGCAGAAGATTACGGTAAACGCCCCGCAGATTAAGGAGCCTGGCTTTGTTTTTGTTTACCTCAGCTACGAGAATGCCGGCACCACACTGGTGAATTTTGATGATGTAAAGGTGACCCACACAAGGAACAATATCATTCAATACAACGAGTACTATGCCTTTCAGCACACCACAGGCAACAGCTGGACGCGCGAACAAGTGACGGGCAATAATTTTCTGGCTAACGGAGGCACGGAATTGAACACCACCACGCAACTCTACGACCTTGACTTTAGAAATTATGATCCATTGCTGGGTAGAATGAACGGGGTAGACCCCATGGCCAGCAAGTACAGCAGCTTAACGCCTTATAATTACAGCTTTAATGACCCGGTTACGTTTACGGACGTAAACGGGGCAGACCCGGTAACGGTGAATTACAGCGCCACGTATAACCAGTACCACACAGGCTTCACGTACGATGATAAGATACTTTACACCGGCACGGCCGTATACCACGATGGTCAGGCCTGGCGGCAGGAGGTACAGGGGGCGTACGGGTTTTTAGGAGCCGCAACCGGGCGTGGTAGCTTCAGCAGTTGGCAGACGGGTACGTTTGCAGGGGTGCCGCTGACACGGTATGGCCAGATGTTAGCCGATGCGCGGGATGTGAGGAGTGGTAAGATGAGTGTTGCTGAGTATGCTGCAGCGCATGGTTCAGCACCAACTCAGGAGGATGTTGGTCGACTGTTCCAAGCAATGGGATATAACGCAAAAACCGATATGATTAACGGTGACGCATACGTCACTTACGTAACCCCGGCAATTGTCAGCAGCAAGTATGGCACTATAGAAATGCAAGACCATTTTGTCACGTCATTTAGTGCATCAGGCGCTAATGTCGGGAAAAACAGGTTTGTAGTGAATACCCCATATCAACAGACACAGGGAAGTGGGCCAAACGGATGGAATCAATTTTGGAGCGGATTTGCGGGTTCTCAGAATTCTACAGATTTCAGTTCAGCAACGACTGTAACAAGCACAGCTTTATTCTGGGCTGATGGTGTGGGAAGTTCTGTCAAGTATAGTGCTAGGACTTTCCGTGAGCTCCGAAATGTTGTGAGAGCTGAAAAGTTCTTTAAGCCTCTAGGTGTTGTTGGGGGGATTGTAACAACTTCAATGACAGCATATGATGCGGCACAGGATGGAAATATATCAAATGGCGACTGGTTTAAGATTGGTGCGGGTGTTCTCCAAGTAGGATTAGCATTTACTCCAGTTGGGTGGGGTGTACTTGCCTACAATGGTATAGATCTCTTAGTTGGCATCACAACAGGAACATCTGTTACAGACAGAATAGCAAATGGAATTGACAAAATCGGTAAATAGTATAACCAATGATTCTTTTTGATTACATCTGGCTTAGAATTGCCAAAGTTTATTATAAGTGGAGGGATAGTGAGGGTTTTACTGCTACTGGCTTTTTATCGTTGAGTCAAGGAATTTTAGTTGGCGACATAGTACAGATCACTCTTAAGTTAACAGGGACTTCTGATTCGCTTTATGATTCTTTAGGTAAAGGGGGCTATAGTAAACTTGGTCTTGGGATTACCCTTTGCCTGCTTGTCTTTAATTATTTCCGTTACCGAAAGAAGTACTGGTCTTTGCGAGAGCGGTGGAGGTATGAGAGCCATTCCTTTTTGAAAGGAATCTTAGTCACCTTAGCTCTACTATTCCCACTTGTTTTGTGGTACCTAATTATAAAATTATTTTAGTTAAATATAGAAAAGGCCGTTGTTGTGGCGGGTCGCCTGACCCGCAACCCTTAAAGACAACTTCTAAATCGGCAACCAACTTGGCTTTTGGGTAAGAATATTTACGCTCCAATTTCTTATCTTGAAAGGTCATGAAGTGCTCTTTTTCCCTAGCCTTTTTCGCGTGTATTTGCCTGTTTCAGGAAGTGCAGGGGCAGGGGTTTTTCCCAAACCCGGGTGAGCAGCCGGCCGCGGCAGATTCAATTGAACTTCGCTGGCAGGGCAAACTGGATAGCCTGCGAACGCTAGGCCGTGTGCAGCACCTGGGTGATTCGCTGAATGTCACAGGCTGGGCAGATAGCCTGCAACACCGGGTGAAATCGCAAATCGGCAACCGGGAGCACCAACTAAGAAGCACGCTGGATAGTCTGCGCGGCCGCAAGCGCAAGGCCCGTGTTGTTCAGCGGAAGCTGGATAGTTTGGAATTAAAACAGAAGCAACTACTCAGTGAAATCGACAGTCAGCGAATGGTGCTGCAGAAGCGGCTCACGGCCCGCTACAGCAAATGGCAAAGCAAACTGGATTCGGCCGGGTTAAAAGTACCCTCACTCAACCTGCCCGGAGTGCCTTCAGCGGGTGGTGTGTCGGTACCCAATACGCATGTAGCGGGTCAAATAAATTTGCCTGAACTCCCCGCACTCAACACAAGCGATTTTACGAATCTCAACCTTTCACCCGATCTGCAACAACTGGGAGGCGATCTGGCCATTCCATCCACAACTTCGTTATCGCATTGGACCGATCAACTAAAACAAACAGGCGCACTACCCGAGATCACCGGAAAAGCAGGAGAGGTGAGGGCGGCCCTGAACGATCCCGCGAAAGCGGCCGAACAAGCCGTAACACAACTGGATGCCGTGCAGGCCGCCACCAAGGAAATGACCGATGGCCAAAAGCTGATGCAGGAAAACCAGGCGCTGGAACTGGCCGAGAAAATGAACAACCCGGATGCCATGAAGCAGGAAGCCGTTGAGCAAATACAGCAACAAGCTGTAGACCACTTTGCGGGAAAGCAGGAAGTGTTGCAGCAGGCCATGGACAAAATGAGCACGTATAAGCGCAAGTTCAGTTCGCTGGAGAGCCTGGATAAGCTACCCAAACATCCGAACCGTCCGCGCAACGGGTTGAAAGGTCAACCTTTTCGTGAGCGCTTTCGGGTGGGGATCAGTGCCGGCATCGCCAACACCAGCGATACACTCAACGTGGATTTCTTTCCGAATGCTTCCTACCACATTACCGGTCGGCTGGAGGCGGGGCTGGGGCTGATGTACCGCGTGCGGCTGGAGAAAGACCCCTGGCAGTTCCATCAGCAGCAACCGCAGTGGGGCGTGAATGCGTTTGCCATCGTCAAGGCCCTGAAAGGTGTGCGCTGGCGGCTGGAGACCGATGCCAACAGCATACCGCAGCCGGGCAAGGTTGGTGCCGAGGGCAATGTGGTACGCGAGTGGAAATGGACGTGGCTCACGGGCGTGCAGACCACCTTTAACATCAGTCGGCAATTCACTGGCAATGTGCAGATGCTTTACAATTTTGACCGTCAGCTTACGGATGGCTTTCCGGAGTTTCTGGTGCTGCGGGTGGGGTTGCAGTATAAGTTGAAGCCCGTGAAGAACCCTGCAAATTAGTCGCTCGAAAGCGTTTTAGGTTTTTGGTTTACCCAAAGGTCCACCGCATTCCACGCGTAGTTCTCATGCTTGCAAATTGGCTGGCTCAGGGTTGAATTTGAGCGGCAATCTTCGCTGTGAATTGCGGAAGATTGTGGAGTGGCAGCTGAGAAATCTTGATCAGATCGAGCGGTCTAAGCTTGGGCTACTGAGGCAAGCACCTGCTGATGCAGGGCATCGTATTTCTTAATATTCCGATTTTGCAAATAGGCTTCGCGGGTTGTGGCCACGGTGGCATGGTTGAGGAGTTCCGATATATCGGTATCGGCCAGTCCGATTTCCCTGCTGATGTTACTGTAGGAATGCCGCGCGGTATGGGTGGTGATGTGGACCCCAAGTTCCATAGCCACTGAAGTGCTTTTCAGTTGAGCATTGATCGCTGCATTCTTGCTGGAGATTTCCCGAAGCACATTTTTCAGCTGGTCGGCCGGCAGTCGGGTCAGGTTGGCGGAGTTAACACCTTTTAAGCTCGAGTTTAAATGCGCCAGATAGGGAAAAACAAAGTTATCTGGCATTGCTGATAGGGGCCTGTATTCCTGGAGAATGGCCAAAGATTCTTGCGTAAGTACGAGTGACACCTGGTCATTTGTTTCAGATGTTTTTTGCATTTGATACACGAGCCGGTTATCAGCTGTGCTGGCCCATTTTAACAAAAGCACATCGCCAATGCGCATCCCGGCATTGTAAAATGCAAACAAAAAACAATTCAGTGCATTTCGGGCCGGACCCGCTGGTAATGTAAGTCGGTACCGGGCCAGCGATTGAATTTGGGCAATGGAAAGCAACGGTCGTTTTACCTTAACTTTAGGAATCTCGATTTTGGTAAACGGATTTTGATCGGTTTGCATCAATCCCTTTTTTACAGCCTTGCGAATAGCTGCCTTGGCCACTCTAAAGTCTGAAAAGATAGTGTTGTCGGAGTTTTCATAGGTCTTTCGGCAAAAGGTCCGATAATCTTCAAAGAATTCTACCGTAAGCTTTCGCATTGGCAGCGTCTTGGTTTGCGTATACTCTCTTAGCTTGCCCACGACAACCTTGTATTTGTCGGCCCGCCTGATTTTATTCTCGTTGAATAGTTTTTCCGCACATTCGAGCATAAAACCAAAAAAGTCGCAACGGGATTTGCTTAGGCTGCTGTTTTTGATCTGAGCACTCAGATTTTCGACAGAAGGAGGCTCTCCGCTCAGGACCCCTTCGTCAATCGCCTTAGCCAGAGTTTCTCCGAGTTTCTTTACGATCTGATTTTTTGTCGTATGGCCGGGAAAAGACTTCTTTATCGGTAAAAACCGGTCAATATTCTTCCGGTCATTTGAGCCGGTCACCCAGTTAATATGGTTAACCGGAATTTTCACTTTGGTTGAAACCAGCAGCGAGCGCTCCTGGTGAACATACCGCCAGAACAGGAGGGCTTCCCCTTTGCTGTTGGTTTTGGGGTTCCTGAATCCGCCTTTGATAACGAGTGACAAGGTTGCCATAGGTAGCAGAATAGGTCAAGTGTTTACAGGTACGCTGAGGTTTTCGAAGGTAGCGCACCCCTCAAATCGCGCCAAAAAAGGGCTTTCTGGGTGCTTAGAGGTGTTTCTGGGATCGGTAATAAAATCCCCTACGGGCTACAAGGCAACCTTTGGGTTGCCTTTAGTTTTTTTGGACAACTTGACCACTCCCGGCCTTCTCGATTAAGTTTCCCAGTCATAATCGCGGTGCGTTTCTCGTATGGCGTGAGAGCAATCGCCTGTGCTTTGCGTCAAAGCAATCCGGTTTTCCCAGCCAGGCCGATCAGTTCGGCCACGTTTTTCGTTTTGGTCTTTTCAAGTATGGTTCTCCGATGGTCGTTCACGGTAGTAACGGAAATGCCAATCTGTTTGGCAATATCAATACTGGTATACCCGGCAGCCAAAAGCCGGATGATCTCCATTTCCCGAGGCGAGAACAACAGACTTCGTGGCGGTGTGCCTGGGTTCTCTTTGGTAAGCAAGTCGTTGTAATAGATGCTCCCGGCCAGGGCAACTTCGATGGCCGCCTTTAATTCCAAAGGTTCGGTGTTCTTCGGCAGGAATGCGCTGATGCCATATCTGCGCAAATTGTCCGCCAGGGCTTTCTCCTCAAATTGGGTCAGGATAATCACCGGTACGGTTAACGCCCGCTTCCGGATTTCACGGAGAGTATCAAATCCATTCAGACCTTCCATTTGGATATCCAACAGAATTAGGTCAGTATCCGGGTGTCGATGTAACAGATCAAGCGCTACCCAACCGTTTTCAGCTTCAAGAAACACGGTTTGTGGGGGTATAAGCGTGGTAAGTAAACGTAATAAACCACGCCTCATCAGCGTGTGATCCTCACAAATCAACAGTTTTCTCTTTTGCACCATTCTTCAGCACCCCTCATTAATGAGGGTATCGCCCCAACAAATTAGCAGGTTGGGTTTATTTAGCAAAAGCGAGTTAACTGGTTGTTCCAGAAATCGATATGAACCGGACGCACCCGTGACATGGTTTCGAGCCCGACCTCGTTTTCTGGCAAAAACTCCCGATCACGTGTGATGTAAGTTTTGATGCAATAATTCCAAATTTTCAGGTTGGCGTCATTCTATTTTTAGTCCACCAAAACCTATTTATCTGCTATGCCCCGCCTGACACTCATTGTTTCATTCGTCAATTTGCTCATTCTCTGTCTTTTCATCAGCTATTACTTTTCCCAAAGTTCCTCTCAGATTGCCTACGTTGATTCCAACAAACTGGTGAACGGCTATAAGGGCATGCAGAAAGCCCGCCAGGAGTATGAACAAAAAACTGCCGTTTGGAAGGCAAACATTGATACACTCGTTAGTGAGGTGAAGGATCAAATCATGGAGTATGAAAAAGGAGCCGCGCGCATGACCGATCGTGAGCGCAAACTCAGCCAGGAACTGATCCGAACGAAGCAGCAGCAGCTCGAAGAGTATCAGCAGGCGATGAACCTCAAAGCGCAGGAGGAAGACCGGCAGATGACGGCCAATGTGCTAAGTCAGGTGAACGCCTACATTACCCGGTATGGAAAGGACAAGGGATACCGGCTGATTTTGGCCACAACTGATTTCGGAAATATCGCATACGCCAACGAAGCACTCGATTTGACGGAGGAAATCCTCGAAGGACTCAACGAGCAATACGTAGGAAAATGAAGTTCTGGCCGGTGATTATTTGTTGGACGGTAGTGTCATGCACACCAGGCGAACTTCCGCACGAAGAACTCGTGCAGTACCTGGCCGACCCGGAACACGGTTTAACAAAAGAAGAAGTGATGGGTGAAGTTAAGGTCACGGTGCGGTACCGCCCATCGGATTTGCTGGTATGGCAGGAGGCAGGCGGCCGGCTCACCCAAACGGTGGTGGATTCGCTGCGCAAGAAGTATGCGAACAAGTACTATTTCACTATTGGGTTTTCTGTAAAAGACCGGGAGGCCCTGCATATGACCGGAGACTATGGTCGCTATAGTGATCTGCTGCAAACACTCTCGTTTCGGCTGGGCGAGTATGTTCGCTTGACTTCGCCCGCGGGCGATACTACCGAATTGCTGGACTATGCGATGGATCGCACGTTTGGCTTTGCCTCCAGCACAAATTTGCTGATGGTATTCGATGCATCCAAAATTTCACCCGAGGCTGATTTTATCCAGATACACATGAACGAATTCGGCTTGCAAACCGGCAATCAGGTATTCCGCTTTGCAACCGATGATCTTGTTAACTGCCCTAAACTATTGATCGATTAATTCCCTGAGCATGCGCACCCGCAACTTACCCCGAAGACTTACTGCTATCTTTTTTCTACTGATCATGCTGGCGGATATGCTGTATCCCACCGCAGCCTTTGCACTCACGGCAGGCCCTACTTCGCCTGAGACGAGTAGCTTTGAGCCCGTTGACACTACCGATCTTGTTAACCTGGCAACTGGGGATTTCACCTATAATATACCGCTACTAGAAGTGCCGGGTCCAGCAGGAAGTTATCCCATGTCTTTGTCTTACCACGCAGGAATAATGCCTGGTGAAGAGGCTAGTTGGGTAGGGCTGGGATGGACGTTAAATCCGGGCTCAATCACCCGAAGTGTTGTTGGCTTCCCAGACGATTTTCAGAATGTGGATTCCTACGATAGACTGTATTGGTCGGGTGGTGAAACAAGTTCGTACTCTATTGGTGTTACCGTTGGCATTAGAGGATTGGCTAGTGTTTCAGCTGGCCTTCAGGTGTCGCAGGATACTTACAAGGGGGTTGGTGTTGGAGGATATGTCAGTTTAGGTTTAGGTTATCAAAAAACCGGCCAAGGAGTAAGTGCTGGTGCAGGCCTTACTGTTGGTGTAAATCCCTATGAAGGCCCGTATGTCAGCGCTGGACTTTCCTTGGGACTTCGCAGGACAGAGCAATCTGCTGCGGGTTTGGGTTTGAGTGTTGGCGCTTCCAGCAGTGCCGGTGTGTATGCCGGTGTTGGCATCAATTTGGGAGGTGAGTCATTACTAGGAGCGACAATATCAACAAATGGGGGGGCACGACTCGGGGGCGAATTCGGTTCAGCGCTCCAAGGAGTTAATAATAGTAAGTCTGGCAAGATATCTACGTCTGAAACGTCCGGAGCGGCAGATATTCCAATTGTCCCAGGTTTACTCTCTATTTCTTTTGGTTATTCTCACATCAGGTATTGGATGGATGAAACTGAGGCAGTTACAATTTCAGGTTCTTTATATTATCCACAGTCGGGGCTTTCAAATTTTGACAGGAAAGCTTTTGACTTCTACACGATGCCAAGTTCTTCATCCGTCTCAGACCCGAACAAGGGTCTCGGTGCAAGTTTCTTCAATTTTGACGATTATAATGTTAGTGCGCAGGGTTTGTCGGGCAACATGCGACCTTATTCTTTTCAAAACCTCGCATTTCGGCAGAACAGAAAAATGCATGATCAGCCGTATGAATTAAAACAATATGCTTATCAACCAGCGGAGTATCGAACCGGAAAACTTCAGTTTCGTTTTGTCGGAGATTTCTCAAATCGCTATTTGAGCGTTGGTAGCTCTTGGAATTCAGGCGTTGCGCCACTCGCTGTAAGTGTAGGTAGTGTCGTCTCTGGCGAGAGCGGGGTCGATGGAGTGAGCGGTGGATCGTTATTTGGTTCAAGGGGAGTTGAGTGGTATACAAATCAGGATATGTTAGCCGGAGTGTCGGGTGTTTTGCAATGTGTTGCTTCTGGATTTGATCGATCGGACGACCCTAGTAACCAAATTGGAGGATTTCGAATAATTAATGAGTCTGGGGTGACTTACCATTTCAACTTGCCGGTGTACGCTTATGATGAATATCAGTACTCTGAGAATAAAGAGCGTGGCAACTATTTTAACGAGTTTAAAAAGCGAGGTAAATATGCTTATACATGGCTTCTTACAGCCATTACCGGCCCTGATTTCGTTGATAGGGGAGGTCAAAATAATGGACCGAATCAAATGCTGGATTTGAATGATTGGGGCTATTGGGTCCGGTTTGATTATGGGAAGTGGACTGAGAATTATGCTTGGCGAAACCCCGAAATTGGATATCAAAAGGATTTGGACAACAAGTTCGAGAATTATTCTTCAGGGAAACGCGAGGTGTTCTTCTTAGACCAGATTAGAACCCGGACTCATACAGCACTATTTGTAAAAGGTTCTAGAATTGACGGCAAGAGTTCTGCAGTTGCTTTTGACTTGCAGAAGAAGTCGGATCTCGGATTTCTTCCAAGTACTTACTCTTCTTCAAATACGTCAAAAGTTCACGATGCTGACGCGAATTGCGAATTCAAGCCTTTCGATTACACTACAACAACTTCAAGTGTCGAGCACAAGACATACCCGGTTCCCCAATTGCGGCTCGCGAGTGTTATTTTGATTGAAAATAGTGCATTAGACGGTTATTTGTCAGTCAATTTAATTGAGTCCATGGCACAACTTCGGAACCGTGGTGCCAGCAATTTTTCAATATCAGGCTCGCGCAGGATAACCCAAGTCAGAACGACATACGTTTGCTGCGATGGCGTACCCAACAACCCTTTGGACGCCTGTACTTGTAGCCATTGCGAACGACATGGAAACCCAGTTGTGTCTGAGCCAGGTATTCAGATTTCGTTATTCGAAGGAAAAAACCTTTTGGAAGAGGCGGATTTGGCTGGATTGTCATCCATTTTGCCGCATAGTCTTCGAAAGATTGACTTTGGCGTTGATTACTCTAATACTTCTGAAACAATTAACAGTTTTGAGCATCCGAATCTATAT
>JBKCJM010000008.1:0-25679 GCA_046301755.1 Cyclobacteriaceae bacterium
GCGATCTTTTAGCGCCCGCTGGCGCGCGGCATCCATCTTTAGCCGTTGGAGGTAATCTCGGCTTTTCATTCTTTTGAGATGCCGCTCCATCGCCCGGCATAGCGAAATCGTGTCACCTTCAATAGCAAAGTAAAGTTGCCAATCAGATGCTCGGGCGGTGAAACTCTTGCTACCAAATGTTTGGGAATTATGCCACGAGATTCGCTCTTCGACACGTTCCTTGGTGCTACCGATATAAAACCGGTCAACACTGTCACTGTAGATCACGTAGGTCCAACACATCGGGCTGGAAGTCAGGTGCTCTAACCTCCCGATCCTGCCGGATCGGGATAAGCTATGGGCCCTTAACAGGACGCAATTTTACTAGAAGCCATCTCAAAAATCCACAATCACGGAGTCTGTTCATGCCGGACTGGTTCCGGCATCCCAGTCGGTGTGGCAAAAAGGGGATCCCGGCACGGAGGCCGGGACGACAGTACTATTTTTGAGATGGCTTCTAACTTAATCTCAATGCTTTAATGAGGCCATGCGATCTTTTAGCGCCCGCCTGGCGCGCGGCATCTATCGCGGGATGAGGCGGGCTAAAAGGTTCTAAATTCGATGCAGTTTTTACCAGCCACATTCTTCAAAACATCAGGGTAACCGGCAATCTGTTTCGGAAGTGGGGTGATGTTGTAGGCCTTTTCCCTCCAATGGCAGGCTCCCGTTAGCAGACGCTTAAAAAATCAAACTTTCAGGGGTTAAAAAAATGTGCTAAACTTGAAGGCTTAAACCAAAACCCATGAAATTAGTTCGCTTTTTCCTTGTTCTTACCTTCGCAGCCTCCCTGCTGGCCCTCGTTTCCTGCGGGTCGAAAGAAAATAAGCAAGACGGCTCAAACGAGTTCGCGGAAGCCCAGGAATCGCTGCAAAGTGAAATAAAAACGGTGGTCTACCAACTGCCCCCTCCTACCGAAATCCCCTACATGCTTCAGGCGGCCGGGGCCGATTTCAACGGAAATCTGATTAATGATAAAAATAAGGCTGATCAGTACACCAGTCAGCCGGATAAGGCTGCCTTGAATCTGGGTGTATATGCGGCCGATATCGGCTACCTGAGTTCGTACGACAAGACTCAGGATGCCATTGACTACCTGAATTCTGCCCGCAAACTGGCCGACAACCTGGGTCTGGTTGGTAGTTTTGATGCTGAAGTGCTCAGGAGATTCGAGTCGAATATCTCCAACAAAGACTCATTGGCGAATATTGTAAACCGGACGCTGGAGAAATCGGATAAATACCTTAAAGACGGAAGCCGCGCCAAACAATCTGCACTGGTACTTACTGGCAGTTTCACGGAGGGGCTTTACATTGCTACCGGCATTGTGAAAACCTACCCGAAGGACATCCTTCCCGAAGACAGCCGCAACCTGATTCTTACTCCTTTGATGCGCAACATCCTTGATCAGCGCAAGTCAGTTGATGAAGTGGTCAAGATGCTCAGTAGTGTTGATCAAAATGAGCCGATCCCCTCATTACTTGCCGACTTTAAAGCCCTTCAGGCCAGCTACACCGCTTTGAACATCGATGATCAGATCCGCAACAACAAAGCAAACATGGTGCTTTCAGACAAAAACCTGGTTGAAATTACCACAATCGTTGAGCGCATCCGCAAGAGCATCGTTCAGTAATTCATCAATATCTTTCAAAAAAAAGGATTGGCATACCCAATCCTTTTTTTGTTTTTAGGTATCTTTCACATCCAAATTTTTCAATTGTCATGAGCGAAATTGTTCTTCGTGCCATCATACGACTCTTTGCCCTCGTGGCTAAGGAGGACTCGGTAACACAAACCGAACGGGAAACGATCAGAAAATTTTTGCTCGATCAGCTTAACGAAAAGAGGATACCCGTTTACCTCGAACTTTTTGATAAATCGACCCAGGAGTATAACCGGTTGCCAGCCGATCAGGAGCCGGAGATCATCAGGCAAATCTGTACGGAAATCAACAATCAGTTGACATCACGCCAAAAAGTGGTGATTATGCTTCAATTGATTGACATTATCATGGCCGATGGCGCTATTACGCCACGCGAAGAAAAGCTCGCACAGGTAATCGGTGAGCACCTGAGCCTCACCCATGAAGAAATCGGCCTCATAAAAAGGTACGTGTCGGCACAGAGCCCGGAAGACTGCCGTGACGAAAATATTCTGCTGATTGACTCGCAGACACGAGACACAGGCAAACATTTGTTTCGCCAGCAGTTGGATGGATTTATTGCTAACCTGTACCTGAAATCATCCGATACCTATTTCTTCAAGTATGTTGGAAAGACAGACGTTTACCTGAATGGTGTAGCCCAACGATCTGGCGCCATAAATGTTTTGGCAAACGGCAGTGCCTTGCGATGGGACCAGGCTGATCCTGTATACTTCGGAGACGTAATGGGTCAGTTCTTGAAGAGGGATGACCGCAAACGCACCAGCTTTGAAGCGAGCCAGATCTCGTACCAATTCAAGAACGGCAAACTCGGCTTGCGCAACATCAGCCTTGCGGAGGAATCGGGGCGGCTCGTGGCTATCATGGGCGCCAGCGGTGCCGGCAAGTCAACACTGCTCAACATCCTGAACGGCTCGCAGAAACCAACGAGCGGCAAGGTCCTGATCAACGGAATCGACATTCACCAGGAACCCCAGCGAGTCGAGGGGGTAATCGGATTTGTTCCTCAGGACGATTTGCTGATGGAGGACTTAACCGTATACGAAAATCTTTACTACGCGGCACGCCTCTGCTTCAATCACCTGAGCGAGGAGGAGATTGACTTTCTGGTACTAAAAACGCTGGATGACCTGGGCCTGACCGAGATCCGGGAGTTAAAGGTTGGGTCACCCTTGAAAAAGACAATCAGCGGTGGTCAGCGCAAACGCCTCAACATCGGGCTGGAACTATTGCGCGAGCCTGCCCTACTTTTCGTGGACGAACCTACGTCCGGACTCTCGTCACGGGATTCCGAAAACATTATTGATTTGCTGAAGGAGCTTGCCATGAAAGGCAAACTCGTCTTTGCCGTCATCCACCAACCCTCCTCCGACATCTTCAAGATGTTCGACAAACTGCTCATTCTGGATACGGGGGGATATCAAATCTACTATGGCAACCCGATTGAGGCCATTACGTACTTCAAGCGCAGCATCAACCTCATCAATTCAGATCAGGGTGAGTGCGTAGCCTGCGGCAATGTTAACCCCGAGCAGATTTTTAACATTATTGAGACGCGGGTTATCAACGAGTTCGGCAACTTCGGTACGCAACGCAAATTTGCGCCCGAACACTGGCACAGCTTGTTTGAGAAACAACACAAACCCCAGCCGATCCACCCGAGCAGTGACAAGCCTACATCCAATCTGCATTTACCGGGCCGGATTCAGCAGGCCTGGCTGTTCGCCTCACGCGATGTAAAAGCAAAACTGGCGAACACCCAATACCTGGTCATCAACCTGCTGGAAGCCCCGCTGCTGGCTTTCTTGTTGGCTTTTACAGTACGGTACTATCACCAGGATTCGACCCATCACGATTATGTCTTTTTCGACAATCCGAACCTTCCGGCTTACCTGTTCATGTCGGTTATTGTGGCCTTGTTCATGGGCCTAACGGTAAGTGCGGAAGAAATCATTCGCGATCGGAAGATTTTAAAACGCGAAGCCTTCCTGCACCTGAGCCGCGCCAGTTACCTGTTCTCGAAGATAACCATCCTGTTTGCCCTGTCGGCCGTGCAAACATTACTGTTTGTACTTATTGGCAATTTTATCCTGGGCATTCACGGCATGACGCTCACATATTGGCTGATTCTGTTCGCCAGTTCCTGCTTTGCAAATATCCTGGGCCTCAACATTTCGTCCGCTTTCAACTCGGCTGTGACAATCTACATTCTGATCCCCGTGCTGCTGATTCCTCAACTCCTCTTAAGTGGCGTGGTGGTGAAGTTTGATAAGCTAAACCCGAGTTTGAGCAACCCGACCTCCGTACCGCTGGTAGGTGATTTAATGACTTCGCGATGGGCATTCGAAGCCTTGATGGTGGCACAATTCAAAGACAATGATTTTGAGCGACAGGTATATGAACTTGACAAGGTGATGTCGCAGTCGGATTACAAAATGGTGTACTATCTGCCCACGCTTGAGTCGAAACTTGACTACGTCCGTATCAACCACAAGAGTATGCAGCCGGACGTTCAGCAGACGGTGACAGCATCCCTTGATTTGTTACGCTACGAGCTCACCTCAGAGGCAGCCGCCACGTTGGCACCCGAAAAAGTGCGAAATGACCTGGACGCGCTGGCACCGGGCAGATATGACTCTACTGCTCATGCCGAGGCCCATGCGTTCATGCGGGTTCTTCGAAAGGTGTATAGCAACCGGCACAACGCTGCACAAACAAAGAAAGATCAGGTTGTTCAGCAGCTGATGACCAACCTCGGAAGCCGGGAGGCGTACGATCAATACCGGTACCGGCACCAAAATCAATCCATCACTGACCTGGTTACCAATACAAGCGACCTGATCCGGATTGCAGAAACAGACAATCAACTCGTTCAAAAAATCTATCCCATTTACCAGGACCCGGACCCAAGCCATATCGTTGACTTTAAAGCTCAGTTTTACGTGCCCAACAAGCACTTCCTGAACACCAACATCTCCACGCCCTGGTTTAATGTGCTGGTGATTGCCGCTATGATTTACCTGGGGATTGTTGCGCTCTATTTTGACTGGCTTCGAAAACTACTCGATGGGGGTACCCGATTGATTAGCCGATGGAAGTGATATGTTCTTTGCCCTTTCCAAGACATTGTACTTCCTCGTCCAGCCGCTTACACTGATTTTGGTGTTGTTTGGGGCATCGTGGCTGGTGCGCTCAGCCCGGTGGAAGGCCCGTCTGCGACTAGGTTCACTTTTTCTTTTACTGCTTTTCTCAAATGAATTCCTGGCAAAAGAGGTTGCCCGATGGTGGGAAACACCGCCCAGGCCGTTGACATCCGTTGGAAAGTATGAATGGGGTATTCTACTGAGTGGAGTAACCAAGTCAGACCTTGGGCCGCAGGATCGCATTTACCTCGCGCGGGGAGCTGATCGGGTAACGCACACGGTACTACTTTACAAAACCGGGCACATCCAAAAAATTCTCGTCTCGGGCGGAAGCAGCGAGCTGATTAATCCGACCAAGAAAGAAGCCGATGAAATCAAGCAGCTACTGGTTAGCCTGGGGGTACCCGACAGTGTTGTATCGACCGAAAACACGTCCCGCAATACACACGAATCAGCGCTTGAAGTTGCCCGGCTGCTGGAAGGCAAAACCAGCCCGGAGCAATGCGTATTAATCACCTCAGCATTTCATATGCCTCGCTCCCAAGCTTGTTTTGAAAAAGCAGGGTGGCCCATGGACACGTTTGCCACGCATTTTTATTCGTCAAAAAGAAAATTCAACCCCGATGTCCTCATACTCCCCAGCCTTGAAGCCATTCATATCTGGAGTACGTTAATTCGTGAGTGGGTAGGCATGATTGCCTACCGGATAGCCGGGTACATCTGATCAACGTACGATCTGAAACCAGCCCCGACAGTTGATCACTCCAACCACATTGACTTCATAGTAGTAAATGCCAGCAACCAGATCGGCACCACTCCAGTCATTTCGGTAATCTTCACTGGCATACAGAGTCTTTCCCCAACGGTTCAGAATTTTCAATTCCACGCGTTGACCACGCACGGCCGGAGCCTGATCGCCCCATACCACCTGAAAGAAGTCGTTCCGGCTATCTACGTCACCGGGCGTAATGACATTCGGCACTTTAATTGCCCGTACCGGCTGCACTGCTGCTGAATCGTACGTGCAATTCTCGGTTTCCGCAATGAGCTTGATCGTAAACACACCCTCCCGCTGATATTGATGCGTGGCGGTACTTCCCGTTGCACGGGTTCCATCACCAAAATCCACGGTAACGTTATCCGCGTTGCCCTTAACCTCACCTGCCAAGGTGACGAGGGGCAAATTGAAGCAGTCGAATTCCTCCTCAAGCGTAAACCGTACCGAAAGGGCGGGAGTCACATTCAGATTAACGGTGTCGATCACAACACACCCGTTGTTATCGCTGATGGTGGCCCTGAGTGCCCCATCGCGAAGAGGCACATAGATGAAAACCGGCTGAGTCGATAGCACATCCCCTTGTTCGTTTTGCCACCGATACGAAACACCCCCTGAGGCAGTAAGTTGAACAGGCTGTTTTGCACAGGCATCGGAATCGGGCTGTGCCATACCTGTGGGTTGAATAATGCGGATAGAAGTACTCACCGAGTCAATACCCTTGCAGGTGCCCTCGTCAATAACCACTAGTGTAATCGGATAGGTACCCGGACTTCGGTAGCGGTGCGTAAAAAAGGTGGTATCCGTGCGCGTAACCCGGGTGTCGTCACCGAGTTTCCATTCAAAAACGCGCCCGCCAATGCTGAAGTTTTGCAGTGCGAGCGTATCACCCAAACAAAGCTGTGATATCCCCGGCTGATTCAAACGCGTGGTGTTTGTTTGTAACACTGCGCGCAGAAGTGAAAGATCGAACTTGAATGCCGCGTTATTACAATTTGCGCTTTGGTTGAACCGACTCCACGCACCGGGCGTGGTCGGAAAATCCGATGTTGGCCCCCCGGTTGAGTTGAACGCGGCACACCCCGAACATACAGCATGATAAACTACACCGCTTTTGTCGAACCGGCTGGTGCCTCCATCAACATGAGTTTTCGAGAGACTCCCGCCCAGAAACGTGCCATACAAAAACTCGGATGCATCGGCTGTCAACACCATGAAGTAGAAATCCGAACCACTTGTTGTTGGCTGAAAGGCATTGGGCGTAACCGGCATTCCCACGGTTGAACTGTTCCAAAACCCGAGCAATTGATTAATTCCTCCACCCCACCCCGACAAGTAAAGGTTATTGCAATCATTGACTAAAAACGCGGTGGGCGATATATCGGGAATACCGCGACCGGCCCCTACTACCGTGCTGAACTGCAATACCCGCAGGGCAGAGTCAAACTTCTGAATGAATTGCCCGCTGTTCGGATTCGAATAAACACCGGTGGACACCGGAAACGGTCCAACGGTTTGACCGTACACATAAATTTCGCGCGAGGTGCTGAGACCTAAGAAATAGACTTGGTTGTAATTGGCGGTCCCGGTAAACGTAGAGGACAATATCTCGGCACCATTGCCGCGGATTCGTGTAACAAATCCATCCACTGCACCACCAAAGGCAGGTTGGTAAACCCCGGCTGTGGCAGGAAAATTTATGCTCGCTGTACCTCCTGCAACATAGATGTTGTCGCGCCAGTCAACCTGGATTGAGTGCGAAGCATCTGCCTGATTACCTCCGAGAAACGTGCTCCAGATGAGGGTATTCAGGTTGGGGGAAAGTTTTGCAATCAAGGCATCGGTTGCCCCTCCCCGGTACGTTGTGCTGAAGCTGTTGATGGCTGGAAAATCGGGCGAAGACGTAACGGAACTGATGAACACATCACCGGTAGAATTCTCGATTATATCTCCACGCAACTGATCACCATAGTTTCTCACCAAAGCACCGCCCGTAGGATTCAAGCCATCATTCAACGATCCACCCAGGTATGTACTGGCCTTTAACTGCGTGCCGTCACTGCTGATTCTCGATATAATCAGGTCAGATCCATTCGGGTAGCTGATCACGTTGCTTTGAGGTGTTCCTCCGCCAAAGGAGCGATCAAACACCCCGGCCGTGGTGGGAAAGTCAGCGGAGCTGGATGTGCCCATCACCAGCAAATCTTCGTTGGCCGTCACCACCAGACTATGGGGCGAATCAGCGCTGGCGCCTCCCAGGTAGGCGGCATACAGCAACTGCGTTCCGGCTGAATCGTACTTGAGAATTGCGATATCATAATCACCCTGGTAATCGACCTCAAATGCCCCGGGTGTGGCCGGAAACTCACCCCCAAACTGGTGGTTGGTCACTCCGGCCGAATACAACGTGCCCCGCTCACCGGGCGTTGCTGTACTGCCCCAGTTATCAGCCGTTGACCCGGAGTAGGTTGAAAAGATCAGCACCGGATCGATTATGAGGTCGTATCGCGGATCGTAGCCTTCGGGAAAATCAAAAGTCACCACCTCATCACGCAGGCGAAACAAACATGGCACCTCGCAGCGGGAACCTTCCACAATCTGGTAGGCTACAGGGCGCCCTTCTACGAGATTACCGAGAGTGGTCGACACGATCAGTTCACCGTCATTGATCCGGACGTCAGACGCGCCCTCCACAGCATAACGGACCGCCCCGGCATCCGCGCCTGCCCGGACGACCCAATCGTATTTGATGTGCTCACCCCAAGCCTTTACCTGTACATCAACACCCTCATAAACATTGCAGTAGGTCATTTGCGCAAAAGACTTTGCGCCTGAAACCCATCGTGTATTATCGTTACCAAGGAAGTAATTGTAGTATACTGGCAGCGGATTTGAGAACTCAGGAGTTGAAGACTGCGTATTGAGCCAGCGAAAACGAACGGCATGCAGGCGTATGGATTCTTCGGAAGGCACGTAGGCCTGCGACTCTAGAAAACAAGAATAGGGCTCTTCATGCAGTTCGTTCAGTCTGGACTGATCGAGCAAAAGCACGGAAAAACCCTGATCGTTGATGTACACCCGCCCACCGGGAGCTTTAGTCATGGCATCATACTCCGCCCGCCACTGGCCCTTATTTTCAACCCAATGCGTTTGGGCTTGACCCCAGGCAACTGCCGGAAGAAAGGCAACCAAAACACATAACAGCCTGGCCATTCTCATAAGCGTGCATACAAGGTAGTTTGATTTGGTAACTCAAATCAACTCTCCCTGCGCAGCACCTGCAAAGGAGGTGTATTCAGTATGCTTCGTGAATTGAACCAACCGATGAACACCGTGAGGATCATAACCCCCGCAGCGATGGCCAGTAATTCGAAAGCATCGACCGCAAATTGAATTTCAAAAAAGAACTTGGCCAGTAACCAACCGGCCGCAAGCGATAAGATCATGCCTGTAAGCGCTGAAAACAGACCAAGATACCCGTACTCGATAAGGGTAATCTGAATGATTTGTCGTTGCCGGGCCCCTACGGTGCGCAGGAGCACATTCTCTTTTACACGGGCAAAACGGCTGTTCAACACGGCACCAGCCAGCACCACCAGTCCGGTGATAATGCTGAACAGGGCGAGGAAACGCACAACCACGGCAACTTTGCCAAACAACTCATCTATTGTGGACAATATCAGCCGGAGGTCGATGAGTGATACATTCGGAAAGCCCATCACCAATTCCTGCTGAAACCGATTGGCATTCTGGACGTCCGTGATTCGTGTTGCTGCCACCCAAATCTGAGGGGCCGACTCCAGCACACCGGTAGGAAATACAAAGATGAAGTTTGGGGGATCTTTGGGCCAATCAACTTTGCGAATACCACTGATGAAGGTGCGCACAGGTACGCCCTGCACATCGAACACCAGCGAATCGCCCACATCTAATCGTAGGGTTTCGTGCATGCCCTCCGAAATGGTGACCCCAATTGAGTCGGCCGCCCCGGTTACGCGCGTCTGAAGTTTGCCTTTGATTAACTCTTCTGACACGTGCAAACTGTCGCGGTAGGTTACCCGGTACTCGCGTGTGAGGGCCCAATTGGGGATTCTTCGCGTTGTATCTTTCTGAATCTGCTCCACGGGCACTCCCTTTACCGAGGCCAGCCTGCACGTGATAATGGGCACTACCTGGTTCTGCGGCAGTTGATATTGATCCATCAGGCGAAGCACCCCGTCCCGCTGCGATGATTGAATATCAAACAGAATGGTGTTCGATTGATTGCTGTTGCCTGTAAACTCTACCTGGTTCAGCAGGCTGCTTTGAATGATATTCAACGTAGAGATGATGAACGCCCCCAATCCAATGGTGACCAACATTACCCGCGTTTGATTATTGGGTCGAAACAGGTTTGCCAGCCCATGCCGCCACGTGAATGAGGCTCCGCGCGGAAAGTACTTTTTGATCATCCAAAGCAACCCAACCGCAACGGCTGTAAGAGCCCCTAACGCCACCGCCAGGCCGGCCGTAAACAGGCCACCCGCCAGCCAACTTCTGGTTTGATAGGCCGCTGCCAAAACCGGGAACATGACAATGAGCAGGACGGCAACAATCTTGGTTTTTGATAACATGCGCACCGGATCGAAGTCTGCGCGCAGCACCGACAACGGAGGCACAAAACGCACTGCCACCAGCGGCAGCACCGTAAAGAGGACGGAGATCAAAACACCCAGAATCAAACCCTCGGCTACGGCACGCCACTGAATACTGAACTGCAGTTCCACCGGCAACAGATTACCAAAGGCAAGAGGAATAACCTGCTGAAGGGCCACTCCAAAACCAGCCCCTAACAAACTGCCCGCCAGTCCCAAAACAAAAACCTGGATAAAGTAGATGTTAAAGGCTTGCCAGCCTGAACTTCCTACACAGCGCAAAATGGCTACTTCATCCCGCTTTTCGCGTGCATAAATGTGAACGGAACTGGCCACGCCAATGCAACCCAACACCAACGCCACAAAAGCGAGCAACGAGAAAAACCGGTAGACCGATCGAAATCCGTCACCTAAATCATCCTTTCGTTCTTCTACGGTATCAAACGAATAGCCGCGTTGTTTCAACTCGGGTCGCAACCGTTTCAACAGAGCAGTGGTCTCCTCCTCGGTTTTGGTCTTGACAAAAAGATTATAGTTAATCCGGCTGCCATACTGCACGAGTCCGGTAGAGTCAAGCTCCGAGAGTGAGATATAAACCACCGGGGCAATGGTTGACGTAAGCTCACCGCCTCCGGGTATCTTCCGCACAACACCGGCTACGCGAAAAATCGTACTTCCCACTTTTATCGAATCCTCCGAGCTTACTTCGTATTGGGTAGCCAGCGATTCATCCAACATCGCATAGCGCCCTGTTCGCACCCGTGGGTAAGCATCATCGGGCTGTGTAATCAACTCTCCATAAAAAGGGAAATCACCTTCAAGTGCGGTAAGCTTAACCAACCTCGATTGGCCGGTATTCATGAACATCACCATAGAGGCCATGTCTGCGTTGGCTGCCTGTTGAACCGCGGCCGAATCGAGCAGGCGAGTGAAGGTACTGTCGAACTTCTTATTGCTCTTGATGACCAAATCTGCGCCCAGTAATTCCTTGGCATTTCGGTTCAGCTCCTCCTGCATGGAGTAATTCAGGGACGAGATGGCCACAACCGCGGCAATGCCGGTAATCATGGAGGCGATGAAAAGAAACAGGCGCGAGGCGTTATGACGACCATCGCGCCAGGCCATACGCCATACCCACGGGTCGCGCAGCAGACTCCTGGTCTTCCGCTTAATCTTGATGATGTATTCGATCATGCCACCGTCAGAATGCGTTCATTCACGACTTTGCCGCCCTTCATTTGAAGGATACGCTCGGTACGTTCGGCCAGTTCAAGATTGTGAGTAACCAGCACCAGTGTTGTCTTCTCTTCGCGGTTGATTTGAAAAAGGAGGTCGGTAATGCGGGTTGCATTGTCTTCATCCAGGTTGCCGGTTGGCTCATCGGCAAACAATATCTTGGGTGAGGTAATGAACGCGCGGGCAATGGCCACCCGCTGCTGTTCGCCACCTGAAAGTTGAGATGGATAATGATGGGTGCGATCCCCAAGGCCTACCCGCTCCAGCAACTCGCGCGCCCGGGCCTCCACACCGCGCTCGCCTCGTAATTCAAGGGGAACCATCACATTTTCAAGCGCAGTAAGCGTGGCCAGCAATTGAAAATTCTGAAACACAAAACCAACAAACTGGTTGCGAACGTACGCCCGGTCATCTTCATCCATGGCATTCAACTTGAAACCCATGAGCGAGAGCGTTCCCGAACTGGCCACATCCAGGCCGGCACAAAGACCGAGCAAGGTTGTCTTTCCGCTGCCGGAAGGACCGATAATCGAAACCGCCTCACCCTGCCGCACGGTAAAGGAGACATGATCCAGCACCACAATTTCGCGCTCACCGGATGGGAAGGATTTGGTCAGGTTCTCGGCTGCTAGGACAATTTCCGGCATGATTTTGTGGGAAAGTTTAAATCTTTAAATCGTTTTTACCCGTAAATTGTTTCAATTAACAATTTCTTATGATGGCAGTCGCGAAGATGATGGTTTTTATTGTGTTGCTCGGTACCTCGGTTAGCGTGGCTCCGCCCAGGACCATTCTGTTTTTTGGCGACAGTCTGACAGCCGGCTATGGCCTGTCACCGGAGGAAGCGTTTCCCGCCCTCATTGAGCAGAACCTGCGAAAGCAGGGTAAAGACGTGAAAGCAGTCAATGCCGGACTGAGTGGCGAGACTTCCGCTGGCGGCCTTTCGCGCATCGACTGGATATTGCGGCAGCCGGTAGATGTATTTGTTCTTGAGTTGGGGGCCAATGACGGACTGCGGGGTCTGCCGGTGACGGATACCCGGCAAAACCTGCAGCGCATCATTGACAAGGTCCGGGGAAAATATCCGAACGTTAAAATTGTGATGGCGGGGATGATGGTGCCACCCAACATGGGCAAAACCTACGCGGACGAGTTTAAAAAAATCTATCCTGAACTAGCCCGCGCCAACGGTGCTACCTTGATCCCCTTTCTCCTGGAGGGTGTTGCCGGAGACGACAAACTGAATCAAGCCGATGGCATTCATCCCAATGCCAAAGGCCATCAACTGGTTGCCCGCCACGTACAGTCCTTCCTGGAAAAACTGCTCTAGATCACAATCTCTTCTATTCGAAGCGGATGGACAGCAAGTCGTACAGGCGATAAAGCCTCTGCAACTCCAGCTTTTGCTGCTTGCTTACACGGCCCCGCTCCAGCGTTTTTATTTTCTCTTCAATATTTTTCATGGCATCACCAATAATGATCTGATTGTCTGTTTTAGTTCGTTTGCGCTTACCCGATGGCATGCTGGTCAGTTGACGGATGCCTGCAGGTCTTCGGAATAGAAGAGCCTGATTTGTGAAACGCGAAAACGGTCGCGCAACTGGCGTGCATAGCCCATAGCCAACTCGCTATTCCAGAACACGGAGCACGCTCCTTGTTCAACCTGTAACTTCTTATCTGCCGGGGCTACAATCACCGGCACATAGCCCGTATCGCACGGGTCATCCTCCAATACGATCCACTTCATATCCAGTATGTTTTAATTGAACTACTATTCGATTCCCGGCAAGCTCACAAGGGCTGCCGCACAGAGAAAAGAGAGTGAACCGAATGGCCTACAACGTCAGGTGACGATGCAGTAAAAAGAGTGGACAATGAAAAATTAAGAGAAAAGTGCGTTGACCCGTTAACGTCAGGTTTACCGGCTCGGGCCCAAACCGGGGAGGCTCAAATCGGGTGGCGGGCAGATTTCGGCTGGCACGGATGGAGACCTGAATTTCATCGGCCTCGGATGTCGAGACCGACTCCTCCATGATCTCGGCTGGAAATACCTGGGCAAACAAGGGTTGTGCCGATGAGCAGACCAGCAGAAGGGACAAAAAACCAGCAAAAAAAGAAGAAAATCGCATGCGCTAGTATTACTGCCAAATATAGCAGTATTACTAACGAATGTTCAAGATTTTAGTTGTTTGAGGGCCGCACTTGCTCCAAAATATCCGGATTAAGCTCAATTACCACCACCATCACGACCGTGATTACCAGAAAAAGGGAAATCCAGCAAAGAACATAGCTGAAAAAGGCCCGCACCACATAGGTTATGCAAAGTCGAAAAATAGAATAAAACAACACAGAGCTGCAAAACTTTGGTACTGAGAAACTGTTCTACCACGGTGAACAAAACAGTAGTTATCATCGGCTCGGGCGTTGGGGGCCTTGCTACAGCCTGTCGCCTGGCTGCCCAGGGTTACCAGGTTACAGTGCTGGAAGCCAATGACTACCCCGGAGGCAAACTTGCCGAACTCACCATAGACGGGTTTCGGTTCGATGCCGGCCCATCGCTGTTCACCATGCCGCATTTTCTTGATGACGTATTCCGGGCGGCCGGCAAAAATCCGCGCGACTATTATCAGTACCAGCGCCTTGAAAAATCCTGCCACTATTTTTTCGAAGACGGCACCAGACTCAATGCCTGGTCGGACATAGAAAAATTTGCTGATGAAGCCGGGATGAAGCTGGGCGTGAGCCGGCACGAAGTTGTTGATTACCTCAAACGTTCAAAGGCGATTTACGAACGGGCTGGCTACATCTTCCTTCAAAACTCCTTGCACCGCTGGCGCACGTGGCTTCGCACCGAAGTCGTAAAAGCGCTGCCCTACATCCCCACGCTTGGTCTTTTCTCCACCATGCATGGGCGCAATAAAAAAAGCTTCACCGATGGCCGGCTGGTGCAGTTGTTCGACCGGTATGCCACGTACAATGGCTCCAACCCGTATCAGGCACCCGGCATTCTTACCTCTATCCCCCACCTCGAGTTCAATATAGGCACCTACCTTCCCAAAGGCGGTATGCATACCATCACACGCTCGCTGTTCAGGTTGGCCACCGATCTGGGCGTAGTGTTTCAGTTCAATACACGTGCCGATGAAGTTGAAGTACGCAACGGAAGGGCCGTGGCGGTAAAAGCAGGCGAAAACCGGTTGGCCGCAGATATCATCGTGAGCAACCTGGATGTATACCCCACGTACCGCAAGTTGCTACCCTCGTTACCGGCTCCTGAAAAAACTCTGGCCCAGGAGCGTTCGAGCAGTGCCGTTATATTCTATTGGGGAATCAGCCGTCAGTTTTCTGAACTGGACGTCCATAACATCTTGTTCTCAGCCGACTACCGGGCTGAGTTTAGGCATTTATTCGAGACCCACACACTTAGCGATGACCCGACTGTGTACATTAATATCACCAGCAAGAAAGAGCCGGGCGATGCACCTAGCGGTGGCGAAAACTGGTTTGTGATGATCAATGCCCCAGCCAATCGCGGCCAGGATTGGGACTCCATGATCACGGTAGCCCGACAATACATCATCAGCAAAATCAATCGCCTGCTGCAGACCGACATTGAATCCTTGATCCAGTGCGAGCGCGTGTTGGATCCGCAGTCTATTGAACTCAAAACGGGCTCCTTCCAGGGTTCGCTCTACGGTACCAGTTCAAACAATCGGATGGCCGCCTTCCTGCGCCACCCCAACTTCACCCGAAAAATCCCTAATCTGTTCTTCTGCGGAGGTTCCGTGCACCCCGGGGGCGGGATACCTCTTTGTTTAATGTCGGCCCGCATAACTTCTGAACTGATCGCAAAACAGTTTGCCGGGTAATGGTGTTGTAACAACGTGTTTGCAAGGATTTTTCAACGCTTTTCCGGCCTGGTGCTGCCTTATTCCGTAACCGTGGTGGCTCTCCTGCACCTTGTAGGGGTAATTGGTCTTCTTTCGCCTTTCGAACCTTACTTCAGGCTGTTGACGCCATTCAATCTCATCGCCTGTGGGCTGATTTTGTGGATTAACCATAATGAAAACTCTCAGGGTCTGCGGTGGTTCATGGGCATTGTGTTTGTCCTTGGTTTCGTGGTGGAGTACCTGGGTGTAACCTACGGGTGGATTTTCGGGCACTACAGTTATGGAGCCACGCTGGGACCAAAACTTGCAGGTGTGCCGGTGATCATAGGTTTAAACTGGCTCCTGATTATTTACTGCGTATCGGTACTCACCGATTTATTGCCTGTTCCGCTTTCGCTGAAGGTTGTTAGTGGCGCTACGCTTGCTGTGCTGATTGATACCCTGATCGAACCGGTCGCCATTCGTTACGACTTCTGGTCGTGGGATGCGGGCTTTGTACCCCTTCAAAACTACCTGGGGTGGTTCATGGTATCGCTTGTGATGATCTCGCTGTATCACCTGTTTAAGGTGAAATCGGAAAACCGGCTGGCCCTGCCCTACTATTTCATCCAGCTTTTCTTTTTCCTGGTGCTGGTGGTTGCCGTGCGGTGAATCCAAGCCGGCTGGGGGTGGCGAACACTATCCGCCTTTAACCCTTCGGCACATACCAGCATATTCAGCCTTGCGGCTTCAAGCTTTCGTAATTCAACAACGCGGGTTATCAAAAACCCTGATTTCTGTCATTTAATCGCCTGACAGGGGACATGGCAATTGCATGCAATCGTGTGCAATTTGAACGCGTCTTCTAAACGTATTTCGACTATGGAAGCCACCACCACCCGCAAGCCACGCGGCCGCGTGGAAATCGACATCCAAAAATGCAAGGGCTGCGAGCTGTGCACCGATGCCTGTAAAAAAGAAACCCTCGTGCTGTCCGATGCGATCAACATCAAGGGCTATCACTACGTGATCGTGAACAACGAGGCGTGCAATGCCTGCCTCGACTGCGCACTGGTGTGCCCTGATGCGGTGATCACCGTGTACAAACTCCAGCGCCAGAAAAAAGTAAACATCACCCCGCCCGACATCAAAGAACAACTGCGTGCAGCCACCACTGCTAAACCCCAGCCGGTATGAACGTAACCAAACTCATGAAAGGCAACGAGGCCCTGGCCGAAGCCGCCATCCGGGCCGGTTGCGATGCGTACTTCGGGTACCCGATTACGCCTCAAAGCGAAGTGCTGGAATACCTGGCGCGCGAAATGCCCAAACACAACCGCATCGTGCTGCAGGCCGAAAGCGAAGTAGCCTCCATCAACATGGTGTACGGAGCGGCCGGTGCCGGCTTCCGCGCCATGACAAGTTCGTCATCGCCCGGCTTCAGCCTTATGCAGGAGGGTATCTCTTATCTGGCCGGTGCCGAATTACCGTGCCTGCTGGTGAACGTTAACCGCGCAGGACCCGGACTGGGCACCATTCAACCCGGTCAGGGCGATTATTTCCAGGCAACGAAAGGCGGGGGTCATGGCGACTATCGCATGATCGTGCTCGCGCCTGCCTCTGTGCAGGAGATGGCCGACTTTGTTTTTCTGGGATTTGATCTGGCGGATCAATACCGCAACCCGGTGGTGATCTTGTCGGACGGAGCAATTGGGCAGATGATGGAGAAAGTCACCTACAGACCGTATCAAAAACCTGCAGTAGATAAATCATGGGCCACTACCGGCAAGCCCGCCACGCTCAAGCGCAACTCCATCAGTTCGCTGTTCATTCAGCCCGAACGCATGGAGCAACATAATTTAAAACTGACCACAAAGTTCAATCACATCCGCGAAAGCGAAGTGCGCTTCGAAGAAGTGAACACCGAAGATGCCGACTACCTGCTGGTGGCGTACGGCCTCAGCGCACGCATTGCGCAGAAGGCCATGGACCTCGCCCGCGAAAAAGGGCTGCGGGTAGGACTGCTTCGCCCCATCACCTTATTCCCGTTCCCGGAAAAACGGCTGCGCGAGTTCGCCTCGCAGGTGCAAGGCATTCTTACCGTTGAACTCAACAGCGGCCAGATGGTGGAAGATGTGCGGCTTGCGGTAGAAGGTCGCGTACCCGTAACGCATTACGGCCGCATGGGCGGCATGATCTTCACGCCCGAAGAAATCGTACAACAAGTGGAAACCTTAGTCGAAAAAGTGTATGCAAACTGACGAAAAAATCCTGGCGCCTGCATGCGTGCCCGATGACTATGAAGTGGCCTACCACCGCCCGGCCGCGCTTGTAGATGTAAACATGCACTACTGCCCGGGCTGCGCGCACAGCCTCGTACACAAGTTATTAATGGAAGTGGTGGATGAGCTGAGCATTCAGGACAAGACGATTGGCATTGCTCCGGTTGGCTGTTCTGTATTTGCGTACGACTACATGGACATCGACATGCAGGAAGCTGCACATGGCCGTGCGTGTGCTGTTGCCACTGCGGTGAAGCGCCTGATGCCGGACAAGTTTGTATTCACCTACCAGGGTGATGGCGACCTGGCTGCCATTGGTATTGCCGAAACCATTCACGCGATTAACCGTGGTGAAAACATCCTGATTGTGTTTATGAACAATGCCGTGTACGGCATGACGAGCGGCCAGATGGCGCCCACTACGCTGGCCGGCATGAAAACAACCACCAGTCCGTTTGGTCGCGACACCAAATCATCGGGTGCGCCTATGAAGATTGCCGAGCTGGTGGCTCAGCTGCCCGGAGCCTATTACGTAACGCGGCAGGTGGTGAACAGCGCGCATGGCGTGCGCAAGACCAAACAAGCACTCCTCAAAGCGTTTGAATACCAAAAACAGAATAAGGGAACGTGCCTGGTGGAAATCATCGGCAATTGCCCTTCGAACTGGCGCATGACTCCGCTGGAAGCATCCCGGTTTATTGACGAAGAAATGTTGAAGGTCTTTCCGGTAGGTGATGTAAAAGTGCCACAAGGAGAGACAATTCCAGAAACCAATCCCAACCTGGTATGAAACAATCCGAAGAACTTGTAATAGCCGGCTTTGGTGGCCAGGGCGTGCTCTCGCTGGGCATGACGCTGGCCTATGCCGGCATGCTGCAGGGCAAAGAAATTTCGTGGATGCCTTCGTATGGGCCCGAGATGCGGGGCGGCACCGCCAACTGCATCACCATTTTGTCGGACACGCGCATCAGCTCGCCCATCATCGCCAAATTTGACTCGGCCATTATCCTCAACCAGCCTTCGATGGATAAGTTTGCCGACCGCGTAAAACCGGGCGGCCTGTTGGTGTACGAATCGGGCAACATCTTTAAGCCCACCACCCGCACGGACATTCAATTGCTTGGCGTGCCCGCCACCACCGAAGCCACCCGCTTGAAGAACAACAAGATCATGAACATGATCATGCTGGGAGCCTATCTGCACATGCGGCCCGTGGTAAAAACGGAATCGGTGATGAAGGCCCAGAAAGAAGTGCTGCAGGAGAAGTACCATCACCTGTTGCCTGTGAACGAAGAAGCGCTGCGGTTGGGGGCAACGGTTGCACGGGAACTTGCTGAACCCGTTGTATAGCCGCTGAGCGGTAGAATCTCGGTATCGGCCAGGGATGGCAGCGGCACCCCGGCCCGCCTCGGGCCGGAGTAGAGCGAACAGCCCGGCCCCCGACACGGTCGGGGGAGGCCGCCAAAAATACAATACGGCATTCCGGCTTTTCTGGCTTGCATGCAGCACGGAGCCTCACCCGTTGATTAGCGCTTTGTTGCCCCTCCTTTTGTACTTTTGCCGCTTCATTGAACTGCACGGAAGGAAATGGCTGACTATTCTAAAGAAGAGATTAAACGCATTGAGGATAAATGGCGCACCGAATGGGAAAAGCGCCACGTCTATCAGGTTACGAACGACACTTCCAAACCGAAATGCTACGTGCTCGACATGTTTCCCTACCCTTCGGGGGCAGGCTTGCATGTGGGCCACCCGCTGGGCTACATTGCCAGCGACATCTACGCGCGCTTTAAGCGCTTGAAGGGTTTTAACGTGTTGCACCCGATGGGCTTCGATGCGTTTGGCCTGCCGGCTGAACAGTATGCCATCGACCATGGCATCCACCCGGCTAAATCCACAGCCGATAACATTGCGAACTTCAAGCGCCAGATGGCGAAGATCGGCTTCTGCTACGACTGGAGCCGCGAGGTGCAGACGTGCGACCCGGAATACTACCGCTGGACGCAGTGGATCTTTCTCCAGATTTTCGACAGCTGGTTCAACCGCAAAAAACAAAAGGCCGAACGCATCAGCGAGCTGATACGGATTTTTGAAAGCGAAGGCAACCGGAATCACCCCGTACCGAACACTAAGTCTAAGACACAGCAATTTGGCGCTGCGGAATGGAAAGCGTTTTCCGAGGAGCAGCAGCAACAGATTTTGATGGAATACCGGTTGGCCTACCTGGCCTACACCGATGTAAACTGGTGCGAGGCCCTGGGCACGGTACTCGCCAACGATGAAGTAATTAACGGAGTGAGCTACCGCGGTGGCCACCCGGTGGTGAAGCGCCAAATGCGGCAGTGGAGCCTGCGCATCACCGAATATGCCGAGCGGTTGTTGAAAGGATTGGACGAAATCGACTTCAGCGAATCGATGAAAGAGATCCAGCGAAATTGGATTGGCAAAAGCGTTGGTGCAGAAATCCGATTCTCAATTCATAATTCTCAATTCTCAATTCTGGTTTTCACCACCCGCCCTGACACCATCTTTGGCGTTGACTTCATGGTGCTGGCGCCCGAACACGAACTGGTGAAGAAAATCACCACGCCTGCGCAGCAAGCCGAGGTAGACACATATTTGAAATATGTAGAAACCCGCTCGGAGGTGGACCGCATGGCCGAAGTAAAAAAAATCACCGGCTGCTTTACGGGTGCGTACGCGGTTAATCCGTTCAACGGCCGCCAGGTGCCCGTATGGATCAGCGAGTATGTGTTGGCCGGCTACGGCACAGGCGCCATCATGGCCGTGCCGTGTGGCGATGAGCGCGACCACAAGTTTGCGAAGCATTTCGACATCCCCATCACCAACATCATCGGCAAGCACTACACGGGCGAGGAAGCCAACCCAACCAAGGAAGCCATCCTGGAAAATTCCGACTTCCTCAACGGCCTGGTGATGCACAAAGCCATAGACGTGGTGATTGACGAACTGGAGAACCGCGGCATCGGGCAGAAGCAGATCAACTACAAGATGCGCGATGCCGGCTGGAGCCGCCAGCGGTATTGGGGCGAGCCCTTCCCGGTGGTGTTCAAGAACGACATCCCCTACCCGATGAGCCAAAGCGAGCTGCCACTGGAACTGCCGCCCAGCAATAACTTTAAACCCAGCGGCACGGGCGAAGGCCCACTCGCCAACTTAACGGACTGGATCAATTTTGCGCCCGGCCAGAAACGCGACAGCAATACAATGCCTACGCACGCAGGTGCTGCGTGGTATTTCTTGCGTTATATGGATCCGAATAACAAGAACGCTTTCGCGGATAAGAAGGCCCTCGACTACTGGGGCCAGGTGGATGTGTACGTAGGCGGCTCCGAGCATGCCGTGGCGCACTTGCTGTACGCACGCTTGTGGGTAAAAATTCTGCACGACTTGGGCTACCTGAGTTTTGACGAGCCGTTTAAGAAGTTGATTAATCAGGGGAAGATTCTCGGAACATCAATCTTCCCCATGGAGGTACGCCTGCATCCGAGTATCAAGAAAAATTATGAGGATCGAGTCATTAATGTTAGCGTAATAGACACAGAATCAAAAGTCAAGCTTACTGTACTTAAGCTTCCTCAAAAGCCAGGTTTTAATTTATTCCTTGATCTATTTAGCATCAAGAAACTCGAATTTCAATTCACCGATGAAACTTCTGGAGACCAACTTCAACATGTACTCCATGATGCAGGAAGGGGTGATTTTAGCCTTAGCCACCCTGAGACTTTGGATGCCGGCACATTAGAAACCCGATTCATAGACATTGAACAGTGGGTCGAAAGGCAACCAATCTACAAACCGATTGTCTTGAGCGCAAAAGGTTACTGGCATTGGGAAAATTTCGGTTGGACAACATATCAGAGTGAAAAATTTGAAGAAGGGCCGGGGACAAGATTCTATGTACGAACCGAAAATGAAAAAATGTCGAAGAGCTACTACAACGTAGTCAACCCAGACGACATCATCGACTCATACGGTGCCGACACGCTTCGCCTCTACGAAATGTTCCTCGGTCCGCTGGAAGCCTCCAAACCCTGGAGCACGCAAGGCATCGATGGTGTATATAAATTCCTCAGGCGCTTCTGGAATCTCTTTCACGATGGCCAGGGCAATTTCCGCGTAAGCGATGGCGAGCCCACCAAAGACGAACTGAAAGTGCTGCACCGCACGCTCAGGAAAATCGAGCACGATATCCACAACTTTTCGTTCAACACCTGCGTGAGCGAGTTCATGATCTGCGCCAACGATCTCACTTCGCTCAAGTGCAACAAGCGCGCAGTATTGGAGCCCTTGGTAATTGCCCTCGCACCGTTTGCGCCCCACCTGGCTGAAGAACTGTGGGAGAAACTGGGCCACACGGACTTTGTGCTCAACGCCAGTTTCCCCGCGTGGAGCGAGCAATATCTCGTAGAGAGCAGCTTCAACTACCCCATCTCCATCAACGGCAAGGTGCGCACGGAAATCAACTTCGCCCTTGACATGCCCAAAGAGGACATCGAGCGCAACGTGCTTGCCAGCGAAGTGGTAAAAAAATGGACCGAAGGCAAGCCGCCCAAAAAGGTGATCGTTGTACCCGGCAAGATTGTAAATGTGGTAGTTTAGGCCTATTTGTTCAACCGTTGGCCAAACCAAAAAGTCTAATCCACCGTGTAATTACGGTGGATTTTTTATT
This sequence comes from Cyclobacteriaceae bacterium, assembly GCA_046301755.1. GTDB lineage: Bacteria > Bacteroidota > Bacteroidia > Cytophagales > Cyclobacteriaceae > ELB16-189. The sequence goes on from JBKCJM010000008.1 coordinate 22,332, forward strand.
TCTTGTCCGCTGTAACAAAACCGGCCCTCCGTCCGACTAATTCTGAACTAACCCTTTGCTATGCAACTCATCATTCAAAACCTTAACAAGACGTATTCCAATGGCGTACAGGCCCTGAAGAACGTTGACCTGACGATCAACCAGGGCATGTTTGGCCTGCTGGGGCCGAACGGGGCTGGCAAATCCTCCCTGATGCGCACCATTGCCACCCTGCAGGAAGCCGACAGCGGCAGCATCATGCTGGGGGATATCAACGTGCTGACCCAGAAAGAAGAGGTACGCAAGATACTGGGCTATCTCCCGCAGGAGTTTGGCGTGTATCCGCGGGTAGATGCCGTCACCCTACTGGATCACCTCGCGGTGTTAAAAGGAATTTCAGATAAGAAGCAGCGCAAAGAACTTGTCGATGCCCTGCTCCATAAAACCAACCTCTGGGCCGCCCGAAACAAGAACCTGGGCGGATACTCGGGTGGTATGAAGCAACGCTTCGGCATCGCGCAGGCGCTGATTGCCAATCCAAAACTGATCATTGTAGACGAACCCACAGCAGGTCTTGACCCGGCCGAGCGAAACCGCTTTTTAAATCTGCTTTCGGAAATCGGAGAGAATACGATTGTGATCCTTTCTACCCACATCGTGGAAGATGTGAAAGAGCTCTGTACGGATATGGCAATTATCAACAAAGGCGAAGTGCTGTACAAAGGCAGTCCGGCCGATGCCATCAGTGCCGTAGAGGGCAAAGTCTGGACCAAAACAATTGCGAAACCAGAGCTTGAGCATTACCGGGCTCAGCATAACATCATCTCTGAACGATTGATCGCGGGCAGACCTGTGATCACGGTACTCAGCGAAACCCAACCGGAGGGTTTTGATCGCGCTGCGGCCGACCTTGAAGACGTTTACTTCACTCACATTTTTGGCACTTCGCAACCTGCCTGATTCACCACCCCTCACTGAATTAATCATGTTCAAAGACATATTTCTGTTCGAATTGAAATACCGAAGGGCCCGCGCGGCCAATTACATCTACTTCGGCATCATGTTCTTGTTGTGCATCCTGGCCGTTACCACTGATGTGGTGCGCATCGGTGGCGGCATTGGGCAAGTGAAAGAAAATGCCCCGGTGGTTATCGCGCAAATGATCGTGATCATGGGCTTCTTCATGACCCTGATTTCCTCGGCCATCATGGGTGTGGCGGTGCTCCGCGACTTTGAACACAATACCGAAGCAATTCTCTTCAGCACCCCGATCAAGAAGTTTTCGTACCTCATGGGGCGGTATTGGGGCTCACTGGTCGTACTGTTACTGGTGGCCGCCAGCCTCCCTCTGGCTTTTATGATTGGTGACTTGTGGCCGACCCGCGAGGCGGACCGCATGCTGCCGTTCAACCTTGCCACCTACTGGCAGCCCTTCTTCATTTTCGTGGTGCCCAACATGTTTTTCACCGGGGCCATTTTCTTCGCCAGCGGTGCGCTCAGCCGGAAATCCATCGTGATCTACACGCAGGGTATTCTGCTTCTGGTGTTGTACATCGGTTCGCAATCGCTACTACGCGATATCGAGCAAAAAGAGATCGCAGCACTGCTTGATCCGTTTGGCGTGCGGGCATTCAGCTTCTACACGCAATACTGGACGCCTGGTGAACGTAACTCCCTGCAGATTCCGCTGGAAGGATACATTCTGTATAACCGACTCATTTGGATTGGTGTTGGGGCACTCGTGCTCGTGATCACCCATTTTGCCTTTAGTTTCAACGTGGTGCGAAGCGGCCTGTTCAGACCGCGAACGTTGAAAGACGACCGCAGCCAGATAAAACCCGAGGAAACCCGCATCCCGGTTGCCGATCAACGTACAGGACTGAAGATACATCTGGAGCAGTTGGTGCGATTGACCGTCTTCTATTTCAAGATGGTTTTCAAGGAAATTCCATTCCTGGCAATCGTCATTGCCGGCATGTTACTGATGATGTTGAATGCCGTTAACCTAAGCGAGCTCTTCGGCACCAGCTCCTACCCTACCACGTACACCATTTTGGGGCTTTTGGCCGAGTTCAATTTGTTCTTCATCATTATTGCCGTGCTCTACTCTGGTGAGTTGGTCTGGAAAGAAAGAGCCGTCAACCTGAACCTGATCATCGATGCCATGCCCATGCCCGACTTCATCAATTTGTTGTCGAAGTTTCTCGGTCTGGTACTCGTGTATGTGGCGTTGCTGGCCGGACTGATTCTCACCGGCATGCTGATTCAGATCGGCTATGGATACTTCAAATTCGAGCTGGGCGTGTACATCGGCACTTTGTATACCGAGACGCTGGCCTTCCTCGTGCTTTACACGTTGCTTTCCATGTTCATTCAGGTGATGGTCAATAACAAATTTCTCGGGTTTGCGGTCACCATTGCCTTTTTCGTTTTGGTGGGATTTTTTGGGCAGATGGGACTGGAACACCCCATGTTCCAATTCGGCAGTGGCAGTCTGGGCACCTATTCGGACATGAATGTCTACGGGCATTTTGTTACACCGTTCAGTTGGTTCCAGGTGTACTGGTTCGCGTTTGTTGTATTCTTATTCTCGATTGCCGTGATCTTCCTTCCTCGCGGCTCGGAAGCGGTAATCACCATGCGTTGGAAGGCTGGTAAACTCCGCCTGTCGCGGCAACTGATTACCCTGATCATTTGCACCGTAGCCGTATTTGTTTCTTCGGGATTCTACATCTTTTACAACCTCAACGTAGTGAACCGATATACCAACCGCGATGAGCGCGAGCAGCTGCAGGTGGATTACGAAAAAACACTGAAGAAGTACGAATTCATCGCCCAGCCCCGCATCACAGACGTAAATCTGAAAATAGATGCTTACCCCTCTACGCGCGATTTTGTGGCAGAGGGATATTTCATTCTGAAGAACAAAACCACCGAACCGATTCGCGAACTGCACATTCAGGAAGATGTGACACCCGGCAACAAAACCGAGTACTTGAAATTCACTCGGAAAAATGGCGTAAAGGAGGCCTTCGAAAAATTCAAATACACCATTTATGAATTAGAGGAGCCTCTCCAGCCGGGCGATAGCCTGCGCATGGATTTCAAAACGGTGTTTAACACGCTGGGGTTCGTAAACACCGGGCAATCCAACACGCAGGTGATTTTTAACGGCACGTTCTTCAACAATGGGTATTTCCCTTCCTTCGGCTACAGCAGCCAGGGGGAAATGGCGGACGACAACGATCGCAAAGAAAAAGGCCTGCCGGCACGCGAACGTATGATGGAGCGCAACAACCCGCGCGGGTTGGCTCAAAGCCTGTTTGGCGATGATGCGGATCATGTAAACTTTGAGGTTGTGCTAAGCAC
>JBKCJM010000009.1:0-24987 GCA_046301755.1 Cyclobacteriaceae bacterium
TAAAACAGGTTCAATTTTTCTTGCTGGATCTTACCTGGTAAAGGCTGCCATTGGTGAGGATATTGATAATGAAACATTGGGTGGCGCAACTACGCACTGTGAAATTTCAGGAGTCACCGATAATAAGTTTCCAAACGATCAGGCGTGCCTGGATTACATCCGGTCAATCTTTGAAAAAATTGGCCGGGCAGAAGTGGCCGGGTTCAACCGGGCCGCACCGCTTCCACCGCGCGAGAAGCCCGAGGAAATCTTGGGCCTGCTTCCGGTCGATCGGGTGAAGCCGTACGATATGCTCGAGATCATCAAACGCCTGGTCGATGACTCCGCGTTTGACGAATACAAACCCCTGTACGGCAAGTCGCTGATTTGTGGCTACGCGCGCATCGAAGGTTGGGCTGTTGGCATTGTGGCCAACCAGCGCAAAGTGGTGAAAACGAAAAAGGGCGAGATGCAAATGGGTGGCGTTATCTACTCCGACTCGGCCGACAAGGCCGCCCGGTTTATCATGAACTGCAACCAGCGCAAAGTTCCCCTCATCTTCCTGCAGGACGTAAGCGGCTTTATGGTGGGCAGCAAAGCCGAGCACGGGGGAATCATTAAAGATGGCGCCAAAATGGTGAATGCCATGGCCAACTCCTCGGTGCCTAAGTTCACGTTCATTATTGGCAACAGTTATGGAGCGGGCAATTACGCGATGTGCGGCAAGGCCTACGATCCCCGTCTGATTTATGCCTGGCCTACGGCACAGATTGCCGTGATGAGTGGCGCCTCGGCCGCCAAAACGTTGCTCCAGATTCGCGTAAGCACACTCAAAGCGCAGGGCAAAACGATAACACCGGAAGAAGAGAAAAAACTGCTGGACGAAATCACCAACCGCTACAACGAGCAGTTGAGCCCGTACTACGCGGCTGCCCGCCTTTGGGTCGATGGCGTAGTCGATCCGCTGGAAACGAGGCAGATCGTGGCTGCGGGAATTGAAGCGGCCAACCAGGCTCCGGTAGAAAAATTCAACGTGGGTGTAATTCAAACCTGATGAGCGAGTCGGAGATTCGAGCGCTGGTGTCCTTGCTGGATGATGATGATAAACAGGTGGTGGCTCACGTGGAGGAAAAAATACTTTCCATCGGCAAAGAGGTAATCCCCTTTTTGGAAGAAGAGTGGGAACGCTCACTCAATCCCGCCCTGCAGGAACGATTGGAGGACATGATCCACTCCATGCAGTTTCAGGTGCTGAAAGAGAGGCTTAAGGATTGGCACGCAGGCCCGGAAAAAGATTTGCTCACCGGCATGTGGATTGTGGCCACCTATCAATACCCCGATCTCGAGCTAACCAAACTCCGGCAAGATCTGGAACAACTGTATTACGAAACCTGGCTGGAGTTCCGCAACGACCTGTACGCTCTCGATCAGGTGAAAGTGATCAACAGTGTGTTGTTCAACAAACTCAAGTTTGGGGCCAACACCAAGAATTTCCACTCACCCGGTAATTCCATGATCAATGTGGTGCTGGAGTCGCGAAAGGGTAACCCCATTTCGCTGTGCGTTATTTACATGCTGGTAGCTCAGAAGCTGAAGATGCCCGTGTTCGGGGTGAACCTGCCCAATCTCTTCATCCTCACCTACAAGGACGATCAGCATCAGTTTTATATCAATGCCTTCAACCGCGGGTTGATTTTCTCACGGCAGGATATCACCAATTACATTCACGAGCTTCGCCTGGTGCCGCAGGATTCGTTCTATGAACCCTGCGAACATGTCGAGATCATCCGCAGGGTGCTACGCAACCTGATCATGAGTTTCGAAAAAATTGGCGAGCACGCCAAAGCTGAGGAAGTCAAGTTATTGCTGGTCGAGATCTCCGATGGTGGCGACCTCGGGGTCTGACACCTTACTTTTTTCGAATAGCACACCCGGCAGCGCGCGTGGAGGAAGGCGTTACCGCGCGGTTTCCCAGAAAGGCGTCAATCGCATTTTGCAGGTAGGCTTCGGCTACCTGTTGTGATGCCTGCGGGCTGTCATCCAGCGCTCCGCTGTACACCACCTTGAACTTCCCGCCTTCATTTTTCACCAGGAAACACTCGGGGCTTTTGCGTGCTGCGAAACAGTCCATGGCCTGTTGATCCTTGTCTGCCAGGTAAGGCACCGGTAGGTTCCATGCCGCATAGGCTGTTTTCATTTCCTCGGCACGCTCTTCTGCCTCGGGGTGGCTGTTGATGAGAATAAACTGAATCTTTCCCTGGTACGCACTCACCAGTGCTTTGATGCGCTCCCGGTAGTAATCGTCATACGGGCAAGCATTGCTGGTGAAAATCACGGCATAGCCGCTGCACGACTGAAAACTGGCCATGGATACCGTTTCATTATTGGCCACATTGGTGAGCTTGAAATCCTGAACCAGCACCTGCGCCTTCAACGGCTGCAGGCTGCTCATCACCAATACAAGCAGCGCGAAGTTTTTCATATCGTTTCGGTAAACACGAACACAAATTCAGGATGAATACGGTAAGCCAAGGTAACGCTTTGAGGCGATTGCGCCAATCGAATCTCCCCGTGCAGCACGCCTTTATCATTCAGCGTGAACGGGGCCACATGAAGATTCTGTGCAAAGAACATACCCTTGCGGCCATGAATTTTGAACAACGCCTCTTTGGCGCACCAGTACACCGTGTGCTTCAGCACATCCTGCCCGGCATCGGCCAGTTCGCTGGGTGATAGTATACGCGGTGCAATCCGGATCACCTTTGGCTTGGCCTGTTCAACATCTACGCCTACCGGAAAGGGCGCCACCTGGGCAGCCACGTAGGGAAACGAATGCGACAATGAGATCCATCGGTCAGATCCTTTCAAAAATGGCTTGCCGAATTCATCCTTGCGCAGCCCTGTGTACTCAATGCCCAGTCGGCCGGTGAGTTCGCGAAGCAACGCGCGGCCGGCCAGCCACTCCAGCCGCTTTTCAACGGCAATCAGTTCATCGGGTGCAGTCTCCATAGCACCATAGGCCAGCTCCTCTTCTGTTTCCGTAACTGACCAAAGGGCCCATGCCTGGTCCTGATTTTGGCGCGAATAATCAAAAACTGGCATGCGGGTTCTCGTTATACTGACAAAAGTGTCAATTTTTGCGTTATCATAAGACGATGCCGAAGGTTGAGGTAACACGACTGCACACACTAACCGGCCACCGCGATGCGGTGTACACGCTGGCGCCATCCGATGAGGAAGCAATTTTTTTCTCGGCTTCAGGAGATGGCATGGTGGTGCAATGGGATTTGCGCAACCCGGCCGAAGGGCAGCAGATTGCACAGTTGCCCAACTCGATCTACGCGCTGCACCATGTGCCCGGAACAGACTTTCTTGTTGTTGGGCATAACTACGAGGGCATTCATCTGCTGAACTGGCGCGAGCGCAAGGAAGTGGCATCGCTGCAACTGACAAAGGCACCGATTTTCAACATTCAATCGGCCGGTGAGTATCTTCTGGTTGCAGATGGCGAGGGCTTTCTCACGATCGTCCACCTTCCCACTTTTACGATTCAACTGAAGCTGGCACTGTCGGCCGAGCGTGCGCGTGTGGTGGCCGTTAACCCGGCCAGGGCCGAGGTGGCCATTGGTTCCAGTGACGGTTATATCCGGATTGTCGATCTGGCCACGCAGCAGGTAATACACGCGTGGCAGGCTCACACCAATTCAGTTTTTGCACTCGCCTATACGCCCGGCCACCCGGGTTTGCTCAGCGGCTCGCGCGATGCGCGCCTGAAAGCCTGGCGGGCCGACCAGGGCTACGCCCCGGCCGGGGAAGTGGTCGCCCACTTGTACGCGATCAACGACATTGCCTTTAGCCCGGATGGGAAACATTTTGTAACTTGCAGCATGGATAAATCCATCAAGGTGTGGCAGACGGACACCTTGCGACTGTTAAAGGTGATCGATAAAGCACGGCACGCGGGACACGGCACTTCAGTCAATAAAGTATTGTGGACATTTTTTAACGATCAGCTGGTGAGCGCCAGCGATGATCGTACACTCTCGGTTTGGGATATTAATTTTTTAAACTAACGCTACAACCATGAAAGTTACACCGCTCGAAATTCGCCAGAAAACATTTGAACGAACCCTGCGCGGGTACGACAAAGACGAAGTTAACGCTTACCTGTTGTCGCTCTCGCAAGAGTGGGAGCGGCTTCAGGATGATTGCAAAGAGTACAAAATGAAACTGGATGCCGCAGAGCGCGAGGTGACCAAACTGCGCGAAGTGGAAACATCGTTATTTAAAACACTGAAGACGGCCGAAGATACCGGTGCCAACGTGATCGAGCAGGCCAACAAAGCGGCCGAACTGCAGCTTCGCGAAAGCCAGATTCGGGCCGAGGCTATGATGAACGAGGCCAAAGCAAAAGCGAAAAACACCATCGAAGAAGCCGAAATGATTGCCCGGCAGTGGCTTACCGACATGGAAGACCAGTTGAAGAGTATGGTGCAGGAATACCGTGCCCTGGATGCCCAGCGCGAAAATCTATTGGCCGACCTGAAGCGGATTTCTGCGGAGGCCATGGAGCGGGCCGAGCGCCTGCAGAACGGCAAGAAAGGATTTGACCCTGACCAACACCTGATGATGGCCAGGCGCGAAACAAAAAAGACGTGGATGCCAAACGCTACCGAAGAAAAGCCGGCAACCCCTGTGAACAAGCCCGCGCTCTCGGAAGTGCGCATAACAGCCGAAGTCACCACCACGGAAAAACTCTTCCAGCAATCCTTCTTTGACGATATTCAATGAAAGGTGAAGTTGCCCTCGAGGGCCTCGAATTTCACGCCTACCATGGCGTGTATCCGCACGAGCGATCTTCGGGCAACAAGTTTAGCGTGGATGTGCGGGTAGAAACGCTCTTCTCCGATCAGGCCTTTCGCGATGACCTGGAGGGCACCATCAACTACGAGGATTTGTACACGCTGGTAAAGGTGGAGATGGAGCGGCCCTCCAAATTGCTGGAGTCCGTTGGCCACGCCATCGCGGCCAATATCCTGGCGCGCTTTCCCATGGCGCTTCGGGCCGAAGTAAAAATTGCCAAGTTCAATCCACCCATCGGGGGCGTCTGCCAGAAGGCGTTTATTGTTGTCACGGAGTCGCGGTAGTCGATTCGTTGACGAAAACGAAGCCGCGCGCGTCTGCCCCTTCATAAAAATCCACCTGCTTGCCTACCACGTACATGGTGTGGCGTTTATCGACAATCACGGGTATACCTTCTACTTCGTATTGCTGATCGTTGGGTTTCGGGCGATCAAATCCAATCAGCAGCGACACACCGCATCCGCCACCTTTCACGCCAATGCGCAAGGCATAGCCGGCCGGGATGTTCTTGTTTTGCATGATCTTGCGAACTTCCAGGGCGGCTGAAGGAGAAAGGGAAACAGGTTGAAAAGGCATATCGAAATCAAAATTATCTAAATTCGGGGGTTTATTCCCGATCTTCACCCTATGAACTACCTTTTAGAAATAGCCAAAATCATACTGCCGGCCGCAGGTGTGCTGTATGCCATTTACATCCTGGTGCGCTCGCAGGCAGCAAAAGAGATTGAGTTGAAACGGCTCGAGGTGCGCACGCGCGCCATTGAAACCATTCTTCCGGCCCGCCTGCAGGCGTATGAACGCATTACGCTTTTTTTGGAACGCATTTCCCCGCAAAACCTGCTCATCCGCCTGAACAACCCCGCCTATTCGGCCCGCGAGTTTCAGAAGCTCCTGCTCGATGAGGTGCGAAACGAGTATAACCACAACGTGTCGCAGCAGGTATACATGAGCGAAACGGTGTGGGGTATGGTGAAGAATGCAAAGGAAGATCTCTTCATACTCATCAACGAGGCAGCAGCCGCACTGCCGGCCGAGGCCACCGGGCTCGACCTGGCCAAAAAGATTTTTGAGACCACCATGGATAAGAACATCGACCCGATCGGTCATGCCTTATCCGAGCTGAAGAAAGAAATTCAGCAGACCTTCTGAACCATTTTCGCGCCAACGCTGTCTCCCAAGGTGACACGATGACACCCCACGAAGTATTGAACCAGGCACAGGCGCACGGCATGTCGTATGCGAACTACCGCCAGTTGATCGACTCGCTGCTGCAGCAGGGAAAAACCACCGGGCCCGACCAGAGTGAAAAGATGCTCGGCTATGCGCGACTCAACCAGCAGCGCATGGAACGTATCGAAAAGCAACTCAGCGTGTTACCCGAACTGCTGGACGCGGTGAGTAAAACAATAGTTGAGCAAACCTGGTTGGCACTCACCGAAGGCTGGTGCGGAGATGCGGCTCAGAATCTGCCGCTGATCGCGCGCGTGGCGGAGGCCAGCCCCTACATTACCTTTCGCGTGTTACTGCGCGATGAACACCCGGCCGTCATGGATCAGTATTTGTACAACGGCACCCGTTCCATTCCGCGCGTCATTCTTTTTAAGCAAGGTTTGGAAGTGGCCGTGTGGGGCCCGCGGCCAGCACCCGCGCAGGAAATTGTTGACGAAGGCAAACGCACACAACGCCCGCACGATGAATGGTCGAAGGAGTTGCACGCCTGGTACGGGCGCGACAAAACGCAGACGCTTCAGCGCGAGTGGGCTAATTTAATCCGCAACGTAAATGGCTGAAAAAATTGCATTGGTGGCCGGTGCTACCGGCCTCGTTGGCCGGCAGGTGGTCGAACTGCTCCTGGGCGACAGCCGCTACCGGCAGGTTGTAGTGATCGCACGAAAGCCGATGGCCCTTCAGCATTCGCGGCTTATCACCGTGATGGTAAACGATTTTGACGATTTCGCGCAGCAGTCGTGGCAGGCCGATGACGTCTTTTGCTGCCTGGGCACCACCATGCGGCAGGCCGGGTCGCGCGAAGCCTTTCGGAAAGTTGACTTCGACTACGTGGTCGCGCTCGCCCACGAAGCCAAACGGAGAGGCGCAACACATTTTCTGTTGGTATCTGCACTGGGTGCCAACGCGAAGTCGTCCATCTTCTACAATCAGGTGAAGGGCGAAGTGGAGGCCGAGGTGTCCAAAATTGGATTTCAGCGCATGGTCATTGTTCGGCCCTCGTTGCTGCTGGGCAACCGGAAGGAGGCGCGGTTCGGAGAGGATGTTGGAAAGGTTGTGGCCCGCTACCTGGGCTGGCTGATGCCCGCCCAATACCGAGCCATCGACTCGAACAAAGTGGCCCGCGCGCTCGTTTACTATGCAAACGAACCCCAGCCCGGTGTTTTCATTCACGAGTCGCACGAGCTTCAGCGTTTTTAAGGTAATCGCCCTGGCGTACCTGCCCCTGACGCTGGCTGCACAAAACCAGTTGAACGGAACAATCCGCGACAGCGAAACCGGCAAACCGGTGGCCTTCGCCAGCGTTTTTTTCGCCAACACAACACTCGGCACCAGCTCCAATACGGAAGGTGTGTTTGTCATCAACCGCGTTCCCTCCGGCAAATTCGATCTCACCGTCACGATGGTGGGCTATCAAACCTATCAACGCTCCGTGGAGTTTCACGGGCAGGATGTAGTTGAATTGGACGTTTCCCTGGTGCCAGATCAAAAGATGCTTTCGGAAGTATTGGTGAAACCGGATACCGCGGGGTGGAAGCGGAATTACCGCGACTTTGTCCGAAATTTTCTGGGTACAACCAAGTATGCCGAGGAGTGTATCATTCAAAACCCAAAAGACATCCTGTTGTTCTTCGATCCTTCCGATGGGGTGTTGGTCGCGCATGCGAAGAAACCCATCATCGTGGACAACCATGCACTGGGCTACCGCATCGAGTACTACCTCAAGGCCTTTGAACTCAACTCGCGTGCAGGCACATTTTTGGTTTATGGCATTCCACGCTTTGAACTACTCACGCCCCGCAACGAACGGGAAGCGCGAAAGTGGGAGCGCGAACGCGCACAGGTGTACTCAGGTTCGTTGCTCCATTTTATGCGGGCATGGCAGACGGGCCAATGGCAACGGGAAGATTTTGCTGTGGCCCGCTTGTACCGCATTCCCAACCGCGAGCGGCCACCCGAAGAATTCTTGCGAAGAAAAATAAAGGAGTTTCGCCAACAGGCACTGACAAACGGTTCGCTAACCATCCAAGTCAACACGCCCGGCAAGAAGGAAGACAGCCTTAGTTATTACCTTCGGTTGCAACGGTTGCCACCCGAGGTCGATAGCGTAGCAAACGAAGAACTAACGGGCCGCGAGTTTGCCACCGCCACGCTTGGCCAAATGGCCTTTAGGGGAAATTTCCGTGTCGTTTTTCGGGAGTGGGAAGATATGCGGTACACCCAGTCCGTAGGGCGGCCGCCTGAAAAGCGTATGCGGCAAACAACCGTCCTGCACGTGTATGATCATCTCCAGATCTATGATAATGGGTATTACGAATTACCCCAAAGCGTTTTGCTGGAAGGCTACTGGTCGTGGTCCGAAAAAATTTCCACTACTTTGCCGCTGGAGTATCAGCCTCCTGTGAAAAAATGATTGCCGTTATCCAACGTGTCTCCGGTTCATCCGTGGTGATTGATCACCAGTTGCACGCACAAATCGGGAAGGGCCTGCTTGTGCTGGTGGGCATCGAAGAAGCCGATGGTCCCGAAGATATTGAGTGGCTCGCAGCCAAGATTGTGAACCTGCGCATTTTCAACGACCGCGAAGGCGTGATGAACGTAAGCGTGAAAGATGATGGTGGGGAAATTTTGGTGGTGAGCCAGTTTACGTTACAGGCCAGCACGAAAAAAGGCAACCGCCCTTCTTACATCAAGGCCGCGCGGCCCGAAACCGCCATTCCGCTATATGAAAATTTCAAGTCGGAACTGGCAACGCAGTTGGGGCGCCCGGTGGCGTGTGGCATCTTTGGTGCCGATATGAAGGTGTCGCTCGTGAACGATGGCCCCGTCACGATTCTGATCGATACAAAGAACCGTGTTTGAACTACAGCAACGCCAGCACCAGGAAAATCAGATTAAGCGCGATGTAGGTAGCCACCACGATGCGCGCTCCTCTGCGGTTGGTTCGCTCGCTCAGTTCTTTTTTCCCGGCATCGTATTGTTTTAGCGCGATGGCCGACACCAGCAACGTGCCAAAGATGCCAATGAAGGTTAAGGCGTGAAGCGTATCCACCAGCGTGAAGGCGGAGGACTCCGGAAGAATGGAATCGATGATGTACTTGTTACCGACTGCGGCAAACAAACCACCCACCGGCAACCCGAAGCGTGGTTCCATCTCCGAAGGATGGGGCGTGAAGCTGATCAAGGCAATAAGAAAAGCGATGTACATCCCGAGAAAAATCTTCAGGAACAACCCCCAGGCATCGCGCTGAATGTCCATCTCAATCTGGAACGTAGAAAAGTTCTGCAGTTGGCGCTCGGGCCGCGGATCGCCAAACCCGGTTTCATAATCGTTGGTGCCGGCCGAAACGGTGAAGTTGGTAATGTCCCACCCATCGATGGCTTCCTTGTTATCGAACTGGCTACCCTTGACATCGGGCACAAAAATGAGACTTCGGTTGTCAAACAATGTGTTCTCGATCTGAACCTTCAAGTGCTGTTTATCAAACGGAAAGTCATGCACGCTCCAGCTTTGCTTCATCGTGCATTTCATTTTCATGATCACCCACGCTTTGCCGTTAAGTGAATCCACGATCATCTCGGGCGGGTCGATGGACTTCGCGTTTGGAATATCCAGTTGCTTGCTGAAATCGAAGTCCGGGTTGGCGTACTGAAACCACAACCAGAAACGCACGGTGAATTCTTTCTCCCGGAAGTTGATGTCGTGAACGCTGATGATGTAGGCCCCCACGCGCACCGTGTCAGGCTGCGCCCAGGCAGGCAGGCTGCCCGCGATCAACAGCAATACAAGCAGGAGTTGACGCATGCTGCAAGTAAACAAAAAAGGGGGAAGAATCCCCCTTTGATTTGGTCAAACCAGGCTCCTGTTACTCCCTACTGCCCGGGTGCGTTGGCCGGCTTTGCATTCTTCACATACTTCTCCAGCCATTGATCCATTTCCCACAGCATGTGCAACACCGACTCCTTCGCCCGGTAGCCGTGGCTCTCGAACGGCAGCAACACAAAGCGGGTGGTGGCGCCATGACCCTTCAGCGCATTGTAAAAACGCTCGCTCTGAATCGGAAAAGTACCGGTGTTGTTATCCGCCTCACCATGGATCAGCAGGATGGGCTCCTTGATTTTGTCAGCGAAGCTGAAAGGCGACATATCATAATATACCTTTGGCGCTTCCCAGTAGGTGCGCTCTTCACTTTGAAACCCAAACGGAGTGAGCGTGCGGTTGTACGCACCGCTGCGCGCAATGCCGGCTGCAAACAAATCGGAGTGCGCCAGCAAGTTGCCCGTCATGAATGCACCGTAGCTGTGACCACCGGCTGCCACGCGCTTCGGGTCAACTACACCCAGTGAAGCGCCATAGTCGACAGCAGCCTTGGCGCTGGCCACCAGTTGCTGAATGTATGTGTCGTTGGGCTCCTGGTCGCCTTCACCCACAATCGGGATAGAGGCGTTGTCGAGAATCGCATAGCCGCGCGTCACCCAGTAAATGGGCGTGCCCCAGCCGAGGCGGGTAAACGTGTAAGGCGATCCCTTCACCTGTCCGGCATTGCTCTTCGATTTAAATTCTTCCGGGTACGCCCAGAAAAACGTAGGCAGAGGTCCGTCTTCTTTCTTGTAGCCGGGCGGCAGGTACAGGTCGGCACTGAGATCAACACCATCGTCACGCTTGTACTTGAGCACTTGCTTCTTCACATCCTTGATTTGCGGATACGGATGCGGGAAGGCCGTAAGTTGGGTGATGTTTTTCGAACCCGCGGTGCGAACAAAGTAATTCGGGTTTTCCGTGAGCGACTCGCGGGAAGTAATGAATACGCCCTTTACCGGATCCAGCACGTTGACCACATACTCGAAGTAAGGCGCTTCGCTTCGCCACACCCGCGTGGTCTTGCCGGTCTTTACGTCCAGCTTATCCAAAAACGGGCGGTCGCCCTCTGGTGATGATCCCTGGCCCGTGAGCCACACGCTGTTGTCCTTGTTGATCTGCATCACGCCACGGCCGTAGGCATTGTTTTTGGTTACCGGGTTGCCGGGGTCCGAGTAGGCATCCTCCGAGGAGCGATCAAACAAAACACGCTTCGTGCCGGGCTGTGACGGGTTGATTACATACGTGCGCTCTTTGCGGTCGGTCCACCAGTTTTCAAACACCCACGCCTGGTTGGCATCGCCCCACAAAATGCCGCCATAGCGCAAAGGCAGGCTGGCCAACTCTGCGGCAGAGGTGTACGGAGCGGCTGACATCATCACTTTGTCGCGGATGTCGGCTTTCACTTTCGGATCGCCACCGTCCTGCGCTTCGACCCAGTAAATCGTGTTGGGTGCATCGGCCCGCCACGCATGACCGCGCGGTCCTTTGATGGTGGCGTTGAAGCCGAGCGGCAGGTTATCGGCCAGCGGAATATTCGCGAGGTTTTTCACCACGGCACCGTTCAGGTCGATCACGTCCACCTTCTGCGGAAATGAGTTAGCGGGCACCAGGTACGAGTACGGGCGCTGAATGGTACGGGTCAGTATCGATTGGCCATCGGGCGAAGAACTCTGCGAAAGATAAATGGCCGGTGCCCCGATTTTCGATTCGCCACCGTTCACCGATACCTTCATCAGCTGCGCGGTAGTGAAATAATCAAACAGCGCTTCGTCATGCGCATTCTTCAGCAAATCCTGGTAGGTGCGGTTAGGCGCGCGCTTGCCCAGGTTTTCTTCAATCACCGGCCCTACGGGAACGCGGTTCTTCACCGGCATAGCTTTGCCATCGGTGGCCACGGCCAGGAACACAATCGTCTGTGAATCCGAAAGCCAGCTCATGGCATTGCCCAACGTGGCGTTGATCTTCTGGTTGGTAATTTTTTTCGCGGCCATGGTGGCCAGGTCAACCACCCACAACTCGATTTGTGACGGAGTGGTATTGAGCACCGCTACTTTTTTGCTGTCGGGCGAGAAGGAGGCCTGGCTGATAAGCAAATTGGCGGGCAGGCCGCTCACGGTGTAGTCTTTTTTGTCCTTCAGGTTTTTGAACTTCACCCCAATGAAAAAGTTATTCCGGCTGGGGCCGAAATTATCGGGGTTGATGCGCAAACCCGCCAGCCGCAGTTCGGGCCGGGAGAGTTCCTCAATGGTGGGGTAGTCGGATCGATCCAGCAGGGCCATCCAGTTTTTGTCGGGCGAGATGGAAATGGCGGGGGTCAGCGGGGCCTCCACCAGGTCGGCAATGGCGGCTACGGGTCGCTGGTAGGTAACGTTCTCCTGGGCCAGCGAAACGGTGACCAGCGCAACAAGCGCCAGCACACTCAATCTCAGTTTAGTTTTCATATCCGGTTGGTTTGATCAGGTAAAGTTGACAAAAAAAGCGGCATGCAAATCACCGTTCGCGTAATGAATAAATGCCGGTGGCATGCTAAGTTTGCGGCTTAAATTCGATTCCGTATGGTTACTGGATTACTTCATTCTCACTCCGCCCTTCGTTACCTCGTGTTGTTTTTGCTGGTGGCCGTGCTGGTGCGGGCCGCACAGGGCGTGTTCGCCAAAAAGCCGTTCCAACCCCTCGATAATAAACTGAGCCTGTGGCTGCTGATTGCCACCCATTTGCAACTGCTGCTCGGGCTGGGCCTGTACTTCCTCAGCGATACAGTGCAGTTCAACAGCGACACTATGTCGAACCCCGGCTTGCGCTACTGGGCTGTAGAACACCTCACGGGCATGCTGATTGCCATTGTGCTGATTACGGTAGGGCGCATCAGCTCGAAAAAGAAATCGACTGATGAGGCCAAACACCGCACCCTGCTGATCTACAACGCCATCGCCCTGCTCATCATCATCGTGGTGCTGTGGCAGAGCGGCCGCGGCATTTTGATCAAACCGTAATCAGGAAAACACCCGCAGCGAACTGCCGCTCAGGCTGGTTTGGTATTGGGTTAACGGGCGCGAGGCCGGCCCGTTGATCACGCTGCCATTCAGGTTGAAATTCGAATTGTGATTGGGGCAGTTGAACCGGTTCTGCGATGCCTGGAACTGCACCGTGGTGCCCTGGTGCGTGCACGCTGACGATACGGCAATAAAATCGCCCACGTTCGTGCGGGCTATAATTACCCCGTTTTGCACCACAAAGCCCCCGTTGGTGGCCAGCGGCCCCGAGGACACATCCAGTGTAAAATCCACATTTGTGGGAGTGCCTGGCCCGGCATCCTCACTCGAACACGATTGAAAACAGCCAGCCAGCAAGGCCATTCCGGCACCAGCCCCGGCTAAACGGATAAATTCTTTGCGATCCATGGTCATCTTTTTTTTCTTAACAGCATGTCGGGCAATCTTGTTACTTTCGCCTCATGCGTCCTACTGTGTACGGTCTGCTTTTGGCTGTTTGGTTCTCTCTTCCCGGTGCTTTTGCCCAGGTTTTTTCCACCCGCTACGAGCTGGTGCCCCTTTCCAACAAAGTCAACTCCTCGCACCACGAGGCCAACCCCATCATCTCGCCTGATGGCAAAACGCTCTACTTCTTTGTAGCCAACCACCCCGAGAATACCTACGGAAAAGAAAACAGCCAGGACATCTGGTCCACCACCCGCGATGACAAAGGCGACTGGCAGCCGGCCAAACACCTGGGCGCCCCCTTTAATCAAAACCGGTACAATGGCGTACTCACCGTGCTGCCCGATGGCTCGCTGCTGGTGCGGGGCGGTCGTGCCAAAAATTCGGTGGGCTTTTCCCTGGTCAGCGCCTCCGGCAGCAACTGGACCGAGCTGAAAGTGCCCGGCCTGGAGGAGATGATGAAAGGCCTCTTCAACGGGGCGGCTATCTCGGCCGACCGCAAACATCTCATTCTTTATTTCTCCGAAGTGAAGCAGGGCAAGTTCTCGGATCTCTACATCTCCAACCTGCGCGATGACGGCCAGTGGACCCGCCCGGAAAAACTACCCATCAGCTCCGTCAGCGATGAGTTTGCGCCCTTCATCGGGCCCGATCAAAAAACCCTCTACTTTGCCAGCGGCCGCGTGGTGAAAAACCGCGTGGGCGGTGTGGACATCTACAAGAGCGAGCGTATGGACGACACCTGGAAAAAGTGGTCGGAGCCGGTGAACCTCGGCAAGCCCATCAACACAGGCGTGGAAGATGCCTACTTCAGCGTAGATGCCAGCGGCCTCGTGTTCATCACCCGTGCCGGCAACGTGATGGATGGCGGCAACCTGGACATCCTCATGCTGAAGCCGCGCAACCTCAAGATCACCCTTACCGGCAATGTGTTTGATCAGAAGACCCAGCAATCGATGGGCGTGCCCCTTGAAATCACCGTTAAGGATCAGAAACCGTTTGGCGTGAAGTCGACACCGGCCGGCAAATTTGAAACCCGCATGCCCGAAACCGACACCTACCTGGTGAAGGCGACTGCGGTGGGCTACCAGCCGTTTGAGCAGAACTTCACTATGCCTAAAATCAACAACGACACCACGCTGCACATCGACATTCCCCTGGTGCCGCTGGCTAAGAAATTATTGCTCATCGGGCAGGTGCTGGATAAAAAAACCAACCAGCCGGTGAATGCCACGGTGGACATTGTGTATCGCGCGCAAAACAGTTCGGTGTACAAAGGTGCGGCTCCCGCCACGGGCTTCACACAGGAAGTGCCTGGCCTGGGCTGGTACGTGATCAACGCCAGGGCCGAAGGCTACCTGAACGGTGCCGATAGCGTGCTGGCGCAGACCGCTGAGGCGTCTCCGTTTCAGAAAAACGTACTGCTGACACCCATCGAGGTGGGCCTTACCGTGCGGCTAAAAAATATTTACTTCGACTTCAACCGCACTACGCTTAAACCGGAGTCGTTTACGGAATTGAATAAGGTGGTGGAGTTCCTCAACCAGAACGGCACAGTTGAAATTGAGATTGGCGGGCATACGGATTTTGTGGGCACCGATGAGTACAACCAGAAGTTGTCGCAGGGGCGCACACAATCGGTGGTTGATTATCTCGTTACGCAGGGCATCGACCGCAGCCGCCTCACCGCCCGTGGCTACGGAGAGTCACAACCGATTGACACCAACGAGACGGACGAGGGGAGGGCCAACAACCGGAGAGTAGAATTTACCGTGCTGAAGAAGTAACACGCTTCGGCACGCGATATAACCAAACACCCATGAAGAAATTTTTGCTCGTGCTGGCAGTAGGAGCGTGCTTTACCACGCTCGCAGCCGACACCACCCGCTACGTGGTGCTCATGTCCGGCAAAACCGCTGGCAAACACCTCGTGTGGTCCGAGGCACCCAACCAGCTATCCTGCCTGTTTGAATACCACGACCGCGGGCGCGGCCCCCGCTTATCCATCAACATTCAGTACGATGAGCAGGGCTTTGTTACCGCGCGCACCGTGCGCGGGGTGGATTACTACAAGGCTCCGGTAGAAGAAACATTCACACAGCTGAACGGCAAGGCCTCGTGGAAAAACCACATTGAAAACGAAGAACGCGCAGTAAACGGCAAAGTGCTCTATGCCGCACTCAACGGAGCGCCCGGGGAAGTAGAGTTCGAGCTGATGGCGCTCGCCTCGTTGCCCAATCACGAAGGCGAAGTGGTGCCGGCCGGTAAAGCCCGCGCGGTGCACGTGCGCAACCACACCTCAAAAGTATTTGGCTTCCCGCTGGAGTTGCAGTTGTACGCGTTCACCGGTTCGGGCGGTCCGCCCCAGTACGTGTGGTTCACGCCCAAGAAAAAATTCTTTGCCACCGTGAACGGCTGGATGTCCGTAGTACTGGAAGGCAATGAGAAAATTGTTGACGATCTGAAAAAGGCACAGGGCAAAGTAGAGCAGGAGTACCTCGTGACCCAGGCCAAAAGATTCACCGAGAAGCAAACGGCCCCCGTGGTGTTTAAAAACGTGAACGTGTTCGATGCGAAGGCCGCCAAGATGCACGCCAACCAAACTGTGGTGGTGGCCAATGGTAAAATCACCGAAGTGGGCAAGGCCGGTAAAGTAACCGAGCCGGACGGTGCCCGTGTCATAGATGGCACCGGCAAAACCCTGATGCCCGGCCTGTGGGATAACCACGCGCACTACGATGCCGCCACCGGCCTTTATCATCTGGCCGGGGGTGTTACCAACATCAAAGACATGGCCAACGGGCTCGATCTGCCGCAGGTGAAAGCCAAAATTGATAACGACCTGCTGCTGGGGCCGGATATCTCCATCATGTCCGGGTTCATCGACTTTGCCGGACCCTATGCCGGCCCCACCGGCAAAATTGTGGGCACGCTGGAGGAAGGCCTGGAGGCCGTGAACTACTATGCCGACAACGGCTACCAGCAAATCAAGTTGTACAGTTCCATTCCGCCCGACTGGGTGAAGCCGCTGGCCGAACGCGCCCACCAGCGCGGCTTAAAAGTATGCGGCCACGTGCCCTCGTTCATGACGGCCGAGCGGGCCGTGAAAGACGGCTACGACCAGATCATTCACCTCAACATGATCATGCTCAACTTCCTGGGCGACACACTGGACACCCGCTCCATGCTGCGGTTCATCCGCGTGGCCGAGCGCGCCCGCACCATCGACCTGAAGAGCCCCGAGGTGAAAAAGTTCATGCAGTTGCTGCGCGAAAAGAAAATTGTGGTTGACCCCACGGCTGCCATTTTCGAATCCATGTTCACCAACCAGCCCGGCCAACTGGCTAAAGGCTATGAAGGCACCATCGACATGTTTCCTGCGGCCTTCAGGCGCTCGTTTTACTATGGCGGCCTGCCCTCCATGGCGGGCCACGTGGGCGAGTACCGCGAAAGTTTTGAGAACATGGTGAAGATGCTGCGCCTGTTGCACGAGAACGGCATCACCGTGGTGCCCGGTACGGATGATTTTCCCGGCTTTACGCTGCACCGCGAGCTGGAGTTGTATGTGCAGGCCGGCATGACGCCCGCGCAGGTGCTGCAGGCCGCTACCTACACTTCGGCCAAGGTGGCGGGGCTGGATACCGAACTCGGTTCCATTGAAGCCGGCAAGAAGGCCAACCTGATTTTAGTCGATGGCGACCCCGTGGCCGACATCCATAAAATCCGCAGGGTAGAGCTCACCATGAAGCACGGCAACCTCTACAACCCCAAAGCGCTCTACGACTCCTACGGGTTTGGGTTTTGGAAGTAGGGGAATGAGCTCCCCGCTCAATACTATCATCAGGGTATAGCCTGATATTCCGCTTGGTTTTGTCAGGTTATTGCCTGATGAAGTGGGTGGCAGATCTTCGTTTGGAGAAGAGCTCCAACGAGGGCTGCACTACTCAAATTTTAGCTTCCCTTCTTTTGGTTCTTTGAACGCATCACAGGAAAGTAAGTACTGCTCCATTTCATCTACACTTTCCTGTTTTAAGGAAGCGCTGAAATCATATGCCCGTAGCATCATTCGGATATACGGATCCGCCATTTGCTGGCGTGTTAATTTTCGCAACGCACCCATGTAGTCTTCGCGAAATACAGTTGGGATTATGATTTTGACGAGGCCTTTTGACGAGAGTTCTGCGTTCATCATGACGCGGGCGATCCGGCCATCTCCATCAAGAAACGGGTGCACTTCGCTAACGAGGAACATCATGTACACCGCTTTTGCAAATGGGTCTTTCAATAGGAAATACCATTCAAATCCTTTTTTCAGCGTTCCATTGACCAAACGCCAGTCTACAAACTCCGTATTTCCTGCCCGGTTATTTCTGTCTTTGAACTCACCGGGCTTTTTTGATTTACGGAATTGCAGCAATACAGCATGGCGGTTACGCATTACCTCAAGAAATTCATTTGCCGAGGAGGGGCATAATCCCATTTCCTTTTTATCCGAAACGATTCTATACGTGCCGAGGATATCATGCGAGTCTTCATCCCGGGCCGGCAGTGGAGTTTCGGTACGCACAATCTTCTTTGCTTCATTTACGGTAAACTCAGTTCCTTCAATGTAGTTGGAGAAGTAGCCTTCAAAGAAGGCAAAGGATGTATAGTGGTGCAGGGAACCGGGGGCTTTGTGTTCCGGAAATACGTTGCCGGCCAATTCTTCATACAAACGCTCAAACAGTTTTGCTCGGGCCGGGTCAAACGGTTCACCCCGTGATCGGGCAGCGGCAATGGGCGATGTTAAGTTCCGATAGCTTCCCGAAATCGATTTTCCGGTAGCCAATAACGAGCTGATCAACAGATTTAGTTTTTTGAACTCCTTCTGCATGTACAGGCCCTGGGAAATGTCTCTGGCTTTGTCTCGCAGCACATTCAAAGCGTGTTCACCTCTGGCTCGAATGATGGTCTCTAACCTTTCTTCGATTACGGATACAGGCAGTGTTTTAGACTCCTCGCCCTGTTTTCGTGTTTCCTGGAGGTTTTCCAGAAATGCTCGTGCTTCTTGTGAGGCAAAGAGATCTTCAAAAAAAGGAGCGTCACCATCAATTGGTTTTGGACCTTTCAGCAGGTGGATGGTAAGTCCGGGAAGGGAGACATTTGATGTATAAGAATAGGTTAGGAAGATATGACCCTCCGGTGTGGGTTTAAACTCCAGAGCACTTCGATGACTTAGTAAAGCTTCCGGAAACTGGTTGGCCAGAATGCGATACCAGTTTCTTTTAATGATCAACGCGGGTTCTTCCTCCAGGTTGGAGGTATAGATTCGGGGAGCAATTTTCCGAATCAACTTCGCTTTTACCAGTTCGGTTATGCGCCTTGACTCTTTCTTTTCAGATGAGGCGAAGATGATTTCCTGAACGGTAGAAAGGGCAATTTTTCCCATTACCTCAGCTATTTTCCCTCAAATTGGGCAAAAAATTTGATTAATTAGTCTCGAAATGGGTAAAAAATTGTATTAAAAGATGGATTATGGGTAGAAAATCCGATTAGTTGCCTTTTCCGTTCTGCCACAGGGCAAAATTTCTGATTTCATTAGCGAATCAATAAGCAGCAGGGACACCTTATCCCCACTGCTTATTTCGGGTTTCACTTTCGTTTATACTGATTGAACCAATAATACAGGTACTGCTGCGTGCGCAGGAAATTTGAAGGTTTGGAGGAAGTGCCGTGAAATTCATCATTGAACCGAATCATTACGGTGGGTACCTTCAGCATCTTCAACGCCTGATAATATTCCTCCGTTTGTGAAATGGGCGTGCGCAAATCATTGACTCCGCACATCAACATCGTAGGCGTTTTCACATTACCCACATACATCAGGGACGATCGTTTTAAATGCTCGGAAGGATCCTCCCAGGGGTATTTTGCGAAATTGCGATACCAACTGGCGCCATCGGTTGTGCCGACAAAAGATAGCCAGTTGGTAACCGGGTAGTTTACCGAAGCAGCCGCAAACCGGTCGGTATGGCCTACAATCCAGGAGGTAAGAACACCGCCACCACTGCCGCCATAAACAAACAGGTTTTTATCATCAATGTATCCCCGCTTGATTACTTCGTCTACGCCATTCATCAAATCATGGAAATCCTTATCCGGATAGGCATTCTTGATGGCGTTACCAAAAGCGCTGCCATAACCGGTTGAGCCACGCGGGTTTGTATACAGTACAACATAACCCTCCGCAGCGTGATGTTGCCAGGCAAAGTTAAAGGCCAGGTTATACATGGCGTGAGGGCCACCATGGATTACCAGTATCAGCGGGTATTTTTTCGTGCGATCAAAATCAGGTGGTTTTACAATCCATCCCTGAATTTTGAAATTATCCACCGATGTAAACCACAGCTCCTCCACGTCACCTAATTTCACGGTGCCCAGTACATCCTCATTCACACTGGTCAGGCGCACCGGTTTCGGATTTGCCATAGTAAACGAAACGATGTCGCCCGGATTTTTCGAATCCGCCAAAATACCAACCGCCACGGTGGCGTTCAGGGTACTGAGTGTGAGCATGTGTTTGCCCTGCGTTACCGGGCGCACATCTCCTTTAACCGGGGCAAAGTACACGTTGCTGCTGCCCTGATCCTGAACATTAAAATACACGCCTGAGTTGTCGAGCGCCCAGGTCAGGTTGCCCGGACTGCGATCGAGTGAAGTTGTAAGTGAACGGTGGCCGGTTCCGTCTATATTCATCAGATACAATTGGGTATCGCGCCAGGTGTCATCGGTCCAATCGTACCCAACATACGCTACCATTTTTCCATCGGGCGAAACGACTGGCGAATTGTCGGGGCCCTTGCGTGTTGTTAGTTGGCGCACCTCACCGGTAGCAACCTGTACGGCATAAATTTCGGATTCGCGATACGCATACTCAGCTTCGGCAATGCGCAAACTGCTGAACACAATTTCCTTTCCATCGCGTGTCCAGGAAATTCCGGAGTTGCCGTGGTTCCAGTCTCCCTGCGTTACTTGCCGGGGTGTACCGCCACCCGCGGGTACAATAAAAATGTGCGTGTAGCCTTCTTCCACAAAGCCAACCCGATCCCTTCGGTATTCCAGGCTTTTAACAAACCTCGGCTCCTCAGTCCATTTTGCGCCTTCGGGCTTGCCGGGAATTTTCACGGGCCAGGGTTGTTTGGCCGGTACCACCATGGTAAAGGCAATGTGCTGACCATCGGGCGACCACGTGATATTGGAAGGAGATTTTTCCACCCGGGTGATTTGTGTGCTTCCCTCGGTGCCTTTGTACTTCACAAATAGTTGTGTGCCTTTTGGGTCACCCTGCCCCGTGTAGGCAATGCGGCTACCATCGGGCGACCAACTCGGTGATCCTCCCTTGATCAGGAAACGGTTCTTCGATCCGTTTGCACTCATGATCCACAGATCGGTTTCCCGCTTGTCATTCATCTTGTCGATCCAGGTTCGGGCATACACGATTTCCGAACCATCGGGGGAAAGTTGAGGATCGGCCACGGTTTCCATATCCAGCGCCCGCTCCAATTGAAGTTTGTTCAGGGTCTGTCCCTCTGCCCACGCGGCAAAAAGGCAACACGCTACGAATAGGGTAAATGATTTTCTCATCGGCATGAAGGTTAGTTTATGGTTGAAGGTACCCGTTCGGATACGAAAGTCCATGCCGGTTTAATCTGGCGGCCGGAAACAGGCATAAACGGCCGGGCCGTGTTGCAGCGGGGCTTATTTGTCAGCATACAAAGCCTACACTAGTTCCGGCAGCGCACCCTGATGAATATCCAACCCCTTTTTAACCGTTGCCCGCACGTAGTAATCGCAGGGTCGATCTTCACCCTGACGCACGGCAACCGCTGCAATGCCAAAGCGCTGTGCGATCGTACGGGTTTGGGGTTTGGAAGGATGGAGCAGTTGTTGGTTAGGCAAACAACGTGAACTTGGGGCCTCGCTTAGTCATCGCTTTAGCGCCTTTTCAATTCCCTTAATCTCGCGCTTATGCCCACGCAAAATGCGGCCTAATAATTTGTTGATATCTGCGTCACGTGGCACTTTTCCTTTCACACGGTTGCCAGCAAGGGGCACCAGCTGGGTTACCAGTGTTTCAATATCCTTTAGGTAGTTAACCTTTCGTATTCTGAAGATAATAAATTCATCCCATTTGCCAGAGTGGCGATCGTGCAGGTGATGCGCTTTGAGACGGTAGAATAAATTTTTTGTGAGACCCACATAATACAACTCATTTTTTCTGTACAATGCGTAGATGCCCGCATATCCGCGCATGATTTCACGCATACCCACGCGGAACGCCTCATTTTCCATGATGGCAATGGGTAGCCGCTTCGTCATTCCCTTGATCAAGGCACCTTTTGAACTCACCTTCTTTTTTATTTTCATGACGTCATCCGTTTAGCAATTACACATCTTAATCACTTTGTTCTCACCGCCACCGTTTGCTTGGCGAGCTTTGGGTCTGCCAGCCGTGCTTTTAATTCATCGTACACAGCACGAACTCAGCTAAGCTACCTATTCTTCAACCGCAATTATGGCTATTCAACTTTTCTTATTCTTGAAGAATTTTATCAAAGCCTCCCGTGTTTCGATTTTGTCATACAATTCCTTCCGAACTTCTTTTGATTCTACATCCTTTTTTATTCGAATCAAAAAGTCTTTGAAATCCGGGTTGATTGCCAGTTTGTTTATGGTATCCCAGTCCAATTCTTCCTTTACTTTTGGTTCAATGATGGTCTCACTATCATCAGGATCATTAACATCCAGTAGAATGATGCCAATGCCAAACGAATTACATAGCCTGAAAAGCTCTTCCTCAAATTCAGTCTCGACTGATATTTCCGAGGTGACGAGATAGCTTTCATGCGCCCATGACGAATTTGAAACTGCCTGAAAGAAAGACTCGCGAAGGTTGCCAAAACTCAATTTCTTTTTGATTTCAAAAGAAAAGAGCCGCATAGGTGACTCGTTAATTGACTTAATCAGGTCATACACTTCAGGCTTTATTT
This sequence comes from Cyclobacteriaceae bacterium, assembly GCA_046301755.1. Classification (GTDB taxonomy): domain Bacteria; phylum Bacteroidota; class Bacteroidia; order Cytophagales; family Cyclobacteriaceae; genus ELB16-189. The sequence continues at coordinate 22,398 of JBKCJM010000009.1, forward strand.
CATCAATGGGAAAGTAGCAGGCTACCATATCAGGATGAATCCATTCCCCGTAGTGTTTTTTGGAGGTCTTTTTATGATCTAGTGTCTTGGCATGGGCCTTCATGTGATAGTAAATGAAGTAGGCTAAAAGCGGATGCAAGTCCCTTTCAGCATACTTCAATGCATCATCAACCTCGCCCTTGGCCTCCAGGTCCTCTTCAATCAGGAGATCGTGATCATATTTTAATGCCTTTAAGTAGAATTTTTTTGGCCTACTTCCAATGGTGGCAAACAGCGAGTTTTTATTGTCTCGCGCGTTTACGTGTAGTTGTGCGCCCAGGGTTGCCTCTGGGGTTTTGCCTTGGCTGCTGAGTTTTGCGTTCAGTTCGGTGGCTACGGCATGTTTCCATATCTCCGATACCGCCATTGGTTTCTTCACCTCTTTTAAAACGCGTTCGGCTAATTCAAGAAACGTCATAGATTTCTCATGTTTGTCGACACCTCACAGTGCCGCTATTTACCACATCAGTTATTCAGTTACGAAAAGCGAGAGCTAATCTTTATCAATCCACTTAAAGCACAAGCTGCACTCGTACCCGTATTCAGTTGTAATATCCGTGATTAAGTCGGTTGTTAGGCTCATTTATCTAATTGTTTGGTTTCAAATCGAATAAATCCATTCCGCGGCTAGGTCTAGCACATCACGGCTCGATACTTGAGTTTTAAACTTTCCGACAAGCAGCCATAGATTTTCAAATACAACTGCTCAAATCCTGAATAGAGATCTTTGTCGTGATATTTTTCATTTCTCAGATAACTGATGTAGTTGTAAATGCTGGGAGAGTTGCCGGAGTTTAAGATCAGCGAGCCGTAACCGGACATTATTGTTTCTAGAGAAATCAGCCCTTTTTCATATGCTAAAGCCAGGTCTTCAACATGCCCAAGAAAGCCAACATCAACTTGCGACATCGGTAAGGTTTGCCAAGTAGCTCCGTCAGAGATTTCAAAACCTACAGAACCATTTAAATTTCTTACAAAAAGCAAACGATTTTCAAGTATCGCGAGATAAATTTTCTGAGATGAATCACTATTTAAGTCTGCTTTGATCTTGAAATACACATCAAGTTCAGATATCTCGTTGTTTTTCTTTAGTTCGTTCCTGGCAAGGATATAAATCAGTATTGCTGCGATCAAACTGAGAAACGTTGACGCTGCGCCTAAGCCGGTCCAGAACAAGTTCCAATCACAGAAAATATTCATAACTAAGTTATCAATTACCTTTATACTTGATTCTCGGCTCCGCAGCCATTGCCAGCTCTTGCTCCGCATCCTTAATTTTTATTTGCCCGTTCATGAGCATGGGCAAGAGCCAATCGCGGAGTTCGGTGAGTTTTTGGTTTTCTTTCTGTATTAGATCCTCTTTATTCAAAATTGGTTTTACTATTCGAGTAAACTCATTTATGGTTCCTTTTTGTGGCAAAATAAACTTGCACTCCTTCAACGTTCCATGTCTGACACCTTTATGAATACTTCCAGCCGAGACATTCTTGGTGTATGATTTAATATAGTCACCGGATAAAAACATGTACAAGAATTCACTGGTCACTTTTCCATAGTCAGGTCTTATAGTGAAAACAGATTCATTAATGTTCCAATTAGTTGGAACTTCTCTTAGCAAATATGTTATTCCAACTGGCTCAATGCTTGTATACAAAATGTCACCCACTCTAAGGTCAGATCTGTTGTTAATAATCTTCAGTGCCTCATCACTGATTTTATCACACCTGTCATCAAGTATTACTCTTCCTTGTTTAATGTTTTTTATAGTTACATAAAAATTATTTCCTTCACCTAACACAAAATTGTCTCTCGGATTTAACCCTGTTCCTGTGCTTTCAACTACATCTCCTAATTTGCAACCTAGCCACCCCTCCGGTATCTCTCTTTTCAACTCTTTGCTCCACACCATTTTGCCAGCGCTGGCTTTGTAGGGTTTGCCGTTTTTGTTGGGGAAATCAAACTGCACAAACCAATAATCGTAAATAGTTTTGGCCATGGCCTCTAACTCGGCATTGATGCGGTTGTTAAGTCTGATTTTCGAATCTAGATTAGCCAGTACTTTTGAGATTGCACATTGCATCTCATAGGGAGGGAAATCAAATTCAATTTTTTTTAGGTTTACGCCAGTAAGATGCTTGATTGTGGATCCTATAAAGTATTTCTCTAATTCCCCATTTCTACCAGCGAGCAATAATCTATAATAAAGAAATTCATTATTAAACCCAGGGTTAACCCTCACGCGATGAAGGGCTTTTTGGATTTTCATAATTGGAACTTCGCTTCGCCATATTGCGCATCTGCCGGGCTCACCTCCTTCACAAACTATTAAATCCCCATTTTTTATTCCATACCTCTCTTCTTCATGGGGCTCAAATCTCATTTCTGAAAGATTTGATAAATCAAAGTCACCCCGTAAGCTTCCCCTGAGTAGCTACACTCAAATTTAGTAATTGTCATCGTAAACCCCTTGTTGGAATGTGGGATACTCGGTGTCGGCTTGTGCGGCTGGGAGTTTTCCACATTTCAACAGGAACGCCCGTGGCGTGATGTT
>JBKCJM010000010.1:0-4531 GCA_046301755.1 Cyclobacteriaceae bacterium
CGGAGATGCCAAACTAATAAAGAGGGCCTTTACCATTTCCTTGGAGGCGCACAAAGACATGCGTCGAAAGTCAGGGGAGCCTTACATCTACCACCCCTTGGAAGTAGCCTTAGTTTGTGTAGAAGAAATTGGCCTGGGGACCACTTCCATAATTTCTGCCTTGCTTCACGATGTAGTGGAAGACACGGATATCCAGTTGAAAGATCTTGAACAGATCTTTGGGAATAAAACAGCCAAAATTATTGATGGCTTAACCAAGATCAAAGGCGTGTTTGAATATGGAACTTCGGCCCAGGCCGAAAACTTCCGTAAGATGCTTTTCACCTTGTCGGAAGATGTAAGGGTAATCTTAATCAAACTGGCCGATCGCCTTCACAACATGCGCACGCTGGAGAGCATGCCGCGCCAGAAGCAATTAAAGGTGGCATCCGAAACAATTTATCTCTATGCACCGCTCGCGCATCGGCTGGGACTGAATGCCATCAAAACGGAATTGGAGGATTTATACTTGCGATTTACCGATGGCCCCGTGTTCAATGAGATTACCCAGAAAATTGATGAGTCGCGTACATCCCGGAACAAGTTCATCAAGCAGTTTATTCATCCCATTAAGGAGGAGTTGGATAAGCTAAAGGTAGAGTACGAGATCAAAGGTCGTCCGAAATCCATTTTTTCGATTTACAACAAGATGCGCAAGCAGAACATACCTTTTGAGGAGGTATTCGATCTCTTTGCCATTCGCATTATTCTGGATACTCCGCTCGAGCATGAAAAATCGTACTGCTGGCAGGTGTATTCGATCGTAACTGATTTTTACACACCAAACCCCGACCGGCTCCGCGATTGGATCAGCACACCAAAGGCAAATGGCTACGAGTCGCTGCACACCACGGTAATGGCAAAAAATGGCCAATGGGTGGAAGTGCAGATTCGAACCAAACGCATGGACGACATTGCCGAGAAGGGCTATGCCGCCCATTGGAAGTATAAAGATTCTGCAGCTACACACGAATCAAACCTCGAAAAATGGCTCATCCGCGTGCGGGAGACATTGGAGCGCCAGGACATGACAGCCCTTGAGTTTGTGGACGATTTCCGGGGCAACCTGTTCACTGAAGAGGTTTTTGTGTTTACACCCAAAGGCGATCTTAAAACACTACCGAAAGGGGCAACCGCGCTCGACTTCGCGTTCGACATCCACACCGATGTTGGCGCAAAATGTATCGGGGCGAAAGTCAACCAACGGCTGGTTCCCATAAATCATGTGCTCAAGAATGGAGATCAGATTGAGATCCTCACTTCGGCCAAACAGAAGCCAAATGAAGATTGGTTGCGGTTTGTTGTAAGCCCGAAGGCAAAATCCAAAATCAAGGAAGTCCTCAAGGAAGATAAGAAGATGGTGGCCGAAGAGGGCAAGGAAATACTATTAAGAAAGTTGCGCCATCTCAAATTGGAGCCCAACCCGCACGTAATGGAGCAATTGCGGGCTTACTTCAATGTTAACACCCAGTTTGAACTCAACTTTCGGGTTGGGAAGGGCTTGATTGCCCCGGCTGACATCAAGCGCTTTGCCGAAAATAGAAACCAGCCAGGCGTGCGGGCACCCGAGCGCGAGGCGCCTGAGAAAGAGCGCGAAAAGGAAAAAGTAAGGCCCACCACCGATGACACATTGTTGATTGGCGAAGATATGGATGTGGTGGAGTACAAACTGGCAAAATGCTGCACCCCCATCCCGGGCGATGAAGTTTTCGGCTTTGTTACCGTCAATGAAGGCATCAAGATTCACCGCACCAATTGCACCAATGCGCCCGAACTGCTTGCCAACCACGGCAACCGCGTTATCAAAGCCAAGTGGACTTCCCAGCACGAAGTGGCTTTCTTAACCGGCCTCAAAGTAGTAGGTACCGACCGGGTCGGGCTGATAAACGATGTGTCCAGAATTATTTCGGAGGAACTAAAGGTGAACATGAGTTCCTTAGCATTCCGTACCGACCATGGTATTTTTGATGGCGAAATCATGCTGTACGTAAACGATACCCGCCACCTCGACCTGCTCATCAGCAAGCTTGAAAAAGTAGAGGGTGTGGTGAATGTGAACCGTTTTGATTCGCGCGTGGCCGACCCTGCCACCAAGTAGGCCAAATTGATACTATATTTGCGGGTTATTTCGGCATGGCCAGTACCACCCAACAATTTGACGAAGTGCGGACGATTTTTACCGCCTACCTGGAAAACAAGGAGCTACGGAAAACGCCCGAGCGCTATGCCATTTTAGAGGAGATTTACGGTACGCGCGGCCATTTTGATGTAGAATCGCTTTACCTGGGCATGAAGAACAAAAACTATCGGGTGAGCCGGGCCACGGTATATAATACGTTGGATCTGCTGGTAGAGTGCGACCTGGTGGCGAAACATCAGTTTGGGAAAAATCAGGCCCAGTATGAAAAGTCGTACGGGTTTAAGCAACACGACCACCTGATTTGCACCGATTGTAACAAGGTAGTCGAGTTTTGCGACCCGAGAATTCAAAACATTCAAACCACGGTGGAGGAATTGTTGCAGTTTAACGTTATGCACCACTCTCTCATTTTGTATGCTTCGTGTAAAAAACAGAATTGCGAAAACAAGAAATCATGAACTTCAACCAGGAAATCAAGTCCAATACACTGATACTTCACATTTCAGGCGACCTGATTGGTGAGGACAACGGTTCTCAATTGGTGGAGGCAGTAAAAGAAGCCATCAGTCACCAGGTGATGACCTGCATCATTGATATTTCCGAACTTCGGTATATCAATAGCAGTGGCATAGGGGTGTTGATAACCCTGCTCACCAAATTCCGGAACAAGGGAGGTGAAGTGTACCTGATGCAGCCGTCCGACAGCGTGAAGAAATTATTAGTGATCACCAAGCTCAACGCCATTTTTCAGGTGATTCAATCCGAAGACGAAATTATTAAAGCAGCCCGTTAAGCTCATGAAGGTAGATGTTTTATTAGGCCTTCAATGGGGTGATGAAGGCAAAGGAAAGATTGTGGATGTGTTGGCTCCCCAATACGATATCGTTGCCCGTTTTCAGGGTGGGCCCAATGCCGGGCATACCCTCGAGTTTGATGGCATCAAGCATGTTCTCCATCAGATTCCGTCTGGAATTTTTCGCCCGGCCACAAAAAATGTTATTGGCAATGGCGTAGTACTCGACCCTATTGTTTTCAAAACAGAGATTGAAAAACTGAGTAAGTTCCGCATGGATGTGCGCTCGAACCTGTTCATTTCAAAAAAGGCTACACTCATTGTACCAACTCATCGATTATTGGATCAGGCCTATGAAAAGGCAAAGGGAGAAAATAGAATTGGCTCTACGCTGAAAGGCATTGGTCCTTCCTATCAGGATAAAATTGCCCGCCAGGGTCTTCGGGTGGGCGATATTCTGTCTGCTGCCTTTTTCGAAAAGTTTCAAAAACTGGTGGGTACCCATTTTGAAATCCTGAAAGCGCACGATATTGAATACAATTGGCCGGCTCTTGAGAGCGACTTTCTGCAAGCGGTTGATTTTCTTAAGTCATTCCAGTTGATCGACAGCGAGTACCTGATTAACCAGGAGTTGGCAAAGGGCTCAACTATTTTGGCAGAAGGCGCCCAGGGGTCATTGTTGGATATTGATTTCGGCAGCTACCCTTTTGTTACCAGTTCCAGTACAGTATCGGCCGGGGCCTGCACGGGCCTCGGAGTAGCACCGCGCAACATCGGTGAAGTCTACGGGATTTTTAAAGCCTACAGCACGCGGGTTGGCAGCGGGCCTTTCCCGACCGAGCTTGCAAACGAAGAAGGCGAGTTGCTCCGAAAACACGGAAATGAGTACGGTTCAACCACTGGGCGGCCGCGCAGGTGCGGGTGGATCGACCTGCCATCGCTGAAATACTCCATCATGATAAATGGGGTTACCCAGTTACTGATGATGAAGGCAGATGTCCTGAGCATTTTCCCCACCATTAAGGCTTGTACGCATTACCAGTTGGGCGATGGCACCATTACCCAAACCGTGCCATATGAAATTGTTAACGAGAAAATTACCCCGGTTTATACCGAATTACCCGGCTGGCAGGTGGCTTTATCTGGGGGTAGCGAACAGGCTATGCCACAGGCACTTTTGGCCTATATTGAGTTTCTGGAACGTGAGCTGAATGTACCCATAACGCTCGTTTCTACAGGACCAGACCGACTTCAGACCATTCATCGTCCGTTAAAAAAAGCCTGAAATTTTAGTCAGAACTTGTTTTTTCTGAGTTCTGCCCATACCTTTGCAGTCCGTTTTTAAAGAAAGGGTCTTATTCAATCGGAATTGGCCCGTTTTCAAGTTGAAAGACTTCTGTTCGAAACTTAGGTTTCGGAAACGTTCATTGAGATGATGGTTGATAGCGGACCCGTTAGGTACTCGATAGAGGGTACTTGACGAGTCGATTCTTAAAATCTGGTTTGGTTGCAAGATCAAGCTGGAGGACAAAAGTTGATGAGACTAGGGAAACGACATA
>JBKCJM010000011.1:0-28252 GCA_046301755.1 Cyclobacteriaceae bacterium
CGTATGACGAAGGTAAAATATTTTTCGCTGCCTGTGCTGCGAAATGCCTACTCTTACTCAGTCGAGGCCATTGAAGCCGTTTGAAGTCAAAATCCAGTCACGTGACAAAACACTTACCAGCGACTAGCCGAGGAAATTGCCTGACTAGACCAAGATCATTTAAACATAATTGGCCTTTTCACAATTAACAACCATCGCGTTGGTTGACTCAGACAATCAATTATTGACCGATTAAGCGTCAGTGAAAAAGGGGCATGGTGACTTTTTCGACCACTTTTCTATTACGTTTTCCTTTTTATGAATTTATAGCCTAAAATAAGGCACCACCGGTCATAGTCGGAGGACCAATAGACATATGTACTGAAGAGATCTGCGGTTCGGATGTATCTCAACTCCGCACTAACGCGATCAAAATCAAAACCTCCCCCAACTGCAAACGAACCGCTTGGAACTAGTTCCAATACTTCGGCATAGTTCGGTGAGGCTGTATACGTAAGATTTGAGTTAAGGTTTATTGCAATAGCAGAGGTATAGAATCCATTGACAAAGAATTTTAGATGGTTGTTAAGAAACGAATAGTATCGAAGCCCAAGCGGAAACTCGATAGACTGAAGTCGCAAATTCGCGTTTGAAGAAGAAAGCTCTGCTGTTAGATTAATGTCTTGATAGACCGACTCAACAACAAATGCCCACTTTCCCCTATTAAACGGAAATGTAAATTCCGCTTCCGCGCCAAGTCGATAGGTAATTGCCCGACCAAATGATACGTCTTGAGAATTGGTTAGGCTATTGTCAACTGTTATAAGTGGCGCATTCAGCCCAGGAGTAATTTTTAATGTAAAAAATGTTTTTTTAATTCCACTTTCTGGCACTTCTATTCCGAAGCATTTATTGTATCGAATGAACACCGACTTCAAATCCGCTTCCGTGTACCGAATATGATTTACGGATCCAAGATTTGGGCATTGCATATCTGAAAAAATTTGTTGCCGAAAGTCGTTGTTAAAATAGACAGTGCTACCGACTTTGAACATCTTGTATACCAGCTGTTTTATTGACGTGTCTGAGACCGAGTAAAAAAACCTTGATACTCTACTGTCTTCAAAATAATAAAGTGACGCCTTTCCACTAAGGAGCACCTTTAGAAATTGGGTTTCTTTTGACCAAACCGGAGTCCGATTAGTCGTAAGGGATGACAGTTCATTCGGTGATCGGTCAATGCCAACACTAGCCCGGACATAATGGGAGAAGCCGTAAACTCCAAACTCTTTCACAGAGTCAATATTTGCCCTCACTATGGTCTTAGAATCGTGTTCTCGAAACAGAAACTCTGTGGGGTTATTTTTCCAGTCGATATTCTTGATATAGCATTCCTTCCGTTGGTTTTGGTTGTTTATAAAGTATCCTTTTTCAAACTCAACTTGAGAAAAGGACACGATGGGTAAAAGCAACAACGGTATCAATGATAAACGAAAAAGCATCGACACAAGGGTTTTTTGGATTTGTGGTCTAAATTTACAAAAGCGTTGCAATATTTGGAATTGATATTAAATTTAGTAAAAGTAGTCCGGATTTCTTTTAGGGAATGGTAGATGTCAGACCACTAGAAATTCACATGGCTATTCCGCCCGCAACGTAACGGTAGGGTTTTCCTGAACCACACGTTTCAACTGGCTGCCCACCGTGAGCACCACTACCACCAGCATGGACGAGATGGCAACCAAATACGGCCATGTACTTTGGGGAATGTGCTCGGGGTAAATGGATTTGATCATCATGTTCATGAGGTAGGCGCCCAGCGGAGCGCCCAGGAAAAACGCTACGAGCACAATGCCGAGGTAGTCCCGGTTCATGAGTCCAAACAACGTGACGGTATTGGCGCCAAAAATCTTGCGCACGCTGAACTCTTTCAATCTACGCGTGAGGTTGTACGACACGAGGCCGTAGAGGCCCATCGCCACCAGCAGGATGGAAATGGCGGAGATGAAGTACAGCACTTTGTTGTTGGCGCGGTTGCCGCGGAGGAACGAGTCGAACACTTCGCTTTGCAGATAGCCGTTGTACGGATCTTCGGGGGCTACTTCTTTCCAGGATTTTTTCAGGAAGTCATGCACTTCGCCCACGTGGCCCGCTTCGGCCCGTGCCACAAACACACGAAACGTCTCTTCCGGAGCGATAGTGATCACAGCCGGCCCGATGGCGTTATAGAAATCATCGTAATAGAAATCTTCCACCACGCCCACCACATAGCGCTTCACCGTGTCCATGTCGAACGATTGGTTTAACGGCTGCGCCCAGCCCATTGATTTTGCAAACGATTCGTTTACAATCACGGACTCGTGGTTGTCAGACGCAACTTTTTCCTCGAACAGACGGCCGGTTTTCAGGCGGATGTTCATCGCCTCGAGGTAGCCAAAGCCCACGCGAAAATGCTGCGCGCTGATTTCTTCCGTGCCGTTCGTGATGAGGGCTGTGATGCCCATGCGGCCGATGTGTTGGTTGGTGCCCGCTACGTTCGCCACCTGAGGATGGGTAGCGGCCCGGTCGCGCAACTCACGGTATTGATCGGTAGTTTGTACGGGTATCGCGATTGTTTCCTGTTGGTTGTAGCCCCAGTCTTTGTTCTCGAAATGAAAACTCGACCACATGAAGACCTGGCAGCCGACCAGCGAAGTGAACGACAGCGTGAACTGCGCGCCCAATAGCACTTTCGAGAACAGGCTCTTGCTGCCGAATTTCTCTTTGCCTTTCAAAATCTTCACGGCATTGAATGACGACACATACAAGGCGGGATACGCGCCCGACACCAGCGCTACTACCATCAGCAAGCCGCCAAAGAAAATGAAGATCATTTGCCACGAAGAAAATGGAAAAGCCATCTTTACATCGTAGAGCGTATTCCACGAGGGTATTAACACAAAGTAGGCCAGTGCGCAACCCACCATCAGTGCGATGGCGCATACCAACACGTTTTCCGTAAGGAATTGCTGAATGATTTCTTTCTTACCGCTGCCAACCACTTTACGGATGCCAATCTCTTTCAGGCGTGTGCTCACAGAAGCCACGGCCACGTTCATATAGTTAAAGCAGGCCAGTAAAATCAGAAACACGGCCATGATGCCGAACGCAATCATGGCAGACGGATGGTTGCTCCACGACAGGGCATCGACAAACGTGTAGCTTCTGCGTGCGATGAGTTCGAGCGGCACCATTTCGGTGCCGGTTACCGGCCGGGGTGAGCCCGTAGCGTTGTAATTGGTTTTATACGTGTTGAGTGAACCGTCCAGCTGTGCAAGTGTATTTCCTTCTTGTAAGGCAACAAAAGTACTCACACTCATGTCCGACCAATTGGTAGCCCGGGCCGGAGTGATTCGCTCCCACACAGCCATGGGCAGCAGGAAATCGAAGTACATGCTGGAGTTGAGCGGACTATTTTCGAGCACACCGCCCACAATGAAATCTTCGCGGGCATCATCGCGGAATTTGATCGATAGTGTTTGGCCTACCGGGTTGCTGTTGCCGAAATAGGCAATGGCCTTTTGCTCCGTGAGCAAGAGTTGGTTTCGATTGACCAGGCAGCTACGGTCGCCTGCAATCGTACGGAAGCTGAAGATCTCCAGAAAGGCTGGGTCCACAAATGACACGCGCTCCTGAAACACATTGTCGCCCACGCGGATGCTGGCCGAATTGCGCCTCATGCGGGCCACGTCTTCCACGGCTGAATTGTCCGCCAGCAGGTCGGCCAGTTGATAGGGTGAAGAAGCAAACATTCGGGTTTCGTTGCCCTCCCGTACATGGCTGACCACTTCGTAGATGCGGTCGCTTTTTTCGTGCCACTGATCGAGATGGTAATACGAATCTTCGAGAATGAAGATCATGATCGTGCAGCCCAGCGCCACCGACAAGCCGGTGATGTTGATGAGCGAAGGTGTGAGGTTGCGCAAAATGTTGCGGAAGCCGGTGAGGAAATAGCTTTTGATCATAGCAGCGGAAGTAGGTGAGTACGGTTGAAGACGTTCTTTGCGAATGTTGCGCCAGCGGAAGAAGCGGAGGACGTTCCATACAAACTGCGCTTTCGCTTTCGCGGGATGGGTGGCCGCAGTGCGATAGAACAGCTCGTGAGCATCGCCCTGAATTTCTTCGAGCAGCCGCGGATGGCAGTACCATTCGAGGAAACGGTTGGCCCAGTTGGGTGGAGTTGGTAGTCGTTTGTTATCAGTTGTTGGCATAGCTTTTCTAACAACTAGTAACTACCAACCAGCAACCTGGAATTGTAAAGCAACCTTTGGTATCTGATTATACATCTGTGTACGCAGCGCCTGCGCATCTTCCAGAGCTCGTTTGCCCGCGGCCGTGAGTGTGAAAATTCGTTTACGCCTGCCGCCACGTTCTTCGGTAGGCTCGCTCATGCTGGATTTTAGCATGCCTTTTTCTTCGAGGCGGGTCAGCACGGCATGCACGGCACTGATGTTGAGATCACGTGCCGCCTGATTTTTCAGCTCGTCCATTACCGCTACGCCATAGGCATCCGGATAGAGAATGCCCACCGTGAGCAGCACGAGTTCTTCCAATTCGCCCAAGTACGTTCCTTTCATAAATTGTTGAAATTAATTCTACAAACGTGAAAGTAATGGATAAGTTTCAGGTTTGTAGAGGAAATTGATTCCGCGGAAGCGTCATGCACTCCAATCGCAAAAATGCTTATCTTTAACTGTTGTGGCTTCACACAAGTGAAATGACCCCGGAGCAATTGAACACGGACCTGCTGCGCGCCTATCTCACCGCGTATTTTAAAACAACCCCGGTTGAACTGGACCGGGTAGTCGCTGCCTTTGAAGCAAAGAACGTTGGCAAAAATGAAGTGCTGGTAAGCAAAGGCGAGGTGTGCCGCTATTGCTATTTTGTTTGCCGCGGATCCGTGCGGGCCTTTTTTCTGGGCGAAGACGGCCTGGAAGCCACGCGCTATATTGCCATGGAGAACCAGTTCATGACCACGGTGCAAAGCTACGTGTCGGAAACGCCCACCAACGAATTCATCCAGGCAACCGAAAAATCGGAGTTGCTTTGCCTTTCCCTGCCCAACTTTAAAAAGATTACGCAGGAAACGACCTTGGCCCGCGATCTTTACGCCCGCCAACTTGAGTTGGCCTACTCCACCAACCACTGGCGGCTGGAAAGCTTTCTGAAGATGACGGCCCGCGAGCGTTACGACTTTCTTATGAAAGAAAACCCCACCATCATCCAGCGGTTGTCCAACCGCATCGTGGCCAGCTACCTGGGCATTACACAGGAATCCCTCAGTCGCCTGAAGGCACAGAAGTGAGATTTTATCATTTATCAATGTTTGCGGTACCCTGACCCGGCACTTTTGCCTCATTATTTTCTAAAAAAACAGAAAACGATGATGCACAGTCCACGATACCGGGCAAGCCTGCTGGCAGCAATGCTCGCCCTGCTGACGGTTACCGCCACGGCTCAAAAAGTTACCCTCTCCGGCTACGTGAAGGACGCAGCCACCAATGAATTTCTAATCGGGGCCACGCTCCAGATCGAAGGCAGCGGCTCCGGAGTTGCCACCAACGCGTACGGCTATTACTCGCTGCAGGTTGATGCGGGCAAAGTAAAACTGCTCATCAGCTACATCGGCTACGACCGCCAACGGCAGGAACTGGACTTGCGCGAAAACACGACCCTCGACTTTACGCTTGCGAGCGCTTCTGACGTTTTGGAAGAAGTAGTGGTGAGCGCTAACCGGGCTGGCGAAAGCGTGGCGAGTCTGGAGATGTCGGTGGAAAAATTGAACGCCAGGATTGTGAAACAAATTCCGGCTGTACTGGGCGAAGCGGACGTACTGAAGGCGATCCAACTGCTGCCGGGAGTTACCGCGCCCACCGAAGGCTCGGGTGGTTTTAATGTGCGCGGAGGCGCTGCTGATCAAAATCTGGTGTTGCTTGATGAGGCCATCGTGTACAACCCCTCGCACCTGCTCGGCTTCTTTTCCGTGTTCAATGCCGATGCCATCAAAGACGTTACGCTCTACAAAGGAGGAGTGCCCGCCCGCTTCGGGGGTCGCCTGTCGTCCGTGCTCGACATCCGCATGAACGAAGGCAACAACAAAAAATTTGCGGTGCATGGAGGCATCGGCCTGTTGTCCAGTCGCCTCACTATTGAAGGGCCTTTTACGCGCGTAAACGAAGCGGGCGCGAAGGGATCGTTCCTCCTCTCCGGTCGAAGGTCGTATGCTGATCTCTTCCTGCCGCTGTCTTCGGATACCACCATCAACAATAACAAATTGTATTTCTACGATCTCAACTTTCGCAGCAACTACCGGGTTGGGAAGAACGACCACCTGTTCCTGTCCGGGTATTTTGGTCGCGATAAAATAGATGTGCCTAACGGCTTTGGCAACTCATGGGGCAATGCCACCGCCACCTTACGTTGGAACCACTTATTCGGACCGCGCATGTTCATGAATACGAGCGTGGTGTATTCCAACTACGATTACCAGATTACCTTCTACCCTGGCAACAGCTTCCGATGGGAGTCGGCCCTGGAAAACGTTAACGCGAAGGCCGACTTCACCCGCTTCATCAACAACAACCACCAACTCGACTTTGGCTTTGGAAGCATTCTCTATCGGTTTGCGCCCGGCTCCATCAGGCCGGTGGGCAGTTCGTCTACAGTTGCGCCTACTGAATTCGGCCGCAGCCGCGCGATTGAAAACTATGTGTATATACAAAACGAACAACGCATTGGGTCTGCCTTCACGCTCGGCTACGGCATCCGTGTATCAAACTTCGCACAACTTGGCATCGATAGCGTAAGGCGCTATGCCAACAACCAACCCGTGGTTTTCGATTCCCAGATCAACAACTACCGAGCAGGTACACGGGCCGGTAGCGATGCCGTGCGCAACAATGAACTACTCAACCCCACGTTTGGCTTTGAACCCCGCGTAAGCGTGAACTACACCTTCAACGCCAACCAGTCGCTGAAGGCCAGCTACAACCGCATGTACCAGTACATCCACCTGCTTTCGTCCGCTACTTCCCCTACTCCGCTGGATATCTATGCGCCCAGCTCTGCCTGGATCAAACCGCAGATGGCCGATCAATGGGCACTTGGCTACTTCCGCAACCTCAACGCAAGCCGGTTCGAGCTCAGCCTGGAGGTGTATTATAAAAAGATGAAGAACCAGTTCGACTTTATCGATGGCGCGTCACCGGTATTAAACGAAGCCCCCGAAACGATCATCCTCAACGGCAGCAGCCGCGCCTACGGCCTTGAGATGATGCTGCGCAAAAACGTGGGACGCTTCACGGGCTGGGCCAGCTACACTTTGAGCCGCAGCGAACGTCAAACACCGGGCATCGGAGGCGGCCCTGGCATTAACCAAGGCAACTTCTATCCCACCAACTACGACAAGCCTCACAACGTAGCGCTCACCGGCACGTACGAGCTTTCGAAGCGATGGACCCTCTCGGCCAACTTCATTTTCCAGTCAGGCCGACCTGTCACATACCCCGTAGCGAAATATTCCTTTGCGGGAATTTCAATTCCGGAATACAGCCAGCGCAACGAGTATCGCTTACCTGCTTACCACCGCCTCGATATCGCAGCTACGCTGAAGAACAAGAAGAAGCGCCATGGTCAGGGGCAGTGGGTGTTTGGTTTGTATAACGTGTACAATCGCCAGAATGCTGCTTCCATCACGTTCCGCGAAGAACTAACCGGCAACACGGAAGCCGGTCTCGGCACCGGCATCAATAAGGCGTACAAGCTAACCTACTTCGGCCTGGTGCCCAGCGTAACGTACGAATTCAAATTCTGATTTCGGCTGCATCGCATACCAAAAATACTTTCTGCTTCTTAAACGGTAAACACAAAATGAAAACATCTCTCACACTCGTATGCCTGGTACTACTTTTGGTCGGCTGCGAAAAAGTAATTGACCTTGACTTGCCTGCGAGCAACCCGCGCCTGGTTGTGGAGGGCAATATTCTGGTCGGCCTCGACACGCTCATCAATGTGCAAACCATCAAACTCTCCACCACCGCGCCTTACATAGGCAATACATTACCTACGCCTGTAGTCAACGCATCGGTAAGCGTGTTGGAAGGCAGCACCACCTACACGTTTACTCACACCAGAAACGGCATCTACACAAGTACATTTTCCGCGCAAGTCGGTAAAACCTACCAGCTACGCGTAACGCACGCGGGCGATACGTACGAGGCAGCCGAAACCGTGCCCGGAGGCCCCGCGATCGAATCGCTCGGCATCAAATATTTTCCTTCTGCACTCGGCAGTCCGGAGGGTGACTTCATCGTAATAAATACCGATGACCCGGCCGAGAACCGCAACTTCTACTTCTGGCGACTCTTCATTAATGGAACGTTGATGATCAACCCTTCGCCCGGGAATATTTACCGCGCTATCCAGCAAGACGAATTCTTCAACGGTCAGCCGCTCGTTAACTATTTGCCGTACGATAACTTCCGCGTGGTGAAAGGCGACCGCGCGGTGATGGAGCAACTCAACATTTCCGAACCGATGTTTAATTACCTGTATGCCCTGTTTAATCTAACCGCTGCCAGTCCGGTGTCGGGCGATGTGCCACCCGGCAACATTCGGGGTAATGTGATTAACCGGAGCAACCGCCAGCGCGATGCACTTGGTTACTTTGGGGCCGCAAGTGTTTCGATCAAAACGAAGATAGTGGAGTAAGTGCCTTTAGCTTCGCAGATTTTAGGTAGCAGCGTTAGACGAGTTCGGGCGGTATCGATTTCAGGAAGACAACATCGGGGCAAAGTTTTCTGGCTGCCAAAATAAACTCGGGCATTTTTTTTCAGTCTATACATGTAACTTCCGTGCGCTTTCTATGAAAAGGCTCCCTATTGGTTTTTTGGTGCTTGCGATCTGGATGGTGGCGTGTAACGCAGAAGCCCCGTCAGTCATCGGTGCTTATCGGATCACCCGAACGGTATCCTGGAATGGTGTGTCCGTACCTGTGGTTATCGACAAGCCAGTGAGCGATGTCGTTGATGTGCTGGTCGTTTACCATGGCACTGTCCTTTTCGATGACAAAGTGATGGAGGCGGCCAACACCACACTGGATAATTTCAAGCGTCTGTTAAGTCGGCAGGACATGATGATCGTGAGTGTTGCTTATCCGGAGGAGAACCTTTTGATGGGGGACAACGTGCGTGAGTCGGAAGCCGCCTTGCTGTGGCTGAAAAACAGCGCCAGCACGGAACTGGGAGTTACGGTGGGCAAGATTTTTTTGGGTGGCCATTCGCAGGGCGGATACATTGCTACGATACTCAACACCCGCCATCAAACCCACGGTGTTATTGCCAACGGCCCTGGCCCGTTTAATCTGGTGTACCGGTGCGGACTTGAGGAGTCCGGCCAGGTTCAGGCAAGTCTTCCGTGCAATGCGCTGCGATTGGCTTATGGAACCACTACGGAAAATCCTCAGGCATATTTTGCGCGGTCGCTGTTGAGTTTTACAAGCGGATTCAAGTCCGACATCCTGTTTGTACAGGGCCTGAACGACTCGCCCATACAAATGTATTCCTGGCCTGTTTTCAAGCAGCAGGTTGCGACATGTACGGACTGCGCACGCGTGGAATTCCTGGAGGTCTCCGGTTTTGGGCATACCGCTTTATTTGATAGTCCGCAGGCCAAAGCGGTTTTCAACGAGTTTATCGATAGCCGGTAGCGCCCGTCAGCCTTCCGTCTCACGTTTTTTCGGATAAAATCTCGTTTGCCACCCGCTCGCCCGAGCGTACGGCCCCTTCCATAAATCCCTTGAACAACATGGACGTCTCCGTGCCGGCCCAGTGAATGTTTCCGGTTGGTTTGGCGATATGCTTACCATATTGTGAAAAGACGCCATTTTTGAAGTAACCCGAATACGCACCACCAATCCAGGGGTTGTTTGAAAAGGAATAGTCGTGGTAATTCAACGGTTGGAGTGCGGCCTCTCCGAACAAGGTCGCATAGGCATTCAGTACGAGTTGTTTTCTTTCCTGCCCCGATAGGCGTAATAATTTCTTAGCACGGTCGGCATGAATCAGTGACGTTATGATTCCCTTATCTGAGCCAGGAACGGAGTTGTCTACCGTGAGTTCCACGTCTTCATCGAGGGTTGTGCTTGCACCGCTCAGACCTTGTGCCCGCCAAAACGGTGTAGCGTACACCACATGGCATTTGATCACTGTGCCCATTTCCATGGAGTCGATTAAGATTTGTTTCTCTTTGGGTAAATCAGGGGTAAACTGAATATTCTTTGCCATGGGCAACGGAACGGTGATGATCACTTTTTTCGTGCAAGCTGAAAAGTCAGCATTTCCTACCCGCAACGCATCCTTTTGCTGCTGGACAAACGAAGCCGGGCAATTCAGCCTGACTACATCTTTCAGTTGTGTGTAAAGGAATTCCGAAACACCTTGGGCGCCTCCAAGAATCCGGTCGCGAAGAGCTCCATCCTGTACGTTCTCTGCTTGTCGGAAGGAACCAGTGGCTTTCGCGGCCGAAAAAGCTTGCAATGCAGAAATGTGTTCCACCGGCCGGCATAATTCTCCTTCCGCCATTTGTTTGATAAGCGTGCGCGCTGTTGTGTTCGATGTTGTTTCATCTATCCAATTGCCCAGGCTTTGGTGATCCCATTTGATTGCGTCCGGGAGCAACCAAGGTGCTTCGAGCGAGAGGAGCGAAGCCGTTTGATCAAATCGGTTTAACGCTTTCTGCACAGACAACAACGCAAACAAACCGAGCGGAGGGGTGTCGCCCCGGTATATTTTGTTTTCCGAATGCCTGCGTAAAATGCTTTTTCCGTTTGTAAACGTGGGAAACGTTTTCAATCCCGCTTCGGCCACGAGTTTATACATTTCATCGTGCCCCTTGCCAATCCACTGCCCACCCACGTCAATGAAATCGTGATCACCTACAGGCAATGACCAGGTTCGGCCGCCTACACGGTCTTGTGCTTCCAGTACAAGAATTTTTTTGCCGGCTTGCGCGAGACGCCTGGCGGCTGTTAGTCCACTAAGCCCAGCCCCCACAATCACAACATCGTAGAGTTCATCCTTGGGAGTTTTGGTGAACGAGTAAAACGGTAATGCCGTTAGCCCAAGTGCGGTGAGCCTGATGAATTCTTTTCTGTGCATAACGTCTTTTGTTTCTGCAAAGGTCAAGAACCACCTGCGGGCTTCATTTGACAAATGTCACAAAATCATTTGCCGCGCAATCGGCTCAGGGTTTCCCTGGAGATGCCAAGGTAAGACGCAATGTAGGTGAGCGGGATTCGTTGCAATACCTGAGGCTCGTGCCGGAGCAACAACTCGTAGCGCTCTTTGGAGTTTTTAAACTGAGAATAAAAGATCCGATCCTCCAAAAACTGCGCGTACTCTTCGATTACCGAGCCGACAAACTGACTTACCAACAGGTTGGAACGCGTCAGCGGCTTTAATGTGCGCAGGTTGATGGAAATCAACGTGGCATTTTCAAGTAATTCCACCGTTTCTCGGGAGGGAAGATCTCGGTAAGCATGCAGCGATCCGATCATGTCTTGTTCAAACGCAAACCAGGTGTTGACTTCGGTGCCATCGCTTAAGTAGTAACTTCTGGCTGCCCCTTGCAGCATGAAGTATGCGTAGTCATGCTTTTCCTGTTCGTGCAACAATATGTGGTGGCGAGGGTAGTTTACGATCGAGAAATGGGGATCAAGTAATGTTAACTCTCCAGGTTGAGATGGAAACACGGGCTGGTACCGTTGAATGAATGCCTGGATGTTTGGGTCCATTGTTTCCGGTTCAAATTCTGTTAATTCCGTTCAAGTCAGTAGTGAGCACCTCGCTCATGTAATCGAAAAACGGACGAATAGCCTGATACGTTTTGTTAACGCGCACCAGAAAATCCGGAGCGAGAACTTCTTTATCCGTAAACGAATGCTCAAACCAAAACTGTTTATAGCGCAGCAAGTCGATGGCACGGTGATCTTTGGCAAAACCGCGTGGTGCTGTTTTCACCTGATCGCCCTGCATGGTGCCGAACGTACTTTGAAGGGTCTTCGACTTCAGCAACTTGCGCCAGTCGGCATGGTTGATATCAATATCCTGGCGGATGCGCAGCAAGTCGGCTGCGTTTGGATAAGTGAATCCGCAGCCCACACGCGATTCGCCCGGCTTGATCCAAAAATAGTAACCACCGCGCAACTGTGGTTTCACGCGTCTTAAGCTTCCGGCAAAGCGTGGGTTGTAAGGTGTTTTGTCATCCGAAAAACGGACATCATTGTAAATGCGGTAGAGGCTTTCTTTTCCCGTTGCGGTTTCCAATCGGTCGTGCTGATTCATCCTGAAGATCAGCGCATCCAAAAACTCAATCACGTTTTGTTGGGCCCGCAGGTATTCAGATTTGTGCTGGTTAAACCAATCGCGGTTGTTGTTTCGCGACAATGCTTTTAAGAAATCCAACGTGGTTTTATCAATGCTCGCCATGGTCTCAAAGATAGTAGATAACCGCTGGGAGGTGGCTTGCGGTGCATCTTACATCAATTCGTACCCTCGTGCGTGAGCGATGCGGAGGGCCTGGTGGCCACTCGCTTCGAGTGGCCACGGGAGCGAAGCGAACCCCGGAGCAGCGCGACCCCTGACGCGCAGCGGCAAAGGGGGCACGCCCAAAATAAGGTGCTGATAGAAATGAATTACCGAATTACCTTGTTCAACTCCTTCCACATTTCGTCCTGAAACAGGAACGGCACGAGTGAGTTGTCGGGTGCATCGCCCATACGGATAACCACTAGCTTTTCACTTGGCACTATGTTGATGAACTGCCCGTTCTTGCCCATGGCGGCAAACAGCTCGGCCGGGGCGTTTGGAGAGATAGATCCGGGGAAAACGGTTTGCAGGCTTGGCACCATGAAGGTGGCTTTGCCGTTGAGCCACGTGAGGTAGCCGTACGACAAGTTGAGATTTTGAGAAGTTGTCACCATCAAGTCAAAGTACGGTTCCGGGATGATGGTTTGGTCGGCCCACTTGCCGCGATTAAGCAGCAATAGGCCAAATCGGGCCATGCTGCGGGGCGTGCTGTAATACACGTTGTTGTCACCCGTTTGTATGTATTGCCCATCCATTCCGATTTTATTTTTGATCTCTTCGGTGACAAATGTATTGAGCGGTTTGCCCGTGGCATTGGCAATCACACCATCCAGCAGCGTGTAGGGTGCGTTGTGATAGGCCCAGCGTGTGCCGGGCGCGGCCTTATACACGAGACACGCTTTGGCGGTGCAATCCGGATTCGTTACGGCATCATCCAGCCCGGTGGTCATGGTAAGTTGGTGGCGCACGGTGATGGCGTTTTCCTGCGCGAGTGTAAGGTTGGTCCAGCCCACGCCCAGGTAATCGGAGGTTTTTGCATCGAGATTGATTTTGCCCTGCGCATTGGCGATGCCCGTGAGCGCGGACGTGAGCGTTTTGCCGGCCGAGGCCCAGTACCAGTTGCTGGTGGCGGTAAAGTCTAGTGTGGTGTTGACGAGTTGCTTGCCGAAGTATTGCTCGATTACGATTTTGCCGTCTTTCAACACGAGGAATGCGCGTGTGTTGTTGGCGCGGAGAAAGTCGTAGAGCGCGGGAAGGGCGGCTTCATTCCAACTCAGGCTGGCAGGCGCGGTGGTCTCCCATCCAGCACCCGTCACAGGCGGGAAGTACAAAGAGGCAGGAGCAGGTTCATCCGCATCAGCGCAGGCTAGTACCGCCAGGCCGAGTAAAAAAATCAAACGCATAGGGCATAGATAGAAAAAAATTTTTGCCGGTGTAAACAGGTTCACTTTTTTGGGCGGCTCCCTCGCGCCCGCGCACATGCTCCGCAGCTCGGGCCAGGCTTTCCGCTGCAAGTCCTCGCGCCCACGCGCAGGGCCACGTTGCTGTGGGCCCCGACTGAACGAGGGCTCTCGCAAAGCGGAGCTTTTCGCTGCAATCCTTGCCGCAGACTCCACCATCACGTGTAACGTCACATTGGTGAACAGCGTTTCCCGGAAATGCTTAGCTTTGGTAGCCCATCCCACTCAACGAAATGAAGAGAATCACCCTTGCCGCCATCGTGGCAGCTGCGGCACTTCTGGTAGCGGCCACGGCTAACATCAAATCACTCTTTCAATTTGACGAACAGGTGAGGGCGAATGCTGCGCCCCCGGTTTCGCTCTGCGGCACCCCCGGGGCACGCACCATTCTGGAATGGATGGACACAACAAGCCAAATGGCTCCTCTGCTGGATAACCTGGGCAGCTACGGCATGGTGGTGAGTACCAAAAATGAGATGGCCCAGAAGTTTTTCAATCAAGGGCTCAACCTGTATTACGGCTTCAATCATCTGGAAGCCTATCGCTCCTTCAAAGAAGCCGTACGGCTGGATGCGTCCTTGGCGATGGCCTATTGGGGACAGGCACTTTGCCTCGGCCCCAACATCAACTTGCCCATGGACCCGGCCGATACCGAAACCGTGTATAGAGCCATGCAGCGGGCAAATGCCCTCATCAAAAATGGCAACGCACTTGAGCAGGCGCTGATCAACGCGTTAAGTCAGCGGTACACATCAGAGGCCTTGAAAGACCGCAAGCCCCTGGATGAAGCTTATGCCTCGGCTATGCGGCAAGTGGCTGCGCAATTTCCGGATGATCTGGACGTGCACACACTTTTTGCAGAGGCGTTGATGGATTTGCATCCGTGGGATTTTTGGAAAGAAGGAAAGCCCCAGCCGTGGACTGCCGAACCGGTGCACGTCATTGCCGATATCCTGAAAAAAAATCCCGATCATCCGGGCGCCAATCATTTGAACATTCACATCCTGGAGGCATCCCCCGACCCGGATCAGGCCCTGGCAAGTGCCGATCGGCTAACGCATTTGGTTCCGGGATCAGGCCACCTCGTGCACATGCCGTCTCACATTTATATTCGGGTAGGTCGCTACATCGATGGTGTGCGATCCAATGAACAGGCGGTGAAGACAGACGAAGCCTATATCGCTGCGTGTAAAGTTCAGGGCGTGTATCCGTTGTTTTACTACCCGCACAACTACCATTTTCTTCTGGCGTGTGCGCAGATGGCCGGCATGAAGCAAAAGTCGATCGAGACAGCCCGGGCGTTAAAAGAAACAATACCCACATCACTGCTTGCCAACCCAAACTTTGTCACATTGCAGCATTGGCACATTATGCCGTGGTACAACCTGGCCCGGTTCGGTGAATGGGAGAAAATTCTTCAAATTCCTGATCCAACCGATTCTTTGAAGTATGTGAAAGCGGTGTGGCATTATGTGCGCGGAATGGCGCTGGTGCGCACCAATAAGCTAAACGAAGCTAGCCTTGAATTGGAAGCGTTGAGGAAATGGGTGAACGATCCTTTCATGGAGAATACGATCTCGGGGTTCAATAGTTTCCGATCCGTCCTTAGTATTGGTTCGCGTTTACTGGAAGGCGAACTGGCGGCCGCCCGCAAGCAATACGAAAAAGCAATCGCGGCATTGATGGAGGCAAAAAAGATCGAGGACAGTCTGCTCTATCAGGAGCCACCGGATTGGTACCTTCCCACCCGCCAGGTTTTGGGGGCGGTGCTCCTTCAGGCAAAAAAGCCGGCAGAAGCCGAGAAGTATTTTCGGGAGGACTTAAGTCAATACCGCGATAATGGGTGGTCCTTGTTCGGTCTGCAGCAAAGTTTGGCGGCTCAGGGCAAAAAGGCCGAGGCTGCGGCAATTGGAGCGAGGTTCGCAAAGGCTTTTGCTTCGTCCGATATTCGACTTGCCCGCGCCCGTTTTTAATGCCGTCCGCCAAGCGTCTTCTGACCTGTCGCCACAAAAAGCGCAGCACCAGGATGTTGATGACTTGGGTTATCTTTAGTGCATGAGCGAGACCTATCTGCTGGGTGTGCTGGCCTTGACCATTGGCTGGATCATTTTTTCAGGCTCACGTCTCAAGTGGTCTCCACTGTTCAGTCTGCTCTCGGCCGCGCTGGCGTTCGGATTTCTTACCGGCATGGGTGGCGCGCAGACGCTCGAGGCCATGGCGCAAGGCTTTGGCTCGCTGATGGGCCAGATCGGGTTGGTGATTGTATTGGGCAGTATGCTGGGTGCCTTGCTGGAAGACTCCGGATCGGTGCAGCAGTTGGGGCAAGCGTTGGTGCAGGGTCGCTCGGGGCGCCCTGCGCTGGGCCTCGCGTTGTTGGGCATGCTCCTGGGTATTCCGGTGTTTTGCGATTCCGGTTTCATTATTCTTATCGGGCTGGCGAAGTCAATGGCTGCGGCTACGGCCACGCCTTTGCCGGTGATGTCGCTGAGTCTCGCGGGCGGGTTGTATACCACGCACACGTTGGTGCCGCCCACGCCCGGACCTGTGGCGGCAGCCGGCAACCTGGGAATATCGTCTACACTCGGGCTGGTGATGTTGCTTGGAATCGTGGTGGCGTTGCCGGTGGCCATTGCCGTGTATGTGTTCGCACAAAAGCGGGGCGGTGCTATTCCGTTCGATCCGGCCAAGGCTATGCACGAAGCGAGTGCGGCCGTTGCCGGCTCAACCACACGGGCGCTTGTGCTGATTGTGTTGCCGGTAGCGCTCATTGCCGTGGGCTCGACACTGGAGTTGTTGAACATGGATTTTATTGGATCAGCCGCGGTCATCTTTCTCGGCAAGCCGTTGGTTGCACTGCTGTTATCGGTGGCGTTAGGAATACTTTTTTTTCTGAAGACCGGCATTGTGCGGCCGAGTGTGGAAAAAGGAATTTATCAGTCGGGCCCCATCTTAATTCTCACCGGTTGTGGCGGGGCGCTGGGCGCGGTGCTCAAGGCAAGTCCGTTGGCAACGGTGGTAAGCGACTGGATTCAGGTGCAGTCGTATTCGGGAATTGGATTTTTGCTGATTGGTTTTTTGATCAGTGCATTGTTTAAAACTGCTCAGGGTTCTACCACCAGCGCCATGGTGCTGGTGAGTGCGTTGCTCGCTCCGCTCGTAGCGCAGGCAGGAATGGATCAGCCGGTAGAGCTGGCCTTGCTGGTGCTGGCGATTGGAGCCGGTGCCATGACGGTGTCGCACGCGAACGACTCTTACTTCTGGGTGGTGAGTCAGTTCAGCGGTTTTGATTTGCGGAGCGGCTATCGGGGCATTACGTTGATGACGCTGGTACAGGGTTTGGTGGCATTCGTCATGGTGGTGCTGTTGTATGTAGCGCTGGTATGAACGTACTGATTGCCCCCGACAAATTTAAAGGAACGCTCACTGCTGCGCAGGTGTGCGAGGCGGTGGCAGCCGGCTTAGAGGAATCTGGTGAAGGATTTGCGATTCGCTTGTTGCCGTTGGCGGATGGAGGCGATGGTACGCTGGATTTTTTTCTTCATCACCTGGGCGGGGAGCGCGTGACGGTGCCGGTACATGATCCGCTGGGGCGCCCGATTGAAGCGGAGTTTGCGTGGCTGCGCGAATCCAACACCGCTTTTTTAGAAATGGCCCGCGCCAGTGGATTGAGTTTGCTGAAGCCTGGCGAGCGCGACCCGATGCAAACGAACACTTTGGGCACCGGTGAATTGATCCGGGCCGCTCTGAGGCGCGGGGCCAAAAAAATTCTGATTGGGATTGGCGGCAGTGCCACTAACGATGGTGGAGCAGGCGTTTTGCTGGCATTGGGGGCAACTTTTCGTGATGCGGAGGGAAGCACCGTGCAGCCTACCGGAGGGGAGTTACACCGAATTGCTCGTGTGGTGTGGGACAATCAGATTGATCCCAGCTCGGTTTCGTTCGTGGCGTTTTGCGATGTGCGGAATCCGTTTTACGGAGCGCAGGGAGCTGCATACGTGTATGCTGCGCAAAAGGGCGCAACTGCCGAACAACTGCCGGTGCTTGATGCCGGCTTGCGTGCATGGGCGCATGTCACACTCGCGCATACGGGAGTGGATGTGCAGAAGGTGGCGGGCGCAGGCGCAGGTGGTGGCATCGCGGGCGGATTGCATGCGTGGCTGGGTGCAGAGCTGCGGCCTGGCATCGAGATCATTCTGGATCTTGCGGGTTTTGATGAAGCGGCACATTGGGCCGATGTAATCATTACGGGCGAAGGAAAACTGGATGAGCAGACGCTGCACGGCAAAGTGGTCGCGGGCGTTATGAGCAGGGCGCAGGGTAAAAAGGTAGTGGTGGTGTGTGGCCGCAGCGAGTTGCCGAAACCGCCCGTGCGCGTGTTTAGTTTGGTGGACTATGCCGGTGCCGATCGCGCTATGACGGATTCGTTTGTGGCGTTGCGGGAGATGTGTGAAACGGTAGTTGCCCGCATGTTGAGGTCGTAAAGTTTTTTCGTTTCGAGAATCTGTTAAGTGCGTGTTTCGAATCATTAAACCTCGTACGCTTTTCCTTGTCGATGCAGCCGGTGCTGCGCTGAGTGCCATTTGGCTGGCAGGCGTGATTGCGCCTTTTGAAAATTTTTTCGGAGTGCCGCCTGCTCTGGCAAACGGGTTGGCACTTGGGGCGGTGGTATTGATGGGATACTCGGCTGCGTGTTGGCGGTTTGCCGGCCAGCGATGGCGGACGCTGCTCCGCGGCACGGCATTCGCCAATGCCACGTATATCATGCTGACCATCGCTTGCCTTAGTTTTCAGGCTGCACAGTTACTCGTTCCCGCTTTTATCTACTTTGGGTTGGAGGCGCTGGTGGTGGGTGTGTTGGTGGTGGTGGAGTGGAAAACCGCGAATGCTCCGGACTAACAGACATTCTAGAAACTTGCTGTAACCTTACGATCTTTCAGACGTCTTTTGCTTCGATATCCTCTGCACATGCGTCTGCTGGCCCTCATCGAATCCTGGAAAGAGAAGACCTTTCTTCAGGTCTTTACCATTTACCTCCGCTACCTGATTGGCGGTGCGTTTGTCATGGCGGCTTTCGGCATGGGCAAGTTAGATGGCACCAGTAATCTGCTGGGCTCCATGGATCATCCCATTCAGGATCTCCAACCTATTCAGCAGTTTTTCCGGGTAATGACCGACTCGGGATTGTATTGGAAATTCATCGGCTGGACGCAGATAGCGGCCGGTACGCTGCTGATGACGCAATGGCTCGCCCGACTTGGTGTGCTCATTTTTCTGGGCCTGATCACCAACATCTTCGTCATCACCATTGCCTATGATTTTCAGGGCACACCGGTGGTTACCGGATTAATGTTGCTGGCCGCCCTCTACCTGATCGTGTGGGACGTGCGTGCGTTTCTTGTGCTGGCAACGGATCGGGTTATCGCGATGAAACAAAACCTTCGTGTGCACGACTCCGGCTTCTGGGCTGCGCTGGGATGCATTCTTCTTGTTTGCGTATTGACCTGCGGGATGGCAAAAGTTCATCCGCTCATTCAGATTGGAGCCTGTTTAGCGATCGGCTTTGCGGGGTTCTTGTATTTCTTACTCTCCTTTAACAAAAAGCTTAAGGCTGGGAGGTAATGGCGCGCATGTATTCCGCGCCCCTTCGTTCGGCAAAGATGTCAGCTGTCAGCATGAGTGCGCCTTGAAGTAACATGCCAACACCCACACCCAACCAAAATTGTTTGGAGGGAGTGAGGAAGATTAGGAACAATCCGACAACGACAAAAGCCACTTCGACTTTCTTGTAAATAGCAAAGTTCTTCATCACGGTATCCATGCGCGAGATTTCCGCTTTTGCGAAGGCGGGTTCGTCTTGCTGATAGAGGGTTTCAAGCTGGTTGATTTGTTTGTCGGTGCGGAAGTACACGCTGCCACCCACTACAAGTTGAATGATGCCGATGAGAATGGCGGGCACGGCAAACCCTTTGTAAAAGCTATCGCCCCATTTTAGCATCGCATAAACTGAGAAGGCGATGGTGACGATTCCAAATGCCAGGAAGATCAGGCTTTCGTTTTTTTCAGCAGTGAAATAGGTTTTGATGAAATCCATATCTGTTTTGGTTGACATTTGATTCAAAATTCGATTGCATTTAGGCAACTACCAGCAGATCCAAGGTGCCGCAGATTCCTGCCCCGATTATGATACTCCACGAAATCCAGTCTTTGAACAAATTGTTTTTGTGTTTCAGAAACAGGAGGTGGAGAACAACGTGCACTATCAAAAATACATCAAACCAGGTACGAAAAAATCCGTTGCCGCTTGCGTACATCTCCACCAGCCAGTAGAAAAGCGGAATGTGAGCAACCATGAACGCAATAAACCCGGTTGTGTCGGGCAGGGCAGACAAGCCGGGAAAAATCCGCCACTCCTTGCACCGGACGGCATCCATCTCGTGCAACCATATCAAGGCAAAGCCAAGTGTGTAAAACATCCTGATCCGTTTACTTTTTTCTGCTCTTACGCGTTTTCATAACACATGCTCAGCTCACTCTGGCACTGCTGCCGGTGATTGTGCAACCCTTTTCTTCCGGATGTGCTGATCAATCCAGTACATAGAGAAGACGGTTATCACCATCGTGCCGATGACCACACCACCCAACAGCGGGTAGCGCTCAATTCGGCCATCGGGTGCCTGAAACACGATGAGGCCGGCAATACCTGAGGCAATGCCGCCCGAGATTTGCTGAATCGAGGAGTTGATCGCCATGAATGCACCTCGGTCGCGGGCTTCCGGCACAGCCGATAGCAGCGCGGAGGAGGTGATCATGCGTGCGGTTATGCCCGCAAACATCACTACACTAATCAGGATCACGAGCCAGACAGGCGTAATGCCCATGGGTGTATAGATGGCTACCGTGATGCAGCCCACCAGTGTGCCAAACATAAATACTTTAAACTTCCCCACCTTGTCGCTCAGGCTGCCGATGAGCGGGCCGGTGACAATCGAAAACATGCCCACGATGAGGTACACCATCGGCAGTTGCTCCAGCGTGAGGCCCAGGTTGTTGGTGCTGAATGCGCTGCCGAACGGCATCAGCATAAAGCCACCGGTGGCCAGCAGCGCTGTGCTGAGATAGGCCTTCACGTAGTCGGGCACCGTAAACGTGTTCACAAGATGGCGAAAGGCGTTTTGCTCGGTCTGAATTTTCAGGTGATCGTTGACAGGCCGCATGTACAGCAACATAAGTACACCAACCAGGGCCCCGAAGATGGCGATCATCCAGAACGGAGCATGCCACCCGAAGCGGTTCGCCAGCAGCAGCCCGATGGGCAGACCCAGAATTTGGCTGGCTGCAAACGACATTTGAATAAAGCCCATCACGCGACCGCGTACCTCAAACGCAAACAAATCGCTGATGATGGCAAAGCTCACCGAGCCGATAACACCTCCGAAAATGCCGGTGACAATTCGGGCGCCCAGCAGGAACTCGTAGGTGGGAGCAAGCGCGCACAGCACCGTACCCAGCAGAAAGCCCGTGTAGAAAAACAGCAATAGTTTTTTGCGATCAAACCTATCGGCAAAGCCGGCAGCCAGCATGCCTGCCCCGCCCGCGCTGAACGCGTAGGCGCTCACTACCAGGCCAAATTGAGCGGTAGTAATTTTCAGTTTTGGCAGAAGCATGGCACCCAGAGGTGACAACACCATAAAGTCGAGAATGATACAGAACTGCAGGATGGACAGAATGGCGATGATGAAAATCTGGTAACCCGAGAATTTTCGGTCGGGGAGGGGCAGTTCACTCATTTAAGGGCGGGGTTTACTTCGCAAGTAACGGAAAGGGCTTGAGAATTATTCCCGGAACCAGGGCTTGTTTTCCATTCATGGGTAAGGAAAAGAAAATGGATGATCCGGAAGGAGGATACCCCTCTCATTTGGTAACTTCCAGTCAAATTTTCTTAAGGTTTATGGTATCGGATGAGGATTTCGGCAGGTTACGGGAGTATGTGAATCGTTTCATGAGCTTGCCGGAAGCGGATTTTGCTGCTATGCAGGAGCGAATGGTGAAACGCATAGTACCCAAAGGCGGACATTTGCTGACGGCCGGGGAAGTTTGCCCGTATGTGGCCTTCATCAATAAGGGGCACCTCCGCTCGTATTGCCTGGTTAAACACGAGGAGATCACATATAACTTCTGGTTCGATGGTAACTTCATCACCGACTATTCCAGCTTTCTTACGCGGCAGCCTTCCGTTGAGACGCACGAGGCACTGGATGATGTGGAAGTATTGGCAGTCTCGTATGAGGATATGCAGCACCTTTACCAGCATTCCTCCGGTTGGAACAAGTTCGGCCGACTTATAGCCGAGTTTATCATCATCGGCATAGCCGAACGCAATCGCGCGATGTTGTTTTTAAGCCCGGAGGAGCAGTACCTGAACCTGATGAAGACGCGGCCAAAAGTCTTCGCCAACGTACCCCAGCATTACATCGCCTCGTACCTCGGCCTGCGGCCGGAGTCGCTCAGCCGCATCCGCAAGCGCCTGGCCACCGCCAAAAAGGTCTGATTTTCCCTTACGACTGTTTGCCCCGGCATTGATCTGGGTTAAGAACGCCATGGGCTCTTTTCCTAATTGACTTAAGTCAACGCCTCATGCCTTCACGGCCTGCCATGTTTGCGTCATCAAACGCAAACAACTATGAACACTTCCGAAATCTGGACTATTCGAAAACGAAATGCGCTGCTGGCAGCAGGATTGCTGGTAGCCTTGCTGACCGCAGTGTCGGCCTTTTCTCAATCTGTGCAAACCGTGCGCGGGCGCGTGGTAGATGCGGTAAGCCAGGTGCCTCTGGCAGGCGTAAATGTAGTAGTGCTAAACGTGGGTGAAGTTCCGCTCGGGGCATCTACGGATGCCGATGGCTACTACCTGATTTCCGGAGTACCGGTGGGGCGCCAGACCATCAAGATCACGTACGTGGGCTTCGAAGATCAGGTGATTCCCAACATTGTGGTAACAGCCGGTAAGGAAGTCATTCTTAACATCGCGCTGACCGAGAGCGTGAGCAGTCTGGATGAGGTAGTGGTAGTAGCCAATACACGCGAAGATAAAACGGCCACCAACAACGACCTGGCCGTGGTAAGTGCACGTTCGTTCAACGTAGACGACACCAAGCGGTATGCCGGGGCGTTGGGCGATCCTTCGCGCATGGCGGCCAACTTTGCAGGCGTTATCGGTGGCGATGACTCGCGCAACGACATCGTGGTGCGGGGCAACTCGCCCCAGGGCATGTTGTGGCAATTGGAAGGATTGAACATTCCGAATCCCAATCACTTTGGTTCGCTCACCAGCACAGGCGGTCCGGTAAGCATGCTCAACAACAACAATCTCGATAAGTCGGATTTTATCACCAGTGCTTTCCCCGCTCAATACGGTAACGCAACAGCCGGTGTATTCGATATTCGCTTGCGCGATGGCAACAACCAGCAGCAGGAGTTTGTAACGCAGGTTGGTTTTAACGGATTTGAGATCGGAGCAGAAGGTCCATTCTCAAAAAATTCCAAAGCCAGCTACATTGCCAACTACCGCTACTCCACGCTTGGGGTTTTCAATGCATTGGGTATCGACTTCGGTACGGGCAGCAACGTGCCGCTCTATCAGGATTTGAACTTCAAGATTTCACTGCCGACCAAATCCGGAGGTAAGTGGACTGTGTTTGGCTTGGGCGGTACCAGTTCCATTGATTTGCTTGGTAGCGAGGCTGATCTCACGTCCACCACGGAAGATCTCTACGGCACGGAGAATCTGGACAGCTATCCGCGCTACCGCACGGGCATTGCGGGTATCAGCTACGAGAAAAATGTTTCGGCCCGCACGTTCATTAAAGCCACCGCGGGTGTGAGCCATACCTACGAAGAATTTACAGCCGACTCACTCGTCCGCGACAGTGAACAAAACGTAGTTGACCAGTTCAAAAAGAGCAATGCTCAGTTCACGACCAATAAAGCGTCACTGGCCTTTTTTACACGTACGAAGTTTAACGCACGCAACAGCATTACGTCTGGTTTTTACATTGATGCCACCGGCTTTGATCTTTACAATCAGGATTTATACCCCAATGTGGGCAAAGATTCTGTGCGGTTGAATGTCGAAGACAAAGCACAACTCTACCAGGCCTACACCACGTGGAAGCACCGCTTCAATAATCGGTTGACACTCGCGGCCGGTGTTCATGCTCAATACTACTCGCTTAATGAAGAGCTCGCGATCGGGCCGCGCGTGAGTGTGCAGTACCGCATGCATGCCAACCACTCGTTAAGCCTCGGCTACGGACGCCACAGCCAGGCAGCCGGCATCTACACCACGTTTGTACAAACGCCTTCGCCTGCCGGTCCGCAACTCACCAACCGCGATCTCGGGTTTGTCAATAGCGATCACTATGTACTCACTTATGATTGGAACATATCGGAACAACTGCGCCTGAAGGCCGAGGGCTACTACCAGCAACTCCGCGATGTACCGGTGGAGCAGGGCCCCAGTTCGTTCTCGGCTATTAACACGGGTGCCAGTTTCATACCCAGTGATAAGGCAAACCTGGTAAACAACGGTACCGGAACCAATACGGGTGTGGAACTCACGCTGGAGCGGTTCTTCAGCCGCGGGTACTACTTTTTAGCCACTGCTTCTGTGTTTGACTCGAAGTATAAAGGCAGCGATGGCGTAGAACGCAATACTGCGTACAATACCGGCCAGGTGGTTAACCTGCTGGCGGGCAAAGAGTGGAAGCTGGGTTCAGGCAGCAAGTTTTTGTCGCTGAACCTGAAAGTGACAACGATTGGTGGCAAGTATCTGACCCCGATTGATTTTGCGAAGTCGCAGCAGTACGGCAGCGCGATCTACCGCGAAAGCGAAGCCTTCTCCGAAAAACAAGATGACTATTTCCGTACCGATTTTCGCGTCAGCTACCGGAAAGAATACCGCAAGAGCACGTTGGAGTTGGCCCTGGACTTGCAGAACGTGACTAACAATCAAAACATCTTTGCCCAGAGCTACAACCCCCGCACCAACACGATCGTAACGCAGTATCAACAGGGTTTCTTTCCCGTGCCGTATGTAAGGTTTACGTTCTAAGCACTCTTGTTAAACGTTTTTCAAAAGGCTTGCTGTAAGGCAGGCCTTTTTTTATTTCCCTATCGCTTGGCTTCTCGAAGCATGGGCAGCCGGTGACGATCAGGTATAATTCGGGATTCCAGGATTTCACCTCGCATCGCCCCAGAAGGAGTACTTACTCAGAGCATAAAGACTTGATTCACAGAGCAATAAAGGAAGAAAAGGTGGGGTTGCCGGTTTGGTAATTGCTCCATCCCTTCTTATGGAGAGTATCCAAATCTTTACATTTGCCTCTACCTACCAAAACCTGCACGTTATGTTCCGGAGCAAATTCTGGGTGTTCATTTTTTTATGGGGTCAGTTTCACATTTCTACTTTCGCTCAGCCCAATCGTAGGGCCGATAGCATTTTTCGGGTGTATTTGTCACATCCGCAGGACACGATGCGGATATTGGCCCTCAGTCAGCTGGCTTTTGAAGTCAATGACAAAAGGCCTGATTCTACCGTAACACTGGCCAACGAAGTTTTGGAGAAAAGCAAGCAACTTGATTTTGCAACTGGAATTGCGTTGGGGTATCTACGACTCGGGCTGGGCCTTAACTCGTTAGGGCGATACCCGGAAGCTCTTGACTCGTACTACCAGGCGATGACGGTGTACCACACTCAAGGTAATGAACGCGGCCAGGCAGCCGTTCTTAACAATATGGCGGTAACGTATTCTAATCTCGGTAATTTCCCCATGTCGCTATCCAGTAGTCTTGAGTGTCTGGCCTTGCGGGAAAAATTGCAGCTCCGCAATGGGGTTGCCATGAGCAATCTGAACATTGGACAGACATATCTCAAACTTCGCAAAGATACCCTTGCCCTGGAGCATCTCGCCAAAAGCCTACGCATGTTCGAGGAGCTCAAAGATTCCGTTGCGGTGGCAGGCGCGCTCATCAGTTTGGGCGTAGCTCACCAAAGTCTTGGTGATTACAAGAATGCATGGCTGTTTCAGACGCGTGGCTTGCAATTGAGTCGAAAGGTCAAAGATCGACTGCGGGAGTCGTATGCACTTAATAATCTGGGCGATATTCTCTATCAACAAGGCAGATATGCCGAAGCCATTGCATATTTCGAGCAGAGTATTGAGATCAAAAGACAACGACAGGATATCTGGGGTTTGTGCTATTCGCTAAACGGCCTGGCGTTGGCCTACCAGAAGCTTGGCGATTACGATCAAAGCACGCGGTTTGCCAAAATGGGGCTGTTCGAGAGCGAGAGGATTAAAGCCCCCCTTGAGTCAAAAATGCTAAATGAAACTCTGGCCGAAACGTCCCGGAGAAACGGCAATTATCGCGATGCATTTCTGTATTCGGACATCGCCCATCGCATAAGCGACAGCCTTTTTACTCTGGAGAAATCAAAAGCAATCGCGAATATGGAGATTTATGCCAAGCTGCGGGAAAAAGACCGGCAACTCCTGCAAATCGAGCAAGAGCGGGAAATGGCCGAAAAGCAAAAGCAATATAATTCTATTATTGCCGCATTGGGGTTCCTTTGTTTTTCTGTGGTCTCCGTTTTTACCTTTTTTGTTGTGTCTAACCTGAAAAAGGTCCGGCAGCAGAAGCTGCAGATTGAAGATCTCAACAAGAATCTTGAGCACACCGTTCAACAGCGCACTGCGGCACTCAATGAGCGTAATCAACAACTGGAACAATATGCGTTTTTTAATTCACACCGGCTACGTAGCCCGGTGTCGCGAATTCTGGGTCTCTGCAATCTTTTGAAAATCTCCAAGAAGGAATCGGAGTGGAGAGATGTGCTGCCACGGTTGAATGAGGCAGCCCGGGAACTTGATCACGTAGTATTCACAATCCAACGATTGGTGGAAGATAGAGGAATGAAGTCAGGTTCCGGTAACTGAAATATCCCGCTAAAGAAGAGTTTCTGCAGATTTATTTGAGGTCCACTCCGGATCAATTCCCAGAGGCCCATTTTTAGACAGAAAGAGTTAACAAGACGCAATCCGAGTTGCTTGTCGCGGCTTCATTTCGCAGGGCATCCTCCCCTTACGGGAGACGATGGGTGACAGTACGATCCTTGACAGTATTGGGGCAATTTCATACCTCCTGCCCAGATCGTCTCCCATGCGCGTTGGGTTGTGACGGGCCGGGGATGATCGGATTGTTTATTTATATTTTTTTGCAGGGCATCGTCCCCTTACGGGAGACGATGCTTGACAGGCTCGGTGCAGTTCTTTTGTGCCCAGATCGTCTCCCGCGCGGGAGGGGTTGAGCAAAGAAGGGGACGATCAGGATTTGTTGGTCAGATTTTTTCACAGGGCATCGTTCCCTTAGGGTAGATGATGTTTGACATCTGCGCGGAGGACGGCCAAACAACTACGCTATCCGCAATCCTTGTAGTGTATTATGTTCAGATTTTGATGTTGAACGTTCAACTCATAGAAGGCGGCACTCGAGTGAGGGTATTCCGTGAAAGTTTTTGCTAGTTGCCACTTTCCCTGTACAGGATTATGATGAATGTAAGTGAGTTTTTGCTCAATGAATTTTTCGGAGTAGCAGGGCTTGATGTCTGAAGAAGGCTCGAATACCCGATGCTTCTTGTTCCTTTTGCGTTCTTCTTCTGATACATAGCTGGCCAGGCGGTCAAGTAATTCTGATTGCCTGGTATCCTCAAGCCGTTTAACGACTTCGTAAGCCAGAAATCTCTTGCCGTTACTCAGAATACTATTGATGCTATCTTTTCCCTTTTGAACGTATATCAAAAGATGTATGTGATTGGGCAAGATGACAAATCCAAGGACCTGATGTTTTCGGTCGACAAGCAGATTAAGCCAATCGTAGATTTTATCATACAGGTTGGTTATCTCAAAAAGGTTAAGCCAGTCAACGCATGTAAAGGAACAAAAGTAGACTTGTTCAGTTTCGCGCTGAGTCTGCTTTACAGCCATGGGATAAAGTTAGCAAGTTTGTTCCTATGAAAATTTCAGAGTCGTTGCCTCGGTCCAGATCGTCTCCCGTGCGGGTGAGGCTGTGCCGGGCAGGGGACGATCGGGTTGTTCGTTCTGCTTTTTCGCAGGCATCGTCCCCTTACGGGAGACGATGCTTGACAGCCTTGGTGTAGTTTATTCTGTGTCCAGATTGCCTCCCGCGCGGGTGAGGCTGTGCCGGGCAGGGGACGATTGGGTTGTTCGTTCTGCTTTTTCGCAGGGCATCGTCCCCTTACGGGAGACGATGCTTGGCAGTAACGATCCTTGACAGTATTGGGCGATTTTATACATCCAGTCCAGATCGTCTCCCGCGCGGGTGGGCTGTGCC
>JBKCJM010000012.1:0-105229 GCA_046301755.1 Cyclobacteriaceae bacterium
GTTCTGGAAAACTTCGCAAAACAGGTGTTGTTCCCTTCGCATGGATTAATTCTGAAATCGGTTACCGAAACGACAACATTCACCGTCATTAAAAAAGGTATTGCCGATTGGTCAACGCTTCGCGAAACATTCGACCGGCACCAAAACGAAAAACTGACGGCCGAAACAGACATGCGTGCCAATTACAACCCCACTCGCCTGAACGTAATTGAGCAAGTAACGCGCAAACTCATACAGCGACTAGAAACAAAATGCCCTCAGTGCGGGTGGCCAGCCTTTGGTGAGGTCTCGTGGATAACCGGCCTGCCGTGTGAGAATTGCAATCGACCCACACGACTCGGCAAGTTTAAACTGACAACCTGCCAGCATTGTGGATTTATCAAAGAAGACCCAGCGGCCTCACCCTTGGCCAGCGCGCAGTTCTGCGACTTTTGCAATCCGTGATTACGGTTCGATCGAAGTTACTTCTTCACCAACTCCACCCTTCTATTCAACTGCCGCCCCTGGTCGGTATCATTGCTCGCCACCGGGCTGGTGGGGCCAGCCCCAAAGGGGATTAATTGCGAAGCCCGCACAGCATACTTGGTGGTCAGCTCGCGAACTACCGAAGCGGCCCGGTCGTTGGAGAGCTTGAGGTTCATGGCATAGTCACCTACGTTATCGGTGTGGCCAACTACAAAAACGATCAGCGAAGCATCGGCTTTCAACAGCAATGAAATTTCATTGAGCACCGGGGCCGACTCTGGCCGCAAGGTGGACTTACCGAAGTCAAACAAAATTCCGTAAAGCGCAATCTTACCGTTTTCGTTGAGGCCCTGCTTCATAAAGTCGGCATTCGCTTCTACTACTTGTTTCATGGCTTCGCGCTGCACGATGGTGAGGCGGTACGAGTCGGCCGAAGCGGCTACGGTTACCCAGGTCTCCGCGCTGCCTTTCACCAGCATTAGCGTGGCTTGCTGGCTGGATTTATACAGCACCTTACCGCCCAGCTTTACAATGGCGTTGATGTGATTCGCCACGATTTGAGTTGACGAAGTAGGGGTAGCTCCGCTCATTAACTGATAGCCCAAATAGGTGAAACGGCCTCCGATTGTATTTGTGCCTTCAGTTTCAGTGTAAAAGCCTGCCTCTTCGAACTCGCTGCTGCGGCATTCGTAGATATAGAAACTTGTCATGCGGTTGAACAGTGGGTGATCGGCACACCCGCTTTTGTCATCCTGAGCCAGGCCGCAGGCACAAGCAGCTAGCATAACAAGGAAAGTTAGAATGGATTTCATATGTTGGATTGCTTACTGGGGGCCATCTTAAAAATCACATCTCGAATGTCAGCTGCTCAAGACAGGTTTCGACAGTCCGACATTGGTCGGACTCAACCTGACAAAGAAGCCTATTTTTATTGACTGTTAATCTACTTCCTTTCCTTTGATCACAAAACCAAAACCAGCGGTAATCAGGTTCCGCCCACTTAATGCCGTAAACTCGCCATTCAGGGTTACCGGCCCCGCTCTGAATCGCATACCCGATGTAAAGCGAAAGCTGCTCCTGGAAAACTCATTGTTAAAGGGGTCGGTAAGGGTAACCGGGGCAGCCAGTGGCGTGCCATCGCCCGTAGCGTCCACCACGTACGTTCCATTAATCTCATAATCCGTGGTGGCCCGGTTGTAGCCACCGCCCACATACAGGGTAAAAAACTTCTTAAACTCTTTGCCGAAGAGCAACTGCGCGGTAAGGCCGGTGCCGGTGGCGATGCCTTCCTGCCCGGAGCCGCTGTATACACCGGTTAGGTCGGTAGTAGCCGTCATGCTGGTGTAGCCGGCAAACAGCGACATGGAAATATCCTTTTCAACAAATGCGGGGATCAATCGCTTGAAGTCGTGCAGAACACCAACACCCCAGTTGCCGACTTCTACCCCGTTGATCGTCATCGCGGGAGAAAACCGTATGCGTAAATCAGTGCCGGGCAAGACACCGAGACCCATTTGAACCGTGGGGATGGCCAACGAGCCAATGGGCAAGTCTTCGGTTACGCCCGCGCCATCGGGGCCTTCAAACACAGTACCTGTGTTCGGTCCGGCTGAATACGTGAAGCGTGGAAAAACGCCCTCATCGCCATACGCGGTGGGCAACGGACCTGAACCCGTGTAGTTGATGCCAGACAAGGCGGGTGCAGGGAATGTCTTCGCTGAACTGTTGACCGACACGACCGTCATGGTCACGTTTATATCAAAACCCCAGCGTTTGTGTGCAACGGGTGTGGTAAACCAGCCGTTGTTCACAATCATCCCAAAATCTTCGGCAATGGGCGAGAGATAGCCGTTGAGTAGATTTTGAAGATTTGTTTGGCCTCCAGAAGGCACCGCAGCAGCCGGCAGGTATTTGAGCACATCGTTTTGCGCGGTGACAACCAAACTCGGTGTCAAAAGGAGGAAAAAGATTATCAGCTTTTTCATTTTTGCTAGTGGGTTTTAATTGTCAACAAAGTAAGCATGCCTCCCACCGGGCTTTTATATACCCACATGAACATGTAGGCGGGAACGATCAAATTTCTCCGCGCAACGATTTACCGATTACCTCCCCCTTGCTATGTACCTGTAACTTGCGGTAGATGTTTTTGATATGGAAGCGCACCGTTTCAATGGTAATGTCCATCCGGTCGGCAATCAGTTTATAGCTCAAGCCATCCACCAGCCCGACCACGATTTCTTTTTCCTTGTCCGAAAGCGGTGATGCCGGCACCTGGCGGGTGCGAGGAGTTTTAAAGAACGTGATCACCTGTCGGGCAATTTCAGGTGACATGGGCGATCCGCCTTCCTTAATCATCTCAATACCTTCCTTGATTTGTTGAAAGGGCGTTGACTTGAGCAAATAGCCCACCGCACCAGCACACAGGGATTCAAAAATCCGGGCGGAATCATTGAAAACAGAAAACACAATGATATCGATAGCCGGATACTTCTCTTTTATCAGCCGTATCCCATCCAACCCCGACATACCTGGCAGCCCAAGATCCATGATGATAACCTCCGGCAGGTAGCCGCCTTTCATTCGATCCAGACATTCTTCTACCGAGCCAAATAGTGAAGTCGCGTATTGAGACTGGCGGATAAAGTATGCCCCCACTGCCTTGCGGATGTTTTCATCATCTTCTATCAGGGCCAAGTTCATCATACAAAGCTAAAGGCAGGTTTCAAATTCGATCCCGGCACTACATAAACATGGGGGTGCTAACTGAGAGGTGCCTCCAGGCAAACCGTAGTTCCGGCATGATTCCGCAAGCGAAGCAGAGCGCCAATGCGATCGGCCCTGCGTTGCATGTTTCGCAGGCCATTACCGGCCGAGCTTTCCTCCGCCTTACACCCGATCCCATTATCGGCAATCGTCATTTCAAGCAAATCCTTCTTCCAGGAAAGGCGAATTTGAATGCGGCTGGCTTGTGCGTGTCGCGCGGCATTGTTGAGTGCCTCCTTGGCAATGAGGAACACGTGCTGACGAAACTCCGGTGGCAGCTTCTTCTCCGCAGGCAATCCCGCAGCTGCAAAGTCAATACTGACGCCAACCGGCTGAAAGAGCTGCTCCGCTACTTCCCGTATTCGATTGACCAAAGCCCCCAATGAATCGCGGTTGTTGTCAATTGACCAAACGATATCGCTCATGGTGCCAATGACCTCGCGACTTACCTGATTGATCATACTCAGATAACCCGCACGTTCCCGTTCGTCAGGCTCATGTTGCACGAGATCGGAGTACATGGATATTCGCGTGAGGTTTGACCCCACTTCATCGTGCAGATCGCTGGCGATCCGATTGCGCATGCGCTCCACATGAAGCGACTGGTGCAGTTGGTAACGGTGCCATGCGTAAGCCAAACCCACTAACATCAATCCGCACAGCGACAAAAACCAAGCCGTACGCCAAAAGGGGGGATGAACCACGAGTTCAATTGACGTAGCTGGGCCCCAATACCCATCCGGGTTTGCTGCTTTTACTTCAAACGTGTAGGTACCGGCCGGTAGATTTGTGTAGGTGGCAAAGTCTTGGCGGCCCACATAGGCCCAGTCCTGATCAAAGCCAACCAAGCGATAGGCATACTCCATGCTGCCGGGAGTAAAAAATTCCAGGGCGGCAAAGCTGATTGACAAAACGGAATGATGATGACTTAGCTCCAGCTTACGCATCACCCGAAGCGGTGCAAGCAGCTTAAAGCCGGTTACCGAGTCAACCTGG
Organism: Cyclobacteriaceae bacterium; assembly: GCA_046301755.1. Lineage (GTDB taxonomy): Bacteria > Bacteroidota > Bacteroidia > Cytophagales > Cyclobacteriaceae > ELB16-189. The sequence continues at coordinate 4,225 of JBKCJM010000012.1, forward strand.
CCGGCCACCATAGAACGATTGAAAAGCTTGAAGTCCGTAAGTACGACCTGACGCGACCGGTTGTCTTCAACTATTTCATCGGGACTAAACCAACACAGTCCTTTACCTGTCAGAAGAAAGACACGGCCATCCGAATCCCGGGTCAGGTCATAGAATTCTTCATTGGGTAATCCGTCACGACTGGTGAATACGGTGCGTGCGTCTGTGGTGAGGTCATGCCGGACCAAAGCCCGATTGGTGATATACCAAAGGTGATCACGCTTGTCCATGATCATCGCCCGAAACACTTCATCTGATCCATCGCGATCCAGCAGTTTGCGCTGCCGAATACCGTTTTCAGTCGAATAGCTTACAGCTAGCACGGCACGGTCGGTAAAAATGATCACCTCAGATCCGCCAGACGGAAATACTTCTGAATAAGAAGCCTGGATAACGCCACCCAAATTACCGGGTGGTGTTGCAACCGGGATGAATCGCCTGGACTGCGGATCAAACACAACGATGGTGTGTCTTGAGCTAAGCCAGATGACACCATCATGCTCTACGATACGCTCCATGCTGGAAAATGACACTCCGGAATTTCTGTAGAGCGAATCAAGGGGCAGGTTGTAAAACCTCTCTTGCCGGGGGTCAAACCAACTTAGCCCGTCACGGTAGGTTGTGATCCAGATTAAACCCCGCTCATCCATATGAACACCTGCTACCGCATTATTAATGATCCGGTTTTTTGATGCATTCACTTCAAAGCGCTTAAAGGTGCCGCTACGCAAATTCATTCGATTCAAACCGCCACCTTCTGTTCCGATCCATAGCACGTTAGAATCAAATCGATCCGGGATAATCGAGCTGATCTTATCGTAACTGATGGTAGAAGCGTCTGACGGATCTCGCAGGAACTGAATGACCCGACTGGTGTTCAAGTTAATTCTGCAAAGCCCGGCACCGTTGTACCCGAGCCACGCAATAGAATCATTTTGCCGGTAGAACTCTTTTACGCGGTCAGACGGCAGGGCGGGAACACTGGAGTGCCCCAGCCAATTGAATTTCTTTCTTGAAAAATCATGGACACAGACGCTGCTTCCATCCACTCCTAACCACAACAGTCCATCACGATCAATCAACAGTGTGAAAAGATTATTGCCCGAGATCGACTTACTGTCTCCGGGCTGGTGCTTATGGTGCTGAAATTTTCCAGTAGCGCGATCAAAGCGATTGACTCCCCCACCTTGAGTGGCAATCCAAAGGGAACCCTGCTTATCTGCGTTAATTGTAAACAATGAATTATGACTCAGACTATCGGGGTGAGGATGGCTCAGGATGTGCCGACTATGGCCGGTGGACATGGTATAGATGTGTAAGCCGCCATACGTGCCGATATAAATCTCATCTTCCTCAATGTACAGGCTTCGGATTACCCGATACTTGTAGGTGTCCAACGCATTGCGCGATCGAAGTAACAGGCGTTCGAAGTCATCTGTTTGGGGGCGATACCGGCACAGGCCGCCAGTGGTGCCCACCCAGAGATTGCCGGCAGCATCTGCCGCCAGCGCGGTGACATAATTATCGGGCAGCGTATTGATGTCCTTTGATCGCCTGTAAATCTTGAATTCCCTCGTATCCGGATGAAACCTGAGCAACCCACCCCCCATCGATCCGATCCAAAAATTGCCGAGTGTATCTTCATAAAACGAGTACATCATGGCACGAGGACTCGACACCGTATCATTCACCACGCGAAACTTGTCCGCAAGGGAATCGTACCTCATCAACGCCCCGGCCCATGTGCCCAACCAGAGCTGACCTTTTTTATCCTCGAAAATGAGAGCCGAAGCGGTATCGTGATCAAACCCTGTAGAGTCTGAGGAGTATGCTCTGAAGTTAACACCATCGAAACGAACAACCGGTTTGCCGGACCCACCAAACCACTTCAGCCCCGATCGGTCCTCGAAGATTTCATAGATATCCTTTAACGATACCTCTTCTGATTCAATAGTTCGAAAAGGCATCGCAATCGGCTGCCCGGCAAGCTTGGTTACCGCACTTACAAGCAAAACAAGTAAAGCAACTGATTTCATTTACGGGCAGAACTTCTTTCCCAATTTAGGGACAGTCGACAAACCGCCAAAAAACATGGGTTGAACAAAACTTCAGTTCACCCGCTGCAATCTCCTTAGCGACTTCGACAGCCAGGCCGTGGCGGCCACTACGCCCAAGGTCATGCAGCCGCCAAAAATGACGGAAGGCACCACGCCCAGCAACCGCGCAGCGACCCCGCTCTCGAACATGCCGATTTCATTGCTGGAGCCTATGAAAATGTAGTTTACAGCCGATACGCGGCCTTTCATGTTTTCGGGCGTGAGCGTTTGCAGCAGCGTACTGCGCACAATCACGCTTACACAATCAAACGCACCACTGACAACCAACACTGCAAGTGAAAGCCAGAAACTCCGCGATACGGCAAACACAATCATGCAGGCGCCAAATCCAGCTACCGCCCACAGCAAGGTTTTACCCACGTTCCTGCGAATGGGGTTATGCGTAATGTAGACAGCCATTAGCACCGCGCCCAGTGAAGGTGCGCTGCGCAAAAAGCCCAGTCCCACTTCGCCTACCTTCAAGATTTCATCAGCAAAAATCGGCAGCAACGCCACAGCACCACCAAAAAGCACGGCAAACAAATCCAGCGAGATGGCGCTGAGAATGATTTTGTTTTTAAACACGAACCGCAAGCCGGCTTTGATTTTTTCCACTACCCCCTGCTCCTCAGTTGCCGGTGGAAGGGGCTTTCCGGCAATAGCCAGCGCCAGCAAGAAACCAGATGCCACAAGAGCCACGTCCACTGCGTACGCTGCGGTTATGCCGGCAAACCCATACACCAATCCACCAATGGCGGGGCCGGCAATGGCGGCAAATTCCCACAACGTGCTGTTCCAGGTGATGGCATTCGGGAAAACATCGCGAGGCACGAGTTGCGGCATAAAGGCAAATAAAGCCGGTGAGATAAACCCGCGGGCAATCCCACTCAAAAAGATGACCGAGTAGATAGGAACAACGCCCCACCGGAAAACAAACTCACCCGCATGAGTGGTGAAAAAAAGCAATGCTCCTGAACACACCAGCAGCGTGGCCAGCGATATGATAATAATCCGCTTACGCGGAACAACATCCGCCACGTGCCCGGCATAAAGAGCCACCGCAATGGAGGGAATCGCCTCAGCCAACCCGATCAGCCCCAGCGACAAAGGATCTTTTGTCAATTCATAAACCTGCCAGCCTACAACCACAGCTTGGATCTGAATGGCCATGGTAACGCACACCCGTGCCGTTACGAACAAGCGGAACTCCGGAATGCGTAAAGCCGCGTAGGGGGAAGACATGAAAAATGGAATTTACGTCATGACGGAACAACCGCTGCCAACAACGTATCTACTGCTGCAATGGCTTTTGTCCTTCGCTGGTCGCGGTCACCACCGATCTCCACAAAAGGCACACCGCTTTGCTCAACTTCTTTTTTGTAAATCTGCCAGAAGTGATCGCGTTTATCGGGATGCTCTCGTTGCGGGTCATCTTCCCAGGGTACATCAATATAGGTGAGCAAGTAAAGATCATAGTTTAACGCGGCATGTTGCCGTCCGATTTCCTCGGGGTACTGACCAAACTTATACTCGCTCCAGATCTTTATCGTGATCAGGTTAGTATCGCAAATCAGCACCCGGTTGGCTTCATACAGCCACTCCTGCTCCAGCCTCATCTGGCCGTGTGCAATCTGCACCAGGTCGCCCAGCACATAAGGTCGGTTAAGCTTGCTGAGAAAGCCCCGGGCATACTCCGGCACCCAGTTGGTTCTATAGTGAGCGGCTAAATGCTGGCTCAGGTCGGTTTTGCCCGTACATTCGGGGCCGATTACGCACACTTTTTTGACCGCGGGTTGAAATCGGGGCGTTGCTTGCATGGCGCTATTTTCGTGCAAAGCGTGGACTTTAAAAAATCGGAGGTTATCATTTAGCTCATTTTGGCATTAATAGCGTGTTTTCAGCAAACCGTGATGTTGCGTATCTTTCGAATTAATCTCAACGCTTTTTCGTGAATCGCAGGGAACTTCTAAAACAACTTGGGCTTGGCCTAACAGGCGGTGCCGTATTGCCTTCTCTCCTCGCCTCGTGCGGTAAAGATGATCCCGGGCCGGAAATTCCATACGATGGCAATGTGGTGGTAATCGGTGCTGGCCCGGCTGGCATGTTCGCGGCCGACATCCTGAGATCAAAAGGAATACAGGTAACGGTGTTGGAAGCGAACAACCAGATGGGCGGGCGCATTCAATCGTTGCGCAATCAAACCAGCTTCGGCACTGAAGCTGGCTTTGTGACACCTTATGAACAATTCAAGCTGGCAGATCTGATTGCGGATTTCCCGGTTGAACTGGGTGCCGAAGTGATATACGGATCCAACTCAGCGTTTGCCACCTTTGCCAGCAGTTTTGGTCTGCCACTGGTGGATGTTGATGCAGCCCCTGCGCGGTTCATTCTCGATAACGTGCAGAAAACGGCCAACGATTGGGGGCCCGATGCAGACTTTGTGGCGGTACGAAATTTCATGCAGGGACTTCCTTCTTATTCCGGTGGGGCCGCTTCGATGGAAACCGCTGCGAACGTAAGTGCGCGCGCACTTCCCTTATTGAATGCACAGGCGGGAAACTTCTTCGGCTCTTCGTCCGATCGCGTGAATGCCGCTATCGTTGGGCCCGACCTGGGGCGCAGAACGCACAACAACGCCACGCGCCAGATTGCGTCCAATCCCATGCAAGACCTGCTGCTCTCCCGCTTCAGCGAAGTGAAGCCCTTGGTGCAGCTAAATAAACAAGTGAAGACGATTAGCTATGCCGGTGAAAAGGTTCTGCTCACCTTGCAGGACGGAAGCCAGCTAGAACCCAATAAGGTGATTGTTGCCGTGCCGCTGGGCGTGCTCAAGGCTGGTGATATTCAATTTGCTCCGGGATTGCCCGGCAGCATGACTACAGCCATGGCACGCTTCGGTGTTGATGCCTGCGTGCGGCTCATTGTCGACTTCAAACTGAATTTCTGGGGAACCGAAACATCGTATCTCTGGGGCGGAAACACGGTGCCGCAGTATTTCAACTGTGGTCTTGGCCGCAGCCAGTTTAGCCGAACCCTTTCGTTAACCGTGTTTGGGAGCAAAGCCCAAACGCTGTCGAACCTGGGTGCCGGCATGATTACGCCTGTTTTGGCCGAGCTGGACAACTTGTTTAAAGATTCAAACGGAGTAGGGCAAGGAACATTTCGTGTGCGAAGAATTACGGAAGACCAGAATGGCGTGATTATTGAAAAGGACCCGCTCTTTCTGGCAAAAGACTGGGGCAAAGATCCCTTCTTTAAAGGTGGAATTTCCTATCCCCTGGTGAGCGCCACAGCCGATGATCGGGTCAACATTAGCGCACCCCTGAACAACCGGGTGTTTTTTGCCGGTGAACACACGGACATTAGCGGAGATGCCGGTACTATCAATGGCGCACTGGCATCGGGCGAACGCGCGGCCAACGAGTTGATCCAGGCGATTCTGGCCGGGGTCTGATTTAGTCGTTAGTAAAGTTCAGGTTACGAATACCAGCCGCCCAGTACAGTTCAGCCTTCAGTTTCTCGTAATCCGACTTCAGCTTCAGCAGCTTGGTTTGCGATTGAATTAGTTTATCCTGCTGAATATTGAGCCTAAACAAGTCACTCTCTCCATTTTCCAGGTTCAGAAATTCAGCCTGAAGTAAGCGGTCGTACAGGTTCACCATGTCGGTCTGCTGCCCGATGATGATGGACGTGTTGGTGATGTCGTTGAATACGGCCGTTATCTCGTTCAGGATTTCGCGCTCCGCCTGCGTTTGCTCAAACTCGGTAGATTGTATCTTGATGTTGGTCATCGCTACCTTCGATCGTTCCTTCCGCAGCAGGATCGGCATGGAAAACTCCAACCCGAATTTATAATCGTTGAGCGGATCAATCACCTTCTCAGCTGACGGCTGGCTAAGGAGGTAGTAACTCAAATCGAGGCGTGGTTTCAAAAACTCGCGGGCTAGCGAGCGCTCCAACTCGAGCTGGTCAATTTTGGTCCGTAACTTCACCAACTCGGGGTGATTGACACGCGCACTGTCGGCCAGCGCACTCAACAACTGGCGACTAAGCAGTCCCTGCTCGGTAGCTTCAAGGACAGGCGCTACGCGGGCGGTAAGCACAAGCGGAAACTGCTGTTCGTCCCACAGATAATTTGACAGATGAATGCCGGCATTCTGAAAGGCTAGCCAGGCCTCCTGGCGTTCCACCAGCCGGGTCTGGAGCGTGATTTTTGCCTGCACAGAGTCAATGGCTGCCTCTTCACCCATCTCCACGTTCAACTTTACCCTCCTGAAAATCTCACGTGCAATGTCTGCGCCACGCGTCAGCAAGCGGAAGTTGTAGTAGCTATTGTACCAGTTCCAATAGTCTTTCGCTGCGCTGAGGAGAATTTTGTTGATAAGCTTGATCTGCTCGGCCTGCGCAATATTCTGAAACAACTCGGCCTGGCGGATAGCCGTTCTGCGTTCGTCCGTAAAAAGCCCTCGCCCAATCGGCACGTTAACCCCGGCAAAGTATTGGCGGTTGCCGGGTATGGTACTCTCCGGGTTTAGCAGCTGTCCGCTGTTATCTTCAAAGCCAATCTTGGGCTCAAGAAAACTGCGGTTCGGAAAACTCAGGTAGGCGTCCGAATAGTTGTAGTAGCTCTTATCCTGAAACTCCTTTTGGTCAAGGCGTACCTCCAGTTTAGGATCGAACGCACCGCGTGCCAGGCGGATTTCCTGACGGGCATTCTCCGGCATCAGATTAGCCTGCTTCACCACCGGGTGATACGCCAGAATGGCGGCATAAAATTGCTGCAAGGTGAAAGCTGTTACCGAATCGGGCAGCATAAACACGGAGTCCATGCTGGCTTGCGCGCGCACGCCAGGCGCTGCGCAACAAGCAATCATGAACGTCAGTATTTGCCAGAACCTTTTCATTACTTTATTCTTCAGCGTCTTTAGCTTCTTTTTCCTTCTTCATTTCGTGGAGCGGATCTTCCGGCTCTTCGTACAGTGTTGCCGGGAATCCGTTGAGCTGGCGCCAGATTTCGAACCACACCGGTACATCGTTAAGCATTACCCAACCCTTGGTTCCCGATCCCATGCGTAACTGCTTCGGCCAGACTTCATCCGTTTTGTCGGGAATGACGAGGATACGAAACTCGCCCGGCTTGGAGTTCACAAAGTCGATTACCTCTACCTGACCGCCAAACGTACCGACCGATACACTGGGCCATCCGGAAAACTGAATGGCCGGCCAGCCATCAAACATAATGCGCACCTTTCGGCCTTTTGCAATCAACGGCACGTCCATTGCCTTCACATACATCTCCACGGCCAGATCCTCCGCGTCTGGCATAATGGTGCACACGGCATCGTTCTCTTTAATCGTTTCACCAATCCCGGCCTTCAGCGCTTTTACCACCACGCCACTTTGTGGCGCTATCACCTGATACTGCTGATTCCGTATTTGCATGTTGGCGTACTCATTCCGCAGTTTGGCAATCTCTCCCTCGGTTTCAAACACATCGCCCAGCGTGCTGCTGAGATCGGACTCTGCCTTGCTGATCTTGTCAAGATATTCTGCCTCCACGCGATCAAGTTCAATCCGCGCATTCTCAAAGTCGGCCTTAGCGCCCTGGTATTTGTACTCAATATCCTGGTACTTCGTGAGCGGAATGTTACCCGCCTCGAATAGCTTCTTATTGCGGTCAAACTGATTCTCCGCGTTCTGAAACCGGACACGCTCCGCCTCAAGCTTGGCTTTCGACTGGTCGATTTTGTTTTGCATGGCCTCGCGCAGCGCTTTGATCTGCCGTTCAAGCGCCTTTGCTTTTTGGTTTTTAGAACCAAGGCTGCTGGTTTTGGCGCTGATCTGCTCGCGAAGTCGCAGCAAAAGATTCGGATCGAAAAATTTGTCCTTGATTTCGCTTAATACCAACAGCGTATCGCCTTTGTGCACGTATTGCCCTTCTCGCACATTCCACTTCTGAATTCTGCCGGGGATAGCAGTCTCAACGGTTTGGGGCCGGTTAGAAGGATCGAGGGCCGTAACTTTTCCGCGCCCGCGGATGTTTTGCTGCCAGGGTAAAAACAACACGAGAAAAAACACAAAGCCAAGGACAGCCAACCATTTAGCTACAGTCTTACCCGACTTAGGTGCCTTCAGCGTTTTGAGCGAGTAAAGGCGATCCTTCGGGATACGATCGTTAACAGATTGGGGAGATATGTTGAGCATAGTTATTCGAGGCAGTCGTTAAGCAGATCTTTTTCCATCAGTTCCTTGAACGTGCCAATGGCCCGCACTCTGCCTTGATCCAGCACCACTACCCGGTCGCAGGCTTCCATGATCAACGGATCGTTCGAAACCGAAAGCAGCGTCCACGGATTGCTTTTGTCAATCAACATGTCGATTAACTTCTGCTTGTCGGCCCTGCGCAACCCGAAGAAGAAATCCTGAAGCACAATCAAACGCGGCTTTTCGGCTATGCAACGGGCGAGAATCAAGCGCTGAATAACGTTTGATGGAAGACCCTTACCGCCACTAATCACGTGCGTGTTCAGACCATCGGGCAGGTTGTTCACCCAATCGGTCAGCTCCACGCGCTCTAAGGCGTCAATGGCGTCTTTCACTGTGGTGTTGATCTTTCCTACTGTGATATTTTCCAGCACCGTTCCATCGAATAAATCCTCGGCTGAAATATTCTTCGAGATTTTATCACGCAGATTCGTGAGGTCCAGATCGCGAACCGAAAAACCACCTACCGTTACGATACCTTCAAACTGATTCTGCAAACCTGCCACGACCTGACTGAGCGTAGACTTGCCCGATCCGCCCGGCCCGGACACGCACACATGCTCGCCCGATTTAATGGACAGCGACAAACCATTTAGGATATAGTCGTTCGCTTCCGGATACTTGTACTTCAGGTTCTTGATTTCGAGTGCCAGCGGTTTGGTGAGCACGCTCTTCGGGAAATCTACACCACCACTTCGCTCTAGTGCCAGGTCAGTCACGTGACCGATCTTATCTACGGCCGTGAGCATGTCGTATACCACGTCCATATAGGTAATGATTCTCTCTACGGAGGCGAGGATAAGAATGATAATCACCTCGGCTGCCACAAACTGGCCCAGCGTAATCTGTCGATCCACTACCAGGATGGTACCCATAATCAGAAGTGCGGCCGTGATACCGGTTTTAAAAAACAGGATGTAGGCATATTGCGTAATCAAAATGCCAAAGTGAGTTTTCCGGTACTTCAGATAGTTATTGACGTTTGCATCGGTTTTGCGAATCGGCAAGTTGGTATTGCCTACAACTTTAAACGAGTTAATGGCCCGCCCTAATTCCTGCAGCCAGTAAACAACTTTGTACTTGTACTTGGACTCCTGAATGGATGACTTGAGGCCTTTGGGGCCAGTAAACATGAAGATCAAAATCAAAATGCCCACCAGGGTAATTCCAAAGAATACGAAGAACGGGTGGTACAGCGAAATAAGCACCAGACCGAAGAAAATCTGAAGTGTAGCGGCTGATAAGTCGATCAGCAACTTAGGCAAACCCTTCTGAATGATGATAACATCAAAAAAGCGGTTGACAATCTCAGGGGCATACTGGCCGTGCAGGGCTTCGCTGCGCACCCGCGGCATGCGATAGGCAAATTCGTAGGCCGCTTTCGTAAAAATTCGTCTTTGCAGATTTTCAACAATCGTAAGCTGCAAAATCTGCAGCACGCCACCCACAGCCACTCCAAAAATGATTAAGCCAATCAACAAGTAAATGGAGCTGAAAAAAACACCTCCCGAAACCAACTCGACTGTGGTGGAGATACCCAGAGGCAGCACAAGGCTGAGCATACCGACAATAACTGCGTAAAACAGAATGTACAGAATCTCCTTGCGCTCGGCATTCAACAGCCGGTAGAGCCGGCTTAGCGGTGTGAGGTGAATGTGCTCGCCCGATTCATCAAGCGAGGGCTCACTCACCAGATTATCATAAGCCGCCACGGCAAAAAACTTAACCTCCTCGCCTTCACCCACCCAGTTTAGCACTTCCGTGGGGGTCATTTTCACCAGTTCATTATCGCGCTCAAAAAAGGTGATTACCTCATGGCCGGCTTTTGTAGTAACCAGCAATTGTGGCACCAGCCCGCCAGCTTCTTTTCGCAGAAACAGGATCGGGAAGTCAAGTTCGCGTATAAACCGAAGAAGATCTTCTTTACCGAGTTGATACTCAAGAAACAAAACACGGACGTTGTTGCCCGTTTCAATGAGGTCGCGTGTCCACTCATCGGCTTCATCGGCCTCGTAGTTTCGGTTTGAAAGTTCGCGCCCACGCAGGTCGCCCATGTTAACATTGTGCCGAAGCAGCAGGGCCGATTCGCTCAAGATTCGAAGAATTTGATCCGTGTTCAGCATGGCCATCACTTAGCAGGTTGCAAGATTCGAAATACGGTTTGTTCAAAAAACTGGTAGAGCCCATCATGCGGATTGCCAGATGCCTGGATTTCCGTGAGCGAGGGCAAATGTTGCGCAAAAAATAACTGCTGCTTGGAGGCCAGCAGCATGGTGGAAACCAGTGCGCGGGGGTACTTGATTTTGGGGTCAATTTCCAGCAAAAGGTCCGACAGCCTGCAGCATACCAACTTGAATCCGCCAAAAACGCCCTCCTTGTTGTCTTCGTCCACCGATTTAGTCAGGTAGGTTTTATCCAACTCGCCCACTACAATGCGGTGCAGCGCCTCTTCATTAACATATTCAAAAGACGGATCAAACTTTTTTTCCTCCGCCAATACCCGCAGGCAGGCCCGAAGTTTTTCTACCGGATCGGAGTGCCCCATGGTGAACAGGTCGAGCCGATAGTCGATCCAGCTCCAATACCAGGCAACCAGGTACTGAAGCAACCGCTGCTTATTCTCAAAATACCGGTAAATCGATGCCTCCGTTGATTCGACTTCTTCCGCCAGCTTCTTAAAAGTGAACTGCTCAAACCCGAGCCGGTCGATCATCTCTACGCTCTTGCTGATGATACGTTGGCCTAGCTGGGTCGACTGGGGGTCGCGCAGGTAGAGGTGCTCGTTGAGTTTAAATGCCAAGGCTGCCATAAATACTACTCATTACAATAGCAATACTATTATAACTGATAGCTAAACAAATAGTTTCAATAGCGGGACAACATTTCGTTGAAAAAAGGTCAAAGAGGCTCATTTCAGCATTTTCATAGGGATTCCCGCAGCAAAATATAAATGCCCATAACCAGGGTAAGCCAGCCAAATGCACGCTTGAGGCGGGTAGCCGATATCCGCCCGGCCCAACGGTTGCCCAGAAAAATCCCGGCTACTGCCAGAGACGCAATAAGCAACAGGAATCCCCATTGTATGTTTTGCTGACCGCTGGCCAGATCTCCGACAAACCCCAGCAGGGAATTGACCGCAATGATTAACAGCGAAGTGCCAACGGCAGTTTTGAACTTGAGCCCGGTGAGAAAAACAAGTGCAGGAATGATCAGGAAGCCGCCACCCGCGCCAACCAGACCCGTGAGAAAACCTATCAGAATGCCCTCAAGTACTAACAAAAAGTAACGGAAACGCTGGCTGTCCGATTCCAAATCCTGCCGGCCCCGAATCATAGGTACCGAGGCCAGCACCATGAGCAAGGCAAACACGCCCAGAAGCAACAGGCGCTTGGTGAGTTGCCATTCGCCAATCGAAAGAATGACTTCCGGGATTGCCGGAACAACGAGCGACCGGGTGAGGAAAATGGCCAGGATTGACGGCACTCCAAAAATGAGTCCGGTGCGAACGTTGACCAGCTGCTGACGGTACTTGGGTATGGCGCCCACCAGGCTGGTAATGCCCACCACAAACAGCGAATACGCTGAGGCCAGCACTGGCTCTACTCCAAACAGATAAACCAGAATAGGAATGGACAAAATGGATCCTCCCCCTCCGAGCATCCCAAGCACCACACCTACCAAAACGGAGGCGAGGCAACCCAGAACAAAGTAAAAATCAAAATCGGGCAACACAAGGAGAGAGCTACCGTAACGACACAGCCGCGCCTATCAAAGTTCGCGGGAGTGTCACTTTATTTTGTTGTACTCAACCACGAAGGCATCGGGAAATTTCCTGCGCACATCACGCAGCAGCGGCTCGGCCTTTGCCCGCGTGGTTGCCGCCCCGATGATGAGGCTGTAATACTTTACACCATTAATCACCTTTACCTGCACCACTACCTTCTTCTGGTACGATTTCTTCAGGTTGTCGGCCAGGCGCATCAGGTTGACCAACTCTTGATACGTGCCGATTTGTACACCGAATCCTGCGGGCTGGAGCCGCTCGATTTCGAAGTCATAAAACTCTTTTTCATCCACGGCCACATGCTCAATGGGGTTTACCACACTGCCGGTTCGTCCATCGCCCGCGTCAACCACTTCCAGTTTCACTTCGGCCAGACCCTGGTTAATGAAGCCCAGTTTTTCAGCTGCTGATTTCGACAGGTCAATGACGCGATCTTCTACGTAGGGCCCGCGATCATTCACGACCACCTCCACTGTTTGACTGTTGGCCAGATTGGTGACCCGTACCCGTGTGCCGAATGGCAACGACTTGTGGGCGGCCGTGAGTTTGCTATGGCGATACTTTTCACCGCTGGCGGTTTGCCGGCCTTCAAATTTGTCGGCATAAAAAGAAGCTTTGCCGGTCTGAGTTTGTGCGCGGCTGCCCGTGGCCAACACGAAGCAGAAGCAGAAAAGAAAAAGTAGCTGTTTCATAGTTTAAAAAATATGGAAGTAAAGGTAGCCAATTAACCCGTAGGCGGAATTGGCAAATGGTGAAATTCGCTTACCTTTGCCCGGCAAATAACGAATCCTAAATCGTATTTGCCATGCCCCTCCCTTCTTCCAAGTTCCTTTTCGAAGCGCTAACGTATGATGACGTGTTGCTGGTGCCCGCGTACAGCGATGTTCTGCCGCGCGAAACCGACACGGCCACATTTCTAACTCCGCGCATCAAGCTGAACATTCCGATCATTTCGGCTGCAATGGACACCGTAACCGAAGCGGAGTTGGCGATCAGCATGGCGCTGGAAGGTGGGCTTGGCTTCATTCACAAAAACATGCCCATCGATGCGCAGGCCGCTCAGGTGCGAAAAGTGAAGCGTTCGCAAAGCGGGTTGATCCTCGATCCGGTAACACTCAGCATCAACTCCACCGTGCGTGATGCGGAAGCCATTATGCGTGAGTTCCGCATTGGCGGCATTCCGGTCGTAGAGGCAAACGGAAAGTTGCTGGGCATCATCACCAACCGCGACCTGCGCTTTCAAAAAGATCTCTCGGTGCCGGTGGCTTCCATCATGACGCGCGATAACCTGGTTACCGCCCACGAAGGCATTACCCTGGAGAAAGCGGAAACCATTCTTAAAAAACATAAGATCGAAAAACTTCCCATTGTTGATAAGAAAGGGAAACTTACCGGGCTTATCACGTTTCGCGATATTCAGAAGAAGAAGAACAAGCCCAACGCCTGCCACGATGAGTATGGCCGCCTTCGTGTTGGTGCCGCGGTGGGCGTTACTCCTGATATTCTGGAGCGAATTGAAGCCCTGCGTGCAGCCGGAGTTGATGTGATCAGTATCGATACGGCCCACGGTCACTCGAAAGGTGTGATGCAGGCCGCAGGCAAAGTGAAACGCAAATTCCCAACGCTCGATCTGGTGGTGGGCAACATCGCCACCGGTGAGGCGGCCAAAGCCCTCGCGAAAGCAGGGGCCGATGCGGTGAAAGTGGGTGTAGGGCCTGGCAGTATTTGTACAACGCGCGTGGTTGCCGGTGTTGGATTACCGCAACTTTCGGCTGTTTACGAAGCTGCCCGCGCACTTAAAGGTTCGAATGTAAAAGTCATTGCTGATGGCGGCATCCGGTTTTCGGGCGATATGGTGAAAGCCATCGCAGCCGGGGCTGACAGCGTAATGATTGGCTCCATGCTGGCCGGAACGGAGGAAGCCCCGGGCGAGGTGATCATTTATGAAGGCCGCAAGTTTAAATCGTACCGCGGCATGGGTTCGCTCGAAGCGATGGAAAGCGGATCCAAGGACCGCTACTTCCAGGATGTGGAAGACGATGTTAAGAAGCTGGTGCCTGAGGGAATCTCGGGCCGTGTGCCGTTCAAAGGCCTGGTCAGCGAGGTGCTCTACCAAATGGTGGGTGGGCTGCGGGCCGGCATGGGTTACTGTGGTGCCGCTACCGTTGCCAAACTCAAAAACGCAAAATTTGTGAAGATCACAGTAGCCGGAGTGGCAGAAAGCCACCCCCATGATGTGATGATCACCCGCGAAGCACCCAACTACAGCCGCAAGTAACGGCCGCCTGTTTTTGCCGTTTAAGTCATAAAATCAAAGTAATATTGTGGTGGCGCCTACAGCGTCCGCAGGCTCTATGCTCCGAAACAAAGCCATTGTTCGCCTCTCCTTCCTCGGCTCCGTAGTCGCGTGGCTTATTCTCGTGTTCTCGGACATCACGGTTGTCTTTTCGGATATCAAGGGCCTTGACCCCGATGTGCCCGTGTGGCTGCCCCGCGTGATGCTGGATTTCTACATCATTTGCATATTTTTTTACTATCGGTACCGGATAGAGCGAGACGAAGCGCTCAACTTTACAGACTTACTATGGAAGGTTTTTGCCACGGGGCTCGTGTCTACGGTATTGTCGCTTTCGCTGCGGACAATCCTTTACTTGGTTGGGAGCGATAAGCTACTCTCAAATGTATTGTTTGCCGATTTTCTCTACCAGGTTAATCTCGCCTTGTTCATCAGCTTTCTGCTGGCAGCCTACACAGCCTGGAAGCGGCTCATTCTCTACCAGAAATCAAAGTGGCTGATTCGGTTGTGGTCGGTGTTTGAGTTCTCCATGTTTTTCGTTCTCGTCTACGACAGCTTCAACATCAACCTCTCGTCCGGCACTGTCACCTTTATACAGGTACTGGTGGGCCTGCTGGCGTTGGTGTTATCGGCCAACATGAAATGGGTGGCCTACCTGAATTTCAAGCAGAAGTGGACCTCCCTCTTGCTGTTGGTGCTGGCGTTTTTCTATCTCTCGTATTTCATGTATACCGTGCTCAACTACTCAAAGGGGTTGAGCGAGCAGTCCAGACTCTTCATCGATTTTGGTTCCCATATTTTTAACTTGGCGCTGTTCGGCTTCGTAGTGATCTACAGTTCGTTCTCGTTCCTGGTCATTCTGTTCAACCTGCCTACATCCTCGGTATTTGAAGAAAAACTGGAGGAGGTGGTGAACTTTCAACGAATAAGCCAATCAATACAAACCGAGCAAAACGAGGAAAGCGTTTACAACATATTGCTCGAAAGTTCTGTGGGCTCTGCCTATGCCGATGCTGCGTGGCTTGAAATACGAGGAGCGCGGGGCAACGCACATTTGTATACCTATAAAATCACCGAGGGCGAAGCGCTGCGGATTCAGGATCACATCCGCACGCACAATATCAAAGGTGTGCTCGATCAGGGCACCGACAAAACCACCAACTTGTCGAAGCACCTCGCCAGCATGAAGAATGCCCGGTTCCGTTCGATCCTCACGAATCCGATTGTGGTAAAAGGCGAGACCATCGGCACACTGGCCCTGCTCAAGGAATTGCCGGATGCTTTCAATAAGGAGATGACGCGCATTACCTCAACATTTGCCAACCAGGCGGGCATATCCATTGAAAATTTCCGCTTGATGGAAGAAGCGTTTCAGAACGAGCGCTACAAGGAGGAACTTAAAATTGCCAAGACAGTGCAAAAGAGCCTGTTGCCGCAAAAGCTTGAGCAGGACAAGGATTTTGAAGTGGCCGCCTTCAGCGAATCGGCCGATGAAGTGGGCGGTGATTACTACGACACCATCCGCGTAAGCGAACATGAGGTAGCCCTCATCATCGCTGACGTATCGGGCAAGGGCACCACGGCTGCCTTTCACATGTCGCAGATGAAGGGAATCTTTCACAGCCTGGCCCAACAAGGGTTGCCACCGGAAGATTTTTTGGTGCGGGCAAACCAGGCGCTCATGTTTTGTCTCGAACGAGGTTCTTTTATATCGGCTATCTACTTCTTGATCAACACCCGCGAAAAGCAAATTCATTATGCCCGTGCGGGCCACTGCCCCGTGCTTTTCTTCAGGAAGGCGGACAAGCGGTCGAATTTCCTGAAAGACAAAGGAAGTGCATTAGGTATGGTGCGCAGCCGCGACTACTGCCGTATGGTGGAGTCTAACATACTTGCCTACAATCCAGGAGATGTGATGGTACTTTATACGGACGGGATTACGGAAGCAAAAAACAGGAAAGGTGAGGAGTACTCCATGGAGCGTCTCCAACAGGCCTTAATGGAGGTAACTGAAAAATCTCCGCGCGAAATCCAGGACCATCTGATCAAACGGCTCTATGAATTCTCTGGCGAAGAGCTGAATGACGACTACACCATGATGATCCTGAAGTTCAAGCAACCTGAACCCGTGCTTGAACTTGAGCCAGCAGAGAGAACCGATGGGCATCACGAACTAAACGAACTCAAAAGCGTATAAACCATATGGTCCACATTAAACGACTACAGGAAGAAGGGGCTGATGTCATCCACATCATTGGTGAAATTGATGCCAGTTCTTCGATCGAGCTTGACCTGACGATCGCCAAAAGTGTGGGCGAAGGGCATCGAAAAATCCTGGTGGACTGCCATGCGCTGGAGTATATCTCCTCAGCCGGTCTGGGTGTGTTCATGTCCTACATTGATGAGTTTAAAGAAAAGAAAATACAAATGGTTTTGTTTGGTATGCAGGAACGTGTCGCCAATACCTTTTCCATTCTGGGTCTGGCCGACTTGCTGAATATCCGGCAAACCAAGAGTGAAGCCAAGCAGCTTGCGGATGAGCTATCAGTTTAACACCGGCTGCAGCCTCAATAACCTGAAGGGCATCCGCGACTTTGTTCGAAGGGCGCTGGACCAGGAAGGTATTGACGAAATCACCAAGGGCGAAATCGTCCTGGCGCTGGACGAGATGTGCTCGAATCTGATGATCCATGCTCATCATTGTAACCCCGATGATTTCCTGGGCATTCACATCACTCGGGGCGACCGGCAGCACATCATCTTCGAAATCATCGACAGGGGAAATGTTTTTGACATCAACCAGTTTCAGACGCCCGAACTGGATAATCTCATTCACCAAAAACGCAAAGGTGGACTCGGCATCCGGCTGGTGAAATCCATCATGGATGATGTGGAGTACCTCTCGCGCGATGGTAATACCGTTTGTCGGCTAACCAAAAAGGTATAGCGAAAGCCTACCAGCAAAATCTTGATTGTCAGGTACTTAGGTTGCCTGAAAAAGCCGTATTTTTGTAGCCCTGTTTTGAAATTCATATATGCATCGCTACGGCTGGAGCACGCTGATTAGTTTACTATTAGGTTGGGGGGCTGCCGCGCAGACAGCACCTGTGTTGTTTACCGTAAAAGACAAACCGGTAACATCCGAAGAATTCGTTCGCCTGTACCGAAAAAACCATACGCAACCTGCTGACTACACAGAGGCTAAAGTGACCGAGTATATCGGCTTGCTGATCAATTTCAAATTGAAAGTTGCCGAAGCGCAAGCCCTGGGGGTGGACACCACCAACAAGTTTCAGCGCGAGTTCAAACAATACCGGGAGGAACTTAAACGGCCTTACCGAAACGAGCCTGATCTGCTGGATCAACTCAGCAGCGAGGCGTATGAACGACTTCAATATGAGGTGAAGGCGGCTCATCTGCTGATCAACGTGAAACCCGATGCTCCTCCGGCCGACACACTGGCGGCTTTCGAAAAAATCGCAGCGTTGCGCAAAAGAGCTCTGGCAGGCGAGGATTTTGGAAAGCTGGCCCGCGAAAACTCACAAGACCCCAGCGCCCGGCAAAACGATGGCAACCTGGGTTTTTTCACTGCCCTGCAAATGGTTTATCCGTTCGAACAACGGGCCTACCTCACCGAACCGGGGCAGGTTTCCGAAATTGTGCGAACACGCTTCGGCTACCACATCATCAAAGTTTTTGAAAAGCAGCGCTCACCAGGAGAAGTCGAAGTGTCGCACATCCTGCTGCGAAAAGGCGGATCTCCCGATGCCACGGTTCGGAACCGAGCCCTCGAAGCCTTCGACCAACTAAGGGGTGGACGTCCCTGGGACGAGGTATGTAAAGAGTTTTCTGAAGATGCCAATACACGCGACTCGGGTGGAAAGTTGAGGCCTTTTGGCGTTGGTGCATTGGCTTCCGTTCCGGAATTCGAATCGCGCGCATTCAGCTTGCAGGATCCCGGCCAGTTGTCCGACCCCTTCGAGTCCGGAATCGGGTGGCACATCATCCGTCTGGAAAGAAAGATACCCGTGCCTCCCTACAACGAACTCGAGCCCTCGTTGAAAAAGAGAATAAGCCGTGATGAGCGTTTTAGCACAGCACAGCGCGCCATGCGCGATCGGCAGCGGCTCCACTATGGCTTCACCGAAAATCAGGAGAACAAATCCCGGTTTTTGGCCCTGGCCGATTCCGCACTGGTGAAAGGAAAATGGGCGTACACGGGCCCGGCTGACTTCAGGACGGCACCCCTGTTCTCGCTGAATACGGGAACGTTTAGCGTAGGCCAGGCCATTGACTTCGTAAGGCGAAATCAGGCGCCCTCAGGCCTGTCACCTGCTGCGTGCCTGGAAAATCACTACACAAGCTTTGTCAGCGAAACGATTGAGGAGGCGGAAGAAAAGGACTTGCTCGCGAAAAATCCTGACTTTGGATTTCTGCTTACCGAATACCGCGAAGGCATGATGCTCTTTGAGATTATGGAACGCGAAGTGTGGAAAAAAGCCTCTGATGATTCGGTCGGCCAGGCACGCTACTTTGCCGGGCACGCCAGCCAATACCAGGCCGGGGAGAGAGTTGAAGCGCGCCTGCTTGTCGCGAGTGATGCGGGAGTGATTGATGACCTTCACCAAAAAATTATGCGTGGAGACACGCTGCGGCAGTCTGATCTTAAAAAATTGCGTCAGGTGATTGGCCCCCGCATTTTTGAAAAGGGGGAGAACAAAGCCATTGACAGGACACCCTGGGTAGTTGGAACGCAACAGACGCAGGTCGATAACAGCTATTACCTGGTTGAAATTCTGAAGCTGATTCCTCCGGGCGGCCAAAGTTTTTCTGAAGCCCGGGCGCGGGTAATTTCCGACTACCAAAATGAACTGGAAGCACGGTGGCTGGACCAGTTGAAAAACAAGTACCCGGTAAAAGTGAATAAGAAAGTTAAAAAGACCGTTATTAAAACGTTGGTCGCGTCACCTGCCGGCAAATGAAAGCAATCCCGTTCATCGCTATTACCCTCATAAGCCTCATGACCGGCTGCGACCTCATTCGTGTGAAGAACGAAACAAGCACACAGGAGCCTGTGCGTAAAGCCGTAGCGCGCGTAAATGACGCCATGTTGTACCTCGATGAGCTGGACGGCATTGCAACACCGGATACCTCTCCGGTCGACAGCGCAGCCCGTATAAGCGCCTACATCAACAGCTGGATCCGAAAGCAGGTATTAATCCAGGAGGCGATGCGCACCATCGACATTAATGAAGCCGAAGTAGAGCGAAAAGTGCTCGACTACCGGTACAGCCTCATCGGCTACGAATATCAGAACTACTACATTCGCCAGCACCTCAGCGATAGCATTGCTGACGCTGAGATTGAGAATTACTACCGCGACCATCAGGACAACTTTGTTCTCAAACAGAATATTCTGCAAGGCACGTTCATTAAGGTGCCAAAAGGGGCGCCCCGCACCACCCGCATCAAGGACCTGATGTACTCGAAAAAGGATAAAGAGGTCAAAGAACTGGCCTCGTACTGCCTCAGCTTTTCAGCTGCCTATCATTTATCGGACTCCACCTGGATTGAGTTCGACAAACTGGTGGCCAATTCTCCGCTGGCTGAAATTCCCAACAAAGTTCAGTTTCTGAAAACGTACTCTTTTTTTGAAACCCAGGATGACGATTACCTCTACTTTTTGAAAGTGGATGCGTACAAGATATCCGACAATGTGTCGCCCATTGACTTTGTGCGCGAAGACATCAAAAATATTATTTTAAACAGGAGAAAAGTTGAACTTGCACGTAAATTGGAAGATGAGGTGTATGAAAAAGCAGCCGAGCGCAAAGATTTTGAGATTTTCGATCAGTAGCCTGCTGGTGATGATGGGCCTGTTTGCTCAGGCTCAGCCGACCCAGCCGGAAGGATCATCGGGCTTTGTGATCGACAAGATCATTGCGAAGGTCGATAACTACATTGTATTGAAATCGGAACTGGAGGGAGCGTACCAGAATTACCTGGCCGAGGGTAACCCTGCCTCGAGCTCCGCCCGCTGCGGCATGCTGAACCGTTTGATTGTGAACAAGCTGCTTGTAGCAAAGGCTGAGATTGACTCAGTGACGGTATCGGATGAGGAAGTCGATCAGGAAACCGACCAGCGGATGCAGATGATTCTTCAGAATTCCGGCACCTCGCCCGAGCAATTAGAGAAAGCCTACGGAAAAACCTTGGCGGAAATCAAGATCGAACTGCGCGACCAAATTCGCGAACAGAAACTCGCCCGGGAGATGACGTCAAAAATAACCAAGGATCTTACCATTACCCCGGCTGAAGTAAAACGATTCTTCAATAAGATCCCGGCCGACAGCCTTCCGTTCTATTCCTCCGATGTTGAAGTAGCCCAGATCGTGCGTGTGGCCAAGGTGAGTGAAGGCCAGAAACAGGAGGCCCGCCAGCGGCTCAGCGACTTGCGCAACCGGATTATCAGTGGCGAGAATTTTAATGACCTGGCGCGCAAATATTCGGAAGACCCCAGCGCCCAATACAATGGGGGCGAAATGGGTTATGTAGGTCGCGGTGCAATGGTTCCCTCGTTCGAGGCCATGGCCTTTAAGCTGCGGGGAGGCGAAATTTCCCAACCGTTCGAATCGCCATTCGGGTTTCACGTTATGCAACTAATCGACCGCAGGGGTAACGAATACAACTCCCGGCACATCCTCATCTCCGCGGTTCCCTCTCCGAATGATATTGAAACGGCCCGCAAGTACCTCGACAGTTTGCGCAGAAAGATTGTTAAAGACTCCATCAAGTTTGATGTAGCCGCCAAGGAGTACTCAGACGATCAGGCTACCAAAGGGCTGGGCGGTTTCTTCACCGACCAGGACGGCAGCACCCGCATTTCAATGCGCGAAATTGACCCGGTCGTTTACCTGGCTATTGACACCATGAAGGTAGGCTCGGTGAGCCAGCCCATGACCTACCGCACCGAGCAGCAGAAAGACGCGGTCCGCATTCTGTATTTCAAAAACAAGCTGCCACCTCATCAGGCCAACCTGACAGACGACTGGCCCCGGATTCAGAGTGCCGCGTTGTCCGAAAAACGTGACCGGATTTTGGATAAGTGGTTTCAGAAGTCGCGCGGAGATGTGTTTATTACCATCGATCCGGAATTTAACAGTTGCGGAATACTAGAATAACCTCACCATGACCAACTTTGCTAACGATGTGGAGGCTGCCGATTCGCTGGCCGCAGCCTACAAAAGCCTGACACGCGAAATCGGTAAGGTTGTAGTTGGGCAGGAGCAAGTGGTGCACCAGGTGCTCACCGGCATCTTTTGCCAGGGCCATTCCCAGCTGGTAGGCGTACCCGGCCTGGCCAAAACGTTATTGGTTCAAACCATTTCCACTGCATTGCACCTGGAGTTTAAGCGCATCCAGTTCACTCCCGATTTAATGCCGTCTGACATTGTTGGTGCCGAGACGCTCGACAAAGAGCGCAATTTTCAGTTCGTCAAAGGCCCGATCTTCGCCAACATCGTGCTTGCCGATGAAATCAACCGGACGCCACCCAAGACACAGGCGGCTTTGCTGGAAAGCATGCAGGAGTATGCGGTGACGATTGCCGGTCATCGTTATGCGCTTCCGCGGCCGTTTTTTGTGCTGGCCACCCAAAATCCAATTGAGCAGGAAGGAACATACCCGCTGCCGGAAGCCCAGCTCGACCGCTTTATGTTTAACATTCTTCTTGATTATCCCAGCTACCAGCAAGAAGTGGAAATTGTTAAAAATACCACGACCGACAGCCTGGCGCAGGTAAACACCATTCTTACCGGTGACCAAATCATGGCCTATCAACACCTGGTGAGGCGCGTGCCCGTAGCCGACAACGTAGTCGAGTATGCGGTAAAGCTATCGCAGCAAACCCGGCCAGGAGCAAACGGCTCAACCATTGCAAATGATTATCTGGAGTGGGGCGCGGGCCCGCGGGCATCGCAGTTTCTGGTGCTGGGTGCCAAATGCCATGCCCTGCTCACCGGCAAATACTCACCTGATATCGAAGATGTGCAGGCTGTTGCGCGGCCTGTTCTCCGGCATCGCATCGTACGAAACTTTAAAGCTGAAGCTGAGGGAATAACAGTTGATCAACTCATTGACAAACTGATGGCGTAAGGCGGTTATGACCGAGGTAGCCCTGATTCGTCAACATCTGCCCGCCTTACCGGAAGATTTGCTGAACGAAATTGCCAGCGAGGCAACCGTGGCGACTATCGCACGCCAAACTGAAATACTCCACGAAGGTCAATATGTAAAGATGTTGCCGGTTGTGCTCTCGGGCGTGGTTAAGGTGTACAGTCGCTACGAAGACCGCGAGCTCCTGCTCTACTACATCCGCCCGAACGAAAGTTGTGTGATGTCTTTTCTGGCGGGCCTAAAGCAGGCACCCAGTCGCATTTTTGCCACTACCGAAGAAGACAGTCAACTGCTATTGCTGCCGGTGCAGCGGCTGGCACGGTGGGTGCAGCAATACCCGGCATTTAACACCCTGTTTTACGATCTGTACAACTTGCGATACACCGAACTGCTGGAAACCATTAACTCCCTGATCTTCCAAAACCTCGATCAACGAATCGTAGATTACTTGCGGCAAAAGCAAAGCGTGCTGGGTAATTCCATACTCGACCTGCGCCACCGCGAAATTGCCCAGGAACTCGGTACCTCCCGCGAAGTGATTACGCGCACTCTGAAAAAGCTGGAGAAAGAGGGTAAAGTGAAACAGCTCGAAAACGGCATTCAGTTGCTCTGACCGGCTTCGGAATGCCGGCAACGGAAAAAAAATCCACTGATTATCAGCAACTTACCCCGCCTGGTGACCTTCATCACCGATTTGAGGCGTAGGATAAATCTACTTTTGACTCATCAAACACAACCCCAAAAAA
Organism: Cyclobacteriaceae bacterium; assembly: GCA_046301755.1. Taxonomy (GTDB): domain Bacteria; phylum Bacteroidota; class Bacteroidia; order Cytophagales; family Cyclobacteriaceae; genus ELB16-189. The sequence goes on from JBKCJM010000012.1 coordinate 27,625, forward strand.
TGAAGGCAAATCGGGTGGCCAAATTTGTGGTAATCTGCATCCTGTGTGTCGGCATTGTATATGGGTTGGTTAAAGTAATTGAAACAATTAATCCATAACCCTAAAAACAAAACGTATGAAAAAGAACATGGGAAGTGCTGACCGCGTAATCCGGTTGATTCTGGCCGCCATCTTTGCAGTGCTTTACTTCACGGGCACCGTGCCCGGCACAATTGGCCTTGTGTTGGTGATACTGGGTGGCGTGTTTGTGCTCACCAGCCTGGTCAGCTTCTGCCCGTTGTATGCACCCTTCGGCATTAGCACCTGCGAGGTGAAGAAAAAAACCGCATAACGAGCAGTCACAATCAGAACTACCACCCCGCTTTGTCGGGGTGGTTTTTTTAGAAGATGTAGTCTGTGCTCAGGAATGCCGACTCGCGGTTGCGAATGATCTGACCAATCATCTGCTTATTGCTGTCGGTGATCTTGGCCGCCACAATGGTGCGAATCGAAAATACACGGAGCGCATCGGCCACCGACAAGGTACCCTCGGCCGAATCTTTGCGCCCGTTGAACGGAAATGTATCGGGCCCGCGCTGGCATTGTGCATTGATGTTAATGCGGCCCACCTGGTTCGCGAGTAAATCTATGAGCCGCGCCATGGTCGCAGAGTCCTGACCGAACAAGCTCACCTGCTGCCCAAAGTTAGAGTTCACCACGTAGCTGATCGCTTCGTTGACATCATCAAACGGCACAATTGGCACCACAGGCCCAAACTGCTCCTCGTAGTAAACTTTCATTTTGTTATTCACCGGGTACAGCACGGCCGGATAGAAGAATGTCTCGTTGACCTCTCCGCCCCTTTCGTTGATTACCCGTGCGCCTAAATTGACGGCATCCGTAACCAATGCCTTGAGGTAGTCGGCTTTCCCCGGCTCAGGTAGTGGTGTTAGCGACACGCCTGCCTCCCAGGGCATACCAAACTTCAGTTTGGCCACCTCCGCACAAAAGCGCTTTGTAAACTCCTCCACCTGCGACTTATGCACGAAAATGATCTTCAGGGCCGTGCAACGTTGCCCGTTAAACGATAATGACCCCAAGACACACTCCGTCACCGCGATGTCGAGGTTGGCATCGGGCAAAACAACGGCAGGGTTTTTTGCATCAAGCCCTAGTATCGCTTTGAGCCGGTGTGGCTTGGGATGTAATCGCTTAAGGTCATTCGCTCCCTTGTTGGTTCCAATAAAGGCAAACACGTCCACCTTACCGGTTTCCATCAACGCACCTACAGTTTCGCGGCCTCGTCCATAAATAATATTGATAACACCTTTGGGAAAACTCTTTTGAAAAACCTCCAGCAGCGGGCGAATGAGGAGTACGCCATACTTGGCCGGTTTGAACACCACAGTATTTCCCATGATCAAAGCCGGGATCAACGTGCTGAAGGTTTCGTTCAGCGGATAGTTGTAAGGGCCCATGCATAGTGCCACGCCCAGCGGCACACGCCTGATCTGGCCCATGATGCCTTGCTCCTGCACGAAGCGTGCTGAGTTTCGGTCGAGGTCTTTCAGCGAGTTGATCGTATCAACGATGTAATCGCAGGTTCGGTCAAATTCCTTTTCGGAATCTTTCTGAGGTTTACCAATTTCCCACATCAGCAAGTTCACCACTTCTGCACGCTTCTCCTTCATGCGCGCCAAAAACACTTCGATGTGGCGGATGCGCTCGGCTACCGTCATCATCGGCCACTCCCCATGGCCAAGGTCGTAGGCCTGCACGGCAGCATCCAGCGCCTGCAGCGCTTCACGCGAAGTCAGCAGGGGTGTGCTGCCAATCACCTTTTGTTGAAGGCCTTGGGGTGTTTGAATTAACACCGGGCTCAATACTGGGCTTTGGTCACCCGACCATCGCAATAGTTCTCCATTGATGAGGTACTCGCGCTGTTCGATCGTTTGAGGCAACAGCACGTGGGCCGGAAGTGATCTTTCGTCCGGAAAAAGGCTCGACAAAAATGAACTCATGGAGTTGGGTTAGGATGGCGAAGATACGATTTTCACACCTGACGAAGTGCCAAGGCGACTGGCGCCAGCCTCAATCAGCGCGCGCGCCTGTTCGGCATTTTTTATTCCTCCGGAAGCCTTGATACCGACCGAGGGAGGAATGGCAGCCTTCATGATGCGCACATGCTCCACGGTGGCACCGCCAGATGCAAAACCGGTTGATGTCTTCACAAAATCTGCACCGGCATCGGCACACAGTTTCGAGGCCTCTGCAACCTCGGCATCGGTGAGGAGGGCAGTCTCTAAAATCACCTTCAGGATCTTGTGATGATCGTGGGCCAGACGGCTGCATTTTGCAATGTCAATCTTCGTCCACGGGATTCCGGTTTTGAAGGAAGACACATTGAGCACGACATCAACCTCATCGGCTCCATTATCGATGGCTCGTTGAATCTCATCAAGTTTGGTCTCCGTCATGTGATATCCTAAAGGAAAACCGGCCACGGTAACCAATCTTACATCGGTTTGTCCGATTTCGCGTTTTGCCCGCTTGACCCAGAAGGGCGGTACACACACCCCAAGGAAGTGGTGCTGTTGCGCTTCGGCCACGAGACGATCAATATCGCCAATGACCAGCGAGGGTGACAGATTTGTATGTTCAATAAATGGCGACAGGTTCACCGCACCAAAATAGGCGATGACGGCAACAAATGCTATTCCCCCCTCCGTCTAATGTCGTATGCCGCATTCCCGGCAGAATCGCTTTTTGTGGGGCGGATGCTTTTTGGGCGACTTCTTATGACCAAAATAAGTTGGGTCGTAGAATTGCGGGCGGTCCATCTTGCGCAGCATTCGCTGCTTTTCACGAGCGGCCTCTTCTACGCGGGCGTAGTACTCATACACAGCCGTATGCTGCACTTTAGGTCTCCTGAAAAAAATCGGTTTGCTCTTTTTGCGGGCTGGAGTAACCGTTGCAGAATGGGGTTGTTCGCGAAGTTCGCGATCGCCCAGTGTGTTCGACTGAGCAAACAAAAGGGAGGGCAGGCTGGCCCCCACCAGACAAAAAAACCTCAGCATGTTTTGCATAGCTGAGGTATAACGGATCGCTATCCGGAATATTTTGCCGTGTTAACTTGACTTTGGCTGAAACAAAGTCTGTTGTCTGCGAAAAATCCACGGAGGTACCGGGTCATCTTGCCGCCATAGTCCTCGGTTTTTAGCGCGGGCAAGTTCTTTCAGGCTCTCCAATTCAGGTACTGCATTCTTCTCTGCAGTCCACGCAAGTCCCTCTTTCAACATTTCAACTCGGGGATCCACGTTGCCTTCAATCAGGATCACCCCAATGCGATGCCCGAGGCGGTCTTTACCGGTAATTTGAACGACCACACTTTTGTTGAGGATAATTTTCTCCATCGCCTTTTTTGCCTTGTCGCCATATTCCTGTCCCAATTCGGGGGCGTCAATGCCTTGAAAATAGATTTTGAATTTCCCCAGGTCGCCCGAAACAATCTCGATGGTGTTGCCATCAATGACGTTTACAACTTTGCCGACAATCTCGGGATCCGGGCGCGCCTCTGCCACGAGCGCCAGAGCGACTAACAATAGCAGTAACGTCAAACGTTTCATAGATCTTGATCTTTTGGCAATTAATCCATGAAAGGTGCCCAAAGTGAGCAGGGAAACATTAAACAAAACAGGTAATGTCACCCGCATGTAAGTTTTTGCTGGATTTCGTTTACTTTCAGATCAGCCGCTCAAACAGCCGATAGCCCATGTAGGCCACCAGGCACACCAGCAGTAAGCCCGTAAACACCTTCGCCCTTCGAAAGAAGAACTGTACCGGCAGCATTTTCATTCAGAATTGATTTGTTCTGATAGATACGCCAACTGATGGGAATGAAACCGGAGAGTTCGGTAAAAATAAAAAAAGGCCTTCGAAAAGGTCCTTTTTGGCGATAACCAGGCCTTTTACAAGTGAATTACCTCACCATAAGCAGCTGCTGCCGCCTCCATCACGGCCTCACTCATGGTGGGGTGTGGATGAACCGACTTAATTATTTCATGCCCGGTCGTTTCAAGCTTTCGGGCTGTCACTACCTCGGCAATCATTTCTGTTACGTTCGCGCCAATCATGTGCGCACCCAGAAATTCACCATACTTGGCATCAAAAATTACCTTCACGAAACCATCGGATGCACCGGCTGCCTTCGCTTTGCCGGAGGCGGTAAACGGAAACTTGCCTACCTTGATCTGGTAGCCAGCCTTTTTTGCTGCCTCTTCGGTGAAGCCAACTGACGCAATCTCTGGTGAACAGTAGGTGCAGCCCGGAATGTTGTTGTAGTTAAGCGGTTCAGGATTATGGCCCGCAATCTTCTCCACACAAATGATTCCTTCAGCCGAAGCCACGTGTGCGAGAGCCGGGCCTTTCACGATGTCGCCAATGGCATACACGCCCGGCACATTCGTCTTGTAAAAATCATCGACAATCACTTTGCCCTTATCCGTCTTAACACCGGCTTCTTCAAGCCCGATGTTTTCCAGGTTGGTGGCAACGCCAACGGCTGACAAAACGACATCGGCTTCAATTTTGATCTCGCCTCCGGGCGTTTTCACCGTGGCTACACACATCTTCCCGCTGGTATCAACCTTTGTTACTTCTGAGTTAACGTGAATGGTCATTCCTGATTTCTTGAATGACTTCTCCAGTGCCTTTGATACTTCTTCGTCTTCTACCGGCACGATGCGCGGCAAAAACTCCACGATCGTGACTTCGGTGCCAATCGCATTGTAGAAGTAGGCGAACTCAACACCAATGGCGCCAGAACCAACTACCAGAAGTTTTTTGGGCTGCTGCTCCAACACCATGGCCTGGCGATATCCGATAATCTTCTTTCCATCGATGGGCAGGCTTGGTAACTCGCGCGAACGGCCACCCGTGGCCAGAATAACATGCTTGGCTTCGTACTCGGTTTTCTTACCGGCCGAATCCGTTACCTCCACTTTGCCGCCCTTTTTCAGCTTGCCATGCCCGGAGATCTGATCGATCTTGTTCTTCTTGAAGAGAAACTGCACACCCTTGCTCATGCCTGCCGCCACATCGCGGCTGCGCTTCACCATGCCGCTAAAATCAGCTTCTGCACCTTTGATGTTGATGCCGTAATCGGCCGCGTGCTTTACATATTCAAACACACTTGCACTTTTGAGCAATGCCTTGGTGGGAATACAACCCCAGTTCAGGCAAATACCTCCAAGTTCTTCCTTCTCCACCACGCCCACTTTCAACCCTAATTGTGAAGCGCGGATTGCAGCCACGTAACCTCCGGGGCCTGAGCCGATAACAATGACATCGTATTTTGACATAGTGCTATTAATTCTGTTATAAAACGGGGCAAATTAACCCAAATAAACCTCCCAAAAAAAGCAGTAGTTTAGGCCCAAAATAATCCCGATTTCAAAACGTGATACCATGAAACTGCTTCAAAATAAAACCGCACTGATTACCGGTGCCTCGAAAGGAATTGGCCGCTCTATCGCTCTGACTTTTGCTGAACATGGCGCCAACGTGGCCTTCACCTATTTGTCAAGTGTGGAACAGGGTCAGGCATTGGAGGCTGAATTGGCGGCCAAAGGCGTAAAGGCGAAAGGCTACCGGTCCGATGCTTCGGACTTTGCACAAGCCGACAAGCTGATCAACGATGTAGTAGCCGAGTTTGGTTCACTCGACATCCTGGTGAACAATGCCGGCATTACCATAGACAACCTACTGCTGCGGATGACGGAGGAAATGTGGGACAAAATCATGAATGTAAATCTGAAGTCGTGCTTTAACACGGTGAAAGCGGCCACCAAGCCCATGATGAAGCAAAAAGGGGGTTCAATCATCAACATGACTTCGGTTGTCGGTATCAAAGGAAATGCCGGCCAGGCAAACTATGCTGCCTCCAAAGCGGGCATTATCGGATTTACCAAGTCGGTAGCGTTGGAATTAGGTTCGCGGGGAATCCGCAGCAACGCCATTGCCCCGGGCTTTATCGAAACCGAAATGACCGGCAAGTTGGACGAGAAAACAGTTCAAAGCTGGCGCGATGCTATTCCGCTGAAACGCGGTGGCAAACCCGAAGATGTAGCCAATGCCTGCGTATTTCTTGCGTCCGATCTTTCAGCGTACGTTACCGGGCAGGTTATTCAGGTCGATGGCGGCATGTTGACGTAGCCCGAGAGGCCCGGTCGCTATCCCGCCAGGTAATGTTGGAAACTGCACGACAGTACCGGGGGTAGTTTTGCCAGGGCGAAACTATATGTAACCGCCTGAGTTTAATTCCAGAAAAACAAGAGTATGAGGGTTTGGGGGCTGATCGCATTCTGGGCGTTGACATCTTTCAACGTTAAAAGCCAGGTCGTTGAAGGTATAGTCCTGGATAGCATGACACGGCAGCCTTTGGCATTCGCCAATCTTTTGCTGGACGACCGAAAATCAGGCACCACCACAGATATTGATGGTCGCTTTCGTCTCTCACTGCCTTCCCGCTACCAGGGAAATGTCATCATCAGTTATATAGGGTATAAAACCCGTGTTGTCGGGGCACCTTCATTGGCCGGCCATACTCACATCGCGCTGTCGGCCGATGAACGAGAACTTCGGGAGGTCGTGATTTATGCCGGAGAAAACCCCGCCTGGCGCATCATTCGTAACGCAGTAAAAAATCGCGACCGACATAAGCCCGCGCAACTTCGATCGTATTACTATAAGTCGTATACAAAAGTCATCTTCAAACTGGATGGTGAAACCCCTCATCCCGATTCACTCAGGCGAAAAAACGCTAACGCAAAACTGACAAAAACGGATTCGCTGGCTCTACAAATGGATTCCTTGCAGAGACGTCAACACCTGCTGGTAACCGAATCAGTTGCCGAAAAGTATTACCGCAAGCCGGGCAAACAATTCGAGAAACTGCTTGACTATCGCGTATCTGGATTTGAGACACCGCTGCTGGCGGCTCTGCCGAACGATTACCAGCCGCTAGGATTCGCAGACGATTGGATCCGTATTCTGGGAAAAGATCACCTGAACCCAATTTCGAAAAACAGCGAGAAGCTCTATGATTTCGAAGTGGTGGATACAACCTATTACCAGCGCGATACCGTGTTTACAATCGCTTTCCTTCCGCTGGGCAAGCCCTTGCAAAACTTGTTGCAGGGCACTGTATCTGTGTGCACAAGTGGGTGGGCAATAAAAAGTGTAATCGCGAAACCGGTTGATTCATTCGCGAAAGTGGATTTTCGAATTCAACAAAACTATGAACGGGTTGATACCACCTGGTTTCCGGTGCAACTCAATACCGATCTCCATTTTCGGGAAAACAAAATCGGCTACCTGCACCTTGCGGCCACCGCGCGAAGTTACCTGCGAGACATTGCGATCAATCCAGACTTGTCATCATCTGTTTTTCAGGATGTAGAAGTAGCTCTGGGCTCCCGTCCGGATAGTTCAATTCTCCCGGATTTTCGCGTTGGGCCGTTGGATGAAAAAGAAGCGCGAACATTCCAGTGGTATGACTCGGTAAATCAACGGATCACCGTGTTGAAAACCCTTGATCGACTCGCGGAAGGATTTTTTTCAAATGCCATCACCACAGGTAAGCTCGACTGGCAGTTAAATAAAGTGCTTCGGCTAAATCAGTATGAACAGGTGCGACTGGGCGCGGGAATCCGGACCAATCCACGGTTTTCCCGATGGTTTTCGGTGGGTGCCTGGGCGGGTTACGGATTTCATGATAAGGCATGGAAATACGGGGGTGATCTCAAGTTTCAAATTCATCAACGTAGGGATTTATTTCTGAAGGCTTCCTATTTCCAGGATTTACGGGAGCCCGGCACACATCGGTTTTTCGAAGAGTATCGAACAATCGGTAGCTTTTCTTTCCGCGAATTGGTCGCGTCCCGCTTTGATCGGCAAACACACGTAGGTGTGCAGCTGAACTGGAAGCCGGCACCTTCCTGGCAGGTGAAATGGGGAATTGATCACTCCCGCTTCCAGCCGTTGTATACCTACCTCTACGAAGGCGAACCCGTTTCTGCCTTTACCATTTCAGAGTTTACTACCGAAATCAACTACATTCACAGGATGCGCCAGGTGAGTTTAGCCGGGCGCAAGGCCATGGTTCAATTTGAGCTGCCCCTTGCCTCACTGCGCGTGAGCCGTGCCGTGCCCGGTGCCTGGAATAGTGAGTTTGACTACACCCGTGTGGAATGGTTCTTGACTGATCGGTGGAAGTCCCGCAGACTTGGCACATCGATGGTTTCCGTTTTGGGTGGCGCACTACTGGGTGCAGCCCCCCTGCAAAAACAGTTTTTCGGCCCCGGAAGCCGGGAAACGAGTTACTGGGTAAATCACTCCTTCCAAACGATGGGCATTTACGAATTCTTGAGCGATCAGTACGTGGCGGCTTTCCTGAAGCATAATTTTGGCTGGTTGTACCAGAGTCGGTACTCAAAACCCGAATTGATTTTCGCCCAGAGCGCAGGGTGGGGCCGGTTTGGCAACCCGGCAAATGCTACAGCGCATTCAGGCATTGAATTTAAAACCTTTGAAAAAGGGTTCTTCGAAACCGGTATTGGTGCCGAGAATATTTTCAGGTTTAACTATGTGGATGTTGCCTATTTTGGAATCGGTGGCGCAGTGTACGTGCGTTGGGGACCTTACGCAGCTGGTTCTATTGCCCAAAATACCGCCTATCGGCTTAACATGACGTTTAGCTTTTGACTCTCGCCTGTCACCCCAAATAATCCCTCAACAAACGGCTCCGCCCCTGGTGCCTCAACTTTCGTGTGGCCTTCTCTTTGATCTGGCGCACGCGTTCAGGAGTCAGACTCAGTTGCCGAGCAATTTCTTCCAGCCGCGAAGGCGACTGTCCGTCCAAACCAAAGTAGAGCTTGATTACCTCCGACTCGCGGCTGGTGAGTAGTGCCAGAGCGCGTTCAACCTCCCGCTTGAGCGAGAGATTGACCAGTTCCTGGTCGGGGCTTTCCTCAGAGCTATTCGTGAGCACATCCAGTAGCGTATTCTCCTCACCTTGCAGGAAAGGAGCATCTACCGACACCTGGCGGCCGGATACGCGCTGATTGATTTCCACCTCTTCGATGGAGATATCCAGTTTAACGGAGATTTCCTCCACTGTGGGCTCACGCTCAAAACGCTGCTCCAGTTCGGCATATGCCCGTGAAATCTTATTGAGTGACGAAATCCGGTTTAGCGGCAAGCGCACTACGCGCGACTGCTCGGCCAGTGCCTGCATAATCGACTGGCGAATCCACCAAACCGCATACGAAATAAACTTAAAGCCACGTGTTTCATCAAAGCGGCCAGCCGCCTTAATCAGCCCTACGTTACCCTCGTTAATTAAATCGTTTAACGACAGGCCGTGGTTCTGGTACTGCTTGGCAACCGAGACCACGAACCTCAGATTGCCTTTGGCCAACCGCTCAAGTGCCACCTGGTCGCCATCACGAATCCTGCGTGCAAGCTGAACCTCTTCATCGGCCGTAAGAAGATCTACCTTGGCAATTTCACTCAGGTATTTATCCAGCGACTGCGTTTCGCGGTTCGTAATTTGTTTGACTATCTTGAGTTGCCTCATACCCGGGCGTGGGCTACACCCATCTTTTGCAAGTACTTGAGGTGAGAGGTGAACGCTTTGTACATGGTGGCGTACTCGTGATAACAAACATCAAACTCGCGGCAGGTTTGCTTAACCAGCTTGTTGATCTGAGGGTAATGGATATGGCTGATCTTCGGAAACAAATGATGCTCAACCTGAAAGTTCAGCCCGCCCAGCAACCAAAACAAAAACCGATTGTCGGTGGCAAAGTTCGATGTCGTTCTGATCTGATGAAGCGCCCACTCGCCTGTAACTTTGCTTTCGGTCGGAAAATCCGTTGATTCCACCACATGCGCCAATTGAAACACAACGCTGATGAAAAGACCGCAGGTAACTGTAACGATCAAAAAACCGACAAGCGCAGTAGCCCAGCCCAACATCGCAACGGGCAGCACAAGGTAGACCGTGACGTAGAACACCTTGGTAAGCCAGAAAATCAGATGCTCGCGAAAGGCCAGACGCTTTACCGGCATGTGTACCGCCACGCGCCCCGAGAAGTACTTGACAAAGTCTTCATAAAAGACCCAGGCGATGTACGAAATGCCATATAGTAAAACCCAGTACAAGTACTGGTACCTATGAATTTTCCGGAGAGGCTGGTTGGGGTGCAGCCGCATGAACGGCTCGACATTAATATCGGAATCCATGCCGGCAACGTTCGTATGCGTATGATGATTTACGTTGTGCTTAATCTTCCAGTAGTAGGTGTTACCACCTAAAACATTCAGCATATAAGCAGCCGCACTATTCACCCACGCATGACGCGAAAAACTCTGATGCCCGCCTTCGTGCATCACATTAAAACCCAGCACCGCCAGGTTGATGCCCAGTAAAACAGCGCCCAGGGATAGGGCCCAGCCGGGCAGCGGCAGAAACAGCAGGCCGGTATATAAAGCCAGCGCCATCAGAAACTGCAGCAACGCCTTGCTCAGCAACCGACTGCCGCCCGATCGCGACAAGCGGGAGCTCTCAAAGTAAGAGTCGACCTTTGCTTTAAGAACCGGAAAAAAACGGGTGGTGGTGTGATTCACTATTGGATGACCTCAACACGCACTGCATTCATGCCCTTCTTGCCTCGCTCCATTTCGTACCGCACGTTATCGTTGTCCTTGATGTTGTCGATCAGGCCGGTTTGGTGCACGAAAATATCCTCGCTGCCATCGGCAGGTGTGATAAATCCAAAACCTTTTGTTGCATTGAAAAACTTAACTTTTCCTTCTTTCATGATTGAAAATAAATAATTGTGATTAATAATTTTAACTTTTGTTCCCGGTTAGATTCGCTCCGCGCTGTTCGGGAGGCACGGTTGTCAGGTTACCAAATTCATCGACATAGGCCAGCATATTTTCCAGATCGCCTCCGGTCGAGTTCTTTCTCCGCTCATTTTTACGCGACTCCTTCTCCTGCTTCTTTTTCTTTCGAATCATTTCTTTTTGCTTCTTGATAAACGAGTTGTTGGACTTTGTCATAGGCAGTGACGCACGTGTTAAATAAGTTTTATAGTGAACGAGACTGACGAAAACAGGGGCTGAAGCGCCCGTTTCGTTTGATTTCAGCTAAAAATGATTGGGTGCAGTTGGGGTATGACTAATTGAACCCCGCTGTGACAGAATGATTTCTGCTAAAACGATGTAAAGGTAACGTTATGGCCAGCAATAACCTAATCGGGTGTGGCGGTTGTGCCTAACGGCAGTACGTTTGGCTGATCGCGCTTTTTAACATTTTTTTTAAAGTCTACTTGCAAACTATACTAAAGGACTCTACGTTTGTATCATCAGATCGATGAAGCGCAAGCCAGTCGATTTATAAAGAAGCGCGGAGAGAACAGGCTCTATGAAGCGCTAGCAACCCCTCCCGACAGCCGGGAACCAGGTGCTAAATCCTGCCTGCAGGAAGGTCTTGCGGGAACTATAAACCGATGAGCTGTATGAAAAACTACATTCAACCTTCATCTTATGCCCTACGGGCAAATCTAACCCCCACAAGTTTCCAGCCGATGCTCAACACACGAATGTGTTGCATTTGGTGTTGTTGCTAAACGCAGTTGTCGTTTTTGTAAGCAGGTAAACGCTTCCGGCAACAAGCGTAACGCACGGACTGCCGCGTGACGGGCAGGACTCAGGTTACGTCCTCTTTTCATTCAAAATTCAAAATTCTTAATTCAAAATTCTAAACTAATGTCATTACGTTTCGAAACACTTCAGTTACATGCCGGCCAGGAAGTTGACCCCACCACGCAAAGCCGTGCCGTACCGCTGTACCAAACCACTTCCTATGTGTTCAAGAACTCCGAACACGGAGCGAATCTTTTCGCCTTGAAGGAGTTTGGCAATATCTACACGCGCATTATGAACCCCACTACCGATGTATTTGAGAAGCGAATTGCGGCACTTGAGGGTGGCGTAGCTGCGCTGGCGGTTGGCTCGGGCCATGCAGCCCAGTTTATCGCGCTCAACAACATCCTGACCGTGGGAGATAACTTTGTTACGTCCCCTTTCCTGTACGGAGGTACCTACAATCAATTCAAAGTTTCGTTCAAACGGCTGGGCATCGAGGCTCGCTTTGCCGAAAGTGATAAAGCTGAGCACTTTGAAAAGCTGATCGATAAGAAAACGAAAGCCATTTACCTGGAAACAATCGGTAACCCGGGCTTCAATGTGCCCGACTTCGATGCCATCGCGGCTCTCGCAAAAAAACACGATTTACCCGTGATTGTGGACAATACGTTCGGTGCCGGTGGCTACCTCTTCCGCCCCATTGAACATGGTGCGGCCGTGGTGGTGGAGTCAGCCACGAAATGGATTGGCGGCCACGGAAACTCGATCGGTGGTGTGATTGTCGATGGCGGTAACTACAACTGGGGCAACGGCAAGTTTCCGCAGTTTACCGAGCCCTCGGAAGGATATCACGGATTGAAGTTCTGGGATGTATTTGGGGAAGGCAATCCGCTCGGTCTGCCGAACATTGCGTTCATCATCCGCGCACGAGTAGAAGGCCTGCGCGACTTCGGACCTTCACTGAGTCCATTCAACTCCTTCCTGTTCTTGCAAGGACTGGAAACCCTATCGCTGCGGGTACAACGCTCATGCGACAACGCCCTGGCGCTGGCCGAGTGGCTGGAGCAGCACCCGCAGGTAGAAAGTGTGAACTACCCCGGCCTTGCCAACAGCACCTATCACCAATTGGCGAAGAAGTACCTGAAGAATGGATTTGGGGCTGTACTGTCGTTTACCGTAAAAGGCACCAAAGAGAACGCAACGAAAGTGCTAGACCAGTTAAAGCTGGTTAGCCACCTGGCCAACGTGGGCGATGCCAAAACTCTGATTATTCAACCGTCCGCTACCACGCACTCGCAGCTTACGGATGAAGAACAGATATCGGCAGGAGTGTTGCCGAACCTGTTGCGCGTATCCCTCGGCCTGGAACACATCGAAGATATCAAGGCCGACTTTGAACAGGCATTTGAAAAAGTGTTCAAAGGTGAGCTGGTAGCCTGACAACCCCCTATGACAAAATCAGACCATTTATTTCAGTATCCCGGTGAATTTGAGCTGGAGGCGGGCGGGAAACTGCCCGGCTTCCAGCTTAAGTATACCGTGCTGGGTCAGTTGAATGAACAACGTAACAACGTGGTTTGGATTTGTCATGCCCTAACCGGCAGCTCGGATGTCACCAGCTGGTGGAACGATTTTTTCACTGCTGGCAGCCCGTTTCCGCCCGACCGTTGGTGCATCGTATGTGCCAACCTGCTGGGTGGATGTTATGGATCAACCGGCCCGTTATCTCCCAATCCCGCTACCGGAAGCCCTTATTATCATGGTTTCCCGTTGATAACGAACCGGGATGTGGTGCGGGCATTTGATCTGCTTCGCCAGCACCTGCGGTTGGAAAGAATTCATACTGTTTTGGGTGGTTCGTTGGGCGGTCAGCAAGCGCTGGAGTGGGCCATCATCCAGCCCAACCTTTTTGAAAACCTGATCGCAGTTGCCTGCAATGCGGTTCACTCGCCCTGGGGAATTGCATTGAACGAAGCGCAACGCCTCGCCATTGAGGCCGACAGCACCTGGAAGCAGGACGATGCACGAGCCGGGGCGGACGGCATGAAAGCTGCCCGCGCCATGGCCATGATCTCGTACCGCACGTACGAAGGTTTTAGATTAACGCAGTCCGAAAAATCGAGCGACAACCTCGAAAACTACCGGGCTTCAACTTACCAGCGCTACCAGGGCGAAAAACTGACGAAACGTTTCAATGCGTTTACCTACCACACACTCACAAAAATGATGGACAGCCATCATGTGGGGCGTGGCCGAGCGTCAACGGAGTGGGCACTGCAGCAGATACGGGCAAAAACCCTGGTGGTAGCCGTTGACAGCGACAATCTGTTTCCGCCCGTTGAGCAGCATTACCTGGCGCAGCACATTCCGGGTGCAACGCTTGAGACTATTTCATCTGATTTTGGTCACGATGGTTTCCTGGTAGAGTTTGACCGGTTGAAAAAAGTAGTTCGGAAATTTTTACAAGAACAGCCAAACGAAGTGGCACTATGAAGAAAAAATTAAAACTAGGCGTGTTTGGATTTGGCTGTGTAGGCCAGGGTCTTTACCACGTATTGAGCGAAACCCATGGGGTGAAGGCCGAGATCAAAAAAATTGCCGTGAAGAATCGCGACAAGCAGCGCATGTTACCGGCTGATCTTTTCACGTTTGATCACCAGGAAATTCTTCAAGACCCCGAGATTGATGTGGTGGTGGAATTGATTGACGATGCCGTGGTGGCTTTTGACATCGTGAAAAAAGCGATGCAAAACGGCAAGCACGTGGTAACGGCCAACAAACGCATGCTGGCGGAAAACCTGGAAGAGATTTATCAACTTCAGCAGCAGTACGATCGCTCTATTCTATACGAAGGGGCCGTCTGCGGCAGCATCCCTATCATCCGCAACCTGGAGGAATACTACGATAATGACTTATTGAACAGTATTGAAGGAATCTTCAACGGATCGACCAATTACATTCTGACCAAAGTATTTGAGGAGCAGAAAAGTTATGTCGAAGCGCTGAAAGGTGCTCAGGACCTTGGTTTTGCGGAGAGCGATCCCTCGCTGGATGTGCAGGGTTTTGATGCCAAGTTCAAGCTCACCATCGCCCTGGCGCACACGTTTGGCCTTTTTATCAAACCCGAAAACATTATCAACCTTGGTATTGATAAGATCTCGGCCGTAGATCTGAAGTTCGCCCGCGAAAACGGACTGACCATCAAGTTAATTGCCCGTGCGGTGCGTCTGGGTGAGCAGGTTTTTGCATTTGTGGCACCTCAGTTTTTGCCCGCTCACGATTTCCTCGCTCCAATCCGGAATGAATTCAATGCCGTGGTTGTAAACGGGGCTTTTGCGGAAAACCAGATTTTTGTTGGCAAGGGAGCCGGCAGCTACCCCACCGGCTCAGCCGTGCTGTCGGATATTTCAGCCCTTACGTTCGACTATCGCTATGAGTATAAAAAGCGCCTTCAGGGCGACCGCCATTCATTCACCAATGATGCGGTGGTTGAGGTCATTGTAAGCTACCCGGAGTCAACCCCGCTTTCTCCTCAGGATTTTGTAGAATTCAAAGGCGGCTACCGGGGTTTTGGCTATCAATACATGCAGGGTACCGTAACGCTTGCCCGGCTGGCGCAATGGAGTCAGCAGGCAGACCTGAGCGTAATTCTCGCCCCGGGGGCCCGCCCTATCGCGCGCTCATCAGTGGCACGCCAGGATGCGCTTTATGCCTGAGGCTGGTTGCTTGCGTTTCATTAAAAAGGCCTTAAACAAAGGCCTTTTTTATTTCGGGAAATGTTCGTTTTTGGGGCCTATGGCTATATTTGTGGTGCTTATAAAAGACGAGTATGCTCATTTTAACTTCTATCGTTGCGTTTACGGCTGTGATTTTGCTGCTGGTGGCGTTGCTGATATTCGCCCAGAAAAAACTAGTGCAGTCGGGCCCGGTAAAAATCATGATCAATGGCGAGAAAACGATTACCGTGGCAGCCGGCAGTTCGCTGTTGTCAACGCTGGCCAATGAAAAAATCTTCCTGCCCTCAGCTTGTGGTGGTGGTGGTACCTGTGCCATGTGCAAATGCGTAGTGGAATCGGGCGGTGGCGATGTGTTGCCTACTGAAGTCGGCCACCTGAGCCGGAAAGAGCAAAAGGAGCATGTCCGCCTGGGATGCCAGGTAAAGGTGAAGCAGGACCTGAACATCCGCATACCCGAAGAAATCTTTGGTATCAAGAAGTGGGAGTGCGAGGTAGTGTCGAACTACAACGTCTCCACGTTTATTAAGGAGTTTGTCGTAAAACTGCCTCCGGGCGAAACCCTCAAGTTCGAAGCGGGTGGCTATATCCAGATTGATGTGCCGGCCACCACGGTTGATTTTAAGACTATGGACATCACACCGCACCCCGAACTGGGCCATAAGCCGGATGTGTTTAAGTCCGACTGGGACAAGTTCAAGCTTTGGGATCTGAAGATGAAGAACGAAGAGCCCATCTTCCGTGCATATTCGATGGCCAACCACCCGGCCGAAGGAAACATCATCATGCTCAACATCCGCATTGCCACCCCCCCGTGGGATCGGGCCAATAATAAATGGATGGATGTTAATCCCGGAATTTGCTCTTCGTATGTGTTTTCGCGGAAGCCGGGCGATAAGGTGACCATTTCAGGACCTTACGGTGAGTTCCACATTAATAAGACACAGCGCGAAATGATTTATATTGGTGGTGGTGCCGGAATGGCCCCGCTGCGCGCGCAGATCTTCCACCTGTTCCATACCGAAAAAACCAATCGAAAAGTGTCGTACTGGTATGGAGGTCGCTCGAAGAAAGAATTATTTTACGTGGAGCATTTCCGCGACATCGAAAAAGACTTTCCTAACTTTCAGTTTCATATTGGCTTGTCCGAGCCGCTCCCCGAAGACAACTGGAAAGTAAAAAAGAGCCTGGACGATCGGCAGGCAGATGGCTATACTGGCTTCATCCACAAATGCCTGTACGACAACTACCTCGGCAATCACCCGGCTCCGGAGGATGTTGAATTCTATCTGTGCGGACCTCCCCTTATGAATGCCGCAGTGCTGAAGATGCTGGATGAAATGGGTATTCCGAAAGAAAACATCCGCTTTGACGATTTTGGTGGGTAGTTCGATTTTTAGATCTGAAAAGGGCCTCAAAAAATGGGGCCCTTTTTTGTTTAACTTTACTTCATGAAGGTTGACCATCTCAAGCCATTAATCATTCCGGTTTTAAGGAAACATAAAGTTACCCGCGCTGGCTTTTTTGGCTCGATAGCAAAAGGCAATGCGACTGAGCAAAGTGACATTGATCTATTGATCGAGTTGACCTATCCGGCAAGTCTGTTGGACTTTGCGGGCTTAAAGCTGGAGTTAGAAACCCTGCTTGGGAAAAAAGTTGACCTCGTGGAGTATCGGGCCATCAAGCCGTTGATTAAAGATTCCATTCTTGGAAACGAGATCAGAATCTATGGGTGACGGGCGAAATGTTCTTCTCTATTTGAATGATATACTGGAATCCATCAACCAGATTGAAATTTACCTTAAGGATCAAACCCAGCACGACTTCATCAACAACCGCGAAAAGCAAGATGCCGTAGTTAGGAGAATAGAGATAATCGGAGAAGCTGTAGGAAATATTCCTCAAACCGTACGCGATCAAGAACCAGAAATTCCCTGGTCAAAAATCAAGGGCATGCGCAACATTGTAATTCATGAGTATTTTGGCGTCAGCCCGGAATTAGTTTGGCAAACGGCCAAGATTGAGGTGCCCCGGCTTAAATCAACAATCGAAAAAATGATAGAAGCTCACAAATAACATGGACCTTACCCTGTTTTTCTCCCCGGTGGATGAAGGGTTGTACTCGGGCATCACTGCCACCTCATCCTTCATCAAAAACATCCGCGTATTTGGCGAGAAAATGCCCGATTTCAAGGGCGCTCACATTGCCCTGTTTGGATTCAATGAAACACGGGGCGCGGGACATCACCCCGGTCACATCTCGGGCCCGGACGAGGTGCGTAAAAAGCTGTATCAACTCAAACGGGGTTCCGGAGGGTACCGCATCGTGGATCTCGGCAATCTGAATGCCGGAATCGACCTGGAAGAGTCGTATGTGCGGTTGAGCGAGGTGTGCCGTATTTTGATGGAACAGAATGTGTTGCCCTTGATTATCGGTGGTTCGCAAGACCTGGATTATGGTCAGTATTGGGCCTACGAGCGGCTGGAGAAAATGGTGAGTATCCTCAACGTGGACGCGTTCCTTGACCTGGACGACAAGCACACCAGCAAAGCGGACAGGAAACACATTCATAAGATATTGCTGCACGAACCTAACTTCCTCCACAGCTATATCCATCTGGCCTACCAGAGCTACCTGATTGATCCTGCGTCCATTGCGATTCTGGAAAAACTCTACTTTGAAGCATTTCGTGTCGGGCAAATGCGACACAACTTCACCGAAATCGAGCCCACCATCCGCCAGGCCGATATGCTCTCCTTTGATCTCTCGTCCATTAAATCGGCAGATGCCCCGGGCAGCGAACATGCCCAACCTTTCGGTCTTACCGGAGAAGAAGCATGCCAGATTTGCTGGTATGCCGGGTTGAATGAAAAACTAAGCTCCGTGGGATTTTACGGCTACAGCCCGGACTTTGATGATGAACACCGGAAGACAGCCTCGGTGGTGGCTACCATGATCTGGTATTTCATTGAAGGATTTTACGAGCGCAAACACGAACTGAACTTCAGGAGTAACGACTTTATAAAGTATGTCGTGGCGATGCCCCAGGAGCCCGAAACGCTGACGTTCTACAAAAGCAAACTGACAGAAAAATGGTGGATGGAAATTGTTCCGCCACATGTGTCGCAGTATGCGCGCAACAGCATGGTACCGTGCAGCTACAACGACTACCTGCAAGCCACAAAGGGTGAGTTGCCGGAGCGTTTCTTGACGGCAATTGCAAAACTATGAGTAGAACAATCTTTTACCTGCTGCTGATCGCGCTGGCGACCAGTTGCTCCCAAACTCTTTCCGATCCGCAGACGATTGTGGATCGCGCCATTCAGGCGACAGGAGGCGATCGGTACCTCAACTCCTCTATCGAATTTGACTTTCGCGACCGACACTACAAGGCCGCGCGCCAGGGCGGAGTGTTTTCCTACGAACGGATCTTTCAAGACTCGCTGAACACCATCCATGACTTCGTGACCAACGATGGGTTTCGGAGGGAAATCAACGGAGTGCAGTCGGATGTGGCCGACTCTATGCGGACGCGCTACAGCAGCTCAACGAATTCAGTAATTTATTTTGCGCTGCTCCCCTACGGCCTCAACGATGCTGCCGTGCAAAAAGAGTTTGTTGGCCGAAGCACCGTAGAAGGCCGGGAGTATTACAAAGTGAAAGTCACCTTTGGCCAACAGGGTGGTGGTGAAGAATTTGAGGATGTCTACTATTACTGGTTCGATCCCGAGACGTTTGCCATTGCCTATCTGGCGTATTCGTTTGCCGAGGCGGATGAAACCAGTTTCCGTTTCCGGAAAGCGGTTAACCCGCAGGTAGTGGACGGCATTCGCTTTCTCGATTATGTGAACTACCAACCGATGGACAAGTCGCAAAAAGTGGAACATGCCGATCAACTTTTCAACGAGGGCAAACTCAGCGAGCTAAGCCGGATTGAACTGAAGAACATCAGCGTGAAACAAATCGGCCCCGGATAGCAAGCAGCGTTGCTGCGGCTGTAATCAGCCCCGTTGCCAGCCAATTGATTGACTCCCCAGGGGCAACGCCCATTACGGCCTGCCATGACTTTGAAATACCCGCTACGCCAATCCGCGTAACCGCCATCATCACGATAACCAGTACCACGTTATACCACCAGGATGGCAGGCTTGAAGCCGATACCAAATGGCGATCGTTAACCAGATAAATCAACAAACCCGTTAGCAGCGGAAGTATAAGCCCATTTAGTGCCTGAACAATTACGATCACCGGAATTGGCGCGCGCCCGCTGAGGCCAAAGGCAAAACCCGTTGCCAATACAAGCAATCCTAATGCTTTGATGGCATACTGGCTACGCCAGCCAAAAACAGTTTCGGCCACTACCTGGGCTGCAAAGGGTGACGTTATTGCTGATGAAAAACCTGCCGCAAACAAACCAAGCCCAAACAATATCGCTCCCCAGACTCCTACGCGTTCCCGAAATACTTCGGCCACGAGCTGAAATGAATCAAACCCGGGCAACAAGGTTCCAGCCAGTAAAATCCAGGCGGTAATGGCTCCGCCAATGATCACTGACACCGACAAGCCCGTGCGCATCAACGCTAGTGTTTGTCCCTTGCCGATACCCGATCCCAAAAAAATGTTATACGGAACTATCGTTGTGCCGACCAGGCCAAGCGCCAACAACTCGGCCCCGGGCGGAACCTGAACGTGACTCATCGCAACACCTACATCGGCCAGGGTATGTTGGGTTCTAAATGATAAAAAAAGAAAAGCAACTCCCATCAGGGCGACCAGGGCCGTCATAACCCAACCCATCAACTTACGAAGACTGGACCACAAAATTGCACCTGCCACCAGCACAACTGCTATGGTAAGCACCGGACGGGACACCGGAAACAAAAGCTGCAAGCCACTGATCGCTCCTAAAATGTTGCCCGCTTCATACGCAGCACACCCCAACACGACCGAGCCCCCGGTCAGCCATTTGATCATGGTGGCGCTTGCGCCAAGCCGCTGTTGAATGGCTTCGCCCAACGTGAGGCCAGTGTCAATGACAAGCCGGGCAGAAACCTCCTGCAAGACGATGCAGGCGACCGTGGCAAACACGACAGTCCAGAGCAACTCAAGCTGGTGGTTGGCACCTGCCGATAAAGCCGTGGTAATGGTGCCCGGACCAATGAATGCTGCCGAGATCACCGACCAAATGATCACACTACCCAGGGTGCTGGGAGCTTTGGTCTTCATCATTTTGAAAGGTACCAAATTGCCCCACGTAGTAAAATCGTAAATTGCCGCATGGCGAATATTGTGGCGCTGGTCGGCCGCCCGAATGTGGGAAAGTCGACTATGTTCAATCGCCTGGTAGAACACCGCCAGGCCATCATTGACGACATGCCCGGGGTAACCCGCGATCGTCACTACGGCTATGCCGAGTGGACCGGAAAATTCTTTACCGTTATTGACACGGGTGGGTACATCACCGGCTCGGATGACAAATTCGAAAAAGAGATTCGCAAGCAGGTAGAACTGGCACTGGAGGAGTGCACCGTGGTGGTGTTTATGGTGGATGCCCGCGATGGGCTTACGGGTTACGACAAGGAGTTTGCCAACATCGTGCGTAGAAGCAAAAAGCCTGTCTTCGTGGCAGCTAACAAGGCCGACACACCGGACAAATCCTCGTTGGCGGCAGAGTTCTACGGGCTGGGTTTGGGAGATGTGTACCCCGTATCAGCGGAAACCGGCTCAGGGACAGGCGAACTCCTTGACGCGGTGATCACCAGTTTCCCCTCCGAAGGAGTGGAAGACCCAAACGCTGGCATACCCCGCATCGCCATTCTGGGGCGCCCAAATGTGGGAAAGTCGTCCTTGTTGAATGTCCTGCTGGGGCACGAAAGGAGTATTGTCACTGATGAGGCCGGCACCACGCGCGATGCTATACACAGCCGGTACAAGATGTATGGCAATGATTTCATTCTGATTGACACGGCCGGTATAAGGAAAAAATCGAAAGTTCATGCTGATATCGAATTCTATTCGGTATTGCGGTCGCTGAAGGCGCTTGAAGAATGTGACGTGTGCATTTATGTCATGGATGCTACCCGCGGCCTCGAATCGCAGGATGTGAGCCTGATCGCGCTTGCCCAAAAACAGGGCAAAGGAATTGTACTGATGATGAACAAATGGGACCTGGTGGCGAAGGACTCCAAAACAGCCGATAAGATCAAAAAAGAGATGCTCGAGAAACTGGCCCCGATCGATTACCTGCCGGTGATTTTTGCCTCGGCCCTCGAGAAACAGCGCATCTTCCAGGTGATTGAAAAGGCCGTTCAGGTATTTGAAAACAAGTCAAAAAGAATTGCTACGTCAGCCCTGAATGACGCGCTGCTACCTGAAATTGCCCACTACCCGCCCCCGGCTGTGAAAGGCAAGTTGATACAGATTAAGTACATCACGCAGTTGCCCGGAAGATCTCCAACGATTGCATTCTTTTGTAACCTGCCACAGTATGTGCAGGAATCATATCAGCGATTCCTCGAAAACAAATTGCGCGATAAGTTCGATTTCGAAGGGGTTCCCCTGCGTTTGGTGTTCCGGAAGAAATAAAATTGGGGTTCAACCACCTAATGATCGGTAGGAAGGGTCAAAAATCACCCTGAAATCAAATAAAATGCAAAAAATCAAGCCGTTTTGGCCGAAAAACAGGCTTATCGTGTATCTTTGCAGCCGAATTTTTAAACCTGTAAACGACTATGAAAAAAGTACTTGCATTTGTAATGGTATGTGGCCTGGCTGCTGCTTTCGTTGCCTGTGGTGGCAAGAAGGCTGAAGAAGCTGCTGCTGCTGCTGACTCGGCTGCCAACGCGGTAGTTGATTCTGCTGCTGCTGTAGTAGACAGCGCTGCTGCTGTTGTTGATTCTGCTGCTTCGGTAGTGAAGTAATCAGAAATCACCAAACATTCCCGGGAAGGCTTTAGGTGACTAAAGCCTTTTTTATTTTTGCTCTGCCTTGAGCGCCTTTTCCATTCTTCAGCAACATGTGCCCGCTCCTGCCCTGGAGTACTGCCTCCAATTGCACGAGCGGTTTCCTTTTCTGCTTAAGCTGCGAAAGAAGCGGCAAACAAAGGTGGGTGATTTTTCCTTCCGGCCCGGTCGCCCTTTGCAAATCACCCTCAACCACGACCTTCATCCCTTCCTGTTCCTGATGACATATGTACATGAGGTTGCCCATGTAGCCGTTCATATCCAATTCGGGCACCGGGCAGAGCCACATGGTGCTCGTTGGAAACAAACCTTCCAGGATTTAATGACGCCCCTCCTTCGTGAGGAAATTTTTCCTCACCCGCTGCTGTCAGCACTGAAGATACATATGGCCAACCCGAAGGCCTCCACTTATGCCGACAGTCAGCTTGTAAGTCTGCTACGGCAAGCCGACAGCCGCACCCATAGCGATGTACTGGTATCGGCATTGCCCGAGGGCACTCTTTTTCGATTGAATGGGCGTTGGTTCCGGAAAGGGACAAGCAAAAGGACCCGCGCAGTATGCCAGGAAGTAGGTAAAAGAAGCCGCTACCTCGTACCGCTGGATTCTGTTATTGAGGAGGCGCAACTCTCACTCCTGTAAACTCAGCCCCGGTGACTGTCGAGCACCAGCCGAACGCTGCCATACTGTTGCAGCAAGCGTTGTGCTTCGCTTTCCGTCACGTGGAGTTCCTGCATGACCATACGCACTCCGCGATCCACGAGTTTTTGGTTGGTCAATTGCATATCCACCATGCGATTGCCCTTTACCCGCCCCAGTTTAATCATGGTAGCCGTTGAAATCATGTTCAGCACCAACTTCTGGGCGGTGCCGGCCTTCATGCGGGTGCTGCCTGTAACAAACTCCGGGCCCACAACCACTTCAATGGGGAACTCGGCCACCCGAGCCAGTTCGCTGCCTGCGTTGCACGTCACGCAGCCGGTAATTAAACCCGATGCGCGCGCTCGTTGGAGCCCGCCAATGACGTAGGGTGTGCGCCCTGAAGCTGCAATACCGATAAGCACATCAGCTCGTGAAATCGTGTGCGCTTCAAGATCGCGCCACGCCTGGTCCATGTCATCCTCAGCCTTTTCCACAGCCTTGCGAATCGCAGCATCACCGCCAGCGATCAATCCGATCACCCGGCCCTGCGGCATTCCGTAGGTTGGGGGTATTTCCGAGGCATCGAGAATGCCCAGCCGGCCGCTGGTACCCGCACCAACATAAAACAACCGGCCTCCGGCTTTCATCTTTTCCACGATCCGCTCAACCAGTATTTCAATGGCGGGAACTGCTTGCTGCACTGCCAGTGCCACAGTTTGATCTTCGCGGTTGATGTTGGTCAGCAACTCACGCACCGACATGTGCTCGAGATCATCATAATGCGAAGCTGATTCGGTGACCGACATTAGTTCTCAACGTCTTTTTGATGATACAAGGCAAGGCCGGCAATGGGGCCCTCCGAAATCATCTTAACCTGAATATTCTTGTCCTGCCCCACCCTTCGCAAGACATCACTAAAGTAAAAAGCCACGGAGCCCGTGAAGTGGACAGGGCAGGTTGAGTAGTCCGTGTACTTCATGACATTGTTTTCAAAGAAATCGGAGAAAGCCCGGTAAATCAACTGATAGCAATACGGCTCCCTTATGTGCTGGAGCACGAATCTCATGAAGCTGGCCAAAAATGCTCCGGGTCGCTCCTGCTGATAGACCTTTTCCAATACTTCCTCACGCGTAAAGGGAAACCGCGCCTTGAATTGCCCGGCCAGATCAGGTGGCATGTTACCGCGGAAGTAGTCAAATATCAATCGCTTGCCCACGTAAGTGCCCGATCCCTCATCGGCCAAAATCCAACCCAGGTTTGCCACTTGCTCAACAATCTTCTCGCCATCATAGAGGCAGGAGTTGGAGCCCGTTCCCAATATGCAGGCAATCCCGCGTGTACGGCCACAAAGGGCGCGCGCAGCCGCCAGCAAATCCCACTCTACTTCAACCCGCGAGCCGGGGAAATACGAAAGAAAAATGTCGCGGATCAGTTGTTGATTTTTTTCAGACGAAACCCCGGTGCCGTAGTAAAAAACCTTGTCAACTGGTTCATTCACCCGTGGCATAAGCTCGCCTGACAAAATGCGGTGTAAATCTTCCGGTTGTTGATAATATGGGTTGAAGCCAGCAGTATGCGCCTGATCAATGGGCGCGTTTCTTTTCAACAGGCGCCACTCAATTTTGGAACCACCGCTGTCGGCCACCAACACCATCTACTTCCTGGGTTGAAGCGATTGATTCCACTCGTATACTTTGTCCGAAATTTCAATCAGAAGGTCGGGGTTTTTCTCAAGTGCATTGCCCACCACAATCATATCTGCCCCGGCTTCAAGTGCTTTGGTTGCTTTCCCTGCGGTATTAATGCCGCCACCAACTATCAGTGGCACTTTCGTTGCCTGGCGCACCGCACTGATCATTTTGGCAGTAATCTCCCTCTCGGCACCGCTGCCTGCGTCCATGTAAATCAACTTGAGGCCCAACATTTCGCCAGCCATGGCCGTGCAGGCTGCCAGCGAGTATTTATCCTCGGGTATTGGCATGGTGTTACTGATGTAAGCAGCTGAGGTAATTCTGCCGGAATTGATGAGCATATACCCTGTAGGTAAAACTTCGAGGCGACTGTTGCGAATGATCGGTGCGGCAGCTACGTGCTGCCCAATCAACAGGTCAGGATTTCGGCCTGAAATCAGCGACAAAAACAAAATTGCATCGGCCTGCGCATCCACCTGAAGAGAATTTCCGGGAAACAACACCACCGGAATGCTCACCTGACTTTTTATGAAGCGAATAACTTCGCCCAGGTTGGTGGTGGTCATCAGGCTGCCGCCAACAAAAAGATAATCGACACAGTTTTCGCTGGCCAGGCGGATCAGCGGAAGAAGCCTGCTCGTATCGTCCACCTTATCGGGATCGATCAATACCGCCAGGCTCTTTCGGCCCTGCTCCGCATTGTCATACCACTGATCAAGAATCTTCATGCTTTTCCTTTCGTGATTGCAAGTATTCGGCCAACTTCTCCCTGGCCAGGGCCAGCAATATCAGGGTAGCCTGATTCATGACCTGCGTTCCTATTTTGGAAATGAACGATGGAGATTCGTCTATATCTTCTGGCTCTGCCGATTCTGGCGCTGAAATGGCCGTTTGCTTTCTGGCTTTTGCCTTCTTTCTCTTACCCGCAAACTGCGTAAAAAGAAAATATGACAACGCAAGGGCGCCACCAATGATGAGTGCATTTTTGACTACGCGCTCTGTGCGGTCTGACAACTCGCCTACTTCGCGGTCCAGTTCGCGCCTGTGGCGCTCGCTCTCCTCAATCAATCGCTTCTTCTCCGGATCCTGTATCTCCAGTAGTTCCATACGACTTCTCTTTTCGTTGATTCATGCGCTCCATTACCGCCCGCTCAATACGGGCATCGATGGGCTTTTTGAAAATGATAAACACCAGAAACAAAATGAAATAAACGCCCCCTACAATGAAATATCCAGTGGCCGTCTGATTAAGATAAGCATTCAGCCATTGGGCTACACCGATGCTGAGAAATAACAGCAACATCAATCCGAACAGGATGAGAAAAACCAGGATAACCAGGTGCGCAATGGCACGTGCCACTTCTTCCTTGATCTCGAGTTTAAAGAGATCAAGGCGGGTTTCAACATAGCCTGTCAGGTGCCGGATCAGGTTATCCAGCCTCAGAAACTTGAAAATTGACTCCTTGATGCCCTCCATTGGTAGGCAATATACGTAAACTTCGTTTTGGGTCTTCAGGGCTTCTTGATCCCGGTTAGCAACTCCCGCTCGGTGATCAAACCGTTACGGACGATCTCCCGCTTAATAATCAGATTATCGCGGCTGGCAATAAAAACGCGGCTTACGAGCGAATCGGGTGGCGGTGGCGAATAGCGCTTCTCAAACACAAAAACAGAATCAAACCTAACCCCGGAAGGCACAGAAGAATTGCGATCAATGGCTGTAATGCACATGCGGTACCGACCAAGGGCATCATCCCCCTCGCGGCAAAAGCCAACGGATTGGAACTCAAATACCTCATTATTGAGGATCAACAAATCGTTCTTTCGGTAAGCCGTAATCGTCTGGCGAGGCTGCTGGCGGGCAGCTTCGTCATAAATCGACCACGTATTCAGCTGTTCGTTTTTGTAGGCGCGCACGGTAATCTGGTAATCGGCAGACTGGCCCGTCTGTAAATTCTCCTTGCGATACGTGAGCTCGGTCACGGTTGCACGGTCTTTATTAAGATAGATCAGCGAAAAGGGTACAAAGAAAAACGTGAGCAACAGATAGAGAAAACCGGCCAACCGGTAGCGCAAGGTAAGCCGACCCAGCCGGGTGGCCAGTTCAATTGGCACCTCCCTGACGAGCGGAAGCGAAAAGATGCTGACACCAATAAGATTGAAAAGAAAATGCGCTATCGCGATACTGATGGCTGCGTTGGAGTTAAACACAGCCGCAATGAACGCGGTGATAGTCGTACCCATGTTTGCCCCGAGGATAAACGGAACTGCTTTGCGCAGTTTCACAATCTTCTTGGCAACCAGCGGCACAACCAGCGAAGTGGTCACTGTGCTGGAGCGAATCAGGGCAGTGATAATCAGACCCCACAGGAATGAAATGAAGCCGTAGTTAAAAAAGAAACGCTCTACGTTACCATTTTGGTCAAGTCCCAGAATATCCGTCAGAACTCTGCGAAAGAAAATGATCGAACCAAAAAGAATTGCGATGGACAGAGCGACTAGTACAAATCCACTGGGGATAAGCGCCAGCAGAAAATCGACAACCAGATTTGTACCTCCGCCCATAAGCCTGAATTCGCCCGACACCGGCCCAAGGGGTTCATGAAAAAGCTGAACCGCCAGGAACTGCGACAGGCCAGACAGCACTCCGAAGTAGTACTCAAGCGGGAAGAGAATGACAACCGTAAGTATGTTGAAAAAGTCGTGGTAGGTGCCCGCGGCAACGGCCCTGCGAAACTCCTTTCGCTTGTTAATGAACCCCAACGACACGATTGTGCTCGTAATGGTGGTGCCCACATTCGCGCCCATTATGATAGGGATGGCACTTTGAAGAGGTAGTGAGCCGGAGGCCACCAGCGCGACTACACTGGTAGTAACGGCCGAGCTGCTTTGCAGAAGAGCCGCTGTCAGCAACCCGATGAACAGTGCCGTAAACGGATTAGACGTAGCCAACAGAATAGTTTCCGCTGCTGCGTTGCCCAGGTGCTGCAGGGATGAAATAAGCAGATCGAGCGCAAAGAAAAAGGCCAGTATGGCCAGCACGATAAAGACCGTGTTTTTGGCGATCACCCTCCAGTTTGGGCGATTCGTCATGGGTTCTTCCATCCGGCCTTCCGTCATGTCAGTAAAGATAGCGAGCCGGAATTCAGATCAAACAATTATGCCGGGGGTTGAAGCTCCTGGATGGCCATCCACGCCATAAGGCCGGGGCCAAGGTGAAGGGCCGATTCATCAATATCAAAGGTTGGTGTATGAACATAAGACGTGATGCCCCGGGCAACATTTCCGGTGCCCAAGCGATAGAAACAGGCTGGAACCACGTGCGAATAGTAGGCAAAATCCTCTGACCCGAGCGTCACCTCGAGATCGACAACATTTTGCTCGCCCACGTACTGTGTCGCAGCCGCCCGTAGGCGCCTCGTTAGGGTCACATCATTTTCGAGGTAGGGGTAGCCCCGAGAAATTTTCACTTCGCAACTGCCCCCCATTGCCTCCGCTACACCCCGGGCAATTTTTGAAACTTTTTCCAGCGCAGCCTCACGCCAACTCTCGTTGAGTGCCCGAAAGGTACCCGCTAACGTCACTTCTTCCGGAACAATATTCGTAGCACCCTGGGCTACTACCTTACCGAAATTCAGGGTAGTAGGCTGGCGGGGGTCGGCTTGCCGGCTGACTACCTGCTGTAGAGCAACAATGATATTCGCAGCTATTACCACCGGATCAACCACCAGGTGAGGCGCGCCTGCATGGCCGCCCTTGCCGATCACCCGCAGATAAACTTCATCGGAACTGGCCATGTACATTCCCTCGCGAAACCCAACCTGGCCTGCCGGAATCAACGGCATCACATGCTGGCCCATGATTGAAGAAGGTTGCGGGCTCTGAAGCACGCCTTCGCTGATCATGATTGAGGCTCCACCCGGATTTTTCTCTTCCCCCGGCTGAAAGATCAGCCGAACGGTTCCGGCAAACTGGTCGCGAACGGCCGCCAGAATTGCAGCCGTAGCCAGAAGCGAGGACGTATGAACATCGTGGCCACAGGCGTGCATTACCCCGGGCACCGTAGAACGATAGGGCACATCATTTTTCTCCTGGATGGGCAGTGCATCCATATCGGCCCGAAGCGCAATGGTTCTGCCAGGCTTACCACCAACGACTTCGCTTACCACACCCGTGGTGGCCAGCCGCCTGACGGGCAGGCCAATCCGGGTTAAGTGCTGCTCAACCAAAGCAGCCGTTGCATGCTCCTGATACGAAAGCTCAGGGTGTGCGTGCAGATGCCTGCGCACCTGAACGGTTTGCGGGCCAAGGTCATCGGCCAGTTTTTTGATTTGATCAATCAACGCCATGTGCGCTATCTCATGGGGATTTTCTCAGGCACCAGAATGGCGGTAGGCAGGAATCTCCTCAGCCGATATAAGTCCTTTTCCGCTTCCAACCGGGTGAAATAGGCCCCGGCCGTAAGCCGGAATTTTGGCTGATTGTACTGCAAGGTGGTGACAAATTCGGGCAACTCAGTTGTCACTTTCTTCTTGGTATCCATGGCCGACTCGCGGCTTGAGCCCGAATAAAGTAGTATTGTATATCCATCCAAAAATTTCCGGGTCAGGTTGAAACGGTTGATGCTATCCAACACCTTGTTCACCTTCTCATTCACCGAGAATCGAGCTGGTCCCCAAGCCTCTGGCACTACCGGATCAGTCGTTGAACGTGGAGTATCCAGTGGTGGCCAAAACCTGGGACGGAACACGCTCAAGTCTTCATAATAGCGCGAACCTGCCCGCTGCGCCTGGGCACAAGACGCTAAAATTAAAAGCGACAGAATGATGAAACCGAGCCGCATGTGTCCAAGTTAACCAAATTCCGGGCCATTTCAGGAGATAACAATACAGCGCCCCGCGCGAATGTCCTCCTCAACCTTCTTGTATTTCACATCTTTCTCTACGCGGCCGTCCGAATACTGAACCGTCACCCGATCGTTGCGGCCAGCGATTCTCTCTGAATGCACGGGCATCACTTTTTCCCGCGATGGCTGCTGAGTCGGGTGAGCCTCGCCATTGCTGCCGGAAAGTAACGAGCGCGATTCTTCCTTCTGCTCGCTTAACTTCTGCCTGCGCTGGCTGCGTGCTTCCTGCACCTCATCGGCCTGCTGAACGGGAATCTCGGCTTTAAAGAGGAAGGAGGTCGTCTCTTCATTTACCCGGGCAATGAAGCGTTTGAACGCCTCAAAGCCTTCGAACTTATAAATCAACAACGGATCTTTCTGTTCATAAACTGCATTTTGTACCGACTGCTTCAAATCGTCCATGTCGCGCAGGTGCTCTTTCCACTGCTGATCGATGATCGCCAAGGTGATCATTTTTTCCATTGCTGTGACCAACTCGCGGTTCTTCGTCTCGATACATTTTTTCAGGTTGGCAGCGACACCAATTTGCTTGATTCCATCCGAAAAGGGCACGAGAATGTTTTCGATGGTTGCCCCCCGGCTACGGTAAATATCCTGCACCACAGGGAATGACCGGTCGGCTATCTGTTTGTTTTTGGTATGATAATGGTCAAGCGCATGGTGGTACAGTTTGTCGGAAAGCGCTGTCTGATCGATTTTAACAAACTCCTCTGCCGAAATCGTGTAGTCAAAACCCAGCGTACCCAACACCGCAAATTTGAAATTCTCCACACTCTCGGCCGCCTTTGCATTCGCGACAATATCTTCGCAGGTATCGTTCAGCATGGTGAGTATATCCAATTGAAGGCGCTCGCCAAACAAAGCGTTTTTCCTTCTCTTGTAAATAACCTCACGTTGCGAGTTCATGACGTTGTCATACTCCAACAGACGCTTGCGTATGCCAAAGTTATTCTCCTCCACTTTTTTCTGAGCCCGCTCAATAGATGCCGTTACCATCGAGTGCTGAATCACCTCACCCTCTTTCAACCCAAGGCGGTCCATGATGCGGGCGATGCGCTCGGGCATAAACAGACGCATCAGGTTATCTTCAAGTGACACGTAAAACTGCGAAGTACCGGGATCGCCCTGTCGGCCGGATCGGCCACGAAGCTGACGATCCACCCGTCTCGACTCGTGACGCTCGGTACCGATGATGGCCAAGCCTCCTGCTGCCCGCGATTCAGGCGTCAACTTAATGTCAGTTCCGCGACCGGCCATGTTTGTGGCAATGGTTACTGTGCCCGGCTTGCCCGCTTCCGCTACGATTTCTGCTTCACGCTGATGCTGTTTGGCGTTCAGTACATTGTGCTTGATCTTCCGCATTTGAAGCATGCGGCTGAGCAACTCCGAAATTTCAACCGAAGTGGTACCTACCAACACCGGACGGCCCTGCTGCGTCAGTTTCACAATTTCATCCACCACAGCGTTAAACTTCTCCCGTATCGTCTTATAGACCAAATCGTCACCATCTTTCCGCGTCACCGGCCGGTTGGTGGGAATTACCACGACATCGAGCTTGTAAATGTCCCAGAATTCCCCGGCTTCCGTCTCGGCTGTACCCGTCATGCCGGCCAGCTTGTGGTACATACGGAAATAATTTTGCAGCGTGATGGTGGCATACGTCTGCGTGGCATCCTCCACCTTCACATTTTCTTTTGCCTCAATAGCCTGGTGCAAGCCATCCGAATAGCGCCTGCCGTCCAGCACACGACCGGTTTGCTCATCCACGATTTTTACTTTGCCATCGACAATGATGTACTCCGTATCGCGTTCGAACAGCGTATAAGCCTTCAGTAATTGATTGACACTGTGGATGCGCTGCGACTTGGTGGAGTACTCACGAATGAGTTCTTCTTTGCGGGCAAGGCGACCACCAGGGTCGGTTTGACTGTCTTTTTCTATCTTATTCAACTCAACACCAATATCGGGCAAGATGAAAAAGCGGGGGTCTTCGCCATCACCCGTAATCAGGTCAATACCCTTGTCGGTGAGTTCAACGCTGTTGTCTTTCTCATCGATTACAAACAACAAGGGCTCATCTGCCTTAGGCATTTCCTTTTTGTTGTCGGCCAAGTAGAAGTTTTCCGTCTTCTGCAGTATGGCCCGCATGCCCGTTTCACTCAGGAACTTGATCAGGGGCTTGTGTTTAGGCATTGAGCGGTGGGCGCGAAACAGTGCCAGCCCTCCGTCTTTTTCGTTGCCTTCGCTGATGAGCTTCTTGGCATCGTTCAAATATTGGTTTATCAGCTTTTTTTGTGCCTCTACCACTTTAAAGATTCGTGGCTTCAGGTCATAAAACTCATGTTCATCGCCCCGGGGCACCGGGCCGGAAATAATCAACGGAGTTCGTGCTTCATCAATTAATACCGAGTCAACTTCATCCACCATAGCATAGTGGTGGCCGCGCTGCACAAGCTCGCCCGTTTCCCGCGCCATGTTATCGCGCAGGTAGTCAAATCCGAATTCGTTGTTTGTTCCGTAGGTGATATCCGCCCGGTAGGCGTTTCTGCGGGCCATTGTATTGGGCTCATGCTTATCAATGCAGTCGACTTCCAGCCCGTGAAATTGAAAGAGCGGGCCCATCCACTCGCTGTCGCGCCTGGCCAGGTAATCGTTTACCGTTACAATGTGAACACCCCGCTTTGCCAGCGCATTAAGAAACGCTGGGAACGTAGCCACTAATGTTTTTCCTTCACCTGTAGCCATTTCGGCAATCTTACCCTCGTGCAGGGCGATACCACCTATGATCTGCACATCGTAGTGCAGCATGTCCCATTTTATCTTGTTGCCAGCTGCCACCCATTCATTTTGCCAACGGGCTTTGTCGCCTTCAATCGTCACGTGTTCATAGCGGGCCGCCTGCTGGCGATCGAACTCCGTGGCGGCAACTTCAATAAAGTTGTTCTCTTTAAACCTCCGGGCTGTATCGCGCACAATGGCAAAGGCCTGCGGCAGAACCTGCATCAGCACTTTTTCAAGCTCTTTGTTACGCTCACTCTCCAGTTTATCAATGGCCCCAAAAAGCTCTTCCTTCTCACTCAACTCCATCTCCGGACGGTCGGCCATTTTCTGATGCAGAGTGGCGAACTGGTCATCAATGGATTTAAGCCCATCGGCAATGGCCTGCTGCACCTGGCGTGTTCGGTCGCGAAGCTGATCGTGAGAAAGGCTCTTTAGTTTCTCATATTCCGTCTTGGTTTCCTCCACCAGCGGCATCATCCTTTTGATATCACGGTCGGACTTAGTACCGAAGATTTTGGCAATGAATTTTAGCATGGTTCTTCGTCTGTTAATGTGCCCGCGTGCCACACCGGGTGGCGTACGGGCTTTCAGTTAAAAAGGGCCGTAAAGTTAAAGATTTAGGGGGTGCAATTATAGCTCCAAAGAGCCTTGAAACACCATTTTGGCAGGGCCCGTAACGTAAATGTCGAAAAAGGTGCCGTCCTGTCGCCTTTTGAACTCGACTTCGAGATGGCCGCCACGGGATTGGACCTTTACCGGGGAGTGATAGCCCTCAAAACTTGCTGCCAGCGCACAGGCCGTTGCCCCGGTACCACTGGAAAGCGTCTCGTCCTCCACGCCACGCTCGTAGATACGAAAGGCGATGGTATTGTCAGGCAATCGTTCAACAAAATTGGCGTTTGTACCAGTGGGGTGATACAGCGGGCTGTAGCGGATTTTTCGTCCTTCGTCAACTACGGGGAAGTGCTGAAGGCCGCTAACAAACCGCACGTTGTGGGGCGACCCGGTGTTCATGAAATAGTCGTCACCTTTTCGTTCCACGTGCTTCACATCATGAATCTGCATGCGAATAAGCCCGGGCGATACCACGCGTGCTTCGTGTGGCCCATCGTAGGCATTAAACACGGTGGAGCCAGCCACCAGCTTAAGGTGAGCTGCCAGGTCTACGGCTGATCGCGAACCATTACCGCACAGGCTCTGCGTGCCATCAGCATTAAAATACCGGACGTAAAAATCGTATTGAGGATCGCGCTCCAGGCAGATAACTCCGTCTGCGCCAACGCCAAATCTGCGATCGCAAATACGGCCGATCTGCTCGGTGGAAAGTTGCACATCACCGTTGCGGTTATCAAAGCAAACGAAGTCGTTGCCGGCTGCCTGATATTTAAAAAACGAGAGTACCACGTTTACTTTACCTCCTCGTAGTCGACATATTCGCCACCCTTCACGTTCCCGGATGGTCGTTTCGTGGAGTTGGCCGGGCGATTGGGATTTCCGCCTGCCGACTGGCGGTATTGCTGTGACGATGCGCCCGCACGGTAGAACATGCTGGCGAATTTGTAGATCAAATAACCGATGAGCGTTAGAACCAGTAGCGCTTTCATGTGAAGAGAGACGCAAAAATACACAATATTGGTGTAGGGCCGCAGCAGCAGAATTCAACCCGATGTAGGTTTTTGCCCACTTTTGGCTGTGTTTGGTGGTGGATTATTGCCACATTGCTGACTATGAACCGATCTGGATCACCCAAAGGTCTGCCGTGGTGGACATGGGTACTTCCAATCTTGCTCTTTCAACTGGGCACTTTTTTCTCAGGGCAATTTCGCCTGGCCTCGGGGGCATCCATATTTTATCTGACCATGGCCATCGGTATTACACTGGCCTGCTGGTGGGGTCCGCGCGTAGCTTTAGCCTTGCTTCTAAGTACGTGGATCAACATGTGGCAGATTGATATGCCGTTTTCGGCAGCCAATATGCTAACGTCATTGCGTGGGCCGGCCAGCGTCTATCTCTCGTGGCTGGCGTACCGGAGACTGTTCCGGGGCGACTGCCGGCTGGTATCCATCAATCATCTGATTGGTTTCATCGCCTTTGGCGTATTCCTGCCCATTACGTTTAATGCCTCGTTCAAATTTTTTCAAGCGTTTAACGATCCAAACCGGCTCAAGATATTTCTGAATTTCTGGCTGCCGGATATTCTGACAAACCTGGCGCTTACTGTACCCGCACTCCTGTTGCTTTCGCCCTGGCTTTATAAAAAAGGACTGGATATGGGATGGCCCCGCAAAACAGCAAATTCCTATTCCGCAGTACCCGGGCAAGTGGTATGAGCTGCTGTTGCTCGGAAGTTTGTTGATGGTCTTTCACCTCTACCTGCAATTCGACCGTTTCTGGTTCATCTTCGGGCTATTCTCAATTTATGCATCGGTACGGTTTGGGCTGCGCGTGGTGGCCGTGGTCAACCTGTACATCTTCATTATCTCCTATATTCTACCCTATTTTCTTCAGCGCGAAATCACAGTTGCGCAGGAACGGTTCTTCGATATTCAATTGGGAATGTGCCTGCTTTTTGTGTTCTCGCTTATCACGGCCAGAATCATGAAGGATGTGCGCTTGACCCGCGAAGAGCTGCGCAAACAGAACGAGCTGCTGGAAAAAACCAATCAGTCGCTGCTGCAAACCAACAGCGAGTTAGATCGGTTTGTGTATAGTGTCTCGCACGATTTGAGCGCGCCATTGAAATCGGTAAAGGGGTTAATTAACCTCAGCAAACTGGAACCCAATGCGCGTGAAATTCCCGGTTATCTCCAAAAGATCGAGGAAAGCATTTTAAGACTCGAGGATTTCATCAAGGAGGTGCTGGATTATTCGCGGAGCAAACGCGCGGAAATCAAATTCGAAACCATTCACCTGAAGCAACTGGTGGATGAAATTCTTCAGGATCTAAAGTACCTCGAGCAGTTTCCGCGAATCACGCTACATACCCGCTTGGATGAGCCGGTGATTATTACCGACCGAACCCGCCTAAAAATCATCCTTCATAACCTGCTGGCCAATGCGATCAAGTACCACCCCGTTGATGATCGCGACAGCCCCGAGATCAATATTATAAGCAAAAAAGAAAACGGGCGCGTGACGATATCGGTAACTGACAACGGTGCGGGCATGCCGCCCGAAATCCGTGACCGGGTTTTTGAGATGTTCTTCCGTGGATCACAGGACTCCAGCGGTTCTGGCCTTGGCCTCTACATTGCCCGCGAATCAGCCGAAAAGCTGGGTGCCGCACTCGAGGTGGAATCAACGGTGGGTCTTGGGTCCACCTTCAAGCTTCTTCTACCTGCCAACGCCTAGCGGCTCAGGTAGAGATTCCGCTCTGCGTAGATGTTCAGAAAATAATCATCCATGAGATCATCGATGAAATAGATCGCTTCACCGGT
Source organism: Cyclobacteriaceae bacterium (assembly GCA_046301755.1). Lineage (GTDB taxonomy): Bacteria > Bacteroidota > Bacteroidia > Cytophagales > Cyclobacteriaceae > ELB16-189. Next base: position 63,471 of record JBKCJM010000012.1, read on the forward strand.
TGACTTCATTTCGGGCCCAAGCTCTTTGTTCACTTCGGGGAATTTGCTGAACGAAAACACAGGCACTTTGATCGCATACCCTTTCTTTTTGGGCGAGAATGTGAAATCAGTAAGCTTCTTCTCACCGAGCATCAGCTTGGTAGCATAATTCACGTAAGGCTCATCGTAGGCCTTGCAGATAAATGGTACGGTGCGGCTGGCACGCGGGTTGGCTTCGATTACGTACACTTTATCGTTCTTAATGGCGAACTGAATATTGATCAGCCCCTTCACTTTTAACGCCTGCGCAATTTTTACGCTATAGTGCTCCATTTGCTTAACCACAAAGTCACCAAGGTTGTAGGGGGGCAACACCGCGTACGAGTCGCCCGAGTGAATGCCGGCCGGCTCAATATGCTGCATGATGCCGATGATGTAAACATTCTCGCCATCGCAAATCGCATCGGCCTCAGCTTCAATAGCGCCATCCAAAAAGTGATCGAGCAGAACTTTGTTATCCGGCAAGTGCTTCCAGATATCAATGATGTGAGACTCTAACTCCTTCTCATTGATTACAATTTTCATACTCTGCCCGCCCAGTACGTAGGAGGGGCGAACCAGCAACGGAAAGCCAATCTGCTTGGAAACCTCAAGCGCCTCATCCGGATCGGTGGCCACACCAAATTCCGGGTACGGTATGCCCAGATCCTTTAGCAACGTGGAGAAGCGGCCGCGGTCCTCAGCCAGGTCAAGTGAATCAAAAGAAGTTCCGATGATCTTGATGCCGTACTTGTGCAGCTTCTCTGCCAATTTGAGCGCGGTTTGGCCGCCCAACTGGACAATTACACCTTCCGGCTTCTCATGCTGGATGATGTCATACAGATGTTCCCAAAACACCGGCTCGAAATACAGCTTGTCGGAAATATCAAAATCAGTTGAAACGGTTTCGGGGTTGCAGTTGACCATGATGGTTTCATAGCCACACTCTTTGGCTGCCAGCACGCCATGCACACAGGAATAGTCGAATTCGATACCCTGACCGATGCGATTGGGACCAGAGCCAAGCACAACCACCTTCTTGCGGTTCGAAACACTGGATTCATTTTCCTGATCAAATGTTGAATAGTAATACGGTGTCTTGGCGGCAAACTCTGCCGCACACGTATCCACGAGTTTGTAAACGCGCTTAATGCCTAACTCCGTACGTCTCTTGTATACCTCGCTCTCGTAGCAATGCAGCAAGTGGGCAATTTGCCGGTCGGCAAAACCTTTTTCCTTGGCCTTGCGCAATAGCCCGGGCGGTACATTATTCAAATCATACTCCTCAATCTGCCGCTCGAGTTCCACCAATTCTTCGATCTGCTCGAGGAACCATTTGTCGATCCGCGTGAGTTTTTGAATGGTTTTGAGAGGGATTCCGATTTTGATGGCATCGTGAATGTGAAACAGCCGGTTCCAGGTTGGATTGGCGAGACTTTGCACCAGCTCGTCCTGGTTTCGAAGCTCCTTTCCGTCTGCACCAACCCCGTTGCGCCTGATCTCAAGCGACTGGCACGCCTTCTGAAGTGCCTCCTGAAAGTTTCGGCCGATGCCCATCGCCTCCCCTACGGACTTCATTTGCAGCCCCAGCTTGCGGTTAGCGCCCTGGAATTTGTCAAAGTTCCACCGCGGTATTTTCACAATCACATAATCCAGTGCGGGCTCGAAGTACGCTGTAGTGGTGCCGGTGATCGCATTTTTCAGTTCGTCCAGGTTATAACCAATAGCCAGCTTGGCTGCAATCTTAGCAATGGGATAACCCGTTGCCTTGGAGGCGAGCGCAGACGAGCGTGACACGCGGGGGTTGATCTCAATACCGATGATGTCGTCTGTGTCCGGATTTACCGCGAACTGCACGTTACAGCCACCCGCAAACTTGCCGATGCCATTCATCATGCGGATCGCCAGGTCGCGCATGTGCTGGTAAACGGTATCGGGCAGCGTCATGGCGGGGGCCACGGTAATCGAGTCGCCCGTGTGGATGCCCATCGGATCAAAGTTCTCGATGGAGCAAATGATGATCACATTACCTACACCATCACGAAGCAACTCAAGTTCATATTCCTTCCAACCCATGATGGATTGCTCCACTAACACTTCGTGAATGGGCGAGGCATGCAGCCCGCGGTTGATTGCCTCATCGAAATCCTCGGGCTTGTCAACAAACCCGCCACCGGTGCCTCCCAGAGTAAAAGACGGCCGAATAACCAGCGGGAAGCCTATTTCCTGTGCAATTTCCTTTCCCTCTAAAAATGAAGTAGCGGTTGCCCCTTTGCAAACACCTACACCCAGTTCCAGCATTCGGAGCCTGAACTTTTCACGATCTTCCGTAGTCTCGATGGCGTTGATATCAACTCCGATGATTTTCACTCCGTAGTGAGTCCAGATTCCGGCTTTGTCGCAGTCGATACACAGATTCAGGGCCGTTTGGCCACCCATGGTCGGCAATACCGCATCGACATGATGGAGCTCAAGTATTTCCCGTATCGACTTTTTCTCCAACGGCTTGAGGTAAACATGATCCGCGTTTATTTTATCGGTCATGATGGTAGCCGGGTTGGAGTTGATCAGGATAACTTCGATGCCCTCTTCGCGAAGGCTTCGGGCAGCCTGGGAGCCTGAGTAATCAAATTCGCACGCCTGACCTATAATGATGGGGCCGCTGCCGATAATTAGAACGGAGCGGATACTTCTGTCTCTGGGCATTTCCGGGTGGATAAATTGCGCAAAAATAAAAACCCCGCGAAGTAATTCTGCACTCCGCGGGGATTAAATTCTGTCAATCGGCTGGCTACCTGATTTTGACCAACTTGCGCACAACCTGGCCCCGATCGGTCTGGAGGCGCACCAGGTACATGCCGGCCGACCAGCCGTGAGTCGGGTAGGTACGCTTAAAGCTTCCGTTGAGGTCACGTAGATCCTCGGAGAGCACAGCCAAGCCCTGAGCATTCACAATCTGCACCTGCACGCTCGTCAGGTCGGGCAACGAAAAGTCAACGGAAACACCGCCATCACTCACGGGGTTGGGGTATACCAGCAGTTGATCGGCCAGCACTGATTCAGGCAGCCCGGTAATGGGGCCCTGAACGCTGAGATTATCAATAGCCCAACCCCAGGCATTCACGGCTGCATCGGAAAACAGGCGGAAGCGGATGATGATTGCATCTCCAGCCGCAAAGGCCGGATTATCGGTAATCTTGATCAGGCGAGAGCGATACAGGCTGGATGATGGTGTTGTGTTGTTATCAAGGGCTTGCTTCCAAACACTATGTGTGGCAGCGGCATATCCGGTGACCAGCGGCAGCCAGGTCTGCCCATTATCCTTGGATGCCTCAACGATTGCGAAGTCCTTTGGTGTGACGCCAATTGTTTCAATAATTCCGATCTCATCAAACACAATAAAAGGATTACTGCTGCTGACCGTCACCTTTCTCTTGAGGGTATAGATGAAATTTGACGTTGATGATATGCCAAAACCCAACGGATAGGGATGAACACTGTGAATGGCTCCATTGCTGAATCCGGCTGGCTGCGTAACCGAGTAAAAATTGCCGGCAAAATCCGAGTTAGCCGAGTTGAAGTCAGCAATGTATTGCTCAACCGGTGCGGCAAAATCAAATACGGGCACACGCAAAAAGTCGGATGCCGGCAGCCGGGTTATGTTATTGGCACTATCGGTAGCCGTAATTCGGTATCGAATTTCGCTTCCACTGGCCAGGCCGCCAACAAATTGTAAATTGAAGGTGTATTCGGTAGCGGGAGGGTCAACGTCAAACACGTCCTGCGAGGTTGTACCGCCATTCACGCCATATTCAATCTTTAACTCCTTGATGCCGCTGGCATCAGTTGCGCGAATGACAAACGGCAAGGTAAACGTTGTTGCCTGCGGCTGAAGGTAATTGTGGTGATCGTGGAGTAAGCGGGGTGGTGTCTCGTCTATCTGAATCTTGAGATTGTCGATAGCCCATCCCCAACCGGCTGCCAGCTGATCGCTGTACAAACGAAACCGCACAACAATAACATCTCCTGCATCAAACGCATTCAGTAAATCAATAGTGCGCGTGCGGAACAAGGTTGCATCTCCAACGGCATTGGAGTTGTTTCCGGAAATTGAACTATTGTATCGCGTAAGCCAGAGCCCAAAATCGCGCGAGTCATACCCAGCGGCCAGCGGCACCCAATTCACACCTCCATCTTTTGAACCCTCTGCGATAACATAATCGAAAAAATCCTGTGAGGGGAAGGTAGACCCTGCCGCACCGGGCTCTACCAAAACAACTTCATCAAACTTCATGGTGGCATCTGCCGCCTTTAACCTGATGGGCACGCGCAACTGATAGACCCAATTGAATTCATCTCCCGGGAACGCATCACCCTCCGGGTAAGGATGATCGGTGTGGATGGCCCCGTTGGAAAACCCTGTTATGGCACGTACACCAAATTCCGGGTTTCCAAAAAAGTCAGACGCGGCTGCTGCGAGATTATTGAAGTCATTCTGATAAGAAGCCTGCGTGGGTGCGAGGCTCACTACGTTCACGTTGTAGAATGACGAAAGGCTGGGAATAGCACGTGTGTTGGGAGAACCTGCCTGATCAGTCGCACGAACGCGATATTCAATTTTATCTCCGTTAGTCAGCCCGGTTACGGGAATAGTGGCTCGGTAAGTGGAGTCCGTACCGGCCACAAGGTTCATAGCCAGCGTTTGTAATGATCCCAGATTTACTCCCTGTGTAACTTGATACTGCAACGATACGCTGGCAACGCCAATGTTATCGGCAACATCGGCCTCAATTACCAGCGAACCACCCGATACATTTACAAAAGGAATTGGTGTATGCTGAAAAAACGGACCGCGCGTATCCGGCCCAACAAAAAACTGGTTGACAACCTGAATGTCCGGCTGGCCGGGCCGGATCAATTTTCCTGGATTTGTAAACTCCCTGCTTTGGCCGCTGTAACTATCGCGCACAACGATGTAATACGAATATTGAGAGGGGATGACGGTGGGCGCAGGCATTTGAGCCGCATATGTATCGCCAGCCGTCAGCGTCATATCCACTTCAATTTCTGGCCCACTGTTGACCCGGTACCGTAGTTTAGTGGCTGTTAGGCTGGAACCCGGTGTACCATCGGAGGCAATGTTGGCGGTAACGGTAATCGGGCTGCCGGCCGTCTCGGTATCGCGCAGAGCCGTGTGACGAATGTAAGGGGCAACCCAACCCATGTCGGCAAACATATTTTTTACCACCGGACCCGGATCCAAATTGATCTGATCGCGATTTAGTGAAGGACGCATTAACAGGTTCGGATCAATTGAACTTACGTCCAAGTGGGCAATGCTGGAGCCCGGCTGCCAGCCTGCAGGAGCAAAAAGCTTAGCGCGCGTGCCAACACCGCTAACCAATGAGAGGCCCGGGTTGTGGTTGATGTTATTGCTGGTGAGGAATCCCGCCATGGCGGTTGAACTGTTGGCAACATTTAAAAGGCGTGTGTTACTAACATTCTCAACTCCCAGATCAAAAATGATAGGTACTGTGGTTGATTGTACTCCATAATCTCCCAGGCCATTTTCCAATTCAAACGAATCAGCAAAGCCAAGTCCGTGGCAAAGTTCGTGAAGCACAACGGTGGTCAGGTGATACTGATTGGGAGCGGAATTTTCCTGAAAACTCCATTGACCCAGGTTGGCGTTGAAGAACGCATACACATCGTAGTTATCGCCCGTTACAGGATCAGGATCTCCGTTTAAGGGTACCCTGGCCAACTTTTCAGCCAGGGCAACAGGATAAAATATGTTAAGCTTTGGTGCCCCCTGAAAATTCGCGTAGGCATTGCCGTAAATTGCCGACCCGAGCACGTTAGAGGCAAGCTGTGTTGACCAAACTGCGTACACATTAACCGTTACAGGAGACTGTAGGATGCCTTCCCAGATATCAACAGCCCGTTGAAACGCTATTTGCGCCTCCGGTGAAAAGCCCACGTAGGTCACTTCGATGTTAGCACTCTTGGTACGCGCCCCTGCCAACAGTTTTCTTTGCACATCTTCAGCTATCCCAATAAAAGAGGGCGCACTAATTCCACTGTGATAACATACCACCGGCCTGGTGGGCTTAAGGGACCTTATCGGGTAATCAGATGCAACCTGCGACTGCGCACCTGAATTGATCGAGATCAATAAAAAACAAGCACTTACCAGCAACGAAAAAGTAAACTTGATCTGTAATTTCCTCATATGACAATTCTTGATCAACAAAAATACAAAATCAAATCACGCCTCGGGCTTTCAACTCCAGGTACATATTAATAGTATTAATGGTGAGTTTGGCTGGGGTGGTAAGCAGGGCATAAACCCCGTTTTTCTGCAATTCGCGCACAATCAGTCTCTTTTCAAAGCTAAACTTCTCAGCCACCGCCTTATGAAAAACCTCTTCAAGTGTTGAAGCGGGCTCATCCAGCAGCTGCCGCATTTCGGTGTTTTCGAAAAAAATAACAACCACCACATGCTGCCTGGCCAGGTTACTGAGGTACCCCAACTGCCGCTTTACGCCATACTCGGTTTCGAAATTGGTGAATAGCAGCAACAGGCTTCGTTGCGTAATCTTTCTTCGCACCACCGAATATAAAGCGGAAAAATCAGGCTCGCGAAACGAGGTCTTCTGGCTATACAACGCCTCCATCAGGTGCATCAACTGATTGTTGATGCGGCTGGCCGGCAACACCGTATTCACCCTATCCTGAAAGGTGATCAATCCCGCCTTGTCCGACTTTTTCATAGCGATGTTGGCGATGGCCAGGCTGGCGTTGATAGCGTAATCCAATAACGTCATACCTTCAAAAGGCATTTGCATGGTGCGGCCCTTGTCGATCACCATATACACCTGCTGCGAGCGTTCCTCCTGATAGCTATTCACCATCAGGTCGGCCCTGCGCGCGGTTGCCTTCCAGTTCACCGTGCGGAAATCATCGCCCGCCACGTAGTGTTTGATTTGCTCAAATTCGCGGTTGTTGCCAATTCTGCGAATACGCTTGATGCCGCTATCTACTAGCCGGTTGGAGATGGCGAGCAGTTCATACTTGCGCATCTGCACAAACGAGGGATAAACCGGCACCATCTGGGGTTGTTCCTGCTTTGTCCTCCTGCAAGCCAGCCGAAAGGGCGACTGCACCAAAAGATTCACCACACCAAAATGATACTCGCCTCGCTTCACCGGACGCAACGCGTAGTTCAGGTGCCGGGCTTCGCCCGGTTGCAGGCGAAGTGTGAGTGAAAACGATCGCTCCTGAAACTGGGCCGGTATTTCATCGATCACCTCCACGGCCACGGTAAATGAATAACCATTGCGCACATTGAGGTTAATGGTGTTGGCATCTCCGTTCGAAAGCCTCTCCGGCAAATGACGGACGACCGAAACGCCCACTGGCTTCACAAACAAGATCAATATGTCAACAATGGTGAGGATGACAAAAAACAAGAAAGAAACTTTCACCACCGGCAACAGCCACCCAAACCAATAGGCCAACAAAGAAAGAGTTGCCAGGCCACCGAGCACCTGAAAAAAAACGGGGGTAAAAAATATGGATCGGATAAACCTCACCGCGGAACCTCAACCTTGTTCACAATCTGGCGGATAACCTCATCGACCTGCAACCCTTCCATCTCCTTGTCGGGAGTAAGCATAACGCGATGGCGCAGTACCGGTACAGCCAGCGTTTTCACATCCTCTGGCGTAACAAAATCTCGACCGCGTATGCCGGCCAGGGCGCGGGAGGCATTGAGCAACGCCACCGAGGCGCGGGGTGATGCGCCAAGATAAAGCGAGGGATTGGCCCGGGTTTCCTGTGCGATGCGCGCAACATAGCCGAGCAGTCTTTCCTCCACATGAACCTGCCGGATCAGCTCCCGGCATTCCTGAATCTCCTGCGCGGTAAGTACACTTGCAATTCGCGCCAACTGCTCGCGCTGGTCTTGTTGCCCGTTCTCGGCCAGTATGCGCACCTCCTCCTCAAGTGTCGGGTAGCCAACGGCAATCTTAAACAGGAAGCGGTCGAGCTGGGCCTCGGGCAGCCGGTAGGTACCCTCCTGCTCGATAGGATTTTGCGTGGCGAGCACCAGAAAGGGCTCAGTCATGGAATAGGTTTTGCCGTCAATGGAAACCTGGCGCTCTTCCATCACTTCAAACAAAGCAGCCTGAGTCTTGGCGGGTGAGCGGTTGATCTCATCGATGAGCACCACGTTTGCGAAAACAGGGCCGGGTCGAAACTCAAATTCGGTGTTGCGTGGATTAAACACCGAAGTACCGAGTACATCCGATGGCATCAGGTCGGGTGTAAACTGAATGCGGGAAAACTTCGCCTCAATGGTTTTGGCCAGCAGTTTGGCTGCAAGTGTTTTGGCGACACCCGGCACGCCTTCAATCAAAACGTGTCCGCGCGAGAAGATGGCCGTAATCATTAATTCGACCATGGCCTCCTGCCCGATAATCACTTTACCAATCTCGGTCTTGATCTGCTGAACGCGGTCGTGCAGCCGGCTCAGATCAATGCGATTCTTGAAAACTTCTTCCATGTATACGAGGTTAAAATTTAAACTTCTCCATTCGTCCGTTCAGGTCACTCAGCATCTGCGGTGTAACCACCGGGGCAAATTGAATTACCTGGATGAGGGCCAGTAACTGCTCGGTATCCTGCAGGGCGTTGCCCGACTTGTGTGCGAGGGCCTGCGCAAACGTATCGGCCGACTCGCCTGCGAGGAAAAAATGCGTGCGCACTCGCTCCATAAAAAACAATATTTTCTTTTCAGCCACAGCCTTATAGTCACGTGCCTGCCAGTACATGTTGCCAATAGTCCGCACGAACTCCAGGGTGGAGTTCCGCAAGGGGCGGATAATGGGTATAAACCTTTGCCTGCGCTTCGCTTCCACCAGTACGTACAAAAAAACGCCCCCGATCAACAGGTAGTAAGCCCAGCGAAGCGGCTCTTGGCTTAGGATGTATCGCAGCGGAGTTGTGGGCTCGAGCCTGCCGGTTTGGTAGTAGTTGGTCCACACCACGGGCGCCACCGGCAGGTAAGAAAATGTTTTCTCGATGAACTCGTGATTGCGGGCTGTGAGCATGTAGTTGTTGGTGAAGGCCAGAGGAGTTGTATTCAGAATGAGGTAGCCCTTGCCGATGTTCACTTTGATGGTAACCGGGTAGTTCCAGTCGTTAGTCGCAATCACGGAAACCGGATACGGGATAGAGTCCAGATGAACGAAGTAATTCGTTACATTCTCAAGTTTGTAGTAAAAACTCTTCTTCGGCCATTGGCGGTTGAGCCATTTCAGACTGACTGTATCATTCAGATTGACCGCCTGCTCCAGTTCTTCAGAAAGAATATCGCGAACATACAAATTCAACGTGTCGGCAAACGTCTCATAGAAATAGTAGGCCGAGATAAACGCGTGCGCACCACTATCGATCTTGCCCATGAGCACCCGCACAGACTCCGCATCGGGCTGAAACGTGGTGCTCATGCTTAACAAGTTATCTTCAACGCCCAATTCCTTACTCAACTCATAAATCGTAAGGTTGTTTGCCTCAAGCGGCTGACCGGGGAATAGGTCGGCCATCAGGTTTTTGACCACATAGGCACCAAACGGGTTTTTATCCGAAGGATCGTATGTAGGATTCCAATTGATCGGCTTTGGCGCCACCAATTGCACGGCCACAAAAACAAGGGCTGTAATCACCAGAATGAGGATGTATCGGGTCTCCCGCTTCATTTCAGCCTGCTAGTAAAGTCGCGGAAGGTTTGGTTCACCTGCTCGTAAACGCGCTCATCGGCTTTAAAATCCCCATACCAGGTGTAGTCAAAATAATAGCGCAGGGTTTGAACTGGCATGCGGGCGGGGTGTTGACCCATCTCATACAGGTACTCATCGTTTGTTTTGCCCGCAACCAACTGAATGCGGCCGCTGTCGGCAAGCTTTTGTAACGCAAAGAGAAACGTGAGCCGGATGGCTTCGCGAAAATCTCCCTGTTGCACGGCAGTTGCAATGGCATGCTCAAAGTTTGTCTCCGCGATATCAGTGGAGGCTGCCGCAGCCACCTGGCCTTTTGCCGCTACCTGCGGATAAAAGAGGTTCTTCACCTCCACGTTCAACAGTTTGAGAATAACCCAAACAATGAATACAAAGCAGAGTGTGTACGTAATGATCTGGCCCAACAGCGTTTGCGTAGCGAAGCGATAAATTTCACTCAACAGATTAAAGAACCACATCAGGAATCGCTGCCATGCAGTAAGGCCTTCCTGGGGCCGACCATATTGATAATCGCTATCGTCCAGAAAAGCCTGGCGCTCTGTTGCGTCCAGCTTTCGCCAGGTTAGCCGGGTGGTATCCGGAGCCTGCGCAAATGCCGCCTGCCACGCCAGGCAGATAAAAACCAGTAGGCTAATACGTTTCATTGGCATTCTGTGCACTTCCGGCTTGCGGTGCTTGCCCAAACGTGTCGAGCTTGGCCATCAGGCCGGCCGCCTCTTTGCGCTCCACCAGGTTGTAATACTGAAAAGCGATGGCAATAATCGGGATGGACTGCAGCAACGATCCGCCCAGCGAGTAGATAATATTTGAAAGTAGAAACGCAACCTCCTGCCACAGCGGAGCGGATTCTCCATTGGTTTTGTGCACCATCAGCATAATATTCAATATGCTTTGCGGGATGGAAAACATCATGGCCATGAACACGCTGATGAGCGAGGTAACAAAAATTAACCCAAAGGTACTCCACCACTTTTCGGTAATCAGCGAGAAACACCGCGAGAAGGCTTCTCCAAACCCCTTGCCTTCGATTACCAGCAGCGGACCCAATAACGACAGCACCACGGCCAGATAGAAGAATGGCACGATGAGAAAGACAAGCGCTACCATTAAAATGATCGCCACTGCAATCGAAACCCCAATCAGCGGCAGCGTAAGTGACTTTACCCGAGGCCAGATATCAGAAGGCTCAATCTTTGATGGGAACGAGCGAGACTCATATAGTCGAATATACTCATTGACTACGATAAGCGTTACGGAATAACTAAGAATGGAAAACACCAACAACAATCCAATCCAGATCATCAATTGCGCGTAGAACTCCAGAAAATTCTCGTTTCCAAGGGCTGTAATGTCGGTGGCGGCCTTTTGATAGAAGTTGAAAAATATTCCCTGCAGCAGCAGCAGCGGGCCCGCCAGGAACAACATGCTTTTAAAAAGCGCCTTGAAATTCTGCCGTAGAAATTCAAACGTAGCGTTAATCTTGGCACTGAAGTCGCGCATTTTGCGCATCTCAATTTTTTGGTCCATGACGGAAGCGTAAGGGGTAAATGAAAAAATAGTAAATGATCAGCCACATCGAGCCGATAACAATCAGCCCTTTGATCACAAAAGGCATGTTGGCGTATCGGGTCACGAACGACTCAATAAATCCGGCTATGATAAAAAAGGGCATCAGCCCCATGACTACTTTTAAACCATCTTTGGCTCCCTGCCGGAAAGAATCATACCGGCTATACGTTTTCGGAAATAAGATGGCATTGCCCATGTGCAACCCGGCAGCGCCCGCCAGCACGATGGCCGACAACTCTATGGTGCCGTGCAGCATCACCACGAAAATGGAATCCACCAGAAGGTTCTTCTGGTAAAAGAAGGTAAAAAACGCTCCGACCATGATGCCGTTATAAAACAATAGCATGCCCGTGCCTACTGATAACAAAATGCCGGCTGCAAATGCGGTAAACGAAACCCGAATGTTATTGAATGTAATGTAAAAGAACATGTCGAGCTCGCCTGATTTTGCGTAGACCCCCAGAGGTTGCCCCTTCTCAATGTTTTCGAGTGTCATGTTCACATAGCCATCGCCCAGAATAAGCCGTATGAAGGTATCGTCATTGAGAACGGATACCGAGCCAACGGCAGCGGCCAGGCCAAAAATCAGGAACGCATACAACACGGGTTTACGCAAGTGCGCAAATAAGGCAGGCAGTTCGCGGGTCCAAAACGTAATAAACCGGCTTCGGTCTTCCTTTTTGTTCTTGTAGATGTTGGCGTGAATCTTCGCACTCAGGTGATTGAGGTAGTGCGTGGTTTCACTATCCGGGTATTGCGTGCGGGCAAAGGAGAGATCGTCTGTGAGTTGTATAAAAATTTCGGCCTTTTTATCGGGCAGCAACGGAGTGCCGGAGTTCAGAGATTTCTCATACTCCTGCCACCGGGTCATGTTTTGCTTCACAAATGCCGCCTCGCGCATACCTCCAAAAGTCGGAAATTAGAGGAAGAAGGCCGATTTGGCAAAAAAACTTGCCGGGGGCGGATAGCGCCCTAGTTTTCAGCGGGATGCCGGGGCAAATCAGTTGCCGGCAGCAACTTGCTCAACCTTGCTCCACACCCGCAGCACATTGGCTCCGCAGATCTTCTCAATGTCGCTTTCGGTGTATCCGCGTTTTAGCAATTCGTAGATCAGGTTGGGGTACTGACTCACATCCTTCAGACCGGTGGGCAGCGAATCGCCTACACCATCAAAGTCGGAGCCCAGCCCCACATGGTTGATACCGGCCAGCTTCACAACATGATCGATGTGGTCGGCCACTGTTTTAACATCAGCGTAGAGGTTGGGGTTAGCCTTGCGGAACTCATCGATAATCGGCCGGGCCAGCGAGTCACGAAACGAGAGCTTCCGTTCGGCCAAAATTGCCTGCAGCTTTTTGCGGCTCTCTTCGTTGCCGGCCCGCACAGCCGAGTCAAGAAATGTGGAGCCAAAGTTGATCTGGATCACCCCTCCGTTTTTGCCGAGCGCCACAATCATTTCATCGCTCATATTGCGCCAAAAGCCGGGGGTGAACGCGCGGCACGAGGAGTGCGAAGCAATCAAGGGCGCCCGGGTAATCTTCAACACATCATAGAACGTGCTGTCGTCTACATGCGAAATGTCTACCATGATTCCCACGCGGTTCATTTCCTTCACCACCTGTTCCCCGAATGGACTGAGCCCATTCCAGGTGTGAGTAGTGTCGTAGCTGGAATCGCAGATTTGATTGTCCTTACCGTGAGTTAACGTGATGTAGCGGATACCGCGGTCGAAAAAGTACTTCACGTTGGCGATGTCACTTCCAATCGGAGCACCGTTCTCCATGCCCATTGGCAACGAGATTTTCCCCTGGGCAAAATTGGCTCGCACATCCGCCACGCTGGTCGCCACGCCAAACTTATCCGGGTGGGCCTCCGCTATTCCCCGCACCATGTTAATAAGCGAATCGGCCAGCGCTTTTCCATTATCGGGTTGCAATTGATACGAAGAAGGGATGTACACCGACATAAAGGGAGCATCCAGCCCGCCTTTCTTCGCCCGCTCGTAATCAAAGTCACCCTCCGTAGTGCTGATCGGGATACCCAGGTATTCGCGCTCGAGTTGGAAGTTGCGCATCTTCAGGCGGTATGGCAGATCAACATGGCCATCGGTTAAAATGTATCGGTGGGCCAATTCATCCGCAAACGTCTGCAACTGCTCGTCTGTCATTCGGTCGACCGGCCGTTTCTCGGCACATGACCAGGTGAGCAGGGCTAACAGAAAAAGATACAAGCTGGCTTTGGTGGATATCCGCAACATGCGTTTGGGGTTTTACGAGTGGAAATATAACTTGAAAACCGAAAGCGAGGAGCACAATTTCCAACTATGCCCACCATTCAGGTACGAACGGCCCAACATGTATTGATCGACTACCCGGTGGCCGGTGTTTTCGACCGGATATTGGCGCTTATCATCGACAGCCTCATTTTGCTGGCTTACTCGATACTCATCTTTTGGGTGCTGGCCGAGACCGAATTCATGGCCGAGTGGGTAGTGGTGTTGTTTTACCTGCCCATCTTTTTCTACCATCTGATTTTCGAGATCGCCATGAATGGTCAAACCCCGGGAAAAAGGGCATTGAACCTGAAGGTGGTGCGCCTCGATGGTGAGTCACCCACGATCGGCAATTATATCCTGCGCTGGATCTTATCACCGATCGATTTTTGGATATTCGGCTCGGTAGCCATCACATGCATCCTGCTGTCAAAAAACGGTCAGCGCCTGGGCGATCTGGCGGCCGGCACAACAGTAGTAAAAATGGAGCGGCCGGTGGTGCGCACAAGCCAGGAGATCATTCAGGCGCTGCAGGAAGATCATGCCGTAACTTTCCCCATGGTTATTCAGCTACAGGCAACTGACATTAAACTGATCAAAGACGCGCTGGAGATGAATCGCCAGATGGGCAACATTCAACCCGTGCTGCACCTCACCGAAAAATTGAGGCAGATGCACGGCATTCAAACCGATTTGCCCCCGGTAAAATTCTTGTACACCGTGCTGAAGGACTATCACCACCTCACCTCGCGCACGTAATGGGCTTGCTTCAGATCACCAGGGCCCAACTGGCGCTGCGCAACGGGCAGGATAAGCCACAAGTGTGGATTGCCTACAAAGGTGATGTGTATGATGTTTCCGGTTCGCGACTTTGGAAAAACGGAAAACACTACGAGCATTGGGCCGGGCAAGATCTGACTCACGAATTGCCGGATGCCCCGCACACGGACGAAGTGTTTAAAAAATTTGCGATGATTGGAAAATTAACAGATTTATGAAATTCAAAATACTTTTTGCCTGCCTGTTGTGTCTTGGCGGCACCGGCTTCGCGCAACAACTTCGCATGGAGCGCGGCTTCGGCTCTGTTCGGTATTATCTGGATTCAACCGAACTGGCCATGCGACAGGTACGCGAGGTGCTGGCCAAACAGCCCCTGGCACTTGAGACATTTAACAAAGCGAGATCCAACCAGACGTTTTCAGCTATCCTGGGCGCAGCCGGTGGGCTCTTGATCGGCTTTCAGGTTGGAACAATGATTGGTGGCGGTGAGCCCGACTGGGCGATAGCCGCAGGCGGAGCCGCGCTGGTGGTTGCCGGAATTCCCCTTCAGCGAAAATCCTACCGGCAGGCCGATGAAGCTTTCGCCATGTATAACAGCAGGCAGGCCCGGCACTTCAAAAAACCTGAATTCTATTTTAGCGGCACCGGCTTAGGATGGTGATTCGTTTCTGATGATATCCAAACGATCTCCCTGACTATCATGGGTAGCTGTTCTGCGGCCGGACAGCGATGGTGCCGATATCCCTTTTCCAAAAGAACGTTGAGAGGTAAAAATCCGCGCCTCATCCCAAAGCCCGGCCTCGATAAAGAGCCGAAGAGTCATTGCGCCACCTTCCACAATCACAGATTGAATATTGCGCTGATGCAAATCATGAAGCATGTCGCGGAGAAAATTCTCTTCACCGAGCCGGACTAGTGCCAGATTGGGGTGGTGCTCATGTTTCAGCAGGTTGTAACTCAACGTAGGCTGCTTACGATCAAATAACGCCAGGCGCTCCGGCAATCGGAGAAACCGATCGATTACAATGCGGATCGGCTGCGGGCCGGTCCAATCGCGCACGGTCAGCTGTGGGTTGTCGTGGGCTGCTGTCTTTGTGCCCACCAGCACCCCAGCCTCGCCAGCACGCCATCGATGCACCCATTGACGTGAATATTCATTACTGATCCACTTCGAATCGCCATTTGGGTGTGCGATAAACCGGTCGAATGTTTGCGCCCACTTGAGTATAACATAGGGCCGTTGCTTTTCGTGAAACAGAAAAAACCTCCGGTTCAACTCGCGGCCCCGGCCTTCCAGCACTCCGGTAACCACCTCGATGCCTGCATCTCTCAGCTTTTTTATGCCTGCCCCATTTACCAGCGGATTAGGATCTTCATTGGCAATTACCACACGGGCGACTTTTTCCCGGATCAACCGATCGGCACAGGGTGGCGTTTTACCAACATGTGAACATGGCTCCAGGTTGACAAACACGGTTGAGCCCGCAATCTGTTCTTTATCTGTCACGGATTCGAGGGCTTCGACTTCAGCATGAGCGTGGCCATACTGCCGATGCCATCCTTCCCCGATAATTTGTTGCTCCTTCACCAACACACAGCCCACGAGGGGATTCGGGCTCACGTGGCCCTCGCCTCCCAACGCCAGCTCCAGCGCGCGCTGCATGTACCGTTCGTCTGTCATTGGCTATCTTTCGAGCAACAAATATTGTGGAGAACGCCACCAATTCCAAAGTTCTGTTCAATTCAGCGGTAAGGCAACTGAAGCCTCTTTACGGGCCCGATGAAGCTGAAGCGATTGCCTTTCTTATCGTAGAAAAAGCGACTGGCCATAGCCGAAACCAGATTCTGGCTGCTGTTCCTACGACTCTTCGCATGACAGAAGCGTTCGAACGCGCCCTGAACCGAGTGGCTCGTCACGAGCCTGTGCAGTATGTATTGGGCGAAGCTCATTTTTGCGGTCTGTCATTTTATGTCAATCCCTCTGTGCTGATTCCCCGGCCCGAAACCGAACTGATTGTAGAACAGGCGCTGCTGCACGCAAAACTACTTGCACAACCAAAAATTTTTGACGCGTGCACGGGCAGCGGATGTATCGCCATCGCCCTTCAGCATCATCTGACAATGGCTGACGTCACGGGTGCCGACATTAGTGAGGATGCCCTGCAGGTGGCCCGATTCAACGGGCAACGCCTTCAGGCAGGTGTGCAATGGAAAAGGATGAACATCCTTACAGACAAGCCGGGAAGTTTTTTTGATTTGCTGGTCAGCAATCCACCCTACATTCCTGCTAATGAAAAAAATAAAATGGCGGAGAACGTAACGAAGTATGAGCCCGGCCTGGCCCTTTTTGTTCCCGAGCAAGACCCATTGGTTTTTTACCGTGCACTGGCCGGCATTTCAGTTGAAAATCTTAGCCCCGGTGGTGCTTTGATCACCGAGGTACACGAGCGCCTTGGCCGCGAGGTTGCAAACCTCTACGAACAATCCGGACTGGTAAACGTGAATATCCTGAAAGACTTTGCGGGTAAGGATCGTGTCGTGATGGGTGCCCGAAACAGCTAAGGCTCAAAAAAGCAAACCGACCCCCCGACCCAGGTTTTGTCCTTGTTGTACTTTACGCCTATCATGTCACCGCGGCTGAGCCGCGCCAGATTGGTGACGGGTTCAGGCCGAGGTTTGCCATCTTCCCACAAAAACAGCATGCGGATTTCCACTTTCACCTGGCCATCGGGTGCTTGTACAACCGGTTCATACTTCACCTTGCGTTGAAGCAAAAATTCGTGACGATGTTCAGGCGAAATGGCTTCGAGGTCCGCCCTGGTAAGATGGAAGATAACGCCAGTGCCCGAAAACGAGAACAGCGGTTTGAGTACATAATTCTCCAGGTCATCCGGAAATGCGGTGTACTGATGCAGGAAACGGCACTCGGGTACAAAACGGCTCTGGATAAAAGGCATGGTGTACTTGCTGATGCGGAAGAACCAGTTGGGGTGACCGGCCCACTCAACTTCGACATCTTCAGTGAGGTTAAACTGCAAATTCAAATCCGTGCGCTTCACCAATTCATCGAAGATCACCCGGTTGTAAATTCTGCGAATGGGCGTGCGCTGGCCGTCCCTTCGGTAGAAGAGTTGTCGGCCTTCGCGTTCTACATCGCCAATGTGAACAGCTTCTACTCCCGTCATTTGCCGGGTCACCGCAAAATCGATAGCTGTGTTTTGCTTCATCGGGTCGATCTCCAGCAGCACAACCTCGCGCGGGTCATGGCCATTCACGATGGCCTGGCTGATGCGCTGCCGATATTGCTCCTCCGTCAGGTTGAAATGATTGAAGAACTGCGCTGGCACATCAAAGTGCTCGCGGTACTTGAGGGCAACGAAATCCTGCCAGCCGAAAAGGGACGGAAATCCCTGCATCTCGATGAGTTGCGGCTCCAATGAGCCATCGGGCCCCATTACTACGGCATAGTCGAGGGCGAGAAACAACGTGTGGGGTGTCTGGTTGGGCACTACCAGATGTGGCGGGATGGCATTTTGGACCATCTTCGCATAGTCATCGCGAATGATCACATCGATGATATCATTCGAAGCCGTCAGCAGCTTTTCGCGTAGCTGCCGCGGGATGAACACGGGTGTCTCCGCCACGCGGAAGGTGACGTTTTGCTGATAGCTGGTATTGAGGTCTTCGAGAAAATGACGGTACTTGTCCTCGGAGAACGATCGGTTAAATCGGGCGCGGGCATCAGCAATCATGACAGTGCAGCTACCAGGTTGGTCTTCAGCCCTTGCATGAGAAAGCGAGGCACCACTGCGTGGTAGGTGGCCATAATTTTATCGGGATCATTCAGGTGGTCAAGCATGTCCCAATACTTTTTTTCTCCGTGCTTCTCAATGACGATCTCTTTTTTGTCCTCGCGCAACAAGTACATGCGCATGCCGGGCGCGTCCGCTTCCGGGTGAAACTGCATGCCGATGAAGGCGTCATCAAACCGGATGGACATTACCGCGCGCTCCAGATCAACATGCGGCCTGAATTTTTCGAGGCAGAGCACAGACCCGCCCCGTTCCTTGATCTTGTCATGATTTGGCTGCGTGATCTGGTAATCGCGCGAATCCACCACATAAAAGGGATCGCCCAGGCTCCGGAACAGTGGCTCATGCATGCCTTCAAAGGTGTGGTGTACGGGCATTACTCCGAAAGAAGTACTCTTGCGCTTGCTGACCATTCCATAGCCGTATTGACGGCAATACACCTGGAATGAATGACAAATCAACAGAACATGTTTTCGCGGGCCTATGGTGGCACTATTGAACTGGTGGATCTGGTCCATCAGGGCAAAATACTTTCGCTCCCAAAGCGAACCTTCGCTTTCGAGCGGGCTACCGGGCCCGCCACTGCTGATGTAAATGTCGTACTCGGGGCTCGGCACTTCGCACTTCAACCGCACATCAAAGACATCATACTTCACCGGCATGTGACAGTCAGCCTCAAACTCTTCAATCAGTTGCCGGATACAGCGCATACCCTCGTTGGGCATACCCTCGTACATATCAAGTACGGCAATCCGGATGTTTGACGACTGACTCACGCGAAAATCTGAGGCAAAGTTACCAAAATCGAACGGGGTTATGCTGAAAAAATCAGGTACCAGCTATCGTTTGCTCCGTTATGTAGTCCACCACCCGCTCAAGCTTCCCCGACTGCTTATACACAGCCAACTGGCGGTCGGCACCGGTTCCGCTTTTCAAAATTTCGTGTACATACTGAATAGCCGGGCGGCTGCCCAATTCATCCACCACGTCATCCACAAAATCCAGCAGTTCCAGAATCAGGGCACGGGCATCCACTTCAGATTGCTTTCCGAAGTCGATGAGTTTGCCGTCAATGCCGTAGCGCGAAGCGCGCCACTTGTTCTCGTTGATGAGCGCACGATTATACAGAATAAAGCTCATGTTTTGTTGCCGCAGCTTATACAACTTGGCCACAATGGCCTGAAACAGGGCGGCTATCGCGATCGATTCTTCCACGCGCATGGGTACATCGCAAATCCGGAATTCAATCGTATCAAAAAAAGGATGCACGCGCACATCCCACCAGATTTTTTTGGCGTTGTCGATGCAGCCGGTCTTAATCAGGAGATTGACATAATTTTTAAAATCATCCCAGTCGCTGAAGTAATCCGGCAAACCCGTGCGTGGAAACTTGTCGAACACCTTAGTGCGGAACGACTTGAATCCTGTGTTACGCCCCTCCCAAAAAGGCGAGTTGCAGGATAAGGCGTAGACATGCGGCAAAAAGTACCGCACAGTATTCATAATGTGAATCGCCAGGTTTTTGTCTTTGATGCCCACGTGCACATGAAGGCCGAAGATGAGATTGGAGCGAGCCGCCTCCTGCATTTCATTCACAATGGCATCGTACCGTGGGTTGGGTGTAATCAACTGCTGCGACCAATGTGAAAACGGATGAGTTCCGCTGGCTCCAATACGAAGATCCAGCCCCCTGGCAATATCCGACACCGACTTGCGAAGGAATTTAATTTCCTCGAAGGCTTGCTGGATATTTTCGCACACACCCGTGCCGACTTCAACTACGGCCTGGTGCATTTCAGCCTTCACTGAATCTTTCAGCGTGCTGTTCGAGGCAATCTCAACAATTCGCTGGTCGTGCGACTTCAACTCGCGCGTGTGCGGGTCGATTACCATGTACTCCTCCTCCACGCCCAGTGTAAACTTTTCCATACTCAATGGCCTTGCCCGAATTAAACTACTTCTTGGTTGATTTGAGAAAATTAGCGGCTCCATCGCTCACGTAGGTGCCCCAGGTTAGATTATCCTTGCCTGGCTGGTGCATTTCAGCCCGTTCTACCGCCATGCGTGCCGCGTGTTCCACCACCCATTCAAAATTCTCCTGACCTACCGAGTTTACATCGGCATCGGGGGCGGGGTTACAGAAGTCGATGGCGTACGGTACACCATCGCGCACAGCAAACTCCACCGTATTAAAGTCGTAGCCTAAAGCCTCGTTCAGCTTCAGCACGTAGTCATGTACCGTCTTCAGCAATTTCTCAGACGCAGGGCCCCGGTTGACAACATACCGCAGGTGATGCGGGTTGCGTGGCTCGTATTCCATGATGCGCACGTACTTGCGCCCCAGGCAATAACAGCGAAAATATTCCTGGAACACAATTTCCTCCTGGAGCATCATAACTAACTGACCGGTTTCCTTGAATTTCTCGAAGAAGTCGGCCGGGTCGCGCAGCTTGTACACGCTTTTCCATCCACCGCCCGCGTGTGGCTTCATGTAGGCGGGGAACCCGATATGACTGAAGATCTGATCCCAGCTCAGCGGGAATCTGAGATTGGCAAACGAAGAGTCCTGGGTATCGGTAGGTTTGTCGTGCGAAGGGAGCAACACCGTTTTAGGTACCGGCACTCCAAGTTTGACCGCCAGCGCATTGTTGAAAAATTTCTCGTCTGCGCTCCACCAGAAGGGATTGTTGATCACGGCTGTTCCGGTGCTGGCCGCATTTTTTAAAACCGCCCGATAGAACGGCACATCCTGCGAAATGCGGTCGATGATGACATCAAATCCGCAAGACTCACCCTGCTGCACCATGTCGATTTCCAGATGCTCGGCTTTGATATTTTTTAATCCCATTCGGTTTACGCGATCGACAAAGGCCATGGGAAATGAACGCTCCATGCCATGAAGGACTCCAATCTTTTTCATCGGTTAAAGGTTAAATCTGAATTTGTGTTACTGAATTTCCTGATCGTTCAGAATTGAGATAACCTGCTCTTGCACCTTGCGCGAGTCGCTGAACAGCAGGTTATGGCCCGAATTCGGAAACCAAAATAAGTCCTTTTTTCGGGCTTTCACATGGGTAAAAAATTCGCGGGCCAGGTTATAGTGAGTCTGGTAATCGCGGCCGCCAATAAAGAGGAATAGCGGTACCTGCCAATCGGCCAGCCCGGCCATCAAATTCACGCGCGATGCCTCGTTTAAGAGCGCCAGCCACTCGACAGACCAGCGTTTTACAAATTCACGGTCCGGTGGCCGATTCCCCGAAAACCTCGCCAGCCAGTAGCGGTGCCAGTAAAGGTGGTCTGCATTCTCAAACGGAACATTCACCTGCTCCAGTTCTGTGATTGCTTTTGCATTATTGCTGCTTCTCGCCTTATCCAGCATCCAGGCGAGTGACTCCCGCTCGCTCTGCTCCTGGTAAATCATGGGGCTTACGGCCATACAAGCCTTTACGAGTTCGGGGTGGCTCGCAGCTATGCGCAACGCCAGAAATCCACCCCAGGAATGACCAAAGAGAAACAGTTTCGGCTGCCTGAACCTCTTCAGCAAATACTGGATCAACTCCAGTGCATCGGACTCCATTAACGCCAGGTTGAGTTGGTGAGATGGCGCATTCAACTCGCGCGTTTGCCCGCTGTTTCGCTGATCCCAAAGGACTACCAGAAAGTGCTTTTGAAGCTCGGATGTAAAAGCCGATGCGCGCTTCGTTACAGAATTGCCCGGGCCACCGTGAAAAAAAAGCAACAATGGGCTTTGCTCGCCCAGGCCACGTATTTCGATATACTGGCGGATTCCGCCAATCTCCACCATTTCGGAAATCTGCACAGCAGAAAAACAAAACGCTGCCGGCCATACCAGCAGCGCAATGCCAACATAAAGTGATTTTATAGTCAACCTACTTGATCAGGGAGAGGTAGTGAGGAAACATTTCGCGCCACGCAGGCCAATCGTGCGGGGCCTGATGGCGTACGTCCAGCCAATGCTGGATGCCCTTTTGACGGAGAATGCCAGCGAGCTTTTCATTGGCATCCCAGCACATATCGTGTGTGCCGGTGCCCAGCACCACAAACATGTCGTGGAAGTGGGGATTGTTCGCGCCCGGCAGAAAATCCAACGGATTATTGAAGTAGACATCATCGTTGTAATGTCCATCTACCTGATCGCGGATATCAAATGCCGCCCCCATGTTGAAAATGTACCTGGTAACATCCGGGTGACGGAACCCAAAATTGGTGGCATGGTAACCGCCAAAACTGCAACCGGCAGTGGCCACCCGGCCTACTCCGGTTTCGCGTTGCGCCAACGGCACCAATTCGTGCCGGATCATCTGATCGTACCAGATGTGGTTGCGCACCCGATCGGAGGGGTGAATGTTTTTGTTATACCAGCTCAGTTCATCAATGCTATCCGGACAATAGATCTTCACCAGTCCGTTATCGACAAACCAGGCTACGCTATCGAGCAGTTTGAAGTCCTTGTTCTCATAGTAGCGCCCCATGGAAGTTGGGAAAAGAATAACCGGGTAGCCACGTGTACCGAAGGCCAGTACGTCAATATCGCGGCCCAGGCTGGGCGAATACCACCGGTGATGATGCTCGTACATAACTCAGCTTTGTCTATTTTTACAACTCTAAAAGTACTTGGAAACCGTAGAATTTACCAATACCCAGCCAGGCGAGAAGGAGGAAAATCATCCTTCTTTCTACCAATCGGACTTTTACCGCGATACGCACACCAAATTGCTCGATCGCATCGTGGAAGTGGAGGTTATTCGCCCCATTCAGTTTGAACCCGGCCGCAAGTATCCGCTGCTGATTTTAAACGATGGTCAGGATAACACAGCCGTCCGGTTAATCGAAACGCTGGACAAACTGGAAGCCGAACAGGCTATAGAACCCGTAATTGTTGCAGGAGTCGTGGCGGGTGACCGGCTGCAGGAATATGGTGTGAGCAGCCGGGCTGACTACCGCGGGCGCGGCCGCAAGGCAAAGGCATACGCCAAATTTATAACCAGCGAACTGATACCCTACCTGCTTTACCGATACCCTATTGAAACTGCCGTTTCGCAGCGCGCCATTGCCGGCTACTCCATGGGCGGGCTTTCCGCTCTTGACATTGCCTGGGAACATCCGGAGATGTTTGGAAAAGTGGGCGTATTTAGCGGGTCACTCTGGTGGCGCAAGCGCGATGCGCACAGCCGGTTCTATGCTGATGACCGCGACCGCATCATGCACCTGGCCATTCGAAAAGGCAAGTTTAAACCGGGCATGCGGTTTTGGTTTCAGACCGGCACACGCGATGAACCAGGCGACCGGAACCACAACGGCATTATTGACTCCATTGACGATACCCTTGACCTGATTGCCGAACTCACCAAGCGCGGCTATCGCCCCTTCCGCGATATTCAATACCTGGAGATGGAAGGCGGAGAGCACAACCACAAAACCTGGGCTGAGGCTATGCCCCATTTTCTGAAATGGGCATTTGGGAAAAAATAGTTTCTGCGATCAAGAAACTTTAACACGGCTTTTGCCAACACCGCCCGCCTGCACTACGTACCTTTACGCTTGCTGATTTGTATGCAGAACCAATCCCAAAAATTCGATACTATCATCTTCGATCTTGGTGGCGTATTGATTGACTGGGACCCGCGTTACCTATACCGCTCGCTGTTCAAGACCGAGGACGAAGTGGACTGGTTCTTAAAAAACGTTTGCACGCCCGAGTGGAACGAGCAACAAGATGCGGGGCGATCCTTTTCGATCGCAACCGAAGAACTGGTGGCCCGGTTTCCCCAACACGAAACCGCCATACGCGCCTGGTACGATCGCTGGCAGGAAACCATTCGTGGCCCCATCCACGGCACTGTGAACGTACTCGAAGCGCTGCGTAACAAAAAACAGCACCGGTTGTACGCGCTCACCAATTGGTCGGCTGAAACATTTCCATGGGCGCTGGAAAATTTCCATTTCCTGCACTGGTTCGAGGGCATTGTGGTGTCGGGTGTTGAAAAAACGCGCAAACCCTTTCCGGATATTTTTCACATTTTGTTTGATCGCTACCAGGTAACACCCCATCGTGCGCTATTTATTGATGATAACCGGGCCAATATTGAAACCGCCCGGGCGCTGGGGCTGGATACCATCCACTTCCTGTCACCGGGCGATCTTCGCGAACAGTTAACCAATCGCTCTTTGCTATGATGATTTCGATCAATACGCCAGCCCTGTTGTTTCCGGCCATCACCCTGATGATGCTCGCCTATACCAATCGCTTCCTGGGCCTGGCCACGCTCATCCGCAAACTGAACCTGGATTACAAAGAACATGAAAACAGACGCGAATTAATCAAAGAGCAAATCCGCAACCTGAGGAGGCGGCTGTCATTGATCAAGCAAATGCAGGCCAGCAGCATCGTGAGCTTTTTTCTCTGCGTGCTCAGCATGCTTTTCATCTACCTGCAACACGAAGGCTGGGCCTATACCACCTTCGGCCTCAGTCTCACGTTTCTGCTCCTGTCTCTGGTGTTGTCGCTAAATGAGATATACATCAGCACACGGGCGCTGGAAATCGAATTGCGCGACATGGAATAATCGGGGCCACCGATTGTCACAAAAAGTACCCACTGACCATTTCCTTTAATTACATTGGGTGAGCTAATCCTTGACCCATGTTTTCGCGCAGATCCTTTTTCCGCAAATCGGCCACCCTGGCTGGGGCCGCTTCCCTAACCGGGATATCGTCAGCCGCCCTGGCCGAAGATGTATCCGATGCCCTGTTATCCCTCAACCGCCTGACACCGGAAGATGCAGCCGATGAGGAAGACCTGTGGGCACGCATGGCCCAATCGTTTACCGTTACCACTAACATTCTGAACTTGAATAACGGAGGCGTGAGCCCGCAACCCAAAGTTGTTCAAGATGCCGTTGACCGTTACTATCACCTGAGCAACGAGGGACCCACCTACTACATGTGGCAAATCCTCGACAAGGGCCGTGAGCCTCTTCGAAGAAAACTTGGCCATCTGGCCGGGGTGAGCGCAGAAGAACTGGCGATCAACCGCAACACCACCGAGGCACTGGGGACTTTCACCTGGGGCATTGATCTGGCAAAAGGGGATGAAATTGTAATGACCCGTCAGGACTATCCAAACATGATTCATGCCTGGAAGCAGCGCGAGCTGAGGCATGGCGTCAAAATTAACTGGATTAACCTGAGCTTGCCGGTGGAAGATGATGACGCTGTTGTAAGGGCGTATGTGGCCGCTACGACACCACGAACCAAAATCTGGCATATCACACACCTGATCACCTGGACCGGCCAAATTTTGCCGGCTGCCAAACTCTGTGCGGAAGCAAGAAAGCGCGGCATCGTCAGTATCGTAGACGCAGCGCATTCGTTTGCTCACCTCGACTACACGATTTCAGACCTGAACTCAGACTACTTCGGCACCAGCCTGCACAAGTGGCTTTGCGCCCCCTTTGGCACCGGCCTGATGCACATACGCCCGGAGCATATTGGCAAAACATGGCCGCTGTTCCCTACGGACAAACCGCAGAGCACCGACATCCGCAAGTTTGAAGCATTGGGCACCCGATCATTCGCGCCCGAGCAAGCTATAGGCCAGGCCATTGATTTTCACCTGGCGATTGGCGCCAAAAGAAAACAGGAGCGCCTTCATTACCTGAAAAAGTATTGGTGCGAGGCGGTGAGTAAAAACCCGAGGGTGAAACTCCACATCTCGCTGAAGCCGGAGTACTCGTGTGCGCTGGGTACGTTCAGCATTGAGGGTATGGACGTGGGCGATGTAGCGTCTAAGCTTTTCAGCGAGTATCAGATCCACACCGTCTCCATCAAATGGGAAAACGTACATGCTGTACGCGTAACTCCGCATATTTACACCACCACCCGCGATCTGGACCGGTTTATTGAGGCTGTGCAAAGGATTGCTTTGTGAAAGCATTAATCATACTTTGCCTCTGCGGCCTTTTGATTTCGTGTTTCAGTGGGCCTTCTCGGAAAGCACTAAAAAGGCAAACAATTCCTCCAAACCTATTGGGCAATTGGTCGTTGGTTAGGCTTGGCGAGGAAGTTCCAGATTGCGAAGTCCGGTTTTCGTTTCGTGAAAACGGAAAACTAGTTACGAGCTTCAAAGTTGATTTCGAGGGATTCTTTCTGGCTGACAAACACGGTAAGACTAAGATTTACACGGGAATACACCACAAGATTTTTTATCCGGGTTATGAAGATTGCGGTGTGGAAACAACATCCCTGGCGCTCGCATTAAACTATAACTTGTTCGAGGTATCCATCAAACATGATACTTTAACCCTACACGCAAATGAGAAACCTACTGCAATTCTTATTCGCATTTAAGTTCTGCTGGTTGCTGGCTTTCGGCATTCTGACTAGTCCAATTGTGAAGAGTCAGTCGACCCAAAGTGTCTCATTGAGTGGTTTGAATAAACATGTTGAGATTCTTCGCGACAAGAACGGGGTTAATCATATATATGCGCAAACCGAGCATGATCTCTTTTTTGCTCAGGGCTATTGTGCCGCCAAAGACCGATTATTTCAGTTTGAAATCTGGCGCAGACAAGCCACCGGCACCGTGGCGGAGATATTGGGGCCGCGGGAAATAAAACGCGACATGGGTTCCCGTCTTTTCCAATTTCGGGGAAATCTGGAAGAAGAATTCAACCGCTATCATCCACGGGGCACAGCAATCATCAAATCCTTCACCGAGGGAGTGAATGCCTGCATTGCGGAGGCCGTGCAAAAACCCGAAACTCTCCCGATTGAGTTCAAGTTGCTGGGCATTCATCCTCAGCCGTGGAAACCGGCAGACGTCATTTCGCGCCACCAGGGTCTGTTGGGCAACGCGCAGGACGAAATTCAGTATGCCCGATGGGTGATGGCCATGGGCGAAGAAAAACTCAAGGAACTACGTGCATTTGAGCCGGGCAATCCACGACTATCCATTGACCCGTCTATTATTCGCGAACGATTACACGACCCGATTCTGGAACTCTACGATGCGTTCCGCAAGCCACTCACATTTTCACCGGAAGACGTACACGCCTTCGCCAACCCCGACAAAAAGAGTTATGAATCGCTGGTAAACGCTGACTACGATGCCTGGGCCAATATTCAGCAGTTTGATCCCCGGGTAATCGGCAGCAACAACTGGATAATCAGCGGGCGGCTGACCGAGAGTGGCTCGCCCATCTTAGCCAACGACCCGCACCGCGCACTTTCCACTCCATCGCTGCGCTATCTGGTGCACTTGAATGCCCCTGGCTGGAACGTGGTGGGAGGCGGAGAACCGACCATTCCTGGCGTCTCAATTGGCCACAATGATTTTGGGGCCTGGGGTCTCACCATTTTTTCGCTTGATGCCGAAGACGTATACGTGTACGACCTAAACCCGCTTGATGTAAATCAATATCGCTATCAGGGCCGATGGGAAGACATGAAACTCATCGCAGATACCATTGTGGTGAGGGGAGGCAAAAAAGTGGCAGTTCAGCATAAGTATACTCGGCACGGCCCGGTAACCTACCACGATGAAAAGCACCACCTCGCCTATGCGGTTCGATGCGGCTGGCTTGAACCGGGCAGTGCACCCTATCTGGCCAGCCTGCGTATGAATCAGGCTGCATCGTGGGAAGAATTTCGCGAGGCGTGCACGTACAGTTTTATTCCCGGTGAAAACATGATCTGGGCAGATCGAAAGGGGAACATCGGATGGCAGGCGTCAGGTATCGCACCTGTTCGAAAGAACTGGGACGGGCTTGTGCCTGTACCGGGCGATGGACGATACGAGTGGGAAGGCTACCTTCCCATTCAGTCTTTACCCCACACGGTTAATCCGGAGCAGGGTTTTTGGGCAACCGCCAACGAAAATCTTATCCCGCCAGGTTATACCCATCGCGATGCGGTTGGATGGAGCTGGGCAGAGCCGTTCCGTGCGCAGCGCATAAATGAAGTGTTGAAATACAACCAGAAAAAGACACTGCGCGATATGATGCAGCTTCAGTTCGATTACGTCTCGCTACCCGCCCGCACGCTAATACCGTTGCTCAAAAACGTCACCGGCCAAAACGTTGAAACGGAGCAAGCACGAAAACTTCTGTTGAACTGGAATTACAGCATGGAGGCAGGTTCCGTTGCTGCCAGCATCTACCAGGCGTGGGAGAAGCAGTTGAACCGGCAGATGGCCGCCCGAATGGTTCCTTCCGGTTTGGCGCAGCAGATCACAACACTGCCCGCCACACGAATGATTCATTGGCTCACCGCCACAGATAACCAAACTGCATTACTGGAACACGCATTAGCGGATGCCGTAAAAACCCTTCAGGAAAAACTGGGATATGATATGACCAAGTGGACGTATGGCCGCTTGCACTATGCGCTAATCAAGCACCCGCTCAGCAATGCAGTAAATGAGTCCACCCGCACCAAACTGGATGTTGGCCCGCTGCCGCGAGGTGGCTACGGTTTCACGCCCGGCATGACGACTCACAACGAAAATCAAAACGCTGGCGCGTCTTTCAGAATGGTGGTAGACGTTAGTAACTGGGACCAGTGCATGTTTACGAATGCCCCGGGCCAAAGTGGCGATCCGGCCAGCCCCTTCTATAAAAATCTGTTTCAAAGCTGGGCGGAAGACCGCCACTTTCCGGTACCCTTCAGTCGTAAGGCCGTAAACCAAATTGCAAAAGAGCGTTTGCTGCTACGACCAGGAAATTAAGTTTCTGCGCGCGGCCCATACGTCTTGTTCACCTGCCTCGCGCAACTTCTTTTCCAGTAGTTTGCGGTGCTTCTTTTGTGACAAGTCAAGGTAAATCCCCTGAAGGCGAATTTCCTGTACTAGTTGGTTGCGGGAATCGTATAGTTTAATCAAGCTTGAACCTTTCACAATAGCGTTGTTCTCCAGGACCCAATAGGCAAACTTCGTTTTTGTACAATCAGTTGCCTGTGCACTCATTACGGTTAGTAATAAAGTCACGACCAATGCGCCAACTCTTGTTTTCATAGTTAAACTTGCTTTATTCCGTTTCAACGAAATGAAAACAATTTGTTTGCCGCTTTAACAAACTTTTTACGATTTTTCTTTTATCCGCGTCTGAAACCCCGGAGCCGAGGGCTACGTAATGAACCAGTTCGGAAACTGCCAGACCATCCAGCCGTAAAGTGCAAAGCGCAGAATGCGGCTGATGCAGATCAGCAAAAAGTTTTTGAAGTTGAGGCGCACAGAGCCCGCCATCATGCAGGTGGCCGAAAATGGAACCGGGGTAACTGCACCCACGAGCACCAGATAGCCCCCATACTTTTTCAATTGCCGGTCGTACTGCTGGAGGTAGCGCGCATGCATTTTTTGGTAGAGTCCGGTTTTTGAAAACGTGTAGCCAATGTAGTATCCCAACACGCCCGCTCCATAGCTGATTACAGTGAGCAGCGCCAGGTTAAGAATGTATTGGCTCAACTCACCCGCGCGCCAGATTAGCATGAATACTTCCGGAGGAATGATGCCAAAAACAATTTCCGAGACGGTGAAGATGCTGAGTAGCAAGCCAAGCTGGTCACCTAATCGTTTGATTTCATGTTCATACACCTCGATCTCGCTTTGAAGCAGGATATAGGCTGTGATGATAACAGCAAACCAGGCCAGCCCTTTGAGCAGGTTTCGCAATAAAAATCCGGACTTTGATTCCTCCTGAGGAGATGGTTGCATAGCTTACTTCAGTATCGGGTGCCGCTCAAACGGCTGGTTGGGATCGAAAAGTTTTCGGTAAGTAATGTGTTTTTTTGAAATAATACCACCTACCTGCTCAACAACGTTAATCATTTTGGGGTTAAAGTCTCCGATCCAATTCATCTCATAATCCTCATATCGGGGGTATTCTTCTTGCAATACTTTACGGGCGGCCATAATAATGGCACCATCGGCACCTTTCCCTTGTTGCTCGGGTACCACGCCAAATAAAATGCCAAACGCCTTGGTATTCGTTTTGGCAACAAACAGATGATATGCGAACTGAACTTTCCCCCACCAGTTCATTTTTCCATTCACATGTTTGAATATCTGGTTGAGCTCAGGCAGAGATATGAAAAAAGCAATGGGGTCGCCTTTGTAAAAGCCGAAATAGATGAGTCGTTCATCCAGGATGGGTTTCATCTGCTTTACAATTTGGTCGGCCTGGGCTTGCGACAGTTCCGGGTTCTCGGCCCGGTTAGCCCAGGCGCGGTTGTAAACGCTTCGGAGATAACCTGCCAACAAATGAAACTCCCTCTTTTTCAGATACCGGAATGAATAGTCGGGGTCGCCCGCCAGCATCTCGGCTTTCTCGGCCAGCCGTGGATGAAGCGGATCTTTGATCTTACGCAGGTAGGTGAACTGATTGAAGTAAACCTGAAAACCATACGCCTCAAAAAACTGCTGGTAGTAGGGAAAGTTGTAGTTGGTCTGATAGTTTGGCTCGTATTGAAAACCATCAACGAGTAAACCCCACCAGCGATCGCGGTTTCCGAAGTTAATCGGTCCGTCCATAGCCTGCATGCCGTGGGCTGCCAACCATTCGCGGCAAGCATCGAACAAGCGAAAAGCCGCGGCCTGATCGTTGATGCATTCGAAAAAACCCATCCCCCCGGTGGGCTGCTTATTGCCTTTGTCTACCGTTTTGTCGTTAACAAAAGCTGCCACACGCCCTATGGTGTTGTCACCGGTGTCGCGCAAAATCCATCGGATACATTTACCGTGGCGAAAGGTCTTGTTCTTCTGTGGATCGAAAACGGATTCGATATCGCTGTCCAACGGGCGAATCCAATGCGGAGAATCGCGATAAAGACGGACCGGCAACAGGAGGAATTCCCGGGCAAGTTCCGGTGTGTTCACGTCAAGAAGATCCATGAGGGTTACGGGTGCGAATGATTGGGCAGCGTGATGGTGAACGTTGTTCCTTCTCCAAAGATACTCTTGATTTTGATTTCTCCGCCCAGTTTTTCCACGGCATTCTTAACGATGTATAAACCAAGGCCGGAGCCTGCCGAGCGGTCGCTGGCGCGGTAAAACATCTCAAATACACGCGCCTGATCTTTGTCTTCAATTCCCACCCCATTGTCCCGAAACTGAATAACGGCCTGCTCTGGGGTTATCCGCACACGGATGTCTACGTGGGGTTGCGATTTGTACGGATCCAGGTATTTGATCGCGTTGGAGATGAGGTTTCGAAACACCTCGGAAATGCGCCAGGGATCGCTGTAAAAAACATTGCCCTCTAGATCAATAGCGTAAGTGACACGACCAGCCTGCGGCATATAACTTAGATCCTGAAAATGCTTGTCGATAATTGCCTTTAAGTCGACAGCTGCCAGCCGGATCTCCATCTTCAGATTTTTGGAGTGGCTGAGCACATCGTTGATGAAGCCGTCCAGCTTTTTGACGCGATCGCCCACCAGATTGAGGTATTCAACGGGATTATCCTCATTGCCGGGGAGCTTCGCCAGATTGACAAGACCCAAAATGGAAGACAGCGGGGCGCGTAAATCGTGCGAAACTTTGTAGACGAAGTTATCCAGCTCCGTATTTCGGATTTTTAGTTCTTCCTCCAGTTTCTTTTGCTCGGTGATGTCAACGTACACACCAAAAATTCCGATGGTTTCGTCTGCAAGTGATACCGGCACGCCTAGCAAGATAACGGAGAGATCCTGACCGTCCTTTCGAAGGCGTTTTGTTTCGAGCCTGATGATCTGCTTACCCGATATCAATTGGTTGAGCTCATTGCCTTCTCGTTCCAAATTATCGGGAACGATAAACTCGTTTAGTCCTTTGCCCCGCAACTCCGACTGGCCAAAGCCGAATAACGTCTCGAATCCCTTGTTGATCTTCACCACCTTTCCTCGGTTGTCGAGCATGACAACGGCCAGCGGTGAGTTTTCAAAAAGCTGCGTAAAGAGTACCTCGTTCTTCAATACGGCCTCTTCGGCCAATTTCTGCCCGGTGATATCGCGCACAATAATCTGCACGGCAGGTTTGCCTTCAAACTCGTACGGGTACCCATAGACTTCAACATCGATCAGCTGACCGTCCAGGCGAACAAATTTCTCTTCCAGGCGCGGCACCCGCTCACCCTTTATCATCCGGCCTATACGGGTAAGCACACTCTTTTGATATTCGGGGGCTACAAATTCTAACACGGAACGCCCCAGGAGTTGCTGCGGTGTTTCGGCCCCCATGATCCGGCAAGCGGATGAATTAACGAAAACCAATTTACCCTCACAGTGAATGCCGATGCCAATCGGCAGGAACTCAATCAGTGTGCGATAGCGCTCCTCACTTTTGTTGATGCTGTCCTCCTCAAGTTTGCGGGCATGAAAATCCTGAAGGACACCCACGGTACGCAGTGCGTTGCCGTGTTCATCACGTTCCACCGCCTGCCCTTTCTCCAGAATCCATCGCCACGATTTATCCTTGCGCTGAAAACGATAAACCACTTCGTATGCATCGGTATTGCCCTGCAGGTGCTCCTGAATCTTATGTTCATAAGCCGGACGGTCGTCCGGGTGAATGAAGTCCTCACAATGGCAAAACATCAGTTCCAACTCGTGCCAATCGTACCCCATCAGCTGTGCCCAGCGTTCGTTTATGATGGTGGTATTGGTCCGAAAATCGTAGTCCCACAAGCCGAGGTCAGCACTGCGCAAACCCAGCTCAAGCCGTTGCTCCATTTCGTAGCGGGCCTTCTCCAGTGCCTTACGCGTTGTGATGTCGGTGATAACTCCGTTCCACACGTAGCAGCCATCCGGATCCAGCCGAGGCACGCCTATTGCCTCTACCCAAACCGTTTTGTTCCGCGCCAATACACGCCCCTCCCAACGGATTTCCGTTTTCCGCAGAAGGACGTCCTCCATCATCGATTCAAAACTCGCGCGGTCGCTCTCGTGGATAAAGCTGGACATGGGACTAACCCCGCTCATCAGTTCGGCCTGG
The DNA here is from genome assembly GCA_046301755.1 of Cyclobacteriaceae bacterium. Classification (GTDB taxonomy): domain Bacteria; phylum Bacteroidota; class Bacteroidia; order Cytophagales; family Cyclobacteriaceae; genus ELB16-189. The sequence goes on from JBKCJM010000012.1 coordinate 96,708, forward strand.
GTGTAGCCCAAAATTTCTTCGCATCGTGGGTTGATATAGCTGAAATCACGCTCTCCGCCCGGTTTAACGGTGTACTCAAACACAACCACCGGCAAGCGGTCCAGAATCCGTTGCGCTTCCTCGCGCTGCGACACGGCTGAAGGGTTCATATCAAGACCAAAAATTCAATTCGGAGCTGTTTTTCAAAAAAAGCGTAGCTACAAACATAAAACCGCAAACGAATTCAATCAGGTGCGTGTAATAAAATCAGCAAAAAGCAGCAAAAAGCAGCAAAAAAGCAGCGAAAATCGCTTAATAGGGCGTACGGTAATGCGGCACCGAAGCCAGGTCCCACTCGATAACCAGCCCGGTGCCAATCTTGAGCGCAATATCCCGGCCGTATAGCAACTCGACCAGGTAGAGTGCGGCTTCAAAAGAACGGGTGCCTCCCTGAGATGTGATGACAGTTCGGTCGTGTACGAAACTGAGCCCTTCGCGCACTTCGGCCAGTTCCGGAAACGTCTCACGAAAGCGTTCCACATCGGCCGGGAAGGTCGTGCAAACGTGGGCATCCAGAAGGCCGGCCTGGGCAAGCACGAACGCTCCATCGCAAAGCGACATCACGTAGAGTGCCTCACGGCTCCGCGTACGGACAAAGTCGATCAAAGCCTCATTCGCCAGATCCGCATCCATGCTCTGCCTGGCACTGGGCACAATCAGCAGGTCAACAGGAGGAATTGAATCCGTTGTAAATCCATAGTCTGGAACAATGCGAAGCCCCTCAAACGTGGTGACCGTATCGCGGCTGGGCGCAACGGTAAAGACATCAATACCGTGTTGCATGTGGAAAACGGTGTGCTGCAGCACATCCATAGGTGCCACCAGTTCCGTATTGTTAGGTACCATCAACGACCAGAAAAGCAGCGGTAAGCTTGCGATCCGGCAAAACAGGCACTTCTTCAGTTCGTGACTGATCTGGTCGCGCGCAACCGGCTGCCCACAACGCTAATACCAGCAATGCATATTTCATCTGAGTTTACAATTTGCTGCAACAAAAAAGCAGTGATCGCTCACTGCTTTCAATATTTAGTACCGGAAGCCATCTCAAAAATCGGTTTACCTGTCCGCCTGAGCTGGCTTCGACTTATCATGATGACTTCAGTGCTTCCGCACCCGCCACAATCTCCAGAATTTCCTTAGTGATGGCCGCCTGGCGGGTTCGGTTGTATGTCAACCGGAGATCTTTCAGTAATTCACCGGCATTGTCAGTTGCTTTATCCATGGCCGTCATACGTGCACCGTTCTCAGCTGCATTCGAGTCCAGAGCAGCCTTGAACAACTGAACTTTTAATGACTTGGGAATGATGCCGGTAATAATCTCTTCGCGTGTAGGTTGGTAGATGTAGTTAGCATCCTGCCCCTTCTTCTGCTGCTTAGGTGGCAGCACCGGCAAATACTGTTCAGTGCGCAGAATCTGTGTCGCTACGTTTTTGAACTCATTATAAACGATCTCGACCTTATCATATTCACCCTGCCGGAACGCGTTCATAACAAACTCGGCCACTTCGGTGGACTTATCAAAGCTAAGGCTGTGAATGAGTCCCCAATACTGATCAATCACCTTGTAATTGCGCTTGCTGAAGTACTCATACACTTTCTTTCCCAGAGGCAAGAACGTGACGTTGCCGGCCTTAAACTGCTTCTCGTACTTCTCCATGGCCAGCCGCACGCTGGCCTTGATCACCGTGCCGTTGAACGATCCGCAAAGGCCACGATCGGAGCTGATACACACAATGAGAATTTTCTTCTCCTCGCGTATCTGCCCATACCAGTTATCGCCCTCATTGCCGGCTGCCGATAAGTTCTGAAGGACCGCATTCAGTTTCAAAGCAAAGGGGCGCATCTGCATAATGCGGTCCTGCGACCTCCGCAACTTGGCGGCTGCCACCATTTTCATCGCCTTGGTGATCTGCTGGGTAGAGACCACCGATGAAATCCTGCTCTTTACTTCCTTTAAACTCGGCATACGGTTAACCTATCTGAAAACGAGAATACCTCTTTCCTAAATCAATACTTGCCCGCCATTTCGATGGCTACGCGCTTAATGGTGTCAACATCATTATCCTCGAACTTGCCAGCACGGAAGTTATCCAACACGGCCTTGTGCTGAATGCGCAACAGGGTAATAAACTCCTTCTCAAATTCCTTCACTTTCGCCACGGGCACTTTATCCATGTAGCCTTTCGTTGACGCCAGGATAACAGCCACTTGTTCCTCCACAGGCACCGGAGCATACTGAGGTTGCTTCAATACTTCCGTGTTTCTGCGGCCACGTTCAATGGTAAGTTTGGTGGCAGCATCGAGATCGGAACCGAACTTCGCAAACGCTTCCAATTCGCGGAACTGCGCCTGATCCAACTTCAGCGTACCCGCAACTTTCTTCATGGACTTGATCTGAGCCGAACCCCCCACGCGCGAAACCGAGATACCCACGTTAATAGCTGGGCGGATGCCCGCATTGAACAGATTGGTCTCCAGGAAGATCTGACCATCGGTGATTGAGATTACGTTGGTCGGAATGTAAGCCGACACGTCATTAGCCTGCGTCTCGATGATCGGAAGAGCCGTGAGTGAGCCGCCTCCTTTCACCAGATGCTTGATGGACGGAGGAAGATCGTTCATGGTCCGGGCAATGTCATCGTTGTTGATGACCTTGGCGGCACGTTCCAGCAGGCGTGAATGGAGGTAGAACACGTCACCGGGATACGCCTCGCGTCCCGGAGGTCTGCGCAATAGCAACGACACTTCACGGTATGCAACGGCCTGCTTGGACAGGTCATCATAAATAACCAGGGCCGGGCGGCCGGTGTCGCGGAAAAATTCACCAATTGCAGCGCCTGTAAACGGTGCAAAGAACTGCATGGGCGCAGGATCGGATGCACAGGCGGCAACAATAACGGTGTAATCCAATGCCCCGGCTTTCTCCAGTGTGGCGGCTACCTGGGCAACTGTAGATGCCTTCTGGCCGATTGCCACATAGATACAGAACACGGGTTGACCCTTGTCGTAGAATTCCTTTTGGTTGATGATGGTGTCGAGCGCTACCGCGGTTTTACCGGTCTGGCGATCGCCAATGATTAACTCGCGCTGACCACGACCAATCGGGATCATCGCATCAATAGCTTTAATACCTGTTTGCAGCGGCTCATTCACCGGCTGACGGAAGATTACACCAGGGGCCTTGCGCTCCAACGGCATCTCGTATAGCTGACCAGAAAGCGGGCCCTTGCCATCAATCGGTTGAGCCAGGGTATTTACCACGCGGCCCAACACACCTTCGCCTACCTGCACGGATCCGATCTGCCCGGTGCGCTTCACAGTGGCACCTTCCTTAATTCCCTTGGGATCGCCCAATAAAACAGCTCCTACGTTGTCCTCCTCCAGGTTGAGCACGAGTGCGCGCAATCCGTTTTCGAACTCGATCAACTCACCGGCTTGTGCCTTGGTGAGGCCGTAGATGCGGGCTACGCCATCACCAATGGTGAGTACGGTACCAATTTCTTCCAACTGGGCTGCCGTGCGCGCCTGCGACAGTTGCTCACGCAAGATTGCGGATACTTCTTCGGGTCTGATCTCTGCCATAATTTCTTTGCTTCAAAAATTCAATTGTGTCAAAACTGTTTTACGTAGGGATTCTCATTGAACTTCAACTTCAGTGCCTTCAACCTGCTTTTGATCGAGGCGTCTACCTGTTGATCGCCCACGTTGAGAATGAACCCTCCGATTAATTCCGGGTCTACCTTCTCGTGTAATTCTACTGTCTTCTTGTGACTGAGTTCGCGGGCCATACGGTCAATCTCGGCCCGGAGACTGGCATCCATAGCCACAGTAGTCACTACCTCTGCCTTGCCGATGCCTTTGTACTCGTTATACGCTTCGTGAAACTCGCGCGCAATTGACGGCAACAGCGGCTCACGATTTTTCTTTGTCAGGATGTTCATGATGGCGAATGTCAGCTCATGAACTTTGCCGGCAAACACCTGATGCAACACTCTATGTTTCACTTCGTGCCGCACAATCGGGCTACGGAGCATCAACAACAAATCACGACTCCTGGAAACGGTATCGGTGAACAGCTGCATATCAGCATGGACCTGCTCGAGCGCTCCCCTTTCCACGGCCAGGCCGAGGAGTGATTTAACGTATCGTGCGGCTACGCGTGAGTCGTTCATAACCTTAGTTCAGCTTCAGATCTTTAATGATGGAATCGACTAAATCGCGCTGCGCCTTGTCGGACGCCAGGTTCTTTTTCATCAGCCGCTCAGCCACTTCCAACGAAAAGTTGGCGACTTGAATTTTCACTTCCTTCAGCGCAACCATTTTTTCGGTTTGAATCACCGCTTTGGCGTCTTCAATGATTTTATCCGCATTCTTTCGCGCATCGGCCTGAGCCTGGTCATGCAGCCGCGAGGCTGCCTCGCGTGCTTCACGTAAAATTTTGTCCCGCTCCTCGCGGGCTTCCTTCAGGAGTTTTTCATTGTCGGATTTCAGAGACGCCATTTCGGCATTCGCTTTCTCTGCGGAGTCTAATGCTTGTTGAATGGAGGTCTCCCGCTCTTTCAATCCTGCCAGAATTGGCTTCCAAGCCAAAAATGCCAACAGTATCACGAGCAAAAGGAAAACAAATGCCTGCCATATGATGAGGCCAGTACCAGGGGTTAGTAATTCCATAGTGTTTCCGGTTTTATGCAGTTAGTGAAAAACGGAGTGCCCGGGCCCAGTGCCCGGGCGCTCTCCGTTTCTTTTCTCAGCCTTTGAACGAAATCAACAAGCAAATCACAAGGGCAAAGAGGGCGGCCACCTCAATAAGGGCAGCAATGATCAGCATGGCACCCTGAATCTTGCCTGATGCTTCAGGCTGACGGGCCATACCTTCCATAGCTGAGCCACCAATGCGGCCGATACCGATACCTGCGCCAATCGCAGCCAATCCGGCACCAATGCCTGCACCCATGATCGCGTAGCTGATGTCCAATAATAGTGCTAACAACATAGTTTTAAATAATTAAGTGAAACAAAACGCCCCGGCCCGATGGTAGTCGGACAAGGGATATCATTAATGGTGGTCGTGTTCCTCTACGGCCATGCCGATGTACAGCGATGTAAACAGCGTAAACACGTAGGCCTGAATCCCGGCCACCAATAGTTCAATCAAATTGATAAACAACACAATCACACTCGACATCAACCCCACCGTAATGCTTTGGAAAATGAACGCCAGCGAAATCAACGCCAGCAAAACAATATGGCCGGCTGTAATAGCTACAAACAAACGGATGGTGAGCGAAATCGGTTTGGTAAATATCCCGATAATTTCAACCGGCAGAATAACGAGGCGCAACGGCAGCGGCACACCGGGCGTCCAGAAGATGTGGCCCCAGTAACTTTTATTTCCGCTGAAGTTGGTGATGATAAAGGTGAAGAAGGCAAGCGTGGCGGTAACCGCAATGTTACCCGTTAAATTTCCGGCTCCCGGTAGCAAGCCCAGCAGGTTACCGAACAGGATAAAGAAGAAGAGCGTGAGCAAATACGGCAGGTAGCGCTCGTACCGCGGCCCGATGTTGGGTTTTACCACCTCATCGCGCACAAACACGACAATCGGTTCAATAAAAGACTGCACACCACTTGGGGCTTTGCCCTTATTGCGCCTGTATCCACGGGCAGCAGCCGTCAACACCAGGATTAAAATGGTGGAATTGATCAGCAACATGGCCACGTTTTTAGTAATGGAAACATCCAGCACCGGCTGGCCATTCAACGTGATGTGGTTGTGCGCTAACTCATAGCCGTTGTATGCAACCGTCTGGTGATGATCATTGTAGAATCGCGAAGACGAAAACATCTCCAGGCCGCGCTCTTCCGAATAGACAATCACAGGCAGGTACAACGTGCCAAAGTGCCCGTCAAAGAAGTGCCAGATATGGTCGTCCAGCACGTGGTGAATGATGACGTCATTGGCATTAAAGGCACCCTCTGCGTGGGCCTCGGTATGGGCTGTATCAGCCGGGGCGGCCTCCTGCGCAAAACCGGCAGAAAAAGACATCAAAAAGCAACCTAAAACAAGGGCCAGAATCGCTGTTCTTGAAGTCGGAAATGGCTTTTTCATCCGTGAATTCGGGGGTCTGCAAAAATCGACTGCAAAAGTATTGATTAATCGCTCAAAAGGAAACGTTTGCCCAAGTTTTTAGCCCCGCGTGCACACCGATGGAATCTAACCGGGCCTGGACCTCAGCAGCCACCACAACTCGAGCCCTGTAAACAAAAGATAGGCTATAAGAAACACGATAGCATTGGCCATGGCTTCAGACGGGCTATCCAACACGATGACCACCAGGTAAGCCAGGCTTAGCAACATTTTCACCGCAATTGAGCCAAGGTAGGCCAGCGGAAAAAGCTCGGGCTGCCGGCTGCGAAGGCGAACCATAACGACCACCAACGCTGCGGTGAGCGCCAAAAGAAAAAAGATGGAGAACCAACCGTACCCCGGAAAATTCATGAGTCCTTATTCAGTGAACGGTACACCGAATACATCTGTCCGCTGAACATCAACAAAACAAAACTGAGAAGAAAGACAGGAAAGGTGAACCCGATTTTTTGATCCAGCCAATGACCCAACCAGGCAGCCAAACCAATGGCTACAACTAATTGCAAGCCTAGAGCGCTGTATCGGAGTGCCTGATTAAATGGCGCGGGCTTCTTCGGTTCGGTAGGCCCGGTTTCCATTTTCGCCCAGTTTAATGTCTTTTATGGCCGCGCCCATTTTGCAGCTTCCGTTGAACACAGCTCCAGGCTCCACCACCAGTTTGCCAGTGAGAATATCGCCATGAATAATGGCGGTTGCCTTCAATACCAGCATCTCGGCCACTTCCACCCTGCCGCGAACTTCGCCTTCGATGTCGGCATTCTGAGCAGCAATATTGCCCTCTACGTGGCTGGTGTTGCCCAATGCGATCTTTGACTTTGAGCGCACGTTGCCAATGATTTTTCCTTCGATGCGGATATTCCCGTGTGTTTCAATATTGCCTTCCAGTACGGTACCCTTTCCGATAACATTGCTGGAACTGCTGATTTCTTCAGCTACTCTCTTTTGTTCTTTTGTGGTGATCATAGGGTCTTACATTAAAAAGTTACAAACTCCTCGGGGTTGAGGGAGTTTCCATTATACCAAAGTTCAAAATGCAGGTGCGGCCCATCGGTGAGTTCGCCACTGTTGCCGACAATGGCAATGATCTCTCCGGCATTGACAAAGCTACCAACTTTTTTCAATAGCTGAGCATTGTGCTTGTACACCGATATCAGATTGCCCCGGTGTTGTACGGCAATCACATAGCCCGAATCCTGTGTCCAGGACGCCATAACAACTGTCCCCTCCGCGATACACTTTACCGATTCGTTGGTTTTCGCCACTATATCAATGCCGTAGTGGCCCTTTTGCACATCGTAGCGGTCGGAGACAAACCCGGTAATCGGTGAAAAGAAAAACGTCTCCTGCAGTTCGCTGTACTTGTTGCTCGTTAGCGCGATGCGTCCTTGTTCCGACTGCTCGAACTCAGCCCGAAACTGCGAGTCGGAGGGATTTAGCTTCAGGTTACCAATGGCCGATACCGGCCGCGTGCTCACATTCAACTCCTGCACAGGGTCGCGGAATGAGCCACTTGTGTCGCCACTCAGTATCCGTTGAAAGTTGGAAATGAACTTGTCCTTGCGATCGACCTCCAGCGCAAGTGAATCCACCTTAAGTGCCAGCAGGTATAACTTCTTGTTCGCTTCCATTTGGGCATGGCGTGGATCGAACCAGCGGGCCAGCAGCGTTTGCGACAGGAACAGGCTGCCAATGAAGGTAGCCAAAAAGACAATTACCACAATCACGAGCACCTTGGCATAAGTAAACCCAACGGCACGGGTTTCCGCCAATGAATCTTCATGGCGGATAACCAACTGGTGGCGTTCGGTCAGGCGCTCGGAAAGTGTCTTTTTTGGCTTCAAAAAGGGCAAATTTTGGCAAAGGTAGGCAATTGGCTGGTTTTTGACCGGGCGTTAGTATTGCGCAGCCCTTTTTTTACGTTTGTAAGTCGTAATCTTCTATGAGCAGATTTTGGGGTGGTTTGGCTTCGCTGGCAACATGCGCTGCATTGGTGCTGGTAGCATCTTGCTCTTCCAATCAGAACACCGTCACAGCCGACTTCTTTCACAACACCACAGCTCATTACAACGGCTACTTCTATGCGCGCGAAAAAACGGTAGAGGTTGAACGGTTAATTCAGAAAAGCCTGGACGATGATCCTAACCAGATTCTGCGACTTTATCCAAAACTGGATACGGTTTTGGCTAAAACCTATGCCAAGGATACCGAGGAAATCATCAAGATGGCCTCTATATCGATTCAGCGTCATCCCAACAGCAAATGGGTTGATGATAATTATGTGCTGGTGGGCCTGGCACGGCTTTACGCGTGCGATTGGGAAAACGCCATTCAAACGTTC
>JBKCJM010000013.1:0-25184 GCA_046301755.1 Cyclobacteriaceae bacterium
ACAATTATTTTGACCAACTATACCTTGGTTTTATTTCAATGTACGCTGCCCAGCATATGGGTTGCGGTTCTGGCGACCCGCAACAACCTGGAATTCGTTAATGTGCGTTAAAAAACTGAACTTGTCAATCCTATTGTCAAAAAAGCCCGCCAACAGCATCATAGGTGATTCGCTTTCAACCTCCCCCATTGATGTGAAGTTGTTGGTCAGCGACCAACAACAACTTGGGTTGTTACTTTTCAAATACAAATTTTACAAACGCTGTAGTATACTGCCCATCTTCAGTAAAAACCTCCGAACTCAAATAGTTGCCCAGAATGCCTTCTGCGCGTGAACAAAGAAAACGCTTCCTACCATGTATCAAAGACAACTGCTGGTATTGGTCGTTTGTCAATACTCTTTTAAGCGGAAAAGAAATATCGTAGCCGTAAAACCAAATTGGAGTAAGTTGTTCCATTAGAGTCCCTTTACGAATACCGTTCTTTATGCTAGTTTTTAAAAGATTTGCCTGATGATTGGTGAGTCCCAATGAATCTCGGACTTCAACTACAAACAAATCCAATACCTTAGCCGTATCAGCAAAAAAAGCCTTGCTATAACACAGATAATCCGTTTGCAACACGCTTTTTAATTGTGGTGCAGTCCAACCCGAAACGCGAGCTTTTAGTGCTTCCCTTATCCGTTGCTCGTGCATCAACTCCAAAAACTTGGCTCTGCTGCCGAATGTATCTATTATCACATCTTCAATTGATTGCGGCTGTAGAGTTCTGGGATTCAAAAAATATATAGATCCGGCCTGAAAAAAACCAACATAACGCGTGGTGTCCAGGTTAGGGAAAGTCAAAACAAATGGATTTGGAGACAAATGTTTCTCGACATAAACTAACTGTTTTATCTCGATGCTGCCTTCAAGATCATCGGACAGTGAACCTTTACCATAAATCTGAAGAAGTGTTGTGCCATTTTTTGATCTGGCGATCAGATAGCTTTGTGGTGTATTGGTTCGGACAACCAATCCTATCGTCTCAAATGTTGATGTACTGGCATCGGCTAACGATAGATAGCAAACAGGTACAGCCAGATAATCAGCTTTTTTTGGTAATTCCCTGCTCGCGCTTGACTTTGCGTTTACTAGGGCGAGCGTCTGCTCCTTAAATTCATCTTTGAATTTAATAACAAGTTGCTCATCGAATTCGTAGGGTGAACTCGGTGCTATTACCCAAACAAGAATCGCAATTACCAGCGTTTTCAATTGAAATCTGGTCTAGTGCAACATCAGAAGCAAAATCATGGTTTAAAGTAGTTAGTTTTTTTGAACCCCACAAGGATTTACCTCCAATACACAAACACCGGATACCCCGCAGTGCGGCTGATCTTTTCAATGATGTTGTCGGTGAACAGGCGCTCCATCAGCGTGCGCTCGTGCCAGGACATGGCCAGCAGGTTGTTCTCCTGCCCGGACATATACCGGTGCAACTCCCACCCTACATCGCGACCATACCGGTGCGTGAACACCAGTTTAAGTTGATGGTGCTGCCGCGCGTCAATCGCTTTGCGCAGGATGTCCATCTTGTGCTCGGTTTCTGCGTTTGGCTCCTCCCGGGCAATGTGCAAAACGGTCACCTCTACATTTAACTCGGCTGCCAGTCGTTGCAACTGCTCGATCAGAAAGATGGCGTTGGTGTTTGGATCAAATGCATAGGTAATCCGGTCAATAGGCCGGTACTCAAGACCTTCCGGAATGATCAGCACCGGGCAGCGCGTGCGCTCAATCACCTGATACGTCTGGCTGCCGAACAAATGCTGATAGTAGTTCTCCGCTCCGTTGGTGCCCATTACAAGTAAGCCGAACGAACGCGCAATGCCGGCCAGTGTTTCCGGCACACTTTCCAGCGTGGTTACCTGCTGCGTTTTTACAACTGAACCGGTGGCGTGATGCAGCTTGTGTTGCCACTCCAGCAGTTGCTGATCCACCTGCCGGTTTGACTCAACCACCTCCCCGGCCAGCAAGGCATTCTCCGGCCAAATGGTGGACTGCACATGCAATAGGGTAACCTCAGCCCCGGTTGATCGAGCCAGGGCTGCTGCATACTGCGCGCCCGACCAGGCCGAATCCGAGAAATCGATCGGTACAAGGATCTTTTTCATGGCTTCTGAATGAGCCCAAAGTGGCTATTTCTGCGCAATACCTGCATGATGATCGTTCGATCGGCAACTGACTTTTATCATTGTTGCGGCACGCAGCCGCCAGTACCTTACTTTTGTTCAAAAACCGTTTGGCTGTGCTTCGATTACTTCGTCAGTTTTTTGCTACCACCGGGCAGATCAGTCAGTTTGCCGGGCGCTACTGGCGCGAAGTGTGGTTTCCTCCCTACGAATTCCAGGAGTTTCTTAAGCAGTGTTTTTTGATCGGCAACAAGTCGATGGCCCTGGTCTGCACCACCGGTTTCATCATGGGCATCGTGCTCACGCTGCAAACCCGCCCTACCCTCATCGAGTTTGGTGCGCAAAGCTGGATGCCGGCTATGGTGGGCATCGCCATTGTGCGCGAAATCGGCCCGGTGCTCACCGCTCTTATCTGTGCAGGCAAGGTTGGTTCGGGTATTGGTGCCGAACTGGCCTCGATGAAAGTAACCGAACAAATTGACGCGATGGAGGTTTCGGGCACAAACCCGTTCAAATACCTGGTTATTACGCGTGTAACCGCTACCATGGTCATGATTCCTCTACTGGTGGTTATGTCGGATGTGGTGTCGCTTATCGGATCGGCCATGGTGGAGTACATTAAGGGTGGCGTCTCGTTCACGCTCTATTTTTCCAAGGTTTTGGAGTTTCTGCAGTTTGGCGATCTGCTGCCATCCATCATCAAATCTTTCTTCTTCGGATTCGCCATCGGCCTGATCGGATGCTACAAAGGCTACATGTCGACACGCGGCACCGAAGGCGTGGGGCGCACGGCCAATGAGGCGGTGGTCATCGCTTCACTCCTGGTTTTCCTTTTAGACTTCATTGCGGTGCTGGTCACCGATATCTTTTATGAACTCTGACACCCGTTCATATTCCCCGGTGGTATCGATTCGCAACTTGCATAAATCGTTCGGCAACAACCACGTGCTGCGCGGCTTCGATCTGCAAGTGCCTGAGGGGGAAAATGTGGCCGTGATGGGCAAGTCAGGCTCCGGTAAATCGGTTTTAATCAAGTGTATCATCGGCCTGGAAACCATTGACCAGGGCGACCTGGTCGTGTTGGGAAGGAACGTGCCCGAGCTCTCCCCGCGTGAGTTGGACGCGCTGCGGGCAGATGTGGGCTTCCAGTTTCAGGGCAGCGCGCTGTACGATTCCATGACGGTGCGCGAGAATCTTGAATTCCCTCTGCGCAGGCACGTAGAAAAAATGAAAGGATACCGCACCGAAGACCTTGTGAAAGAGGCATTAGACGATGTGGGGTTGCTAAATGCGATTGACCTCCTACCCTCCGAATTAAGCGGTGGCATGAAAAAGCGAATTGCCCTGGCCCGAACGATTATCATGCGGCCGAAGTTAATCTTGTATGATGAGCCCACCAGCGGGCTCGACCCGATCACTGCCCGTGAAATCAGCCGGCTTATTGTGTACATTCAGAAACAGTACAAAGCTGCCTCTATCGTGATCACGCACGATCTGGCGTGTGCCCGCATTACAGGCAACCGGCTCGTGATTCTGGCTGAAGGGCGAAATTATGCTGAAGGAAAATATGATGACGTGGAACGCATAACCGATCCGGTGGTGCATTCCTTTTTTACCTGACGAAAACGAACCGATGTATGGAAAAGTCAACCCAACGCACTGCCCGCCTCGGCTTCCTGGTGATTCTGGGAGCCGTCATCTTCACCGCTACCGCTTACCTGATCGGGCAAAAGCAGGATATGTTCCGGCAAACGTTTGTGATCTCCGTGGTATTCAATAACGTGAATGGCCTGCAGCAGGGTAACAACGTTCGCTTCTCCGGCATCAATGTGGGCACCGTTTTGTCTGTTACCATTCAAAGCGATTCGGTGATTGAGGTGATGATGCGTATCCGCGAAAGCGTACGACCCTTTATCAAGAAAGATGCAGTCGCATCCATCGGCTCCGATGGGTTGATGGGCAATATGCTCATTAACATCAGTCCGGGTTCACCCACAGCAACGCCTGTTCAGGATAAAGACCGGTTACGATCTTACAGCCGCATTAAAACGGATGATATTCTCGAAACGTTAAACATGACCAACGAGAATGCAGCCATGTTGACTCATAACTTACTTGAGGTAACCCAGCAGATCAAACACGGTAACGGAACATTGACCTACCTGCTTTACGACTCGGTGATGCGCAAAGACCTTACGCAATCCATCCGCAACCTGAAGGTGGCGGTAAGCCAAACCAACGAGCTGCTGAGCGAAGCGCAGACGATTGTAAAGCGGGTTGAGCAAGGCAAAGGCGTGGTGGGGTGGTTGCTTACCGATACTACCACAGCCGATCATGTGCGCGCCACACTATCCAACCTCGACAAAACTTCATCGCGCATTACACTGGCTTCTGACAGCCTGCAGGAGTTTGTAAGCCGCCTCAACCGCGACCCAGGATTGCTCAATGCCTTGATGCGCGATACGACCATCAAGACTGATTTTCAGGAAACACTTCATAACCTGAACGAGAGCAGCGTGAAGTTGAATGAAAACATGGAAGCCATGCGCAGCCATGTGCTGTTCCGCGGATACTTCAAAGACAAAGAGAAAAAGGCAAAGGCGGGTCAGAAGCCGTAGGCAATCCAGTCTTCGCTCTCAAGCTACCGTGGCTTTGGCATGACCAAACTCTTCCGGATACCTTAAGGGCATCTCTAAAAACCTCGACCTGTTGTACCGGACTCGTTCGGGTATCTGCTTCGGTATGGTCAGCATGGGATTCCGGCACAATGGCCGGAATGACGGTTAATTTTAACGGAGGTTTTTAGAGATGCCCTAAATCAAGTGGCAGCCAAAGTGACCATACCGTCAAAATTTGTATGATATCCTACGCCCGCTCCGCCAACGCCAGCCAACGCGCTGTCTTGCTCTCCAATAGCTGATCGATTTTGGCAATCCGTTCGGCACGCTGCCTGAGTTCAGCGTGGTTGCCTGAGCCTGCCGAAAGCAAAGCTGTCTCCTCCCCTTTTTCTTTCTCCAGGCTGGCAATTTCACCAGCCAGCGCATCAAACTCCTGCCGCTCTTTGTAGGTAAGCTTTGCCGCGCCTGCGGGCGTTTCACGTTCTGCGGTGGGTTGAGTCGGGGCCGGTTTTTTTTCTTCTACCGCTTTCTGCTCATCCGCCCATTCGCGATAGTCGGTGTAGTTGCCGTTGAATTGGCAAATCTGCCCATTGCCTTCGAAGACAAAGAGTTGATCTACCAGGTGATCCATGAAGTAGCGGTCGTGCGATACCAGCAGCAGACACCCTGTAAACTTTTCCAGGAAATCTTCGAGCACGTTCAGCGTGTCGATATCGAAATCGTTGGTAGGTTCATCCAACACCAAAAAATTGGGATTCGTGACCAGAAGTTTGAGCAATTGCAGGCGCTTCTTCTCACCACCGCTCAGCTTCTCGACAAACGTGTACTGCTTATCGGGCGGGAAGAGAAAATTATCCAGAAACTTGCTTGCCGATATCTGGCTGCCATCACTCAGGGTAATAAACTCTGCAATGTTCTTTACTTCTTCAATAACACGGTGAGTGGGATCAAGTGTAACCGCCTCTTGTGTAAAATACCCAAAGCGGGTGGTTACACCCGGAATTACTTCGCCTCCGTCCGGTTTGAGGCGGCCGGTGAGAATGTCGAGAAACGTGGACTTCCCTACCCCGTTTTGCCCCACCACCCCAATGCGATCGAACTTCTTGAAGATGTAGGAGAATTTCTCAATGATCGTCTGGTTGCCGTACGACTTTCTGATGTCGTGCACTTCCAGAATTTTTCCACCCTGCCGGGCCTCCTGAATATCAAGTTCGAGGCGCTCTTTGCGTAAATCGGTAGACGCCTTTTCCTGCAGTTCGTAAAATGCCTCAACGCGGTACTTGGCCTTGGTGCCCCGGGCTTTTGGCTGTCGCCTCATCCAATCCAACTCTTTGCGCATCAGGTTCCGAGCCTTTTCCACTTCCGACTTCAACATCTCCTCGCGCTCTGATTTCTTCTCGAGAAAGTATGCATAGTTACCGTGGTACCGGAACAATTGACCCCGATCGATCTCAAGAATTTCGGTGGCAACTGCATCCAAAAAATATCGGTCGTGCGTCACCATGATCACCGTCATGTTCACCCCACTGAGGTAGTTCTCCAGCCATTCAATCGCGGACAAGTCCAGGTGGTTGGTTGGCTCGTCCATGATGATGAGGTCCGGCTCTGCCAGCAGCAACTGGGCAAGAAAAATCCGCTTCTTCTGTCCCCCGGATAGCTCGCCAAATTTTTTGTCCATGTCCGGAACGCCCAGGCGGCCCGTTACCTCCTGCACTTTGGCGTCATAATCCCACGCGTTGTACTCTTCCATCTTTTCGAGTGCGGCCTGCATGCGTTCGGCTGGCACATCGGGGTGATGCAGGCAGTCCTCATACTCTTTTACGGCACGGGCAACTTCGTTCGACTCATGAAACAAGATATCTTTCACTTGCAGCCGGTCATCCACCGTGGGTTGTTGCGTGAGGTAGCCGAGGCGGATGCCATCCCGAACGACCACGGTGCCGCCATCCGGTTGAATTTCGCCCGTGAGAATCTTCAGCAAGGTGCTTTTCCCCACCCCGTTATTACCCACGAGGGCATACTTCTCGCCCTGGGATATGCCGACCGAAAGGTTTCGGAAAAGCCATTTGTCGTGATAGGATTTGGAGAGCCCCTCGGCCGATAGGTAGTTCATAATGAAAAAGAGGCGCAAAGGTAATCACGGAAGGATGAATGACTAAAGCATTATTAACTATCTTGGAGCCATGACTCATCCTTTTCGATTCACCATGAACCGCACGGTGGTGCAGGCCGATATCGATGAGCTGAATCACGTCAATAATGTGGTGTATCTTCAATGGATACAAGATGTAGCGAAAAATCACTGGCTGAAAGTAGGTCAGCATCTGACTGCCGAAGTGGTGTGGGTAGCCTCGCGGCATGAAATTGACTACCTCGCCCCTGCGTTTCTGGGCGATCCTATCGAGGTAGGCACCTGGGTGGGGCAGCCTCAGGGCGCACGTTTCGAGCGGTTTATCGTCATCCGCCATGCCGAAACCAAAAAGGAATTGGTGAAAGCAAAAACGATTTGGGTGATGTTGGATGCCCAGACACTGAAACCCAGGCGTGTGCCAGATGATATGGTTGCTTTATTTCAATAACTATGGATAATTCTTTGTTTCAATTAAAGGGAAAGGTTGCCCTGATTACCGGGGCTAGCAAAGGCATTGGCGAGGCAGCCGCGCGGCTGCTCGCGGGCCATGGTGCACACGTGGTAATTAACTCGCGCAAAGCCGATGAGTTAAAGCCAGTGGCCGATGCCATCGTGCAAGCTGGTGGGGCGTGTGATTTCATTGCCGGCAATGTGGGCGATAGTGCTTTTTGTCAGGAACTGGTTAACGAGGTAGTGAAGCGCGAGGGCGGACTGGATATACTCGTGAATAATGCGGCCACCAACCCGGTGTACGGACCTGTGGTTCAAACCGAAGGTTGGGCATTCGATAAAATCATGAGCGTAAACGTGAAGTCGCCCTTTGAACTGGCGAAGCTGGCTTATCCGCACATGAAGTCCCGCGGAGGCGGATCGATCATCAACATCAGTTCCGTGGCAGGCGATACGCCCGATCCCGGTCTTGGCATCTATTCCGTCTCCAAGGCTGCGTTGAATATGCTCACCAAGGTAATGGCGAAGGAATGGGGTGTCGATGGCATCCGCGTAAATGCCGTGGCTCCAGGGTTGATCAAGACAAAATTCTCAGAGGCCCTGTGGCAGAACGAAAAAATGCTCCACGGATTTCTTAAGCACATGGCCATTCCCCGCATGGGCACGTCTGACGAGATGGGTGCGCTGATTTTATTCCTCGCGTCACCGGCATCTGCATACTGCACCGGCACCGTTTTCACAGCCGATGGCGGCTTAACTATCTGATTATGGAAGATTTGTTTGGAACACCGCGATTGGCCGAGCTGCTGCCGCGCGTTCGCAGTTTTGTAGAGACTGAATTACTGCCGCTGGAAAAAGATCATCATCACCGCACGTGGCAGGATACCTTTCGCCTGCTGGATGAAAAACGTGAAAAGGTGAAAGCCTCCGGCCTCTGGGGGTTGCATTTGCCGAAAGATGAAGGCGGACTTGGTCTCTCGCTTTGCGAGTTTGGGCAGATCAGTGAAGCATTGGCACGCGCACCATTTTATGGTCACTATACGTTCAACTGCCAGGCCCCAGACATCGGCAACATTGAACTCCTCTCGAAGTTCGCCAGCCCGGAGCAACGAATCGCCTACCTTCTCCCCTTGTGCAAGGGCAAAATCAGAAGCTGCTTCGCCATGACCGAGCCGGAGATGGCCGGCAGTAACCCAACCCGTTTGGCAACTACAGCCCAGCGTGACGGAAATGACTACGTCATCAACGGGCACAAGTGGTTCACTACCGGTGCTGAAGGATCGGCCTTTACAATTGTGATGGCGGTAACAAACCCGCAAGCCGCACGCCACGAGCGTGCCAGTATGATTATCGTGCCTGCGGGCACACCGGGGTACACCATCGTGCGCAATATTCCGGTGTTCGGTGAAGCCGGTGGAGGCTGGGCCAGTCATGCAGAAGTCCGTTTTGAAAATTGCCGCGTTCCACAAACCAATCGCATCGGTGCCGAAGGAGAAGGATTCAAGTTAGCCCAGGAGCGGCTTGGCCCGGGACGCATTCATCACTGCATGCGGTGGATTGGCATTGCCGAAAAGGCATTTGACCTGATGTGCCGAAGAGCGGTGTCGCGCGAGATTGAAGACGGAGTCTTTCTGGGGCATAAGCAATACATTCAATCGTTTATTACGCAAAGCCGTGTGGAGATTGATGCTGCCCGTCTGCTGGTATTGCGAACCGCGCAAAAAATTGATCAGCAGGGCGCAGCCGCTACCCGCGATGATATTTCAGGCATCAAGTATTATGTTGCCAACATCATGCTCGGAGTTCTCGACCGGGCCATTCAAACCTACGGGGCGGCAGGCCTTTCCGATCTGACGTTGCTCGCCACACTCTACCAGCACGAGCGGGGCGCACGCATTTGGGATGGAGCGGATGAAGTACATCTGCAGAGCATGGCCACCGGCATTCTCAAGAAATACGGATTGAAAAAAGCATCCTGAAAATCCCCTCTCGGTGAATATTTAACTTCGAACGCTGAATTTCTAATGTCGAATTTAATTGATCAACCAGTCGATGTTCGCGGTGGCGAGGAGCTGGCGGCAGAGCCTTTGCAAGCCTGGTTGGATAACCATGCTCCGGAAGTCGGCAAAATTACCGGCATCAAACAGTTCCCCAGTGGATTTTCAAATCTGACGTACGCCCTGACGACCACAGGTGGGGAATTCATTTTGCGAAAGCCACCGGCAGGTGCCAATATTAAAAGCGCCCATGACATGGGCCGCGAGTTTCGGGTGCTGTCACTGTTGAGACCTTACTTTAGTCGCGCGCCACATCCGGTTGCGCTGTGCGAGGATACCCAGATAATCGGCTCATCTTTTTACATCATGGAGCGGCTGCAAGGAATTATCCTGCGCGCCAGCCACGCCCGCACGCCCCTACCCCCACAGCAGTTTGCGTCCCTTTCGCGCAGCCTGGTTGATACGCTGGTTGATATCCATGCGCTCGATATTCAGGCAACCGGCCTGGCTTCGCTCGGCAAGCCGGAAGGCTATGTTGCGCGGCAGGTAGAGGGCTGGACGCAGCGTTATACGAAAGCGGAAACCGATGCGATTCCGGCCATGAACGCAAGCAGTGCGTGGCTGATTGCCAATCAGCCGGTTTCAAAAGAAGTTGCGTTTCTGCACAACGATTTCAAGTACGATAACGTGGTGCTGGACGTAAATGACCCCACCCGAATAATCGGCACTCTGGATTGGGAGATGGCCACCGTGGGAGATCCTCTGATGGATTTGGGCGCAGCCCTCGCCTATTGGTGCGAGCCGACTGACAATCCGTTAACCCGCCTCTTCAATGTATCGTGGTTGCCCGGAAATATGACCCGTCAGGAAGTGATTGACCGTTATGCAACGGCAAGCGGGCGAGATGTTTCAAACATTAACTTCTATTATGTGTTTGGATTGTTTAAGAATGCCGTGATCGCGCAGCAGATTTACGCCCGCTGGAAAGCAGGATTTACGAAAGATCCCCGTTTCGGTCAACTGATTGAAGTGGTAAAAGCTTTGGGTGAGCAGGCAGTCCGGGCGATCGAAACCAAAACGATATGAAATACCATTACGAACTCACCAACCGATATCCCGGCAAGCGCGCTTTCATTACCGGGGCAGCCTCCGGGCTCGGCAAAGCTCTGGCAACTGAATTGGCGCGTGATGGCTGGACACTGGGACTGGCCGACATTGATCAGAAAAATCTTGAAGCCGCATCGCACGAACTTCAGCAACAGGGAGCCGTTACCCAAACCTACGTGTTTGACGTATCGGACTACGCGGCCTTCCGCCAGCAGGCCGATAAATTCCTGATGATCAATGGCGGAGTTGACCTGATTTTCAACAATGCCGGTGTGGGTGATGGTGGAGCCTTTGAGGAGTACAGCATTGAGAACTACGAGTGGATGATTCGCATCAACCAGATGGGTGTGGTGCATGGCTGCCACATTTTTATGCCCGTGCTCAAGCAGCAGCGCTCCGGCCACATCGCCAACACCGCCAGCATCGCGGCTGTTAGCTGTGCACCCACCATGGGCGCGTACAACATGACCAAGGCGGCTGTGGTAGCCCTTAGCGAAACAATCTATGGCGAGCTTATGGATTTCAATGTGCAGGTGTCGTGCATCATGCCGTCTTACTTTCGGACCAACGTGGCCCAGCACGCCCGGGGCGGAGAGTTTGTGAAAAAGGCCACGCAGTACTTGCTCGACAAGTCGAATCTGGAGCCGCAGCCGGTAGCCCGCGAAATTCTGACGCGAATGGCCAGACGCGAACTCTACCTCATCTTGCCCGACATTGCCCGCAACATGTGGTGGATGAAGCGCATATCACCCACGTGGTTCCGCAAGCAGGTGAAGGAGCGATTCCTTGCTGCCATGAGACACATTGACCAGCGGTTGTCCGGAAAGTAATGTGGAACCTCACGATTAGAAAAATCCAGTCTGAGACAGAGGACACCAAGTCACTGTGGCTGCACCCCGACAGGCCCTTGCCGTTTCGGGCAGGCCAGTTTCTGATCCTGCAGCGCGAAGGTCAGCGAAGATCCTACTCCATCTCGTCCAGGCCAACCGATCCGCTGATTCGCATCACGGTGAAACGGATCGACAACGGTTTGTTTTCGCGTTATCTTTTCGATGAAGCAAAACCCGGTGATGTGCTCGCATGTACAGGATCATCCGGGATGTTCGTGTTACCTGAAAATGTGGATTCCATCAGCCAATATTTTTTCCTGGCGGCAGGAAGCGGCATTACTCCGTGCCGCCCCATGATCGAGGAACTTCTCGAACAGGATCCGCAGGCCAAAGTAGTTCTTATTTACAGCAATCGTTCCGAGGTTAATGCCATTTTCCGGGAAGAACTTCTCACGCTTCAGAAAAAGCACGCAGCCCGATTCACCCTGGAGTGGCTTTACAGCAGTAACAAGAATTTGCTGCGGGCACGGTTAAGCAAGTGGCTGCTGAGTGAACTCGTGAAGCAGCACGTGGCAAACACCTTAAACACGCTGTTCTACATCTGCGGCCCTTACGATTATATGCTCACGGCTGAAATCGGATTGATTACCGAGGGTATTCCCGCTAAAAACATTCACCGCGAAACGTTTCTGGCTCCCGAACTTGAAAATCCGCAACCCCCGCCCGATCAGCGTGTCCACCAGGTAGTCATTCGTTATCGGAATCAGCGCTTTCAGATTACTACACAATATCCGACCAGCATTCTGAAAGCCGCCCGCAGGCAGGGAATTGACTTGCCCTACAGTTGCGAAGCCGGTCAGTGCAGCTCGTGCGCGGCCACCTGCGTAAAAGGCCGGGTGTGGATGTCGCGCAATGAAGTGCTGTCGGAAAGTGAAGTGGCAGCGAGCCGAGTGCTTACATGCACAGGATTCCCAGTGGGAGGCGATGTGGAAATTGCAATCATTAGCTGAGCGCTTCACGATTGTTCGCGAGTATTAACTGAGTTTCGGATAACACGTTATAGTTCAACTAATAAACGCCAGTAACGTATAACTAGCTACCAGAATCTAGAAACAAGCAACTACGAATTCATCTTTATCTTCCAGCGTACCGAATCAATCATGCATGCCAACCCTGCCACGACAAAGCAGAGCGAGAGCGTTCCAAATAAAAACCATGTCCAGAACGGTGCACCCTCGTATCGCATAAAGGCCACTTCAATTGTAGCGCTCAGGCCGGCTCCAAACAACACGGCCCCCAAACCGCCCAGAATCAGCCATCGGTAGAAATAGCTTCGTTGCTTTGCTTCCATATCGGCAAATTGTTTTCGCGACTAAAGTAGACAGCACCGGCCACCTATCATAATCTCCTTGGCGCAACCTGATTGTATCACTACTTTCGGGTTACAAAATCAACAACTTATGCGCCAATCCCTCTTCATACTTTTTCTGTTTGGCTGGATGACCGGTTTCGCCCAGTCGTTCAACAACCTGCCCGTAAACACCCAAAAGCCGCCACTGCACGGACGTCATTGGATGGCCATCACGGGCAAGCCGCTGGCGGCTGCAGCCGGAGCTATGGTATTCAGTAAAGGCGGTAACGCAGTGGACGCTTCCTGCGCCATGCTGGCCGCCACCTGCACGATGTGGGACGTGTTGAGTTGGGGTGGCGAAACCCAGGCGTTGATTTACAATCCGAAAACAAAAAAAGTGATTGCTATAAATGCTCTCGGTGTGGCCCCAACCGGTGCAACAGCCGATTTTTTTAAAGGAAAGGGCATGAAGTACCCGCCCGAGTTCGGTCCGCTCGCGGCCGTAACACCGGGTACACCCGGTGGGCTCATGACCATGCTGGCGGAGTACGGCACCATGAGTTTGAAAGATGTGCTGGCACCAGCGATGCAGATGGCTGAGGGTTATCCAATCGAGGCGCAGACTGCTAATTCCATTGAGCGGTCAAAGGATCAGATCAAAGAATGGCCCTACTCTAAAAAAGTCTTTCTACCCCACCTGGGTGAAAAGCGTGAAGCTCCGAATGCTGGAGAGATTTTTGTCCAGAAAGATTTGCTGGCCACGTTACAAAAACTGGTGGAAGCCGAGCAGCAGGCACTGAAAAAAGGCAAGGACCGCAAGGCGGCCATCTATGCCGCATACGACCGCTTTTACAAAGGCGACATTGCTAAAGAAATTGCCCGCGGCACACAAGAGCAAGGCGGACTGATTACCGAACAAGACCTTGCCAACTGGAAAGTGAAAATTGAAGAGCCGCTCTCCACCAACTATCGGGGCGTTGAGGTATACAAGCTTCAGCAGTGGACGCAGGGCCCGGCTTTTCTTCAAACGCTCAACATCCTGGAGAACTTCGATCTCAAAAGCATGGGGTATAACTCCACGCGATATATTCACACGGTGTACCAGGCCATGAACCTGGCCTTTGCCGATCGTGATTTCTACTATGGCGATCCGGCTTTTGCGCCCGAAGAACCAATGAAAGGATTGCTCTCGAAGGAATACGCAAAAGAGCGCGTTAAACTGATCAACCCGGAGCGCAACGATGCCAAAGCCGCACCGGGCGATCCCTATCCTTTCGAAGGCAAGCAGAACCCCTACCTCGAATTGCTGAAGAACTGGGGGAATGCACAGGCTGGCAACTTCACAATACCCAATCCATTGGATGAAGAATATCAGGAGTCCTTTACGGCAGGCACCACTTCGGTGGAAGCCACCGATAAGGAAGGTTGGGTGGTGTCCATTACGCCCAGTGGTGGCTGGGTGCCCGCCTGTATTGCCGGTAACACGGGCGTGGGCCTGAGCCAGCGCATGCAGTCGTTCGTGCTCGATCCAAAAGAAAACCCGTTTAATGTCGTTGAGCCGGGCAAGCGACCGCGCGTAACCCTCACCCCTACGCTGGCGCTCAAAGATGGAAAGCCCTACTTGTCATTTGCCAAGCAGGCGGGTGACGAGCAGGACCAGTTGTTGCTGCAGTTCTTCCTCAACATGGTGGAGTTTGAGATGACCGTACAGGAAGCTTGTGAAGCGCCCTCATTCAAAACCCAGCAGATGTTCAGCAGCTTTGGCGATCATGAAAAAATTCCGGGAGGTATTACACTCAACAACGCCATGCCCGCCTGGGTACGCAAGGATTTGTCGCGAATGGGCTACAAGATAACCTACCAGGAACGCACAAGTGGTCCGATCAATGCCATCTACTTCGACTGGAAGCACGGAACTTTCTGGGGTGGTTCGAGCAACCACGGAGAAGATTATGGAATCGGGTGGTAAGCGGCACTTCTTCGCGCCTCCTCCAATAGACCCGGAGGCCAACAGGTTGGTGGAAGAGAACCCCCGTTTTCCGAAAGCGCAAAAAGTTTCAAAGGTCATTAACGTGATTGGGCTTGGTGCTGCCGGACTAACCGTTGCTGCGTATATCGCAACCGGGTTTACCGGCTGGCATTCCTGGGTACTGGACATCATACCCCTTTTCACAATAGCGCTGATGCCGCTGTTGATACTGGCAGTCGCCCTGTTTCGGGGTTTGATTTGGAATAACTTCCGAATGTCCGTTCCAAACCCATCTGTTTTCCCCGCCCTGCTCTCAATAAGTGTGGCACTGATGCTCTATGGCTCACTCCCAAACTTCATCGAGTACCTCCCCATGTGGAAAATGGCCAGTGTGATCGGACTCTTTCTACTGGTTGCTGTGTTCTTATCTACCCCGGAGTTCAAAAGGCTGACCCGGTTGGACGTGGGCAACATCGTAGCCATTTATCTGATTTTGCTTGCCTATAGCTATGGTGCCTTCACAACCTCAAATTGCGGACTCGATCAGCAACCACCGAAAACAGTCTCCACGGTTATCACCAAGAAGTATTCAACCAAGCGCAGCGGTGACGTGCAATATCACTTAACGTTCGCTCCGGTTCAGGGTGTCGATCAGGACTAGATGGTTCCCCCGGATGTTTTGTATTGGTCGGTGGAAGAGGGTGACTCACTTTACATCCACATAAAACCGGGACGCTGGAATAGTCGTTGGTACGTTATTTCGTCAACGCGATAACGACATTGAAATCGGGGATATCAAGCACAACTCCGGCCCAGGAGACAACTGTTGCACCCGGGGGCTTACTTTGGCGAAAAGTGATAACTCAAAATCCGATTACTCCACCCTTTTGCTTGTAACAATACAGGCATACCGCCAGTTGAAAAAATGCAAAAGTCGCGATGGTAAAAAATATTAGCATAGCTCCATCTGTTTAACTTGAATTAAAACTATAATCATTTTATTTAATATCCAAATTATCAAGTAGTTATAGATCGGCAATTGATTGGGTTTTGAATGCTAAGTCACTGAAAATGAATTTGGTACAAGCTCTTCAGCGCCAGCACTCAAAAGCCCGATGTCAGCGCATTGTTGAGTGGGTCGGCACCGACCCTGCGCGTTTCGGGGCCTTGGTCGATGTGTTTCTTGCTGGTAACTACCGGCTCACACAGCGTGCGGCCTGGCCGTTGAGTCACTGCGTGAAAGGCAACCCCGGATTGGCCGCTCCGCACCTGTCGGTTTTGCTTCGCAATCTTAAAAAGCCTTCTCTCTCCGATGCCGTTAAGCGAAACACGATTAGGCTTCTGCAGTTTGTGAAATTCCCAAGACGCCATCAGGGATTGGCGATGCAAGTTGCCACAGTTTTGTTTACCAACCGGCAGGAAGCAATTGCAATCCGGGTATTTGCCATGACAGTGCTGGCAAACCTGGCAGGGCAAAATCCAGAGCTCACTAACGAATTGCTGTCGATGATTGAAGAAGAAATGCCGTATGGGTCCCCGGCTTTTCGATCGCGGGGCGCCAGGACTATTCGCCAGCTACAAGGGTTGAAGTGATCTCGGTATTCGGCATATTTGCGCCCGCGTATGCTTACCTGTAGGAGTTGTGGAAACGAATTTGAAGGAAACTATTGCAACCAGTGCGGTGAAAAGGTACTGGTTCCCTCCGATCGTTCCTTTCGTTCACTGCTCAATACCATAACCAGGGCCGTCACCTTTGCCGACAACAAGTTTGTTGACACGCTTTTACTGGTGCTTCGGAAACCCGGCTTCGTTTCATCTGAGATTGCCGAGGGCAGGCGTGTAAACTATTTGGCGCCCATATCCCTGTTTTTTGTACTGAACCTCATCTACTTCCTTTTTCCCCTCATCCAGTTGTTCAATGCATCGCTGAACACCCAACTGCTCTCGCTGTTTGGGGCGTGGCTGCGGGGTCCGCTCACCGGGGCCGTGCTGCGCCAGGGGGTAAACCTCGAAACGTTCACATTGCTTTATAATCTGAAAACAGTGGGCTTGGCCAAACTGCTGGTGATGGTCTTTGTTTTGCTCGCCTCGCTTCCGCTCAACCTGTTGTACCGAAAAAGTAACCGATTCTTTACCGACCACGTGGGCTACATGATTGAGGTTGCCTGCTTCAACCTTTTCGTGAATGCCATTTTACTGACGATACTTATCAACCTTACTGGTCTGGGCGCCCAACTGAATGAACTGACATTAACGATGGTGTTCATTGTCACCAACCTGTATTTCCTACTGCGGTCGGGTTATGCGTTTTATGCCGAAGGGAGCTGGCGGCTGGCGATCAAGTCGGTGTTGATGATTGGGGTGATGAAGCTGGCGCTTGAAGTGTACCGGCTGATTCTCTTCTTCCTCACCATCTGGACGATGTAACGACTACACGCGTGCGCGCAACAGCGACTGAATCAGGTTATCGGCCTGGTTGCGCTCCTGGTTGTCCACCATTTGCCGGTAGCGGTTTAGCGTCATGATCGCCTCTTCGATTTCCCGGAGCATAGCCTGGGTAAGGGCAAGATTAAAATGGCTGTTTGGAAACTCCGGTTCAATCTCAATCGACATCTGATAATGCAGTTTGGCGAGTGGAAAGTTGCCCACTTCAGCATAAAGATTGGCGAGGTTGTAGTGCGCTTCGAAATGCCTTGGTTCTTCCTTCAGGCACTTCGTAAAACAGTCGATTGCTTTGGCGTGATTTTTTTCCTGTGATTCCAGAATCCCCAGATTGCAATACGCATCGGCCGGGCAGTCGCCTTCCTGAATTGCTTTTTGATACAAGTCCCGGGCCTGGGCCCACTCGCCCCGGTCATCGAACATCAGCGCCTCTTCAAAGGGCGATAGCTGGCTGAGCCGCACCTGCTTGCCACCCGAAAACAGATTTAATTGACCACGTTGTTCCTGTTGGTCGCGCTTTCGCTTGCGCACCGGCTTAAAGCCGAACTTCTCGGGCGCGGGAGTAAACTGCACGACCTTGGCCATTAGGCAAAGGTAACGCATTTCAACCGCTTTATCCGGTCAGCTCGCCTTCCTCTTCAACTTCACCTCTTTGGCTTTTTTATCCTGCTTGGCCCCGCCTTTAGCCTTTTCCATCGGCTTCTTTTTGGCCTGCTCAATGCTGGCCTTCAGGGCAGTCATGATATCCACCACTTTGGGTTCCTCCTGCTCCACCAGTACAATCTCTTTGCCTTCTATCTTCGAATCGATGATGGCTTTGAGCGCATCGTAGTAGTGATCTTTCATCTCAATGTTGGCAAACTTGGTGCTCATCGAGTCAACCAGCGTTTTGGCCAGCTTCATCTGCTCCTTATCGGCCTTCACCTCCAGCAATTGCGGAACCTCATTGATGCTGCGCACTTCATTGGGGTAGCGAAGGCGGTACAGCAGAATTCCTTTCTCGTGCGGGGTGATCAGCACCGGGGTTTCGCGGTCGCGAAGCACCACCTTACCCACCCCTACCTTACCGCTCTCTTTCAACACGGCCGATAGCAGACCATAGGTTTTGGCGGCTACGTCACCATCGGGCCCTAAAAAATACGGGCTTTCGAACAAAGTCGGGTGCACTTCCTCGGCCTTCACAAAGCCATCGATTTCGATAACCCGCGTGCTCTTCAGGCGCACCTTTTCCAGGTCTTCCTGCTCAACGATCACATACTGACCGGGCTCATACTGGTAGCCTTTTACGATTTCTTCATTGCGCAGGGGTTGCCCCGTTACCTTGTCTTTTTTCTCGTAGCTCACCGGGTTGTGGCCTTCTTTCGACAAAAGATTAAAGCTGATGGACTGCCCCGTATCAATGGCGTTGTAAATCCGCACGGGGATGGTGACCAACGAAAACTGAATGTGTCCCTTCCAGATGGCGCGCATGGCAAAAAATGGTTAATTGGACTAAAAAATTAATATCGGACCGCTAAAGTATTGATATTGAGTTATTTTTCAAAGCGTAAGGCGGACCAATCACGGATTCCACCCAGGGATAGTTTGCCGGTTGATTTGGATGGAATGTATCTTTAAGAATACTTCAAAACCATATGGAAACCCTTCAAATTATCATTCTGGCCACCTCGGCCATTCTTCTTTTGATTTCAGCAGGTGCGTTCGTTACGGTGAAACAAGGATCCGTTGCCGTGGTTACCGTCTTTGGGAAATACAGAAGATTGATGCGGCCGGGTCTAAACGTACGGATACCCTTGATCGAAAACATCTATTCGAGGGTTTCAGTACAGAACCGGTCGGTGGAATTGGAATTTCAGGCCACTACCATGGACCAGGCCAATGTGAATTTCAAAGCGATGCTCCTTTTCTCCGTGCTTAACCAGGAAGAAAACACCATCAAAAGTGTAGCCTTCAAGTTTATGGACGAGGAGAGTTTCATGACCGCATTGATACGAACAATTGAAGGTTCCATTCGGAGTTTTGTCGCTACGCAAAAGCAGGAAGAGATATTGTCGCTACGGACCGAGATTGTTCGCGAAGTGAAACAACAGTTAGATCACACACTGGAAGAATGGGGCTATCACCTGATTGATCTTCAACTAAACGACATCACCTTTGACGAGGTGATTATGAAGTCAATGGCAAAGGTAGTGGCATCGAATAACCTTCGTGCGGCCGCTGAGAATGAGGGACAGGCCTTACTGATAACAAAAACCAAAGCTGCCGAAGCCGATGGAAATGCAATCAAGATCGCAGCCGAGGCCGAAAAAGTAGCGGCTCAGCTACGCGGTCAGGGCGTGGCCCTTTTCCGCGAAGAGGTAGCTAAAGGCATGTCGCATGCGGCTAAGGAGATGGAGTCCGCAAAACTCGACTCTTCGTTTATTCTGTTTTCGATGTGGACTGAGGCACTCCGCCACTTTGCCGAACATGGCAAGGGTAATACGATTTTCCTCGATGGCACACCCGAGACCATGCAACGCACCATGCGCGAACTTCAAGCCGTAAGCAAGGGGCACAATATCGTGGCCGAACCAGGAAAGTAGTTACTGCCAGCTGCTGGTTTTCACCGTTGCCTTCAACTCGTGCAGGATGTTGTACAGCCCGTAGTACGTCCGGTTAATGTACAGCGCATCCTTAACGCCCCTTGCTTTTTTCGACTGCCGGAATTCCTTCATGGACGAAATCTCCTCACCAAATCCATAAAGCTGACGGAAGTACTCGGGGTCGGAGAAGTCGAACGAAGGCGTACGGAACGGACGACCCAGTAACTCGACCAACCGGGTGAAAACTTCAGTAAAAAATACCTGATCGCGCGGGGTGTCGTCAGGATAAATGAACCGAAGTTCTTGAAACACGTTGGCCAATTTTTTCGGATTGCCGAGCAGGTCGCCATCCAGTAATTGAAAGTAGGAACGATAAAAAGCCGGGGGAATTACCTTAACACAACCAAAATCAATAACCCCGAGTTTGCGGTCGCGTGTGATGATAAAGTTGCCGGGATGAGGATCGGCATGAAGCGCCTTGAGGCGGTGAATCTGAAAGTGATAGAAGTCCCACATCGCCTGTCCGATCAGGTTCGCTTCGGCCCCGCTCCAGGTGTCCTGTTTCAGAAACTCACCCAGAGGCTTACCATCAATCCAGTCCATGGTGAGTATCTTCGGACTGGAGTATTCAGGGTAATAGGAAGGGAAAACTAAATTGGGGATGTGGCGGCAGCGCCCGGTCAAATCCTGCGAACGCAACAACTCCAGGCTATAATCAGCCTCTTCCAGCAGGCGCGTCTCTACTTCACCTATAAACTCATCGTACTCAGCCGGATTGAGTTTAAACATGCTGAGGGCAATCGGCTTGACCATCGCCAGGTCGCTCTTCACACTATCGGCTACACCCGGGTATTGAATTTTAACAGCCAGTTCCTTGCCGTCCAAAGTGGCCTTGTGGACCTGCCCCATGGAGGCCGCATTTTGTGCCGTTTGGCTGAATGTGTCAAACAACTCGGTAGGTTTCTTTTTGAAGTACTTCTCAAACGTGCGCACCACCAGCGGGTACGACAACGGAGGTGCACTGTACTGCGCCATGGTAAACTGCTGCTGGTAAGCCCGGGGCAACAGATTTTTATCCATGCTCAGCATCTGAGCCACTTTCAGCGCGCTACCCTTCAGTTCGCTAAGCGAGTTATAAATGTCAGTGGCATTGTCCTCATGAAGTTCATCCTTCGACAAGCCCGGGTTTACCAGCTTTTTGCCGTAGTGCTTCAAATAATTGGACCCGATTTTTGCCCCGGTGGCGATAAAGCGGGACGCCCGCTGAACTTTTCCTACCGGTATTCTCTCCTGCTCCTTCAGCCCCTTCGCCACGTATCAGTTTTTTGAAGTTTGATATAAGAATTTTCCAAAGTCCAGGGCATTATCCAGAATACCCTTTCCGATCAGATCAAAAGCCAGGTTCACAGACTTCTCGATGGCAGCATCGGTCTTCTCGAAGTTGGTGCTCTCGTCATGGCTCCAGAATTGGACGATAAACATCAGGTGAAGCCAGAACAACACGTGGTAGCGCTCATCGAGGTATGGGCGTTTGGCAATCTCGCCCGACTGCACGCCAGCGGCCACTACTCCCTTAATCCACTCATCGAACGATACCTTGAAACCCTTGAGAAACGTGGGCATTACCCCCGGATTTTTCCAGGCCTTTAGTTGATGCAATACAAAACTTCGATCGCTCTTCAGCATCTCGGCAAGCGTGAAGTAGAAGGCCAGAATTTTCTCGCGGGCAGTAAACCCGGCATAGCTTTCATCGGCCTCAAGCTTCTGACGGGTAGTGGTTATGAAGTTCTGCCAGATCGCCTTCTCCAAAGCCTCAAACGAGGCAAAGTGCTTGTAGAATTCATCTTCGGCAATATTCAACTTCTCGCAGAAGGCATAAACCGAGGATGGTTGCTTCCCCTCTCTTAACACATATTCGCGGTAGGCCTTAAGTACGCTAGCCTCTTTTGTACCGGTTTTCGGCTTGGATTTTTTTGTTGTGTCCATACAAAGGTAAAACAGGATTTTTCGGTTAAAGTTTCGGTAATTAGGGTTAAAATGATCCGCCAGATCCTTTTTATAGCCACCTGCCTGTTGCCCTTAGCCACGGCTGGTCAGCCGCGTAGCCCTGCCTCAATGCTGGAGAAGGGTGAACTTGCGCTTGAACAACGTCAGGACCGCACGGCACTGGCCCACCTAAACGAATGCCTCCGGCTGGACCCGCAGTTGTGGCAGGCGTACTACCTGCGGGGTATTGCCCGCGAGCGGCTGGCCGACTCGCGCGGGGCCATTACCGACTACTCGATTTTTTTGGAGCAAAATCCGACCCACCGCGAGGCAGTGTTCAGCCGGGCAACCCTGCGGTTTCAACTCAGCCAGTATGAACTGGCCCGAGAAGATTTTCAACATCTGCTGCGCCTTCCTGCATCCACTGGCACCGGCACCGAGTCCGTGTACTTTGAACTTTCGGGAGGCACCACCCAGAAAATATTCACGGCTCAAAGTGACATGCGTTCGGTGGTTTTCAACTACCTGGGGCAAATCGATACACAACTAAAGTACTATACCCGCGCGATCAGCTACTTTGACTCTTGCATTCGGCTCGATCCGGCCCGGGCCGATTTTTTTCTTAACCGGGCTGTGGCCCGGCAACAATCGGGAGATAAAAAACAGGCCATCCAGGATTACCAACGCGCCCTGGAACTTAACCCTGCAAGCAGCCTGGCGCAACACAACCTGGCGGTCTTGCTAAAGGAGACGGGATCAAAGGCTGAATCGGAAGCATTGATTTCGAAAGCAATACGCGAAGATCCGAAACAGGCTTACCTCTACGAAGAGCGCGGCCACCTTTTGATGAGCCAGCAAAAGTGGTCGGCAGCACTGGCGGATTTCACCAAGGCAATTGAGCTAGATGCCACTGATCCTGACTACTGGATCAACCGGGCGATTTGCAAGGAACATGGAAAGGACTTGCCCGGGGCGCTGGCGGACCTTACGCAGGCCATCCGAATTGACGCCACGCACGAAAAAGCCTGGCTCAACCGGGGCAATGTGCTTACCAAAATGAACCGCCTGCGCGAAGCTATGGAGGACTACACCGTGGCGATTACGCACTACCCCGAATACGGGCTGGCCTTTTACAACCGCGGCATTGCGCGGCAAAGGGCTGGCGCATTGCGCGAAGCCTGCCAGGACATCACCAAAGCCGAATTGCTTGGGGTGCAGGTGGATGAGAAAGTGAGACTGGCGGTGTGTAAGAAGTGAGTTTAACGCTGTTTTGCGCGTTATTTAGAAAAGTATCCGTTATCGGCAACCAGTTAATGTCAAATGTCGTATATTTATATGACAAATGTCTTTAATATGAAAACAACTTCAAAACCAAAGCGAGCAGCTACGACCTCTACCTTTGTTGTGAACTTGGGCGAGGGCAAAACGCTAGCCATGGAAACACGAGTGCCCTATGGAGCTTTCATTTCGGAAGTCAGGAAAGCAAAAAATTATACCGAACTGAATGAATTAATTGGCGAAGAAGGATTCAGCATGAAGTCGGTGAAACCGCTAGTCACTTACCTTGATTTGCCTCAAGACAAGTTCGCTTCCCTTATCGGTGTTTCTTCCCGAACAATTTCCCGGTGGGACAACGATTCTATGATTGGGGTGCTTGCATCCAAAACTCTTCTGGAGTTAGACAGGCTTTCAAAAAAGGGAATTGACACGTTTGGTGATGCGGAATTATTCAAAGGCTGGCTAAAACAGCCGAATGTTGCGTTGGGCGATGTGGCCCCCATTGATATGCTAGTTGAACCGTATGGTGTAGAACTAGTTGAAGATGCACTGGAAGCCCTGGAGTACGGCAACATTATGTAAGTGAATTATTTCAGGATCATCAAACGTGAGCACAGCCAAACACCTTTTGGCTATGGTAGTTTGGCTGGCCGGTGGAATCAGCGCAACGTGCCGATGATTTATGCCAGCTCGTCAGTGGCGCTGGCCATGACGGAGTACCTCAGCATCAAGGGGACGCAAGTGCTAAATACTGAGTGGTCATTGATTACGTATTCGATCGACCGATATGTGCCTGAACTAGAGAGAGAAAACCTGCCTGTTGAGTGGGACTCACGCCCCTACTCACTCACCACACAGTTATTCGGAAGCCAGTGGATAAGGAGCCAGGCCTCGGTCTGTCTAAAAGTACCCTCTGCTCGCCTGCTACTATCAGCCTACCCCATTGAACACAACCTGCTGATGAACCCTTTTCATCCTGACTTATTCACTATCGTGAACGTAATCAGGACCGAGGATCTACATTTTCATTTGAATGAATGGGCGACTGGCGATCGGTAGACGCGGAGTTTTAAGGTCAACAATCTTGGAAAGATAAGAACAAAGTTATGTTCGTCTACGTCACCCAATGCAGCGTCTGCGGTTTAATGGGATTGACAAACGGTTCATCGTTCTGCTGCGCTTTGTGCCACAGGCGCTTGATTTCATAATACCACCGAGCCTGCATGTCGGGCTCACCGATGAGACTTAGCGTGGGGTTGGATTGTAGGCCCTCATTCAATTTCTGGAATACACCCAAATCCTGCCCGATGAATTGCTTGCCTAACCGCTTAAGGGGTGCCCACAAGGCATTGGCAAGTCCGATTGAGGTATAAAAAATGTGCGTCAGCTCGGTCTGCTTCTCGTTGATGGGCGTAAGCACGGTGATGGACACCACCTCTTTGCTGCCTACCTGAATGTGTTCCGTCCGGATGCCGGGAATTTCAAACGTTATTTCGGTAGACGTACCGCCCTTTAAAATTCCGTACCCCTTGGAATTGCTGGAGGGCGTGTGCCGCACCATCTTAAAGCCCTTGGCAGTCGGTTCAAAGTGTTTCTCTTTCAATTTCAGCTTCTTAGCCGAGCGCCAATACCAACTCTGGTGGACAAACGTAACGTGCGCAGGGTCGATGAGTCCAATTACCGAATGGTCAATATCGGCCGGCATGATTACCGTTTCCACGTGTTTGAATTTCTTATCGGGCGATAGCAGTAAATCGGGTGCGGTTTCTTTCGGCTTGGTGTTCGGCAATTTTTTCTCCGGCACGTAAACCCAAATGGTGTCGTTCTTCTCCTCTACCGGGTATTGAAATACTTTGATCTTGGCGGGATCAAAAGTAGCATCGGGCGGCATGGCGGGAATGCCGGTACAAACTCCCTGCGTGTTGAACATCCAGCCATGGTAACAGCACTGAATCGTGTCTTCCTTATACCAGCCGTGCGAGAGTGGTACTCCACGGTGCGGGCAGTTATCGCGAAGCGCAAACACTTTGCCCTGCGAGTCGCGCCCGAAAACGATCTTCTCCCCTACAATTTCGCGGCCTACCAGTTTACCCTGCTTCAGGTGCGAGCTGTGAAAGGCGAAGTACCAGAGATTTTTAAGAAACAATGCCTGATCGGTCATGCAACAAAGAAACGAAAATTAGCGCTTACGTCACGATGAAATAAGTCTGACAAACACCGGCTCCCGAAACATTTCGTCTTCCGTCTGCATGGCGTAGCTGATTTCGGCTGTAAGCC
>JBKCJM010000014.1:0-160754 GCA_046301755.1 Cyclobacteriaceae bacterium
ACGGATAACGGTAGTCTATAGGTGTAACAAACGTTTCTTTAATGGTGCGCATGCTTACCCAACGCATTAAATTAGCTTTTGCACCGGCTTTATCGTTTGTGCCAGAACCTCTGGCTCCGCCAAAGGGTTGTTGGCCAACTACTGCACCTGTGGGTTTATCGTTAATATAAAAATTACCGGCAGCGTGTGTTATTTTTTTCGTAGCCAGTTCTATAGCGTAACGGTCTTGCGCCATAATGGAACCTGTTAAAGCATAAGGCGAGGTGCCGTCAACCAATTCTAAAGTTTGCTCAAAATTTTCTGCGTGGTATTCGTAAATGGTTAACACAGGGCCAAATATCTCTTCGCACATCGTTAGCGATAGTGGATCTTTCGTAACAATAATCGTTGGTTCAACAAAGTAGCCTTTGCTCTTATCGTACTTACCTCCGGCAATAATTTCGTTTAACGGATTTTGTTTGGCTTTGTCTATATATTCTGTTATCGACTGAAAGGCCTTTGCATCTATTACAGCGTTAATAAAGTTTCCGAAATCTTCTGTGCCGCCCATCTTCATCGTTTTTATATCATCAATTAAATGTTGCTTTACTTCGGACCAGATGTTAGACGGAATGTATGCACGCGAGGCTGCCGAACATTTTTGTCCTTGATACTCGAACGCTCCGCGTGAAAGAGCTGTGGCTACTTGTTTTGCGTTTGCACTTTTATGTGCAATAACAAAATCTTTACCTCCTGTTTCGCCAACAATGCGCGGGTAACTTTTATAACGATGAATGTTATTACCAATGGTTTTCCACATGTTTTGAAATACTCCGGTGCTTCCGGTAAAATGCAATCCGGCAAAGTCTGAATGGTTAAACACTACATCTCCTGCATCGGGCCCGCTTACATACACAAGGTTGATAACGCCATCGGGTAAACCGGCTTCTTTTAAAATTTTCATGATAATGTTAGCCGCGTATATCTGAGAGTTAGCTGGTTTCCATACAACGGTGTTGCCCATCATTGCCATAGAGGTTGGTAAATTACCTGCAATGGCTGTAAAGTTAAAAGGAGTTACAGCAAAGGTAAACCCTTCGAGCGGGCGGTATTCCATGCGGTTCCACATGCCGGGTAAAGACTCGGGTTGTTCGGCATACAGTTCGCTCATGAAGTAAACATTAAATCGCAAAAAGTCGATCAGTTCGCATGCCGAATCTATTTCTGCCTGGTAAGCATTTTTAGATTGCCCCAACATAGTGGCGGCATTCATGATGTAGCGGTAAGGGCCTGCTAATAAATCGGCAGCTTTTAAAAAAATGCTTGCGCGGTATTCCCAATCTAAATTCGCCCACATTTCTTTTGCGCCTAGGGCTGCGTTTATGGCTTGCTCTACATGCGTTTTATCGCCTTGATAAAAATGCCCCAACACATGCTGGTGGTCGTGTGGTGGCGACATTATTTTTTTATTGCCAGTGCGTACTTCTTCCCCACCAATATACATGGGTATATCGTATACGTTGGCACGCGCTTCGGCTAAAGCTTGTTGTAATAATTTTCTTTCTTTTGTGCCGGGTGCATAACTAAGTACCGGTTCGTTTTTAGGATGAGGTACTTTAAAAAATCCGTTTGCCATATAGCTGTAGTTTAGTTTCTGTGTTTAGGTTTTGTGCTTGTAAATATTATAAAAGTTGAAATAATTCTTTTAACGATTTAATCTCACCATGAACTTCTTCCTGATGTTCTATTTCTTCAGGGTTAAAATAAATAGGTGCGATAGAAGCGTTACGTGCGCCTGCAATATCGGCTTGCAGGTTATCGCCAATCATTACGGCATGTTTTGCTTTTTGATTGTGCAAGGTTAGGGCGTAATCGAAAATTTCGCGTGCGGGTTTTTTATATCCTGCTTTTTGTGAGGTAACTACATGTTTAAAGTAAGAGCCCAATCTGCCCGAATTTATCTTCATTGCTTGTATTTCATCGAAGCCGTTGGTTATTAAAGACATGTCGTATTTTCCGCTTAAATAATCGAGTACTTCGTGCGTGTGTGGAAACAAATTTGTTTTGCGCGGGCAACTATACAGATATTCTTCCGATAACTTTCTTATCAACAAAGTATCGCTAATTCCAAAGGGTGCTAATACTTGTAAAAAACGTTGTTCGCGAATGGTTTCTCCTTTTATCAATCCTTTATCGTGTAACTCCCACAGGTTTGTGTTTACTACTTTAAATCTTTCGGCAAAGGCAATAAAGGTTGGTATGCCTACTTGTTGCAAATTGTGAGCTTCGTATAAATCGTGCAGGGTTTCGCGCGAATTTTTTTCAAAATCCCAGAGGGTGTGGTCTAAATCGAAAAATACTGTTTTAAACATGTTACTTGTTTGTAGGCTGTTTTAGCCATTGTTGCACTTGAATTTTATTAAGGGCGAGCTCGCGGTTAGAAAACAAAGTTTGATAAACCTGTAAATCTTTCTGCAGTTGTGTGTCTTTTTTTAAAAACTGAAAAACCTGGTTAATAATATCTTCAACTTCATCTTTAAGGGTATAAAATACCCAATGGTTGTACCTGCGCTGGGTAACAATTCCTGCGTTTTTAAGGTAAATAAGATGTCGGGAGGTTTTGGCCTGACTAAAATCCAGAATTTTTTCGATGTCGGAAATGCACATTTCTCCGTTTTCGAAAATCAGAAAAAGTATGCGCAGGCGCGATTCATCTGCACAGGCTTTGAAAATCTGCGATCCGAGGGTTAAGTTAAAGCTTTTTAAACGCATGGTTTTGTGGGCTGTAAAGGTATGAAATTAGGCACTTATCACCTGTGTATTTATATTTGACGAATTGAAAACGATCGTGAAGAAATTAGGAATATTGGTGGCGTTATGCCCTTGTTTATTAATGGCCGGTGGTAAAGTACAGGCGCAGGCGCAAAAGCGTGTAATTCAGTTATCGGGTATTGTTATGGGCCAGGATAGCCTATCGGGCGGAATTCCCGGGGTAAATATTTATGTACCAAAGGCAGGAAGAGGTACAGCAACAAACTTGTACGGATTTTTTTCATTGCCTGTTT
Source organism: Cyclobacteriaceae bacterium (assembly GCA_046301755.1). GTDB lineage: Bacteria > Bacteroidota > Bacteroidia > Cytophagales > Cyclobacteriaceae > ELB16-189. The sequence continues at coordinate 3,045 of JBKCJM010000014.1, forward strand.
TGGTTGGCGATAGTCTTGTAATTAGTGCAGTGGGCTATCAGCGTCAATACTATATAGTGCCCAACCAACTCTCCGGATTTCTAACTCTTATTTTTGAATTAAGCGAAGATGTTACCTACTTAAAAGAATTATTGGTAACTCCTTTTCCAACTGAAGAAGTTTTTAAAGAAGCAGTATTGGCATTAAACTTACCTATAGAAGAAAACAGCTACAATAAAAACAACCTCGATGCCGAGTTGCTGGCGCTCATTTTACGCACTACGCCTATGGATGGCTACTCCAATCAACGATTTATGATGGAGCAACTTAATAACACGCAAACATCTAAATATGTGCCTGTGGTAAATCCGTTGTTAAATCCTTTTAACTGGGCCAAGTTTATTCAGTCGATAAGGCAGAATAAAAACAAAAAGAAAAAGTAGAATTCGTTGTTGGTATTTCGAGATAGACATAAGTAGCAAGGAGTTAAGAAATAAGATTTTTTTTTAGAGCTACATCTTGCTACTAAAGTTTTCGTCTCAATTGAACCTACTGCCAAGCGGCACTCAACCCAACAACCAACAACGATCAACCAATAACGAATCAATCTATAGCATATAATCTTACGCCTATTTGATTAACCACAAAGTATACTTATTTTTCAAATATGAGTCGCTTGTTGCCTACCATGAACCTCTACACTTCGCAAGCCCGCTGGAAGTGGATTGTACTTTTGGTTTCGGTATGCATTTCTTCAGGATCTATCTGGTATACCAATGTTTTGGTTAATCAGTTAAAAGGACAGGAGAAAGACCAAATTCAATTGTATGCTAAAACATTAGAGTATACAGTAAATGAAAACGATGCAAGCGGAGATAACATCAACTTTATTACGCAGGAAATTTTATTTCAAAATAATTCGATACCCATCATCATTGCAGATGAGCGAGGCGAGGTATTAGACTATCGTAATGTGGATGTAGATACCACCTTACATAAAGCCGAAATCACAAAGTTTTTAAAAGACGAAATCGAAACCATGCGCGAGCAATACGAACCCATCAAAATTTCATTGATGGATAACGGTCAGGTATTTGCTGTGCAATATATTTATTACGAAAATTCATTTTTACTTACACAATTAATTGCCTATCCGTACATACAGTTATCCGTTATCGCCATCTTCGCGATTATCTCTTATCTGGCATTCAACTATTCAAAAGAAGCAGAACAAAACAGATTATGGGTAGGTTTAGCCAAAGAAACAGCGCATCAATTAGGAACACCCCTTTCATCGTTAATGGCCTGGATGGAAGTGTTGCGCGATGATACCAACCTTCGCGAAAAAGGCATTGTTGATGAATTAGAAAAAGATGTAAAAAAATTAACCATTGTTACAGAGCGTTTTTCCAGCATTGGTTCAGTACCCGTACTTAAACAAGAAAATGTTGTTCTGTTGATTAACAATGTAGTACAATATTTACGCCCGCGCATTTCTGCCAAAGTTCGATTAGAAGTATATACTTTATCAGAAACTATTTATGCCAATGTACACGCGCCCTTATTCGAGTGGGTGATAGAAAACTTATGCAAAAACGCAGTGGACGCTATGGGTAGTTCGGGATTAATTGCCATCAAAATTTTACGAGGCAGCGAAAGCAAAGTATTGATTGATATTTCGGATACAGGAAAAGGAATTCCACGTTCTAAAATCCCGATGGTTTTTAATCCTGGGTTCACCACTAAAAAAAGAGGTTGGGGCCTTGGGCTTGCCTTGGCAAAACGTATTATTGAATCGTACCACAACGGACAAATTTTTGTAAAATCTTCAGAAGAAAATCAAGGCACAACTTTTCGCATCGTTTTAAAAGCCATAACAGCAACTACATAAATGAAAAAAGCATTAATCATTGGCGCATCATCAGGCATTGGCAAAGCATTAGCTTTACGCTGGGCAGCACAAGGTATTACAGTATACATAACAGGACGAAGAGAAAACCTCTTACAAGAAATTCAACAGCAATATCCACAACAAATTAAAATAGCCGTGTTCGATGTAAATACGTTGCAAAATAATTTTCATTTAGAAAAAATAGCAAGCGAAGCAGGGCAACTCGAGGCCATAGTGTATAGTTCGGGTGTAGGAGAATTCAATAAGCAGTTAGATTTTACGATCGAAAAATCGATGGTAGATACGAATGCTGTGGCCTTTACGCAAATTGCCGATTGGTGTTGGCATTATTTTAAACAAAAAGAAAAAGGAGTATTTGCCAGTATTACATCCATCGCAGGCATGATGAGCAGCCGACATGCGCCTGCCTATAATGCAAGCAAAGCCTATCAAATAAATTATTTAAAAAGTTTGCGTTTAAAAGCTGCTTACGAAAAATTAAAATTGATTCAGTTTACCGACTTGCGTACAGGTTTTGTAGATACACCAATGGCCAAAGCTAAAGCAAAGTTTTGGGTGGCAGATGTAAACAAAGCAGCCGCACAAATGGATAGCGCCATAAAGAACAAAAAGAAGGTAGCTTACATAACCAAACGCTGGCGCCTGGTGGGGTGGTTGAGCAGACATTTTTCCTGAGGGATCATCATTTCTGAATTAAGTTGATAAGTATTTGTCAAAGCAAATAAGAAAGGCTACTTTTGCGGTCGATTTAAGGGCAATTAGCTCTAAAATCCTTGTAAATCAATCACTTAAATTATTAAACCACAATAATTTCCGATGGCAAACTTTGGTAGGATTACGCAGGTTATTGGTCCGGTAGTAGACGTAGCCTTTGACGAACCAGGTTCCAAACTCCCTAACATCCTCGATTCGCTCGAGGTAACAAAAGCAGATGGTACACGCGTTGTACTCGAAACCCAACAACACCTGGGAGAAGACCGCGTAAGAACAATTTCAATGGAAGGTACCGAAGGCCTAGTAAGAGGCATGAAGGTGAAAGACAACGGAAAGCCTATCCAAATGCCAATAGGCGAAGATATTAAAGGACGTTTGTTTAACGTGGTGGGTGAAGCCATCGATGGTTTACCACAACCAAAAGGCGATAAATCACTGCCTATCCACAGAGCAGCACCTCTTTACGAAAACTTATCAACTTCTACTGAAGTATTATTTACAGGTATCAAAGTTATCGACTTGATTGAGCCCTACGCAAAAGGTGGTAAAATCGGATTGTTCGGTGGTGCCGGTGTAGGGAAAACGGTATTGATTCAAGAATTAATTAACAACATCGCAAAAGCATACTCTGGTCTTTCTGTATTTGCCGGTGTGGGTGAAAGAACTCGCGAAGGTAACGACTTACTCCGCGAAATGATTGAAGCCGGAATTGTAAACTATGGTGAAGAGTTTATGCATTCTTTACATGCCGGTGGATGGGATTTATCTAAAGTAGATGCGAAAGGATTAGAAGATTCTAAAGCTACCTTCGTATTCGGACAAATGAACGAACCTCCCGGAGCGCGTGCGCGTGTTGCCTTATCGGGTTTAACAGTAGCAGAATATTTCCGCGATGGCGATGGCACAGGCAAAGGCCGCGACATTCTTTTCTTCGTTGATAACATTTTCCGTTTCACACAAGCAGGTTCTGAAGTATCGGCACTTTTAGGCCGTATGCCTTCAGCGGTAGGTTACCAACCAACGCTTGCTTCTGAAATGGGTTTGATGCAAGAGCGCATTACTTCCACTAAAAATGGTTCCATTACTTCGGTACAGGCGGTTTACGTACCTGCCGATGACTTAACAGACCCTGCGCCTGCAACAACCTTTGCTCACTTAGATGCAACAACGGTATTGAGCCGAAAGATTTCTGAATTAGGAATTTACCCTGCGGTAGATCCGTTGGATTCAACATCAAGAATTCTTCGTCCGGATATTGTTGGTGATGAACACTACAATTGTGCACAACGTGTAAAAAGTATATTACAGCGTTATAAAGAATTGCAAGACATCATTGCCATTTTAGGTATGGACGAATTGAGTGATGAAGATAAGCAAGTGGTACACCGCGCAAGACGTGTACAGCGTTTCTTATCTCAACCTTTCCACGTAGCCGAAGCCTTTACAGGTTTGAAAGGTGTGTTGGTTGATATTAAAGATACCATCAAAGGTTTCAATGCAATTATGGATGGTCAGTACGATCATTTACCAGAAATGGCATTTAACCTGGTAGGTAGCATCGAAGATGCTGTAGCGAAAGGTGAAAAAATGTTAGCTGAGGCTAAAGGGTAATAATTTGAAATTCCAAATTTCAGATTCAAGAATGTGGGTCTGAGATTTGAAATTTGATATTTTGTATTTGAAATTTTGAATTATGTTCTTAGAGATAGTAACACCAGAAAAAAAGATATTCGAAGGAGAAGCAGACTCAGCTATTTTTCCAGGTGCTGATGGTTCTTTTCAAATATTGAATAACCACGCTCCTCTTGTTTCATTATTAAAAGAAGGACAAGTAGAATACAAAACCAAGGGAGCTACACAAAAAGTAAACATCACCGGTGGTGTAGTAGAAGTATTGCACAATAAGGTTGTTCTACTTGCAGATGGTGTGAAAGCGTAATCTTACTTTAAAAATAAAAATGGAAAGCTGCTGATGAGGCAGCTTTTTTTTATCCAATTAATCAAAAAAGTTTCTACTGCTTCATACCTTATGTATCTGGTTGTAGCGAAAAAATGCCAATTTCTACAGGCAACATACCAAATCATTCAAGAAGTATAAAAGCATAACCTCTGAGCTTTTATGCTACTATACATTGCTTTTTAAAATTATTTTCTTTTGGTTGAAAGTTTATGAAGTTTGATTTTCTACTGATATCTAATTGGTAGAGGTAAATATAATTTTGTTTTTCTCCTTTCATAGCTGTTAACGGCTAAATATATACTTGATGAAAGAAAATTATAGTCAAAATCTTTTCAACCTTACTTTTCTACTTACATTAACTCTACTTTTTTATTTAATCATAACCTTAACAAGTAATGATGTTATTTTACATATCAACCATGCCATTAGGATAAATCAAAATTTATCAAACTATCCGGCCAATTTCGGTTTCTATTTACTAATTAGTTTTTTTTCGAATTTCATCAATATAAATTACTTATCTGTCGTGGCAGCTAGTATACTGGCTATCTCTTGTTACTATAAGTATAGTTTAACCGTTACCTTTTACACACACGAAAAATTATTTCCTGATGCTAATAGTAACATAAAGATTCTGGCATTGGCAATGGCAACATTTTTTATGTTTCCTATTTTAGACCCCGTTTCAATTTTTTATTTAAAGATTGCCTACATCGGTAAGGTGGCGCCACATGTTTGGCATAATTCAACTACTATATTTGTTTTCCCTTTTGCTATGCTACTTTTTTTTAAACAGATTAAAGTACTGCATTCTAACCATACCATCAGCAAAATAGATCTGGCATCTCTAAGCCTACTAATTATTGTTAATGCAATTATTAAGCCTTCCTTTCTATTTGTGTATCTACCTGCAACCATCTTGTTTATTTTTTTCGATAAAAATTTAGATACAACAAAAAAGTATACTCTTTTCATTCCTATTGCGTTGGGTGCAAGTGTAGTGGGTATACAATATTATTTGTTTTATTTTCTTCAAGTAGGTTCTATTCAATCAGAAATTAGTAGCGTTAGTATTGGAAAACCTTTCGAAGTATTTCTGCATTATATTCCGGTATGGTATTTACCTTTTTCCATTTTGTTTTCGTTAGCTTTTTTAATTTTAATAAGCATATGGTTTAAATCTATATTCAGGTATAAACCATTTTTGTATGCGTGGTGCATGCACGTATGTGGATTTTTTATTTCAGTTTTTGTAATTGAAACCGGGCCTAGAAAATATGATGGTAATTTTACCTGGCAAAATGTAATTACCATGTATTTGATTTTTATAACTGCAATTTCTTTTTTTATACAACAAAAGAATTCGCGAAAAATTTCTAATTCAAGAAAAATAGCAGTGTATGTATGTTTAGCTATGCATTTACTAAGTGGATTGCTTTATTTGATTAAAATATTTTATTCAAAAAATTTTTATTGATAATGTTTTATAAGGTAACATCAACTAAGACGGGCTGTTTGTGTAAATGAATTCTTAAAGTTTGATGTAGTTTCCAAACCTTATCCCTTTCAATTTTTTTATTGGCAGTAATTTATTTTCAGATTTTGAATAAACACGCCTCGTTTGTTTCATTATTAAAAGAAGGACAAGTAGAATACAAAACCAAGGGAGCTACACAAAAAGTAAACATCACCGGTGGTGTAGTAGAAGTATTGCACAATAAGGTTGTTCTACTTGCAGATGGTGTAAAAGCTTAAAATAATTTTTATAGAAAAAGAAAAGCTGCCCGAAAGGCAGCTTTTTTTATGTGCAATAAATCCTATTCATTTAAAATAGTATACCTCATAATTCAGATTAAAATGAGATTAATCTGAATCGCTTTTTTTAATGAACGATTAAGTTAAAGTACTTACCGTTTTTATGCATTTCAAATGAATAAGATGTAAGCCTTGTTATGGCTTATTTGTAAAATTAAAAAGCAAACCCAAGACAAAAACCGGTGCGTAGCCCGAAGCCATCAAAAGTACCTACATCAAAATTATCGGTTCCCGATTTTACTTTTACAGATCCTGAATTATAGGCCGGGCCTATGAACAAATCTAATACAACCTTTTCTTTGAAAACCCATTGCTTACCAATAATTACCCCTCCTCCAAATGTCGAGAGTGTAGCTTTAGAGTCATCAATTTCTTGTGTTAGATCAAAACTTTGGTAGCGTACAAATGGAGCTAAATACACACCTTGAATAGCTTCTGTTTCGGATAAGTAAAACCTATATTCGGGCGTTATTCCAAAACCGGAGAATTTAGTATCGCCAATGGAATTTCCAGTGTAAAAAAAGCCAAGTTGTAAACTCGAGCTTTCTTTGATTTTGTGTTCGTATTGTACGTTTAGTGTTCTGAAAATAGGACTTAAAACATTTATCTTAATCGCACTTTGTTGAGCAGACGATACCTTCGGAATTAAAAGCAAAAAAAGCAATCCGGGAAGTAAAATTCTTTTTTTCATAAAACAGGGTTTAGTTAAAGTTTAAGTTAAGGTATGTAAATCAGGTCAGATTTCATACTTCCTATCATTAACCTCTACAGAAAATAATGACAGAGAAAGTGATAAAAACTTGTGCAAATGTTATATGAATAATATTTCAGGGTAGTTGTTGGATTATACTACCGTTTATAAGTAACTCGCCATGTTAAAAATGAAATTATGCAAGGTAAAAAGGTATCTTGGTTAAACAACTTAAAACTGTTTTGTAGCCTACTATGTACAGTATGTTATTTTACTTCAACAGGTAAGAAATTAACTATTTACATAATCGAATAAAATACAACCCACTATAAACTGCTCTCTTCTATTGTTTAATTGAAATTACTTCTGTTTTTATCTCTTTACCCACCAAAATAAATTGACCATCTGCAGAGACTTCGCATGTTGTATACACAGCAGGAATTTTCTGAGAGCCGTCCCAGTTAACTAAACCCCATTTATCAAGAATTTTGGCTGCAATAAAATTTCCGGCAAGTTTTATTTTCTGATACTTCGGTTCTACAATTAGTTTTCCATCTTTATCTGCCCAACCAAAAACAGAATCTTTTTGTAAAAGATAAAACTGTTTTTCCCAGGGTTTTACCAGATCGAAACGTATAGGCAAGACTACCTCTCCTGTATAATTGATTATTCCACCCAATTTCTTAGTATACCCAATCAGTAATTCAGCGTTGGCATGTAGTAAAGTATCGTAGCCTGGTTGTAAAACAATCTTATCTTCTTTATTAAGTAAACCCCATTTGTTACGAAGTTTAAAAGCTGCATGGCCATTTGTAAAAGGCATAACCGAATCGTATCGGTTAGCTATACGCAATCTTCCTTGTAAATCTATAAATCCCCATTTATCATTTCTTTTAATAGCAGAGAATCCTTCTGTGGGCAATTGTATGTGTTGGTAGGTTTGATTGATTTTAGGTACAAAAGATGTAACAATGCCAAACGCATCTATTTTCCACTTTTCTCCTCTACTGGTGGTTTCTTCTACATAATTGTTTTTAATCTGTATAAAGTTGTTTGTAAAATAGATTACCTGATGTTGAAAATTTTTCAGGTACTTAAGTTTTCCTTCGGTAAGTAAATACAACTTATCGTTAACTAATGTAACACCATTGGGTTGAGGAGGCAACAACCATTTTTCTTGCCAATCAATTATACCGGTTAAACCTTTAATCTTTACAAGTATTTGATTTTCGTTAACATCTTCAACGTTTTCGTATACACAAGGTATTACCTCTTCGCCATTGTTGTTAAGTAAACCGGCATACCCTTGTTTATAGGCAACGGCATGTTGTTTCAGAATACGAAACGAATCGTATTTATGTGGGTATGCCGAATTAAGTTTTAATGAAAAAGTTTGCCAGTGTTTTCCTTTTCTTATCATGGCACACTGTTGATGTATCACAATGCTGTCGCCATGTGTATTTTCTATAGGTATGCCCTCGTTGGTAACGATAAGTTGTTTTTCTTTTTCTTCTACAATAAAAAAACCGGCTTGTGGTGTTTCGTTTATTTGTGCATATGTTTTGCCTATTGCTTGCAGTTGTTTCGAAAAAAGCTGGTTACTATTTTTTTTATGTTCTATAAGCAAATAGCCTGCTGAAGTAAACTGTATCTTTTTAGCGTTAATTTCTTTTTTTGTAAAATCAGTAACGGATATCAACTCCCACTGTTGTGGCCAAACACCAACTACACTTTCATCATCATATTTTATTGTTGTATAGCGTGCTTCTTTAACTATGTTGCCTTGTCTGTCTAGCAAACCCAACAAACCATTTTGGGTAAACTGTATAAGGTTAGGTTTTACTGAAATCAAATTTTCTAATGTAAAACCTGTTAGATTTATGCCTTCATCGGTATAGATGGCAAATTTTTTTTCATCGTTTTCTACTGCATAACGCATAGAACCTAATGATTGAACCGAAACATAATCCAGTGGAATAATCTCTTTGCCACTTGCTACTAATAGCCCATATCGAAACGATTGTTTCACTTTTCGGCAAGCGATTAAACGCAGGCCATCGCGTTTTAAATCGATATATGCCGGAGTAATAAGGGTTTTACCTTTTGCATCTACCGTTCCGGTTAAAAACTGTGCCTGAGCTTTATTCCATATGCGAACGATCGAATAATCGGTGCCGGGTAAAATTTCATTATAAATGGCCGATGTAATTGGTTTGCCTGTGGCATCAGCAAGGCCAAAAAAATTGTTTTTCTGATAGGTTTGCAGATTTTGCGCAACCGTTTGAAAGCCCGTAAGGAGACACCATGCCGTAAAAACCAAAAAACGCATGGTAACAAATGTAGAACGTTCTGTTGAATTGAGGAATTTTTAAGACCTTTGCTGTGTTGTTTTTCAAATTAAAACAGAGCATTATGTACATCGAACAATTATATACCAATTGCTTAGCCGAAGCAGCCTACTACATTGAATCAGAAGGTGAAGCAGCCATCATAGATCCGCTACGCGAAACAACACCTTATCTCGAAAAAGCAAAAGAAAGAAAAACAACCATCAAATATATTTTCGAAACACATTTTCATGCCGATTTTGTATCGGGGCATATAGACTTATCTAAAAAAACAAACGCACCCATTGTGTACGGCCCATTGGCTAATACGAAATACGATGTAATCAATGCCAAAGACGGGCAGGAGTTTACCATCGGTAAAATCAAGTTAAAAGTATTGCATACGCCCGGCCACACGCCAGAGTCTTCTTGTTATTTGTTACTAGATGAACATGGAAAAGAGCATGCTATTTTCACTGGCGACACGCTGTTTGTAGGCGATGTTGGCCGCCCCGATTTGTTAGACGGTGTTATGACTCGCGAAGAATTAGCAGGGATGTTATACGATTCGCTCAACAATAAAATAAAAACATTACCTGATGCAGTAGTGGTATATCCTGCACACGGGCCGGGTTCTGCCTGTGGAAAGAACATTGGTAAAGAAACATTTTCTACCATTGGCGAACAGAAGAAAGTAAACTATGCTTTACAAAACCAAACTAAAGAAGAGTTTATTGAAAAAGTTACAGACGGTATATTACCACCTCCCGCATATTTTTTCGAAGACGCCCGCATTAACCGCGATGGGTATGCACCAATCGATGAAGTAATGGCCAATAATGCTAAGGCGCTATCGGCAAGCCTGTTTAAAAAAGAAGTAGAGAAAGGTGCTATTATTTTAGATACACGCAAGGCCGATGATTTTGAAAAAGGATTTATTAAAGGTTCCATAAACATTGGCTTAAACGGGCAGTATGCAGTTTGGGTAGGAACCCTTGTAGATATTAAAAAACCATTGCTGCTGGTAGCCGAAGAAGGAAAAGAAGAAGAAGCCGTTTTACGTTTAGCCCGCGTAGGGTATGAAAATGTGTTAGGTTATTTGGCGGGTGGCGTAAAGAATTGGAACGAACCATTAGACACAATTACATCTATTCATCCTCATGAAATTCCAACGTATAAAAAAGCTGGTTTTGATGTATTAGATGTGCGTAAACCGGGAGAATGGTTTGCCGGCCATTTAAAAGATGCACAGTTTTTACCTTTAGCCGATTTCCCAGTTAACTTAAAAGAAACAGATAACGAGGCCAACCATGTTATCCATTGCGCAGGGGGGTATCGTTCGATGATAGCCATATCGATCATGAAACGCCATGGGTTTACCGGTAAGTTGGTAAATGTATATGGTGGCTTTGGCGAAATGAAGAAAATTTTGGCGGAGGATGTGGTGGTTCCTGAATCGGCACAATTTGTGTAACTTCAAATCTCATTCCTTTTAACTATTTTTTATGAAATCGTTTAGCGTAATCATTTTACTTTTCGCCTTTTTCTCTGTACAGGCACAAATAGAATTATCGCCTAACAAACAATACGAAGCAGCAGTAGCCCGCTTTAAAGACGGAGACTATAAAGGATGCGAAGAAGCATTGGCAAAATTTATGGGCAGCCCTTTGCGCAACAAAAGTTACGATGCCCAGGCTAATTACTACAGAGGTGTAAGCCAATACCATCTTGGTAACGCCAACATGGCCATATCGTATTTGCGCACCGCAATCTACGGTGGTGTATATGAGCGCGACAACGCCAATCTTTTTTTAGGCTTAGCTTTTCTGGCTAACGGAAACAAAGACGAAGCCGAAAAAGCATTTACAGCAGCAATTGCAAATGAAAGAAAAGCCGAAACAGTATCTGAGGCATATTACCAAAGGGGTTTAGTAAAAGAAGGCAGAGGCAGCACAGATGCAGCCGTAGTCGATTTTAAAGCGGCCTTAGATAAAAACGGGCAAAACCAAAATGCGCAATCCAAATATGCACAATACGCCAATACTGGCGTAGCAGCCAACAGAGGAAAAGAAAATGAAAGCGATAAAGCAAAACCAACACAAGTTTTAACAACACAAACAGTTGATAAATCTTTATTCGAAGCGTATAAAGAAGAAAAGAGATACGCACTCGTTGTGGGTAACTCTAACTACCCAAAAGAAATTGGGGTATTAAAAAATCCAGTAAACGATGCAAAAGACATAGCTGCTGAACTACGCAAATGTAATTTCGAAGTTGATTTGCTAATTGATGCTACACATAGGCAATTAGAAATCGCAGCAAATAATTTATTTAAAAAATTAAGCGAAGGCCCCAAAGGCCAAACTGTAGGTTTATTCTTTTTTGCCGGTCATGGTTTACAATTCGAAGGAGTTAATTATCTGGTACCTATTGATGCCAGCATAACTACACCAACGGACGTTGTATACGCTTGTTACCCGGCCGATAAAATTTTAGGAAAAATGGAATTCTCTAATTCCAGAATGAATATTGTGATTTTAGATGCTTGCCGTAACAATCCGTTTCCTGCTACAACCAGAAGCGGAGCAGGCCAGGGATTGGCGCAAGTACGAGCTGCAAAAGGGGCTTATGTAGCCTTTGCAACAGCTCCCGGTTCTGTAGCATCAGATGGGAGCGGACGAAACGGATTATATACCCAAGAGTTGTTGAAAGCCATGCGGGTTCCAAACTTAACCATCGAACAAATGTTTAAACAGGTAAGACAAAACGTTTCGGAACTTTCAGGAGGTAAACAAAACACATGGGATAACTCCAATATTGTAGGAGAGTTTTTCTTTAAAATTCAATAACCGATAAAGCGATAAAAAAAAAGGCTATCTCACAGAGATAGCCTTTTTAACTAAAGGAAGAAAAATTATTTCTTCACTTTTACAGTCATTGGATATACAGAAACAATACCTGTAATCGCACCTATTACCATGTCAACAAAAGAAAAAGTAGTTGTAACAGTGTAATCTGTTTTACCTCCGGCTAACTGTTGTGAATTAGCATTATTTAAAGGTACCAAACCCCATAGAGCAAACCATTGTTTTGTTTGAACAGTTTCTCCAGATCCACCAGCACCTACTACGTGCGTAGATGTAAAGCAAGAAGTGAGTAATGTAGCGCACAATACTAGGCACATTACAGATTGAAATACTTTTTTCATAATAAAAGTGTTTGAGTTAGTTTTTACTAAAGTATTAAAGGGAATTGATGCTTCCAATAGAAGACTCTATTTTTTTAACATGCTGCATATAGGTATTTCTACTCAGCACATAATCTAGTTGAACCGGATATCGCGTGCCCTCTGTAATTACAAGCTTAAATGTGACCAAATCGTTACTTTGTAAAAGGTATTGCCTTATACGTAAGCCGTTATGATAAAAAGTAGACTTTAAAATTTGCTGCCAGATTTTTTGTTGGTTAAAGGCAGAATCCGGGTTCTGGTATATTTTAGCTAACGTTACGGTGTCGGCTTCTGGCAGCGAATAAATAAAAACCGAACCACCTTGTTGAAGCGAATCCAAATAAATTGTGCCTAATGAGAGGCTATCTTCAACAACAGTAAATTTATTTTGAACAACACTATCAAAAGCGGAAAGCGGTAACCATCCTTTAGGAATACTAACTGTAAAGCCACTGTTCGTATCTGTATGCACAAAGCCCAGTAAATCGGGGTTAATGGTAAACTGTAAATCGCTCTTTTTTTCTGGCTGTTTGGGTTGGCAGCTTATCCAAACAAAAGGTATAAGAACAGACAAGGCAAATACGTATTTCTTCATACCGCAAGTATAAAGGGCTTAACTAGCGTTTCAAAATTTAAGACGATTTTGTTTCGTAATGAATTAGGTAATAGCAAGGCGCGAACGAGAATCAAATTCTTTAGCGGAACACAGGTAATTATTGAATCAATACGCCATCACCACTAAGATTTGTTATTAGTATTGAAATGAAAAAAATATACTTTAATTTAATCTAGATATTTCAATACTCACTTAATACATTTTATACATTCTAAACATAAACATATTTCGTAAATGCATTAGTAGTTCAATTGTCTTGTTCTGATTTTTTATCTAAATACAAACTTCTTTAATAAAGAGAGTTCTGTTTAAACCGATAGCTGAATATTCTAAATTTTTAAAATAACTGAATCAATGCCAATCTGAAATCAAGGTATCTCTTTTCTAAAAGAGTAAATCATTTAACAAATCAAAATTTAATCCTTTTGAAAACCAATATAAAATAAACATAAGCCGATATAGAAAAATGTAAAAACGGATTATTTCTTTTTAAAAATCCGAAGGCAAAATCGTACCTTTCCCAATAACCTTCAACCATTTTAGTATGAAACCAATCGGGTACAAAATTGCCATTGCGCTGGCCGTGGTGGCTGTAGTAGCAGCAGGAATTTTCTATTATACCAATTCTTCAGGAAACAAAATAAAAAGCAGTTTCATCAATCCTGCGTTTTCTGCCTACGTAAGTTCCTATACTGCAGGTGTTGTACCGGCAAATAGCAGCATTTTAATTGGGCTAACACAACCCCATGCCGATTCCACTGAAATAGGAAAAGAAATTTCAGCAAAGCTTATTGAGCTTTCTCCCAAGGTTTCAGGTAAACTTACTTGGATAGATGCGCAAACACTTTCCTTCAAACCCGATGCGCGCCTTCAATCTGGCCAGGTATACGAAGTTTCTTTTTATCTATCTAAAATAACCGAAGTGCCTAAAGAGCTCGCCACCTTTAGGTACAGCTTTCAGGTGGTACCACAAAACTTCGAAGTAGCTATTGATAACGTACGCCCGTACGTAAACACAGAATTAAAACGAGTAAAAATAGAAGCCACACTCTTTACTGCCGATTATGCCGAGCCAACTCTTGTAGAAAAAATGATAGAAGCCAAACAACAAACTAAAAAAATGGCTTTAACGTGGACACACACCTCCGATGGCAAACAACACGCCTTTGTTGTAGAAGATGTAGCCCGTACCGATAAAGAAGAAACAGTAGAAATAATAGCAAACGGAAAAGAACTCAACCTCGAAAAAGAACTTGCCGAAATAGTAACCATTCCTTCGCTTGGCGATTTTAAATTAATGCAGGCTACAGTAAACCAAAGCCCCACACAATATGTTCGTTTACAATTTTCCGACCCCATCTCAGAAAATCAAGATTTAAACGGACTTATAAGTATCGAAGGATTATCGAGCCTGGAATACGACATACAAGATAACGTAGTATTAGTATACCCAAGCGTTAGGCAAACCGGAACAAAACGAATTATAATCGAAGCTGGGTTATTAAATATTCTCAATTACAAAATGAAACAACCTGCATTTACCGATGTTGAGTTCGAGCAGGTAGCACCCTTGGTAAGAATAATAAAGTCTGGTACTATTTTACCCTCTACACACGGCACGGTATTGCCATTTGAAGCCGTAAACCTAAAAGCGGTAGACGTAAAAATAATCCGCATACTCGAACAAAACGTATTACAGTTTTTGCAGGTAAACCAGCTAAACGGCCAAGGCGAAATTAAACGCGTAGGAAAACAACTGATCAGAAAAAAAGTATCGCTCGAAAACACAGGCGTTACCGATTTTAGTAAATGGAACAGATTTACATTAAACCTAAACGATTTTATCAGCCCAGAGCCAGGTGCAATCTATCAGGTAAAAATAAGTTTTAAACAAGCCTACTCTACCTATGCGTGTAGTGCAGAAGAAAACCAACAAACAGTACTTGAGGAAGAAGAATCCGATGATGATAGTAGCCATGAGTACGATTACTACGGTTCTTACGATTATTACGAAGATTATTATTACGATGAATATTACGATTGGGAAGAACGCGATAACCCATGTCATTCTTCTTACTATAGCGGAGGAAGACCAGTAACTCAAAATATTTTGGCTTCAGATTTAGGCATAACAGCAAAAGCAGGGGCCGATAATAACGTTCAGATATTTGTAACCAACTTACTAACCACAGAACCATTAGCGGGTGTTACCGTTGAGCTATACGATTTTCAACAACAAGTAATAGGCAAAACAACAACCGATGCAGAAGGTAAAGCAAATGTATTTACCCGCGAAAAGCCATTTGTGTTAGTGGCTAGCCATCAGCAACAAAAAGGATACCTGCGTTTGGTAGATGGAGAATCCCTATCTCTTTCTACCTTCGATGTAAGTGGCGAAACCATACAAAAAGGATTAAAGGGCATGATATACGGAGAACGTGGCGTATGGCGCCCCGGAGATTCTCTCTACTTAACCTTTATGCTCGAAGACAAAGCCAAACGTTTACCCGAAACGCATCCGGTAGCTTTCGAATTGATCAATCCGCAGGGACAAGCCGTAAAGAAAATTGTTAAAACAAAATCTGTAAACGGATTTTATAGTTTTGCCACAGCCACAGAACCCGATGCACCAACAGGGTATTGGCAGGCAAGAGTAAAAGTTGGCGAAACAGAATTTTATCAAACGGTTCGCATCGAAACCATTAAGCCTAACCGCTTAAAAATAAATCTTGATTTTGGTACAGAGTTACTAACCCAAAACGATATCAGCGGTACTGTGCAAGTAAACTGGTTGCATGGTGCACCGGGCCGTAACCTGCGAACAACGTTTGATTTAACCCTGTACCCAACAGGTACAACGTTTTCTTCATTTAAAGACTACACATTCGAAGATCCATCTATAAACTTCTATAGCGAAACAACAAATGTTTTTGATGGTAATACAGACGAGGCAGGGCAGGCCATTGTAAATGCAACCTTACCGGCATCAAAAGAATTGCCGGGTAAAATGACGGCCACCTTCGCAGGCCGTGTATACGAAGAAGGAGGTAACTACAGCATAAATCAAACAACTATACCTTATTCTCCTTACGAAAGTTATGTGGGTGTAAAAACTCCGGAAGGCGAAAAGTATTCCGGCAACTTATATCTCGATCAACCTCAAACAATTGATATAGCAACAGTAGATGCAAACGGTAAAGGCATTTCGCGCGATGGGCTGGAAGTTACCTTACAAAAACTGGAGTGGCGTTGGTGGTGGGATCACTCAGGCGAAAGTCTTGCTAATTATGTAAATGGAACCTATAGCAAAAACGTTAGATCGGGTGTGGTAAATACTAAAAATGGAAAAGCAACATGGACATTCACCATAAACAAACCCGATTGGGGCAGGTATTTTTTACGCGTGTGCGATCCGGCCTCTGGCCATTGCACCGGTAAAATTATTTACATAGACGAACCCGGTTGGGCAAGCCGCTTGCAAAACGATGATAACAAAGAAGGCGCAACACAACTTACACTTGCAACTGATAAACCGGTGTATGAAGTAGGAGAGAAAATAAACCTCACAATACCCGGAGGTGCAAATGGTAGAGCATTAATTAGTCTGGAAAACGGCTCGCGCATTTTAAAAACACTTTGGTTAGAAACAAAAGCTGGCGAAAATAAAGTTAGCATAGAAACAACCGAAGAAATGACGCCCAACATATATCTGCACGTTTCTTTGCTACAACCGCACGCACAAACCGAAAACGACATGCCCATGCGCCTGTATGGTGTTGTGCCGGTTAAGGTAGAAGATCCTAACACACATTTAAATCCACTAATAGAAATGCCCGAAACATTAGAACCGGGTAAAGAAGTAACCATACGCATTAGCGAGAAAGCTAAAAAGGAAATGACCTATACCGTAGCCGTTGTAGACGAAGGCCTGCTAGACATAACTCGTTTTAAAACCCCCGACCCCTGGTCGCGCTTTTATGCACGCGAAGCTCTGGGTGTTAAAACATGGGATGTATACGATTGGATAATTGGTTCATATGGAACAAACCTGGAACGACTAATATCCATTGGTGGCGATGCAGAACTGGCCGCAGCAAAAGAAGATGATGCGCGGGCAAAACGATTTAAACCCGTAGTAAAATTTTTGGGTCCTTTTACAGTTTCGGCAGGTAGCAGTAATAAACATACGTTTACTATGCCTAATTATATAGGCTCCGTTAAAACAATGGTTATTGCCGGAAATAAAGGTGCCTATGGCCATGCCGAGAAAGCAACACCAGTACGTAAACCTTTGATGGTGTTAGCAACATTACCACGCGTATTAGGTCCGGAAGAAAAAGTAACATTACCTGTAACTTTATTCTCGCAACAAAAAGGAATAGGCCAAGTAACAGTAACTGTTAAAACTAAAGGACCTGTTGCAGTTGCACAAAGCACACAAACAATTCAAATGCCAGCCAGTGGAGATATTACAATCGATTTTGAAGCGCTTGTAAAATCACAAATGGGTAAAGCAACCTTTACCATCGAAGCAAGTGCAGGCAACCTACGCGCAACTGATGAAATTGAAATTGAAGTAAGAAATCCGAATGCAAAAGTTACACGCGTTACCGAAGCATTAGTTGAAGCTGGCAAAGCCTGGAAAGGAGAGGTGAATCCTGTTGGAATTGCAGGAACAAACAAAGCTATGCTGGAGATTTCTACATTACCACCCATCAATCTCGATGCAAGACTCCGCTATCTTTTCGAGTATCCATACGGATGTATAGAGCAAACTACCTCTGCCGTATTTCCGCAATTATATCTTTCATCTGTTAAACAACTAACAGAAAACGAGAAAAATGCCATACAACGAAATGTAACAGCAGCCATAGAACGTTTGAAATCTTTTTTGCAAAGAGATGGTGGTTTTTCGTATTGGCCCGGAGTAGCCGAGTCGGACACTTGGGGAACAACCTATGCCGGCCATTTTTTACTGGAGGCAGAAGCAAAAGGGTATTACGTGCCTGCAGATATGATAAAGAAATGGAAGAAATTTCAGAAAGAGAAAACACAAGCATGGCGAAAAAATATAAATTATTATAACAACGATTTAATACAGGCCTATCGCTTATATACCCTAGCGTTAAGTGGCGAAGCAGAACTAGGCGCAATGAATAGATTGAAAGAACAAACACCACTCAACCATACAGCAGCATGGACCTTAGCAGCAGCCTATGCACAAGCAGGACAAACAGAAGCAGCCAAGAAAATGATTGCTAATCTTTCGACTGTAGTAAAGGCTTATCGCGAATTAAGTTATAGCTACGGTTCAGATATACGCGACAGAGCATTAATATTAGAAACATTAGTTAAACTCAATGAAAAAGAAAAAGCTTTTGATTTGTTAAAAGACTTATCCAAATCCTTAAGCAATGCCAACTATTGGATGAGTACACAAGAAGTAGCTTTCTCTTTGCGAGCCATCAGCAGTTTTGCGGGTGCAGAAAAGCGTGGCAACATCAACCTTAATTATATGGTTAATGGAAAAGAAGTAAACGCAACATCCGAGTTACCCATCGTGCAAATTCCGGTTGTGATAAATGGCGTGAAGAAAGAAAGCGTAAGCATTACCAATAAAGGAACAGGGTTGGTGTTTGTTCGGGTAATAGCAGAAGGTATACCGGCACGAGGCGAAGAACAAGAAGAGAAAAGCAACCTTGAACTATACGTTAACTATACCGATAAAAAAGGAAACGCTATAAACCCGCAACTACTTGAACAAGGAACTGAATTTGTAGCAGAAGTAACTATAAAACACGGAGGTAGATCGGGTGCTTATCAAAACATGGCTTTAACACAGATTTTTCCAGGAGGTTGGGAAATAGTAAACGACAGAATGGAACAAACCGATGTAAGTGTAAAACAAGATTATTTCAGTTACCAGGATATAAGAGACGATCGTGTTTATACCTTTTTCGATATTGGGTACAACTACCAGAAAAAATACAAAGTAAATTTAATTGCAACCTATGCCGGCACATATTATTTACCCGGAGCAAGTTGCGAAGCTATGTACGATAAAGGCATCTATGCACGAACAAAAGGCATGGAAGTAAAAGTGGTAAAACAAATGCCTGTTGAGTAACGAGCTTAGTTTTTCTTATGGTCGATGTTGTCATCGACCATTTTCTTTTTAACCAACCCTCAGCTACTTGTAAAAGAAAGAGGCTTGTATTACTTTTAGCAAGACACTTAAATAAGTATTACCTGTTAATTGTTGATATAATTTAGTTGTGCTGTATTTTATACTATGATTAGAACTATTATCGGAGTGGCCATTATTGTTGTGAGTTTTACACTAAAGGCAACCCTTAATCATAATCTTGAATATTGGGGGTCGGTAAAAAGTTGGACAGTATCTCTATTCATTATTGGAATTGTTATTGTTGGAATACCCATCTTTGATTGGATAGAAAAATCAAAGCCTCGGACGTTTAAAGAAGACCCACCAAAAATGATTTTCTATGCTACCAAAGCCATACTTACAGTCGGGATTTTGGTATTGGTTGTAGTACTACTTGAAAGATTTGGAGCATGGACTAATGATAGATTAGTAGAGTATTATTTAAGTAAGGAAACAGAAATCACTGAAGGATTCATTGTTGGTGAACAGAATATTTCATATGCTATAACGACTACCAGATATGAGAGATTCTATATTATACAATACTACGCGAACGGACAAATTATAGAACATGGATTAAAACCAAGCTACAGTTTAATGATAGGTCAAACATACATGGTGACTTACTCCAGAAAATTTCCATCTATGTGTAAGGTAGGTCATAGAGTAAGGAGATAAAACACAACATAGCAAAAGCTAGGTGCTATGATGGCAGTTTAGATGATTAATCTTTAAATCGATGTAAAGTTCCCGAGCTGGCGCAAGTGTGCCAATTATATATTGCCTATGGTCGGCACTATCACCGACCATTTTCTTTTTAACCAACCCTGAGCTACTTGTAAAAGAGATTGGCCTGTGTTACTTTTATCAAGGCTTCTACAAGAAAATATCAGCAACGAGTTGATTATATAAAGATGTTGGCGGTAATTCTTAAAGGGACACGATGATAGATACAACTAATATTAATGACTACATCACAGACTTTCCAAAAGTTTGGTCATTTCTTGGTTCTCCTGAACAAGCAAGTGAGATTTCATCTGAACACAAAGATCAAATTCATTTTTTGAACTCTACTGCAAATACAATCCTCAACAACTACCTGTGGAGTTCATGTATGCTTGAGGGACTTGACCCTCATAAGTATGACGGAAAAACATGGAACCCTTTTAGGAGGAACTACTTTAGAGAGATTGACGAATTTCGAATAGTCATGGACTGTGACTCCGCGATAAAAAAATGGTTATTTGATAAAGGGATTCCGTTTGACAAGTATGTCTTTATTGACAGCGAGAGAAGTGGACAATCAGTTATGTTGACTTGGAAAATGGTAATCAAGTATTGGGAAGGATTATTCTTTGCTGACGACTTAACAATATTTGACGAGACGCTAAACTGGGGATTGTTTTATTTTCATGAAAGTCACCTTTACTTCGGACAGACAAACATTTTTGACCCCGAGGAAAAGACGAAAGAAATGGAGGAATTGAATGAATTGAAAAAGAAGTATCCATTTTTAAAGTTTCCTTACTAAAAGAAGAACTACCGCCAACAAAATGCATAATCAATGGCGGGGTTCTGTGTAAATTTGTAGTTTAGTTTTTCAAATTACGTTTGTTTTCGTGGGACAGTGACGCACTTCGAATTCCCGCCACTGCTTATGCACAAACGTTGGCTGCCATTTAATCGGACAGAGAAGTGAAAAAGAAAAGAGTGACCATAAAAAAGTATGACGACATGATTAAACGTCATGTTGACAAAAAGAACTTTGTAACAATTAAGCGGACAGTTACTGACGGGTCGGCCGACATATCCGGTTTCATTTTACAGATGAGTAAAGACTTTCTTTTAATTCAGAAAGAGGAAGAGTTTTATTTGAATGGATATGGAATTATCAGGAAAGACCATTTTGACGCGATAAGGTGTAATCAAAACGACAAGGCTCTTAAGAGAATGCTAAAAGCTGAGGGGATAATTGACTCCGACTATGGAATTAAAAACAAAATCAGACTGACAGACTGGAGGACAATATTTGACGACTTAAAGAAATACGACTATCATGTAATTGTAGAGTGTGAGGACTTGAAAGACCCATTGTTCTTAATAGGACCAATAAAGAAAATAAATAAGGACTCCGTACAAATTCAGTATTACAGCCCGACAGGTTTATTGGACAAGAAACCTACGACAGTAAAGTATAAGGACATCACTTTGGTTAAATTTGACGACCGTTACATTAACGTTTTCAAAAAGTACTTACGGACTAATTAAACGGCCGCCAACAAAATGTTTGCGCAATGGTGGGGTGACGTGTAGCTCAAAGTTTATATCTTCGTTCAACGTTTTTGTTTCATGGGACAGGATGCGGCTTCGATAAGGCACCACTGCAGAAACACAAACGTTGGCTGCAATGGTATTTTTGAAATTGTGAGACTACCGACAATACTAATTTTTGTTTTGACGACATCCATTTTATTTGGACAATCAAAGACCATTGACGATCCAAAGGAAAGAGAGTTGATCAAAAATGAATTCTTGACTTCTTTATATAGAGAAGTGACAATTGAATTTCAGAAACTTGAGAGAACAGATTTTCCGTTACCTTATTTTGTTGGAGATGAATTTGTACTGACCAAACCACTTAGAATTGGAGAAATTTTGAATGCCGACAGTTCAATATCGTTTGACATCGACAAAGGCTCATTAATCCCAGCGGGATATAAATTAAAACTCTTAAGTAAAAATGGTTTTATCTATTCAATAAGGACAACTGACCAAGAAGGCAATGACGAGCAGACTAACATCATAAGTGAAGATATTTTAAAATCATATTTAGACCCTGATTATTGCAAAATAAAGGGACAATTTTATGACGATTATAGAAATATTGTTGAGACTTTGACGAAAAGGATAAGTAAAAAATACAGTCTATCACCAGAAGAAGTTATGCGAATAATAGATTCGCATGTCGTTTTCAACAAAAGGTGAGACCAATACCACTGCACAAACACAAACGTTGTAGGTATAAGCAAAAAAGTATGGGGCGAGAACTAAGTGGATACGACCAATTCCAAATCAACTATGAAAAGGAGTCTGAAAGAATCTTCAATGAGTTATCCCGGTTGACTGAGGATGACTTATTAGGAATAATTGGTAATCGGCTTGAGTTAAAGTATGGGGTTTGGAAAGGACGGGACAATTATGAAATCTGGAGAGCATTCAGAATTAAAGGGACTCAAAAATCAATTAAGCCACTTTTTGATATCGTGAGTAACCTCAGCATTGACTATTTGATTAGGTACCACGCTTGCGATGCATTATTCAGCATTGCCGGAATAAGGGATAGCGAGTTCAAAGGCAAAGTACAATATGGTAGAGACAGGAAGAGAAACGAAGTTGACCAGTTACAGGCAATTAGTGCCCTTGGACAAATTTTGAAAATTGAGGCAAAGGACATTAGAATAATAACCAAACGACCTTGGTGGAAATTTTGAGACAGATGAAAGTTAAGCTGTTCGAATGACAGGCAATGCTGTTTACCATTCATGCGCTCTTGCCGGGCGCCCGACAGGCAAAGCTCATTCCAAACTGCGAGTGTTATTTATTCTAAAAGTTGTGGGTGGGACGACCCACAACAACATTGGGGAGAGCTTCACATTTAAGTTTTAGAATTTAGCTAATTTCGAACCTGTAAGCCAACCTTTGCATCTATTTCATATTTTCAGTACCCCAACCTAACACATGAAACACTCCAGAAAAATTATTTTGCTTGCTGGCTTCCTCGCCTTTACGGCTTGTGAAACCAAAAAGTCAGAAACTGTTGCAGTCAATGATTCCAAAGAAGGATTTGACAGAACCACTCTTCCAATAAAAGAACCTGTACGACCTACGTACAAAGAGCTTGATGTGCGTAATGCTACCGCTCCAACTCGCTTTGAAGTGAAAGCACCCGAAGGTGCACCGAATGTGATTGTTGTCTTGATAGACGATATGGGATTTGGAGTATCTGAAGCATTTGGTGGCCCAGTTTACACACCCACTATGAACAAACTTGCTGATAACGGTATCAAGTATAATCGCTTTCATACCACAGCACTTTGCTCACCTACCCGGGTGGCATTGCTTACCGGGTATAACCATCACAGCAATAATATGGGTTGTATTACAGAAGCAGCTACCACCTTTCCAGGAAATACCGGGGTAAGGCCTCAATCCATTACACCTATGGCAGAGGTATTGAGACAAAACGGTTACAACACCGCTGCTTTTGGGAAGTATCATGAAACTCCCCCTTGGGAAATTTCAAATTCCGGGCCACAAGACCGCTGGCCAACTCGTTCCGGTTTTGAGAAGTTTTATGGTTTTATTGGTGGTGAAACCAATCAATGGGCTCCCTTGATTTATGATGGTATTACCATTGTAGAAACTCCAGAGGATCCGAATTATCACTTCACCACCGACATGACCAATCAGGCCATTTCGTGGGCTCGCTTCCAGAAGGCCTTAACACCTGATAAGCCTTTCTTTATGTATTTCGCACCGGGAGCAACCCACGCTCCGCACCATGTTCCAAAAGCATGGGCCGATAAATACAAAGGAAAATTTGACCAGGGCTGGGATAAGATGCGTGAGATAACATTAGCTCGCCAGAAAAAACTGGGCATCATACCTGAAAGCACAAAGCTTGCACCAAAACCATCCGATATCAAAGATTGGGAAACACTTTCAGCCGATGAAAAGAAATTGTTTACACGCCAGATGGAAGTGTATGCTGGGTTTGCTGAGCAAACGGATTATGAAGTTGGAAGACTCATGTCAAGTATTGAAGAATTAGGGATCATGGATAACACGGTGGTCATATTTATTGCCGGAGATAATGGAGCCAGTGCAGAAGGACGAATGAGCGGAATGTTCCAAGAGATGACTTTTTTTAGTGGGGTTACAGAAACCGTTCCCGATATGTTGAAGCACTATGATGATTGGGGTACCGAAAGCACCTATCCGCATTTTGCAGCCGGATGGGCCGTGGCCATGGATGCTCCTTTTTCTTATACCAAGCAGGTAGCCTCAGATTTTGGAGGCACCAGAAACGGAATGATTATTCAGTGGCCAGCGGGTATCAAAGGAAAAGGAGAATTGCGTTCGCAATTTGGCCATGTCATTGATATTGCGCCAACTGTTTTTGAAGTAGCCAAAGTACCGGCACCAACAATGGTAAATGGTATTCAGCAGGATCCGATTGAGGGAACCAGTTTGGTCTATACATTTAATGATGCCAATGCAGCCGAGCAACATAAAGTGCAATATTTTGAAATGTTTGGTAACCGTGGCGTGTATCAAGATGGTTGGTTTGCCCGCACCATACACAGACCGGCTTGGCTTTTTAAGCCTGTTAATACACTTCAGGAAGATACCTGGGAGTTATTCAATACCAACGAAGATTTCAGTTTAGCCAATGATGTGGCTGCCCAGAATGCAGACAAACTGAAAGCCATGCAGGACTTGTTTATGAAAGAAGCTGAAAAATATCATGTGTTGCCAATTGATGATCGTTTATTGGAAAGAACGAATGCCGCATTGATGGGTCGACCAACGGTGATGGGCGATAGAACTTCCGTAACGTATGGAGAAGGAATGAGAGGAATGGGAGTTGATATTTTCATCGACCTTAGAAGTATATCGTATACCATTACCGCAGATGTAGAAGTTAAAGCTAACGGTAATGGAGTGATGGTTTGCCAGGGCGGAAGATTTGGTGGCTTGTCTTTCTATATGAAAAACGGTAAACCTTCCTTTACCTACAATGTACTTGGGTTGGAGTCTTCGCACATAATGGCAACGCAGGCCTTAAAGCCCGGCAACTATACGCTGGTGTATGACTTCAAGTATGATGGTGGTGGACCGGGTAAAGGAGGCATTGGTACCATAACGGCCAACGGCAGTAAAATAGCCGAGGGCCGCATTAACCGAACACAACCGGGTATATTCTCCGTAGATGATTTGGCAGACGTTGGTGTGGATGATGGAACCCACGTAGCGGACTATGGAACTTCATCGAAGTTCAATGGTAAGATTATTAAAGTGACCATCGAGCAGAAAAAATAGTTTACAGGATGTACAAGCCTCTACCGAAAAATCTGGTTGAGGCTTGTACATTCAAATTCTTTCCTCGCATTATTGAGGATCCCCCTGCCCACGTTCGTTTTCTTCACCAACGTGCAAGATGAACCCGTATGAATAAAATACGATAATGAAAAAAGAGGACCTGTACAAACTGACTGACCAGGAACTACTAGTCGAGAAAGAAAAACTAAAGAAATCGAAGCTCTTCTATGCAGCATCGATAGGTTTTCTTGCCGGAATACTCATTTTCGGAGTTGTTTCCTGGGCCCTGTGGTCCGAGAAGCGTTTCGGATTCCTGGTTCCGATGTTGATTCCCGTTGTTTTCATTTACAGGCTATTGAAAGCGCCAAATAAGAACAAGGATTTGGAAGATGTCTTGAAAGAGCGCAAGTTAAACTGATGGTGATTTGTGGCAAGAGCGGCCAGCAGTTCAGCGCCTTTTACATTTCGTTTACACTCTTTAACAAATCATTTACTAAAACCGGCACAAGGACTTGTAGATTTGTTGGAGTAGATAATTCTTCCGTTTCCTAAGCAAACAACAAATGAAGAGAGTCATTTATACGCTGATCTTACTGCTGGCAGTGATTAGCGGGCTGGTGTTGGCTAATCGCGAGGGTGAAAAGAAAAATTCTGACAAGTCAGTCGCCAAGCCGCTCACAGCCGCTGAAATGAAAGCTGCGCGAGAGAAATGGGAGGCTACTCCTGATGGCATCATGTACAAAAAATGGGAGGCATCTGCCGCGGGCCAAAAGGTGTATGCCAGTGAAGAAAAGATAAGAAAGTCTATTAGGGATTTCACCAATATGGCAGCTGTTGTAACCTCTCTTTCTCTTCCTTCCGGCTCGCGATTAGGTTTCGGAGTGATGGTGAGGATCAGCGGTGATGATTTTATACTCAGTTTTGGGCCTGAGAAGTCGGGCGGCAATGAATTTCAGCAATTAAGCAGCCTGCGCGTTGATGACAGAATAGTGATCAAAAGTCATGGTGCATCGCACGCGCCCAAGTATGCCTATCCAATTATTTCAGGCGACTACGTAGAGCGAGATGGTAAAGTCCTTTTTAAGCGTGCCCCGCGCAAAGACGGTTGCTAAATAGGTCCCACGTTCTTCTTGCTGATTGGTAAGGCTGATGACGTGACGCAACTCACCTTATCTACTCAGGATTTCCCCAGCCCCGCATCTTTTAATATTGACCGTAATGTTCCTGTCGGTATGTCCCGACTGTGAATGGGAACAACTATTAGCTTGTGCCCGGGTTTCCTGAAAATAGCATGACTGCCGGACTGCCGTACGAAGACGAAGCCTTCTTTTTCAAGGAGCCTGATTAATTCTTTAGGCTTCATCCAACATTTCGGCAGAAATCCTGGTGATTTCTTCCTCCATCATGGTATCTAAATAGAGCTGAACAGCATCTTTAAGATTATCGAGCGCTTGCGCTACCGTTTTACCATGCGTGTGGCAGCCCGGAAGTTCAGGACACCACGCATGAAAGCCGTCACTGTCCTTTTCGATTTTAAAAGTTAAGGGTGGTTTTAACTCGTTCATAATTTAAAGGTAACGGATTTGTCAGAATCTTGTCACAGTGAGTGCCTTCATTAGGCATACCCTTCTCCAAAATGTGGATTAACCCAAACACCAACGGCCCGGGATAGGAGGGGTTTAGCCCCGACTTTGTCGGGGCCGGAGCGTAAGCGCAGCCCCGGATAGCCCGGTGGGCCGCCAGCCTTCGCTAAAGCTTCGGCTGGCAGGCCAAATACAATAAAAAATCACTCTTGGTCGAATTATTCCGCCTTTTTCGGGTAAAAAGTGAAACTTTGCGGGGATTTTTAAGTTCTTAAGAGTTGTAAACCTCGGCTTATGCCCAATGTGATCAAGACCTCGCACATCTCCCGCATGTACAAAATGGGGGATAACATAGTGAACGCGCTGCAAGACATCAGCATCTCCATCGACCGCGGGGAGTATGTGGCCTTTATGGGGCCGTCCGGCTCGGGCAAGTCTACCCTGATGAACATTGTCGGTTGCCTCGATACGCCTACAGCCGGAGAGTATTGGCTGAACAACCAACTGGTGAGCGACATGACGGAGAACGAACTGGCCGAGGTACGCAATAAGGAAATCGGCTTCGTATTTCAGACGTTTAACTTATTGCCGCGCGCAACAGCCCTGGAGAACGTGGCGCTGCCGCTGATTTATGCGGGCTATGGCAAAAGCGAGCGTGAAGAGATGGCAATGGGGGCACTGGAAAGTGTGAACCTGGCGGACCGCTGGCACCACCGGCCCAATGAACTTTCGGGTGGTCAGCGCCAGCGTGTGGCGATTGCCCGTGCGTTGGTCAATAACCCTTCCATTATTCTGGCAGACGAACCGACCGGTAACCTGGATAGTAAAACCAGTTACGACATCATGGGCCTTTTCCAGGACCTGCACGACAAGGGCAATACCATTATTATGGTGACGCACGAAGATGACATCGCGCACTACTCGCACCGCATCATCCGCCTGAAGGACGGACTGATTGAGTGGGACCGCCAAAACGAAAACGTGAACCGCAGGCCCGAGGTAGTTGCGTAGGCGGTTTCGAAACTCCAAGTTCGGCATTCGGCATTCGACATTTGAGTTGTCTACCTTTGAGGTTGAAACGCTCAACTTTGAGCATTGAATCATTGTCATGAAAATTTACACCAAAACAGGCGACCAGGGCGAGACCTCACTCTTTGGCGGCAAGCGCGTGTCGAAAGCAGATATTCGGATAACGGCCTATGGCACGGTGGACGAACTCAACGCCTGGTTGGGTATGCTGCGCGATCAGCCGGTGAACGCGGGCCGTGGGGAAGAACTTGTTGAAATCCAGGACCGGTTGTTTGTGATGGGCTCCATGCTGGCCACTGAACCGGGAAATACGAAAGTAAAAATTCCGGTGTTGGCGGAGGCCGATATTCAGTTTCTTGAAAAGAAAATCGATGCGATGGACGCGCAGTTGGAACCGTTGCGAGCCTTTGTGCTGCCGGGCGGCCAAACCAGCGTCAGTTTCGGACACGTGGCGCGCACGGTTTGCCGCAGGGCCGAGCGCAATGTGATTGAGTTGAACGCGTTGGAGCCGGTTGACCTGCTGGTGATTCAATACCTGAACCGCCTCTCCGACTACCTGTTCACGCTCTGCCGGATGATGGCCCGGGAGTTGAACGTGAAAGAAGTGGAGTGGAGAGCGAGGATGTAATTCGAACAACCGCTTCGCATACAATGAAAGCCGCCTGCTACTATCGCTACGGAGGGCCCGAGCAACTGACGATCGCAGAACGGCCCGTGCCGACCCTCAAGCCTGACCAGGTGTTAGTGCGCGTTATGGCGGCTTCTATCAACTCGTGGGACTATGATATGTTGCGAGGGCATTACTTTCTTATTCGCCTATTAAGCGGATGGTTCAAGCCGAAGTATTCGGTGATGGGCTGTGATGTGGCGGGCACCGTAGAAGCCGTTGGCAATTCTTGCGTGGATTTTAAAGTCGGTGATGAAGTATTTGGAGATATCGCCTCTGCCGGCTTTGGTTCTTTTGCAGAGTTTGTAGCAGTGCCGGAGAAATGGTTGGCGCGCAAACCTGCCAGACTTTCATTTCACGAGGCCGCGGCACTTCCGCAGGCCGGGCTGCTCGCTATTCAGGGGCTTCGGTATGGCGGAGATGTGCAGCGCGGTCAGCGTGTGCTGATCAACGGGGCGGGTGGAGGAGTAGGCCCGATAGCCCTTACGTATGCAAAAAGCAAGGGCGCGCATGTAACGTGCGTGGATCGTGCGGAGAAACATGACATGCTACGGGCCCTCGGGGCAGATGAGCTCATTGATTTTAAAACCACCGACTACACCCGTACCGGCCAACGCTACGATAAGATTCTCGATGTGATCGCCCATCGTTCGGCCACCGACTATAAAAACGCGCTTACGCCAACCGGTGTGTTCGCGATGATTGGCGGCTCCATGGGTGGGCTGCTCTTTCGCATGATGGTGGTAGAGCCGTTGTTGTCGAAATTTCGCCAGCAGAAGATGGGCATCATGGGCTATAGCGTAAGCCGAAGCGGGCTGGACGAGTTGGCCCAACTCGTGGAACAGAACATCATCCGGGTGGCCATCGACCGCACGTTTGAACTTGCGCAGGTGCGCGAAGCCTTTGAATACTTTGAGTCAGGAAAGTTCAAGGGCAAGATTGTGATTGCTGTTTGATTTTTTGACCCTTTCAATGCGAAAAACTCCGTCACTTAACTGACGCAATTCACGTAAATTCCGTCAGTTAAGTGACGCAATTTTTAACCCCTGGCAAGCACTAAAACGGGCTTTTGAATGCTCTTGGTTGCATTGTACCTTAACGTGCCAAATTCTCCTGCATGATCAGTCAGTCCCTTAAGCGCATTTTTCTCCCCGGTATTATTTTACAATCTGTGCTGATTGGCGGTGGCTATGCCACCGGCCGCGAAATTGTGGAGTACGGTGCCCGGTTTGGCGCCAGCGGCTGGGTGTGTGGCCTTGCCATCTTCTTCGGATTTTCACTGATGTCGTTTTTGTCGATGGAGGCCTGCCGGCAATGGCAGGTGTACGATTACAAATCGCTGCTGAAAAAGATGATCGGTCCGGGCTGGGTGGCCTATGAAGTGGTGTACCTCCTGCTGGCCATCCTGATCATTGCGGTGATGGCTTCCGCGGCCGGAGAGATCTTGCACAGTACGATGGGCTTCAGCCGGTGGGTAGGCGTGGTGATCATCGTGGTGTTGGTGGGCTTTCTTAACTACAAGGGCGAAGAGGTAATTGCTAAGCTCGAAACGTTGGGCACCATTGCACTGTTTGCCGCGTACATCACATTTGCCGTTGTGGTTTTTTCCGATCGTCAGGATCAAATCGCAGACGTTTTCTCACAATGGAATACCAGCTACGAGCCGGCATCTCCCGGTTTTGGTTTGTTGTTGTGGACGGGGCTGCTCTACGTAGGCTACAACCTGGCGGTGTACCCAGCCTCGTTCTTCACCTTCAAAGGCATTCATAATGTGCGCGAGAGTTTACTGGCCGCGGTGATATCCGGTTTGTTGATGACAGTGCCGTGGTTTCTCACCTACTTCGCCATCCTGGGGTACTATCCGGATAAAGGTGTGCTGGCCGCGACTGTGCCGTGGCTCGAGATACTCAAATCTTTTCACCCGGCCTTGATTGTAGTTTTTGGTATCGTAGTGGGGTGGACGCTCGTGGAGACCGCGACCGGCATGATTCACGCGTTTATCAGCCGTGTGGAAACGGAAATTCAAACACGCCAGCAAGCGCCCTTGAAGAAGGCGATGAAAGCGCTGATCTCCACCGCAGCGCTGGTGGCATCGCTGTTGCTGGCGCAGGTGGGCATCATTGATCTGGTGGCAAAAGGGTACGTGATCATGGCCTACGCCATGATTGCCGTATTTGGTGTGCCGTTGATTTTCTATGCGCCCCGGTTATTGCGTTGATCCGGGTTCCGGGCATTGATGATATGAACACGGATAGATTTCAACTGAACATCGGTGATGATGGTGTCTCGGCCGAGTGGGTAATCCCGGATAAACCAGTTGCCGCGATGACTCTTGCTCACGGAGCAGGAGCCGGCATGGATCATCCGTTCATGAAGCGATTGGCGGAAGAATTGGCGCGTCAGCAAATCGCTACCCTGCGGTTTAATTTGCTATACATGGAAAAGCGCAGCAAGCGACCGGACCCCCGGTCCGGACTCACGCGGTGATCAGCGCAGCGGCTGACGTTGCGCGTAAAACTTTTCCCAACGTTCCGCTGCTGCTCTCCGGCAAATCGTTTGGCGGCCGTATGAGTTCACAATGGCTGGCCGCTCACCCGGATCGATCAGTAAAGGGAATTGTTTTTTTCGGCTTTCCCTTGCACCCCCCGGGCAAGCCGGGTACTGAGCGTGCCGATCATTTGAAGAACATCGATGTGCCGATGCTGTTTCTTCAGGGCACACGCGATGAGTTTGCTACGCACGACTTGCTGAACGGGTTTTGTGGTGCTCTGCCGGGGTCAACTCTTCGCTGGTTTGAAGGTGCCGATCATTCGTTCAAGTGCGGAAAACAGGACCTGATTCCCGAATTAGCAAAAGCTGTATCGGGGTGGCGGCAGGAAATCTAAGATTCTTTTAATCAACGGCTTACACAAGAGGCTAACATTTGTTAGTCAGCGGCCATTTTTACCGTTATCTTTCGGGAAAATTTTCAGTCATGACCGAAACGCTTGCCATTGATGTGCAGAAGACGTTGGTTTCTCGCCTGCCGGAGGTTGATTTTGCAACCGTGCCCTTCGGTAAGGTGTTTGCCGACCACATGTTCATTGCGGACTTCAAGAATGGTGAATGGGGAAATCTTCGCATCCTGCCGTATGGCCATCTGCCGATAAGTCCGGCTACTCCGGCTATTCATTATGGTCAGGCCATTTTTGAGGGCATGAAGGGATTTCGCGGGCCACAAGGCGAGGTACTGCTCTTTCGGCCAATGGATAACTGGAAGCGGCTGAACATTTCGGCCGAACGGATGTGCCTGGCGCCCGTGCCCGAAGATGTTTTTATGGAGGGCTTAACAACTCTGATTCACCTCGACCGCGATTGGGTGCCGAACACGGCTGGCGGTTCGCTGTACATCCGCCCATTTTTGTTTTCAGCAGACGAGTACATTGGCATTCGTCCGTCTGAGAACTTTACATTCATGATCATCAACTGCCCGGTGGGCCCGTACTACTCCACGCCCGTGAAGGTTTGCATCGAAACGCATTACACCCGCGCAGTTGCCGGTGGCACGGGCTATGCAAAAGCAGGCGGCAATTATGGCGGAGCTATTTACCCGGCCAAGCTGGCGCAGGAGAAAGGCTATCATCAACTCATCTGGACCGATGGAAAAAACCACGAATACATCGAGGAGTCCGGCACCATGAATGTGATGTTTGTGATGGATGGCGTTTTGGTGACGCCCGCTCTGAGTGATTCAATCCTGGCAGGCATTACCCGCGACAGTGTTTTGAAACTGGCCCGGCACTGGGGCATGAAAACCGAGGAACGCAAAATATCAGTTAAAGAACTGGTGGCCGCTTTGAAAGAAAAGCGCGTGCAGGAAGCCTTTGGGGCCGGCACCGCAGCCACGATTGCACCTATTGAACTGATCGGGTTTGAAGGAACCGATTATTACTTGCCGCCCGTCAGCGAACGGCCCTTCTCGAGCCGGGTGCTGCGCGAGATGGATGCCATCAAGCGCGGCCAGCAGCCCGATCCTTTCGGCTGGATTCGCAAGATCTGATTTTTTTCTGTCGCGAAACACGTAACTTTTCGGCATGCGTGCCGCTATCGTCATCTTTTTAATTGGCCTCACGTTGCCTGCGCTGGGTCAGGAGCAACTGGTGCTGCTGAAGCGTGACCGGGTGATTGGTCGATTCACTGAGGGCGACTACATCTACTGTAAAATGAAGAACGGACCGCTGCGCCAGGGCATCATCAACGAGC
Organism: Cyclobacteriaceae bacterium; assembly: GCA_046301755.1. GTDB lineage: Bacteria > Bacteroidota > Bacteroidia > Cytophagales > Cyclobacteriaceae > ELB16-189. The sequence goes on from JBKCJM010000014.1 coordinate 36,077, forward strand.
TGGAGGAGTTCAGCATCATTACCAACAACGACACGATTGCGTTCAACCAGATTGCCAGCATCAATTTGCGTCACCGAAGGGGTGCGCTACCGACCATAGGCCGTGGGTTTATCACAGCCGGGGTATTGTACTTTGCCGTTGACCAGGTGAACACGTTGATTGTGGATGGGCAGGAGGGTATTGACTCGGGTGTAGTTACTGCTTCGGCCGCGCTGGTGGGAACGGGGCTGGTCTTAATTTATTCGAAAAGCAAGTACCAGCGGGTGGGCGGGGGTATTGTATTGCGAACGATCGACTATAAGTCACGGTTTTATAAACTCAATTGAAGGATCGCTATATTTGCGGTGCTTAAAACGCTATGACTACCGAACAACTGAAAGACTTGAAGGCCCGCGTGGCTGCCTTGAGGAGGTATCTTTGACTACGATCGCAAAATTGTCGAAGTAAAAGACGAGGAATTAATCACGCATCAGGCCGATTTCTGGAACAATCCCAAGCAAGCTGAAACCATCCTGAAGAACATCCGGGCCAAAAAGGTCTGGACGGATGCCTATGATCACGTAAGCAAGTTGCTGGATGATCTGGACGTGCTGCAGGAATTTGCCTCAGCCGGAGAAGCTACACCCGAGGAAGTAGACCGGGAATATGACCGGGCCGCCAAAGCTGTGGAGGATCTGGAGTTCAAAAAGATGCTGAGCCGCGAGGAGGACCAGCTCAGCGCTGTGCTGGAGATTAATCCCGGTGCCGGTGGCACCGAGAGCAACGACTGGGCCGACATGCTCAACCGCATGTACATCATGTGGGGCGAGAAGAGCGGCTACAAGGTTACTCAAATCGATTATCAGGCAGGTGAAGTCGCGGGCATCAAATCGGCCACGCTGGAGATTGAAGGCCCGTTTGCCTATGGCAAGCTGAAATCGGAGATTGGTGTGCATCGCCTGGTGCGAATCTCTCCCTTCGACAGCAACCAGCGCAGGCATACCTCATTTGCTTCCGTATTTGTCTATCCCAAAGTCGATGATTCGATCCAGATTGAAGTGAATCCGGCTGATGTGGAAATTCAAACCTCACGCTCGGGTGGTGCCGGTGGCCAGAACGTGAATAAAGTGGAAACCAAAGTGCAATTGACGCACAAGCCGACCGGCATTGTAATCGTTTGCCAGGTTGAACGTTCGCAGCATGCCAACCGCGAGCGGGCCATGCAAATGCTGAAATCAAAACTCTACCAGGTTGAGATGGAGAAGCGAAATGCGGAGCGCGATAAGATTGAGGCTGGCAAAATGAAGATTGATTTTGGTTCGCAGATTCGCAACTATGTGCTGCACCCGTACAAACTGGTGAAAGATGCGCGCACTGCGGTGGAACGCCACGATGCCCAAAATGTATTGGATGGCGACCTGGATGATTTCATCAAAGCGTACCTGCTGGAGGATCAGGAGTCGCGCACTCAAGTTCAATCCTAGCGGTGACGGCTCGCTCTATTTACACGTCCCAATTCTGGCTGTTGTGCGTGAGCTCACTGCTGTTCTTCGCCAGCTTCAACATGCTGATACCGGAGCTGCCGGCCTACCTCAGCAGCCTGGGAGGTGATGAGTACAAAGGATTTATCATTGGGCTGTTTACAATCACGGCCATGGCTTCGCGACCTTTCAGTGGCAAACTGGCCGACCGAATCGGTCGGGTGCCGGTGATCATGTTTGGCTCGCTGGTATGCCTGGTGTGCAGCCTGATCTATCCCGTTCTAACCTCGGTGTGGGGTTTCTTGTTGTTGCGGCTGGTACACGGGTTTTCCACCGGTTTCACGCCAACGGGTCAAACGGCTTACTTGTCGGATATTGTGCCGGCTGAGCGCAGAGGTGAGGCAGTCGGTTATCTCGGCACAGCCGGTACGCTGGGCATGGCGTGTGGCCCGGCCCTGGGCGGCTTTGTAGCCACTTACTTTTCGGTAGATGTAATGTTCTACACGTCATCTGCGTTGGCCATGCTTTCGGTGCTCATTGTAATTAACATTCGCGAAACGCTGCCAACGAAGCAGCCCTTCGGCACCGATGCGCTGAAAATTCAGCGAAAAGATTTGTTCGAACCGCGCGTACTGGCTCCCAGCCTGGTCATGTGCCTCACGGCTTTTTCGTATGGTGCCGCGTTTACCCTGATTCCCGACATGGGCAAAAGCATGGGCATCGAGAACAAAGGATTGCTCTTCACGTATTTCACGGTGGCGTCACTTGTTATCCGGTTGCTAGCGGGCAAAACCAGCGACCGGGTTGGTCGTGTTGCCGTGCTGCGCGTATCTACCGCGCTGGTCATTATTTCGATGGTCGTCATTGCATTGGCCGAAGCAAAGTTGCAGTTGATCATCGGCATGGTCTTGTACGGTCTGGCGCAGGGCGCTACTTCTCCTACCTTGCTGGCCTGGGCTACCGATCTGAGTGATCCGGCCCACAAAGGAAAAGGAGTTGCCTCACTTTACATTTTCATGGAGTTCGGCATTTTCCTGGGCGCTATGGTTACCGGCTGGTGGGCAGGTATTGAAATTGAAAATGCGCCCTATGCCTTCCTGATGTGCGCGGTGTTGGGGCTTATCTCGTTTCTGTTTCTCGTTCGTTCCTACAAACAAAAACTACAGCAGGCAACATGAAGAAATTCTATCTCGCAGCCTTTGTGCTCGCATCTTTCGTTCACGTGGCAGGCCATGTTGTTGCCTGGCCAGAGCTGGCGGTTTATACCAAGCCGCTTCTAATGCCCCTTCTTTTGGCCTACTACGCCACTTCGGGCACCCACTGGTCTCGGTGGGTAATTGGCGGACTTGTGTTGGGCTGGGTGGGTGATGTTGCGCTCATGTTTTCCGGTGAGTTTTATTTCATGGCCGGCCTCGGTTCATTTCTTCTCGGCCACCTTGCCTACATGTTTGCCTACCGCGAGCATCGTGTTTCCGGTGCAGGTGAGCCGTTCAGCAAGCCTGCCCAAGTCCGGATTGCGTTGCCAATACTGCTGTTGGCGAGTTTGCTGGTCACGGTATTGCGGCCCGAATTGGGCGGACTATTGATTCCCGTAATGGCATACGCCTTTGTTATCGCCCTGATGGTGATTCAGGCTCTCTATCGCAAAGGGTTTACCAGTCAGGATAGTTTTTTTTACGTGGCAGCCGGTGCCTTTTTATTTATGATTTCCGATTCGCTGTTGGCAATTAACAAGTTTCTTCACGCGTTGCCGTTGAGCGGACTTTGGATCATGACCACCTATCTGGGGGCTCAGTTCCTGATTGTTGCGGGGCTGCGAAAGCACCCCGGTCAGAATTCGTAGGATATTACCCGGTCGTCCTGCTGCAGCAAGCGTGAGAACTCGTCTAGTTTCTTCTCCGACCCGTAGATCTCGTACACCAGCACGAGTTGGTCGCGTTCTTTAACCAGTTTTTTCTTTTTGTGCCGCAGCTTCTGGTTGACCAGCCAGGCATTCAGGGTTTCGGCAAGCTCCACCGACCGCCCAAAACAAATGCGATAGACCCGGGCATGATGAAGCCGTTCTACAAATTCCTGGATGTAGTTGAATAAGCTCAGCACAAGTACTACAACGCCTGTCGTTACAATGGCAATGAAGTATTCACCGGCACCCACGGCCATTCCCAACGCGGCCGAAATCCAGATCGTAGTGGCAGTGGTGAGGCCACTCACATTCAATCCATCTTTAAAGATTACACCGGCTCCTAGAAATCCAACACCGGTTACAATGTTTGATGCGATCCGGTCGGGGGTGGCTCCACCCATGGCAATAGAGATTTCAGTGAACACCGTAGAACCCACGCAGATCATGATCATCGTGCGCAGGCCGGCCGCCTTGCTTCGGTACTCACGCTCCAGGCCGATCGCGGTGCCGATGGCAAACGAAATCAAAAGCCGGATGGCGAGTTCGGTGTCCAGGGAGATGTCCATAACAAATCAGTTTCTCCTAAGGTAAAACAAAAAAGCGGCCAGGCCGCTTTTTCCAAAGAGATATGACTTCAACAAACTTACAGCTTGCGAATAGAGCCGTTGCCTGAAGAGTTACTGTTGACGTGAGCCGGACTTCCTTTGTACGACACTGTGCCGCTGCCGCTGATCGTGGCATCCAGTTCTTTGTTCACATGAATTTCAACATCACCCGAGCCGCTGATGCGCACCTCACAGTCGTCAGTTACCAGGCCTGCGGCCAGCACTTTACCTGAGCCGCTGATCGATGCCCGGACTTCTTTGGCAGTACCCGAAGCCTCAATTTTACCTGACCCCGATATCTCAAACGAGGCACGGTCGCGTACGGAGCAATTCAGTATCACTTTTCCCGAGCCGCTGACATCGCTGTCCACGCTACCGGCCGAGCCGGTCATTTCCAGATCTCCCGAGCCGGAGACATCCGCGCCCACCGTGCCTTTTACATCGGCCGTGATTTGCAGCGCGCCCGATCCGCTTACCCGCAAATCAAGTGCCTCTGCACTGATTTTGCTTTTGCCAATCAGGGAACCCGAGCCGCTCACACTCAATCCTTCCACTACGGGCAGCGTTACATAAGCGCGAATCCGATCGTTTGAATCCCAACGCCAGTTATACCAGCGATCTCCCGTTCCAATGATCAGGCGATTGCCCTCGACCCGCGTTTCAATTTTTTCAAGTATGTCGGGGTCGCCTTCCAGCTCAACTTTAAAGGTGCTGCCCTGGGTAACTTCACACGTGCCGGGCACTCCAAACGAAACCTTGGTGAAGTCTTTAGCGTTGCGCTGTTCCCGTTTTTGCGCGAATAGCGACAGGGAGAGAACGAGCAGCAAGGATAGTGGAAACAGTTTTTTCATATCTGCGGTTGATTTATCGTACGGGGTAAAAGACCAGCCGATCGGCTATGGGTTGCATCGCAGATCGAATTCTTTTTGTAAGACGTAAAAAGCCCTCTCCGCGTTACCCGGATCATAAAAATGGTCCAAAATCAATACCTTCCGCATCCCGAATGAAGTCGCCCCGCAACCCAGCCCTCGTTTTTATCTTTTTTACGCTGCTAATTGACGTTACCGGGCTGGGAATAATCATACCCGTTATGCCCAAGCTCATACAGGAGCTAACCGGAGGAAGCGTGGCGGAGGCGGCAACCTATGGCGGCTGGCTGGTAGCCGCGTATGCCATCTCCCAGTTTTTTTGCGCTCCGGTAATGGGCGGCCTTAGCGATCGGTTTGGCCGCAGGCCCGTGCTGCTTGCCTCGTTGTTCGGCTTTGGCCTCGACTACCTGTTTCTGGCTTTGGCGCCATCCTACGGCTGGCTGTTTGTAGGGCGTATTATTGCCGGGGCCATGGGGGCCAGCTTCACCACAGCGGGGGCTTACATCGCTGACATCAGCACACCAGAAACGCGCGCACAGAACTTCGGCATAATTGGTGCTGCGTTTGGCCTAGGCTTCATTCTTGGCCCGGTGATCGGTGGGTTTCTGGGTGCGCTGGGCCCACGAACTCCGTTTTATGCGGCCGCGGCATTAACCTTCCTCAACTGGCTTTATGGTTTTTTTATTTTGCCTGAGTCACTGAAGCCCGAGAACCGCAGGCGTTTTGAATGGAAGCGCGCCAACCCGGCCGGAACGCTTCTGCGCTTGTGGCAATACCCCGTTATTGCCGGATTGCTGGTGGCGCTGGCGTTGGTTTACATCTCTTCGCATGCCGTGCAGAGCAATTGGAGTTACTACACGATCGAAAAATTTGGCTGGTCGGAGAAGCTGATCGGTGTTTCGCTGGGTGTGGTCGGTATCGTCTTTGCTTTCGTCCAGGGTTTTCTCATTCGCAAAATTATTCCGGCATGGGGGCAGGAACGCAGCGTTTATGTCGGGTTGGCCCTGTACGCACTCGGTTTTTTGTTGTATGCCTTTGCCACGCAAAGCTGGATGATGTATGCCTTCACCGTGGTGTATTGCCTGGGAGGAATTGCCGGGCCGGCACTTCAGGGAATAATGTCATCGGCTGTTCCGCCAAATGCGCAAGGCGAGTTGCAGGGTGGCTTCACCAGCCTGATGAGTCTGGCTTCCATCATCGGGCCGCCTTTGATGAACAACCTGTTTGCTTTTTTTACCGGCACCGGGGCTCCGCTGTATTTTCCGGGCGCGGCCATGCTATTGGGGGCTGTGCTTACGCTCATCAGCACCGTGCTGGCGAGACGCACGCTGAAGAGCTACCTGGCCGCGAAAAAATCAGCTTAGCGTAACGCGCGAAGTTTTTTGAAAATCTCCAGGCAGACCCACGCGTCTGTTGCGGCATACTGAATCTGCTTCTCGGTGAGCGTTGGCGCTTCCCAGTTGCTGGTTTGTGCGCTCTTGGAAATCCGGAACCCCAACAGCAGGCCGGTCAACTTCTTCACACTTTCAACTTCCAACCCGGCCGCTTTGGTCAGATGCGTGAGCTCAACAAATCCGGCCGGGCTAAACGACCGGAGTCTTTTTAAAGCCACCAGGTCATCGCGAATAGCGACTCCTGCTTTTTCGATAGTGGCGGATTCAAGAAACTCGGCAAGTTCATCAGGCACACCGGTTTGCTGCAGGCGAATCAAAAATACTTTTTCTGGCAAAGCAAGCTGAAGCAATGCTACTTTATTGGAGTGCCCGCGCACAAAAACCGGTTTGGTCTCCGTATCAAACCCAAGGGCCTCCTGGTCGTACAACTCGGGGAGAATTTTTTTGATCTGCGCGGTTTCCTGAATCACCACTACTTTGCCGGTGAACATCCCCAGCGGCAGGCTGTTCAGCTCCTCGTTGCTGATGCTAAATTTCAGAGGGGGTTTTGTCATCGGAAAATCTGCGGATCTTGTAATTCATATAAGCCTGGACCACCGTCATTACCGGGCTGATCAGGCAAAAGAAGGAATACGGAAGATAAGCCACGGTAGCCACACCCAAAACATTGGACTGCGTGGCACCGCACGTGTTCCAGGGAATCAAAACCGATGTCACCGTACCGGAGTCTTCCAACGTGCGACTGAGCAGCTCTGGCTTGTAGCCCCGTTTGCGATATGTATCGGCATACATGCGGCCAGGCACGGCAATAGCCATGTATTGATCGGAGGCCGTGAAGTTGAAAAAGATGCACGTGGCAGCGGTTGAGAAAACAAGAGAGCCGGTGCTGTGCGCAAAGCGAATGATTTCGCGGGCTATCCGGTTCAGCAATCCTGAGGCCTCCATGGCACCACCAAAAATCATGGCACAGATAATCAACCAGATCGTGTTGAGCATCCCCGCCATACCCTTAGCTTTTAGCAACTCGGTGATCATGGCATTATCCGTATTGATCTGGATGGTTGTGGTCATAGCCTTCATCACCCCCAGAAAAGAGGCCTCAATATAATTGTCCGTAGGGCCTGCAACTGTGCGGACTACGTCTGGCTGGAAGATGATGGCAAACAGTCCGCCCAGCAAAGCACCTACCAGCAAGGCGGGCAGAGCCGGTACCTTTTTCACAATCATCACAATTACCAAAACGGGCACCACAAAAAGCAGCGGGTTAAGATCAAAGGTATTCTCAATCGCGGTCAATACGGCTTGCGAGTCAGTTGATGTTACGGAGGTATCCAAAGTAAAGCCCCAAACCATAAAAATGATGAGAGTGATGATCAGTGTGGGCACCGTGGTATACATCATGTACCTGACGTGTGTAAACAGGTCGGTGCCGGCCATGGCTGGCGCCAGATTGGTGGTATCGCTAAGGGGCGACATCTTGTCACCAAAGTATGCGCCTGATACGATAGCACCTGCAATTACGCCTTCATGGATATCGAGCGCTTTTCCAATCCCCAGCAAGGCAATGCCCACAGTGGCCACAGTACTCCACGAACTGCCAGTGGCCAGCGATACAACCGAGCACACTACGCATGCCGCCAGCAGAAAGATTGTGGGGTTTAGAATTTTTAATCCATAGTAGATCATAGCGGGCACAATGCCACTAAGCAACCAGGTGCCCGACAGCGAGCCAATGGTGAGTAGAATTAACATGGCGGCCATGGCCGAACTGATGCTGCGCACAATGCTGACTTCAATTTCGTGCCACGAGTGGCCTAACCGAAACGAGATGATGCCGGCTACGGCAGCACCGAGCAACAACGCTATCTGATTGGCACCTTCAATTGCACCATTACCTAAAACCATCACGTTGATTGTCAGCAATACAATCAGGAACAGGATTGGAATAAGTGCCTGGAGCAGGGTGGCTTCTTTTTTGGCCGTCATGCGGGATGGGAACAGGCATGCAAGATAAGAATTACTACCGCTATGCCGTCTTTTCGGCAGATAGAAATTGGTCCGCTACCGGAGAAATTTGACGAGCCTTTTTTGATAGAAGCGGGGAATTGGTTCACCCTTTTGGTAAAGTACCAAAAGCCGTTCATACTTCCGAAGTGTATAGGGATTGAGGCGCAGAAAGTTAAGCAGGGACGAGGCGGTGGAGTAAATCATACCCCCGGAGCTAACGAACATCAGAATGAGTCCTGCATAGTTTGTTGGATTGTAAGTTGCATTGGGCTCATTGAGGTCCTGCTGCAATAGAATGCCGCCCGCCACAAATGTTGCGGCTGAAACCCCTACGATCCAATAATTGATTTCTTGTTTCTGATTAAACGTATGGCGTTTGGCGATGAAAAGTTGGGCTAAAGCTTGCGTGGTGTCATCGTAAGCCGCGAACGAAATTTTATCGGTCTTGGATAATTTTTGTTTAAGATTAATGGATTGTGCGAGTAGCCTTTGACTGAATGCAAAGCCGCAGGCAAAAAAAGCGAAAACCAGATAGCATCGAATCATAGCTGGCTATTCGACAACCTGAAAAGTAAACGAACCCTTTTGTTCATAAAATACATTAATCGGAACCGGATTTTCCAAAGATTCGGCTTTGCAATGCGCTCTAAACAGATCAAAATTCGTAGCTCCTTTATTGACTACGAAATAAAATGCTTCATACACCGGAATCCTTTTTCTGCCATCGGGGGTATTTTCCAATCTAATTACTGGCCTAAGGTCAATTTGCTCATCGGGCATTCCGTGCAAGTCAATTGGCCAGAGGAAATTAATTGTAAATATTCCACCTTTATTCGGAAGCAGGCCTATTTTGTAATTGTACCTACTATTTTGGTAATTAAAATTTACAAAACCACAAAATTGGGTATTGTCCTCTAAACTACCACTTCTATTAAAGATGCTAAAGTAACTGAAGCCACCAGGTTGTTCACTTATATTTTTTCTGTTATCAACTAGTTTTCGCACACAAATTTTTGATTTGAAGTCAAAGTTTTCGAGGCGGAAGTATTTTCCGGAATGAAATTCTTCAAGTGTATCCGGGAAACTACCGGAAATCCAAAGGGTGTCACCCAATTGAATTTTTTCTCCTGGTGGAGTAATGGTAATGGGAATGAGAAATGCCATAAAGACGAATTCCGGCTCATCGTTATCTCCACACCTTGCGCCAGTTATAACAAATACGATCAATAGTAACAGGCTCCAAGAGCCTGTTACTAATTTCTTAAAATTACCAGCCATATCCTGTAACGAGCGAGTTTACTTGAGTAGCTTGGCTGTTGCCGTTATTGCTAAGAATAGCTGCGCGTAAATTTTGAACGTTTGTTGCGCCTTGGTGGAATCCTTTAAATATTCCATTGATAGTATAGCCACTAACCTGATCGGTGATTAAGGTTATTGATGGTTCTCCACTGTCAATCAAATCATGGTGCATGCCCCAGGGTATCCATCCTCTTGAAAATGAGCCATTGAATGACGCAACCGGAACAGCATCATCTCTTCTTTGGAACTCAAGAAAAAAATGTTCTCCATCCCGAATCGCTGGGTTATTTATGTACTTGGTTCTATTGAAAGTCGGTCCAATAAAAAATCCCCAACTTTCTGCAACTGCCACGTGGCCGGAATTACTACTGGTTTTGGAGCCGTAACCAGCATTTCCGACAATGGCTGCAATTAGGCTAACCCAATAATTATTCCCGACTTTATGATAGTGTACGGAGTGCGCAAACTCATGAAAAAAGGTTCCACTCAAGTTTGCTGCATTTCGTGTGTTTCCGGAGGTGTCTTGCAGCCTCAGTGTTACGTCTGGCAGATAATTCTGAATGATTCTTTTTGCAGCGCTAGCTAAACCGGGCAATAAGTAGTTGATTGCATTTGATACCAGTGAGGTATTTGCAATGGCGCGAAGCATCGGGGCTGATGCTCCCTGCGTGTGCACGGATGAAATCCAGATATTAATCTTGGATTCGGTGCCGGGTGCAAAGCCGAGTAACCCATTGGCGCTGCAGTATTCTCTCATTTCGGCTAGCGTATTTAAGCAATGAGCTGCTGCAAATTGCATAGCTGCCATACTGTTTGCATTGGAGGAATACGCGAAAGTATGGTTTATGGTTGCCATGGCAGACTTCTCAAATGTTCCCAATTTCTTTTTAACGGGTGTTACGTACTGCGAAAGTTTTAGTGCTCCATTAATACCCCTCACTTTTGCCCAATCGTTTTTAAACTTGACTAACACGGTTGCTTTTTTTCTAAAACCTTTATTGATGTAGAAGTAACCTGTGTTGTTAGTGTATACTGTCTTCATTTTAAAGAATCTGCGAGCCTTTACAAGCACATTCTTAACCGGAACAATTTGATTTGTAGAGTTATCGTTGACGCTAATCTGTCCGGAGGGATAGTAACGAACACTTTGGGCCCGGCCATTTGGATTACTATCAGTAACCTCATCTTCAAGGCCTGCAAGCTTCATGGCTTCGTTATAAAGTTCTTCCAAATCAACCCCAGAATCAAGTATGTATTTTGTGGTTTTTTTAACAAGATCTTCGGGCAAACCTTCTCCTGCCTTTTTTCTCAAGTAAATTCGAGGGTCCGTGCGGCATACGTAGGGCTGACCCCATTCGTCATAACAGTAGGGGTCTCCAGGATCAGGATCTGGAATCCACGGATCTTCTTCAGGGTCTTGTTCGTCTCCGGCATCTTCATCAAACAATACAACTTGACCGAGAATTGAGTGTGGAACCGCCTGAACAATCGAGTAGTTTGCGGGAATGAGAGTATAAAAATAATTTAAGGAGTCCGGTAGGCCGGGATGATGGTAGTAATCTCCCGAATACTCAAAATCCTGATCAAGGGGCACATCCTCTAATTCATAACCTAAATCATGGATAAGCATAATTTGATCCAGATTCTGGGGCTCGAACCGAACGTAGTTGTGGGTGGTTGACGGTGGGGCCACTTTGATCCGGCCGTTTGATCGCGCAACCAAATTGGTGAAAGCCTGTTCAATGTTTTGGGTGGAGAACGGATTTTTTACCGAAAGCTTTGTAACAGGTACAACATCTTTTTCGGGTTTGAGGTCAGGCTCAGATGTACACGCGCTCAACCATACCGATAAAAACGCGAAAACTATTCCGTAAAGGATAATTTTCCGTGGGGGGGGGCGATTTTTTCATAGAGATGTAATTGTTATGTAACAAATGTAGTTCGGGATCATCCAGATTTACTTGGCGATTTTGATAGGAACCTTACATCTCTGATTCTGATTTTTTTGATTGCAGAATATTAGTGCACGCAATTTTTGAGGTTCAACTGGGGTGGCCATGACTAGAAAAGTTGAAAATCTGACCGAAATACTACATTGATATCTACACAAGATTAATATTCTGTTTTTTGACTAAGTAGCTATGGTTAGCGCCCCAAAACCGAGTATGCTACCCCCCGAGCCTGCAGGTAGGTATTGACCTCTGCGAAATGGCTACCGAGAAATTCCGGGGGTGAGATGCCCGGGTGCTTGTAAACACCATCGGCCACCAGATGGGCCACGGCCGTACAGGTGTAGCCGGTCGTGCGCGCCATGGAAAGCGTGCCGCGGCTGTCGGTGCGGTCGAGCAGCTGGTATTCATAGGTTATCGACTTGCCGTTTTCCTCGCCTGCGATCCGTATGCGCATTACGGTGAACTCACGCTCGCCCGGTTTTAGTTTCCATTTTGGAAAAAGTAGTTTGGCTGTCACATCGATCGGCCGTACCGGCACGCCTTTGATGTCTACCGGATCGTAGCTGAAGAAGCCCGTCTCGCGAAGTACCCGCAGGTACTCGATGGTGCCGGGGTAGCGCAGCGTTTTTTCGATCATGTTGGGGATATGTGGCATTGTTGTGATCAGTGACCGAAGTCCGTCTGAATTCCACGACTCCAGCGTGCCCACACCGGGGAAGTGAATTAGCTCGGCATCAGAAAGAGCTTCGCGTACAATCACCTGTTTGTTTTGCACATAACGAGCGGGGCGAATGTACTCTTCAATTACATCGATAGGGGAGAAAACGGCTTTGTATTCATACGGCCACTCGCGCACTTCGGGCAGCCCGCCCACCAGGCATTCGTACGAGTCAATTTTCATCGACAGGTTGTGATGGCCCAAAATGATGTTGCCCATGCCAGGCGCTACCCCGCAGTCGGTTACAATAGTCACGCCTTTTTCTTTGGCAAGCGCATCCAGGCCGAACGGATCTTCCGGAAAAAATGAAATGTCGACCATGTTTCTACCCGCCTCAATCACGGCCTGTGCGATGCGGTAGCCAAGAAAACCCGGAACTGCTCCGATGACCAGGTCATACGGTTTTACGAGGTCTCGTATTTGTTCGGGCTTCGAAAAATCAGCCTGAATGGTTTTTACTCCCAGTGGCGCCACCTGTTGAAGGGCCTCGTTACTCAGGTCGGCTGAGGTAACGTCAAAATCGGTGCACAGATCGGCAGCCATCACCTTGCCTACGAGGCCGGCTCCCAATACGATTACTTTTCTCTTCATTGCAAAATGTGTAAATCGGAAAGCATTAAATCAATTCCACATGCTTGATCCCGCCAAAATTATTCAAAAAGCCAAGACTTCGTCTTTTTATCTCTGGTTGCTGAATTTCAATCTTAGCCGCACCATTCCCTTCAACATCCCGCACGGATTTGAAATCACACAAATAACGGATACGTCATTGCGCACCCGGCTTCCGTATAGGCGTAAGAATCTGAACCACATTCGGGGGTTGCATGCGTGCGCGCTGGCAACGCTCAGCGAGTTCACCACCGGTTTTTTGCTTATCTCCCGCCTCGGCATGACAAATTACCGGATCATACTCAAACGCCTGGAAATGGATTATCACTTTCAGGGAAAGATGGGGGCGTGGGCTGAGTTTGTGGTGACACCCGAGTGGTTGGAGCGTGAGGTGGTACAGCCGTTGAAACAGTCGGAGTCAGTTGTTGTCAATTGCGAAGTGAAAATATTTGATGAGCAAAAGAATCACCTGACCACCGGCCATGTTCATTGGCAGATTAAAGACTGGAAGAAGGTGAAAACCAAAACTTGACAAGTTGTCAAGTATACTCTACCTTTGGTTTTATGAAGACAATTACGGTAGCGGAGTTCAAGACAAATCTGTCCACGGTGATGAAGCAAATATTGGCTGGTGAGGAATTTATAGTCACCCACGGGCGTAGACGCACCCAGATTTTTAGAGCATCCCCCGTGAGTCCAAAAAAAGCCGGCAAGAGAAAATTGGGCATTATGAAAGGCCGAGCAAAAGCCTCGTTTTCCAGGGACTTCAAGATCACTACCGAGGAATTTCTTGGTCTATGAGGTTACTGCTTGACACACATACCTTTTTATGGTCAATACTGGACACGGGACAGCTTTCGCGAAATGTGGTGTCGGCAGTTTCGGACCGTAACAATGATGTATTTGTAAGTTCGGTGAGCCTGTGGGAGATTTCGATTAAGTTTGGTATCGGGAAATTGCAGTTGAGTAATCTGGTGCCTGATGACTTCGTTGAGTTGGCGGCCCGCAGCGAGTTCACACTCGTTTCACCCGAGTTTCAAGTTACGGCTTCGAGCCACCAACTCCCGGTCGTTCCCAATCATCGCGACCCTTTCGACCGCATGTTGATTTGGATGGCAATTCAGGAGGATTTTACGCTTGTCTCAAAAGACCGTAACTTTAAGCAATACAAGAACTTGGGACTAAAAATTCTATGGTAATCTATGCGAAGAATAGACGAACTCCTGGCCGAGTATGGTGAAAGTCACCAGAATGCCACCAACAAAGCCATCCATTGGATTTGTGTGCCGCTGATTTTTTTCAGCGTAGTTGGCCTGATTGCCTCCATTCCTTCCGGGCCGATCCAGTCGATTTTGGGTGAGGGTAATCCATACGCGAATTGGGCTACTGTAGTGCTGGTCTTGGTTACCGTGTACTACGTCACACTCTCTATTCCGCTTAGTATCGGACTCGTTCTTTTTGCCTTGGTCTGCGTTTTTCTTACCAATTTGATCGTTACGTTGAACGTGGCGCCCTTGTGGGCTGTCTCACTGGGTATTTTTGTGGTGGCCTGGATCGGCCAGTTTTATGGTCATAAGGTGGAGGGCAAGAAACCTTCTTTTTTTAAGGACGTGCAGTTCTTAATGATCGGCCCGGCCTGGCTGATGCACTTTATTTATAAGCGCTTAGGCATACCCTATTGAGTGATCTTCTTTTTCGTTGCGGTGAACCGGAGGATTTTCACTGGCCGGAACCTCGTACGCTTTTTCATGAGCCCCGTCACTTGCGGTTGCAGGCAGCCGAAGGATGGTTGGCGTTTGCTGCCATACGCCCCAATAATCAAACGGCATCGCTGATTCAGGTGCACCTTAACGAAGGGCAGGCCGTCAGCCCCAGACGTGCACCATTCGGATCATTCCTTCTTTTGAATGATGTTTCCCGGGCAGAGTTATCTGCGTTTGTTCACTACCTGGAGTCCGCGCTTACACAACGCGGTGTTCATCATCTTGAAATCAAGTGTGCACCCGAACCGTATTTTCCCGAAGTTGCCGCGCTTATAGAAGAAACGTTGCGAGAAGCCGGTTACACCGGCCATCAGGATGTTATCGCGTGTATCCCGGTTTCTGCTAATGCTTTTTTTGACTTGCTGCACAGGGCTGAGCGGAAGAAGCTACGTAAGTGCGATTCGGCAGAAGCCGTTTTTAATCCGTTGCCGCTTAGTGAACTTGATCGCGTTCATGAATATCTCACCCAATGGCGGTTGAGAAAGAACTTGTCGTTAAGCCTGCCGTTGGCCGAGTTGCACCGGCTCGCCCAGGCTTTTCCTGACCGTATGGTATTAACATCCGTTTTGTTGCATGATCAGTGGATTGCCGCGAATATTTCGTTGCGGGTTAACCGGCATGTGATGTACAACTTTTATCACGATCATGATCCGGAGTGGGACTCTCTCAGCCCGGTGGTGAAGTTGAATGAAGGGCTGTTTAACATTTGTCGCCAGGAAGGGGTGCACTGGCTTGATCTGGGCACCAGTCTGGACAACGGCCGGTTGCGGCAGTCGTTGCTTGACTTCAAGTTGCGCCTCGGTGCCCGGCCGTTTCCGAAACTTACCTTCCGTAAATCCTGGAACGCATGACAGAGCCGCGGGTATCGGTTGTTTGCCTGTGTTATAACCATAGCCGGTATGTCGCTGAGGCGATACAATCCGTATTGTACCAAACGTACCCGCATGTTGAGTTGATTGTTACCGATGATGCCAGCACAGATGATAGTGTTACGGCCATTGAAAACGCCCTGGCCGGACACAAGCATGTGCAGTTTATCCGTCATGAGCGAAATCTCGGGTATACGCGCTCCTTTAATGAAGCCTGGAGACGGTGTTCAGGAGAATTTGTGATTGACCTGGCGGCCGATGATGTACTGATGCCCACTCGCATCGCGCGCGGGGTGGCGGCCCTGGCGCAAGCCGGGCCACAATTTGGAATTCAGTTTTCGGATGGAGAGTACATCGGGGCGGAGGGTGAAAGTCTGGGCTTGCACTCCATACGCTTTCCCCACCATCGCGTGCCCCAGGGCGATGTGTACGAGCAGGTGATCAGGCAGTATTTCATTTTGTCACCTTCGGTAATGGTGCGCCAGTCCGTGTTACGCGATCTGGGCGGCTATGATGAATCGCTTGCTTATGAAGATTTTGATCTTTGGGTTCGCGCATCCCGCCAGTTCAAATTTTTGTATGTGCCGCTACCCCTGGTGAAGAAACGCATTCTCACGAGTTCGATGTCAGCGCGTCAGTTCGCGTTTCGCAGCCGCCAACAAGCGAGTACCTATCGGGTTGTTGAAAAGATATTGGTGCTCAATCGCTCGCGCAACGATCAGCAGGCATTAGCCCACAGGGTCCGTTATGAAATACGAACCTGTTTACGGTTGGGTTTGTGGACTTTGGCTTTTCGGTATTGGCAGCTCCTGCGCAAGAGTAAAAGAATACAGTACCCGGTTTAAATTACTTTCGATTGTCTTCACCGTTCACCATGCTCAGGTAGCTGTGATAGCGCGTGGCCGCAATCGTACCATCTTCTACGGCAGTGCGAATGGCGCATTTGGGTTCGGTTTGGTGGAGGCACCGCGCTCCGAGCTTGCAATCAAGCCTCCGTTCGCGCATTTCAGGAAAGTAATCTGAAATCTCCTCCGGGCTCATGTCTACCAGCCCCCATTCTTTTACTCCGGGCGTATCAATAATCCGGGTGTTGTCGCTGATCGAAAACATTTCTGCGAAGGTTGTGGTGTGAGTGCCTTTGTTCGAGAAATCGGAGATATCGCCAACGGTTTGCTCAATATGGGGTGCAAGTTTGTTGAGCAATGTAGATTTGCCAACACCGGAGTGCCCGGCCACCAAAGTCGTTTTGCCTTCCAGTAAATGAAGAATCGGAGTGGGATCGTCCGTCAAGGCGCATATGAGCACAGCATTAGCCCCAATCTCGCGATACAGGTTGATCAGCGCTTTCTTCTCAGCTAACTCTTCGGGCGTCAGCAAGTCACGCTTGTTGAAGACAACGATCTGGGGAATGCGAAAAGCTTCGGCCGAGACCAGGAAACGATCGATGAATCCGAGCGATGTACGGGGTTGTTTGAGCGTAACAACCACCATTGCCTGATCGATGTTGGAGGCCAGCACATGGCTGTGGCCTGTTTTTTTGACTGACTGCCGAAGCATGTGATTTTGCCGCGACTGTATACCCGTGATGATGGCTTCGTTGTTTTCAATGATAACGTCAACCCGGTCGCCAACGGCAATCGGGTTCGTCTCCCGGATTCCTTCCAGGCGCAGCTTACCGCGCACGCGGGCCGGGTAACGTTGGGTGCCCACCTGCACATCGTACCACGAACCTGTGGACTTGAACACAAGGCCTGTCATGTGGAGAGTAATTTACGGCAATACGCCATGATCTTTTCCGTGGCGCCCAGATTCTGTTCCACGTAGCTTCGGCATACTTCACACGCTAACAAATAGTTTTCGGGTTCGCTCACGGCTTCATATTGCATTTTAAGTTCAGGGTAGCTGCCCACCGCAAAAGCGCCACCACGGTTGATGAGGTCATGAGCTTCCTGAAACTTGTCGTAGTTACGGTTGCCAAAGAAAATGGGGATGCCATGGCAGGCAGCTTCCAAAATGTTGTGGAGCCCATCGCCAAACGCACCGCCTACAAAAGCAAATTCGCCATACCGGTAGAGCCGGGCCAGCATACCCACGTTATCGATGATCAGCACCTGGTAGTTCTCAAGATCGATACCGGCTGAAACCCGGGAGTAGCGGATAGGCTGACCTGCAATTTCCTTTTCAATTTTTTGCAGCCCGGCCTCACTCAACTCATGTGGTGCAATAATGAATTTAAGCCGACCCTTCTGTTCGTGAATGAAAGGTGTCAGTACTTCGAGATCATCCGGCCAACAACTGCCGATGACCATTACTTTGTCACTTCCCTTGAATTTCCGGGCTATTTCAATCTCACCAGCCGTCTGAACCACGGCTCGAACCCGATCGAAGCGCGTATCGCCATTTACGGTGATGGGCGATATGCCCAGGCCCAACAGCAGTTGCCGCGACTGCTCGTTTTGCACAAAAAAATGTTGTACGGTTAGCAAGGCCTTGCGAAAAAATCCACCGTACCATTGAAAGAAATGCTGACCCGGCCGGAAGATGGCAGAGATGGAAATGACCGGCACTTTTTGATCAGCGAGGGTGAGCAGCAGGTTAGGCCAAAACTCATACTTGACAAAAATTGCTGCAGCTGGTTGTACCCGGGCAACAAATCGCTGGCAGGCGGCCGGGGTGTCCAACGGGATGTAGGAAACAAAGTCTGCACTTTCATAATTCTTTCTAACCTCATACCCGGATGGTGAAAAGAAAGTCAGCAGGATTTTGTGCGTAGGAAATTCTTTTTTCAAGGCCTCTATGACCGGGCGGCCCTGTTCGAACTCGCCCAGCGAAGCGCAGTGAAACCAGACTACCGGTTCCGGGGATGGAAAGTGTTTGGCGACATAACCGGATAGGTTTCTCCGGCCGGCCACAGCCTGCCGCATCTTCGGATTAAAAATTGCCACGACATGAGAAATTAGTCTGAACCCGTAGACCAGACCGGTGTACAAATATTTCACAGGCCAAAGATAGCCCACCTGTGTCAGTTTTTCTGCTTATGATTTTGCGGTTACTTTATCAAAACCACCCCCATAAACCTTTATGAAGTTCGGATTTTGCAGAACCCTGATTACAGTAGTACTGTTTGCCACACTTCCCATTGGTGCCGCGCGGGCACAGGGTGGGGTTGAGGAGTTATTGCGAGCTGGCGATGACGCGTCCAAACTAATTGAGGGATACACGAAGCCTGTCCTTATCTCGCTGGCGATGGGTGTCAATCAAGGGTGGTACAACACCGCGAAGCCGCACAAGAGCCTTGGCTTTGATTTTACAGTGACGGTGAGCACCATATTTGTACCCGAGAATGAATATTTTTATCAGCCGTCAACGCTCGGATTGCAAAGTGTTCAGCTGGCTTCGCCCACTGATGGAAATGCTCCAACGGTATTTGGGCCGGACGTTACCCCCGTTTACCGATACACGGCTGCGCCCGGTGTTACGTTTAATGGCCCGGCTGGCCTGAACCCGCCCAAAGTATTTGGCGAACGGATTATGCCGGCCGCGGTATACAACCTCGGCATTGGAATTATCAAGGATACCGACATTCGTTTGCGCTTACTTCCGAACACCGAATTTGGCGATAAGAACTACGCCCGCCTTTTTGGAATCGGGATCATGCACGATGTCAAACAGTACATCCCGGGTATTAAAGCGTTGCCTTTTGACCTTTCTGTGTTTGGCGCTTTCACCAAGTTTGAAGCACAGGTAAATCTGGAGGGAACTTTTGCCTCCAATGGTACGGAACAACTTGGCCAGTATTCCATTAACGCCTGGACTGTTCAGGCGTTGATCTCAAAAAAGATTTCCGTATTAACCTTTTACGGTGGCGTTGGCTACAATTCAGGTTCCACCGCTATGGATGTTACCGGATCTTACGACATCGGAGCTACGCCCATCGGGAATCTCACCCTGGTTGACCCGGTTTCCATCGATTTGCGTGAGTCCAGCTTTAGAAGTACCTTGGGGATGCGGTTAAAACTCGGGGTATTAACTTTACATGGTGATTACACCATTCAAAAAAGGAAGGTATTCTCCACGGGTGTAGGAATAAGTTTCAGATAACAAAGCATATTAAATAATTATGAAAAAACAGATGATCCTTCTTGTGTTAGTGGCAGCGTTTAGCAGTGCCACGGCCCAGAAAGCAGTGACGCGTTACTTTCCGGCAGCGGCAACGGCCACCAACGGCAACGAAAACCTCCAGGCGTTGCTCAGTGCATATCTACAACCCATCATGGAAGACTACGGTTCCGTGATTAACAGCGGTTGGGTAAACACAGCAGCGACACACAAGCGTTTTGGATTTGATCTTTCGATCACCATGAACACGATCACTGCAAAAAGTTCATCAAACTATTTTGTGCCCCCCAACACACCCGGCCTGATATTCCAGGCCACAACGGCTAACAACGATAAGGCGCCAACAGCTTATGGGCCCACGGGAGAGTATCCTACCTTTCAGTTTCAAGGTGGTGCCAATGCTGGTCGGGTTTTTTTGGGAGCGGATGGAGCCAACATCAGCGAAGATATTCCGGTCGGTTCAATTATGGTGCCTACCATTCAAGGCGGACTTGGGCTTTTTGCCAGTACCGACATCCGTTTTCGGTTCACACCGAACGTTACCATCAGCGGCACCGAATTGGGCAACTGGGGGTTGGGTATTCATCATGACATTAAACAACACATTGGCCCCCTTAAGGAGTTGCCGTTCTCGCTCTCTGTTTTTGCCGGATACAGCCAACTTAAGGCAACAACCGATCTGAGCGGTGTGTATGCCGGGACGGATCAGACGGGAGAAGCAAAAACGACCTCCATTACGGCACGCCTGCTCGTGAGCAAGAAGCTGGCAATTTTTACATTCTATGCGGGCGTGGGGTATAACTCGGCCAACACCAATTTTGATATAAAAGGCACTTACCAGGTTGATCGTGGACAGGGAATTGCAGGTGTAGACGTGCCGCTGGCTCAGACCATTGCGCTGACTAACCCGTTTAGTCAGGACTTCAAGAGCAGCGGAGTTTCCTTAACCGGTGGGCTTAGACTCAATCTCGGTCCGGTTACGCTCAACGGTGATTATAGCCTCCTGAATTCCGAAGGCCTGCTTACGGCCGGGGTTGGCTTCACGGTGCGCTAATCAAGAAACTTCTGAACGTGTAACCAAGGCCGGCAACCCCGGCCTTTTTTCTTACTTTTGCGGGTCAAAAAATCTCAGATCATGCCCGGTATAGAACTATTCGGCCCCGAGGAAAAGAAGGAAATTCAGGATGTGCTCGATACATCCATTTTCTTCCGCTATAATCACGATGCCCAGCGCAACAACCACTGGAAAGCCCGCGACTTCGAAAATGAAGTAAAAAAACTCACGGGTGCGAAATACGCCCACGCGGTATCATCCGGTTCCACGGCCGTGGCTTGTGCGTTGGCAGCTGCTGGAATTGGCGCGGGCGATGAAGTCATCGTGCCGCCTTTCACGTACATCGCCAGCGTGGAGGCCGTTCTCTTCTGCGGAGGCTTGCCGGTGTTTGCCGAAATTGATGAAAGCCTGTGCCTCAGTCCGGAAGGAATTCGCAAAGCGATTACCCCAAAGACGAAAGCCATTATGCTGGTGCACATGTGCGGCCAGATGGCACGTATGGATGAGATCATGAAAATTGTGAAGGAGCATAACCTGACGCTGATCGAAGATGCCGGCCAGGCGTTTGCTGCTTCCTACAAGGGTACCTATACCGGTTTGTTCGGGAAGACCGGCTGTTACTCGTTCGACTTCTTCAAAATTGCCACCGCAGCCGAGGGAGGCGTGATGGTGACCAACGATGAGCAGTGTTATAAGAATGCCGACAGCTACAGCGATCACGGTCATGATCATATCGGCAACAACCGCGGCATGGAAAATCACCCGATCATCGGATTCAACTACCGCATCAGCGAATTACACGCAGCCGTGGGCGCAGCGCAGACACGAAAAGTACCCCACATTCGCGAGGTCAACCGCAAATACAAAAAGAAAATGATGGATCAACTCGACCAGATTCCCGGAGTGTCGTTTGCCGACATCCCCGATCCGGCTGGTGATTCCGCCACGTTCCTGAACCTGATGTTGCCCGACACGGCTACTGCCAGGAAAACCGTGGAACTGTTTAATGAGCAGGGAGTAGGCGGTTTCAACTACTGGTTCATTAACATGTACCACTTTATCAACCAGTGGGATCATCTCAAGAATCTGAAGACGGCTGCTCCGCTGCCGATTCATTTGTTGGGTGCCCCGCAGGACTATAAGAATTTGCAACTGCCCAAGTCGCAGGAAGTGGTAGGCCGATTGATTTCGTTCGGCATTCGCTGCACCTGGAAAGAAAGTGAGTTGGATCAGCTGATTGGTAAGATTAAGGTTTGTCTTGAGAAAGCATTAGGAGTACACGCACATGCATAAGAACTTCAAAGGCATTGAAAAGACCGTGTTTGGACGCGGCAGCTTTTCGCAGTTGGGCAACATCGTGGAGGAGCAGCGGAAGTCGCCCTCCGATTTTATGTTGTACCTGGTAGATGCGTACTTCAAGGGAAAAGAGCTGGAGAAGAAGGTGCCGGCCAAACCTCACGATGTGGTGTTGTTCATCGATGTGGACCCCTATGAACCCACGACTGATCAGATTGACGAGATCCGCGACAACACGCTGAAGCAAAAAGGTATGCCGGCCGCGGTGATTGGCATTGGCGGGGGCAGCATTTTGGATATCGCCAAAGCGGTGTCGCTGATGTTCACCAACGAGGGCCCATCGAAGAACTACCAGGGACTTAACCTGATCAAAAAGCCCGGTGTGTACCACATTGGCGTGCCCACGATTTCCGGCACGGGTGCCGAAGTGTCGATGACGGCCGTGCTCACGGGCCCGGAGAAAAAGCTGGGGCTGAAGTGCGAGTGGACGGTGTTTAACCAGATAGTGCTCGATCCGGAACTGATTGCCACCGTGCCCCGCGACAAATGGTTCTACACCGGCATGGACACCTACATCCACTGCATCGAATCGCGCGATGGCATTTTGAACAATGCCTACAGCACGGCTTATGGTGATCAGGCGCTCAGCCTCTGTCGGGATATTTACCTGGGCGAAAAGTCGGGGCAAACGGCAGAGAACGATGACAAACTGATGGTGGCCTCGCTGATGGGCGGCCTGAGTTTAACGTACAGCGAAGTGGGCATTGTGCACGCGCTCAGTTACGGACTTTCAAAAATTCTGGGCACCAAGCATTGCTTTGCCAACTGTGTTGCCTTTCAGCATCTGGCCGATTATTACCCCGATGGTGTGGCCGAGTTCAACGAAATGCGGAGGAAGCACAAGATTGAATTGCCCACAGGCTGGGCGAAGAGCTGGACGGAAGATCAGATTACGGCCATGGCCAATGTATCCATCCGCCTTGAGCACATGTGGAACCACGCCATTGGAACCGACTGGAAAACCAAAGTGACGCTGGATACGGTTAAAGATTTGTTTAGGAGGATGTGATTAAGGAAAAGGTTTTTGACCATCTGGTTTGTTCTTAGCCATCCCGATGGTAAAGACTGTAATAATGAGACCTCAAATCAAATTGCCATGCGCTTTTGACTATTGATCTGTCTACAGTTGCGACAATAAAATATATTTTAACATTGTAGACAACCCGCCTAAGACGGCACCTTTTCATATGGACAGATTAATGCTTCTAACGACCACAATAGCGATCATTTACGCAGCCGGTTGTACAGCAGACCAAGAAAACATAAATGGTCATTGGCACAATGTGACACCCGATATTGGTAGCTTCCAAACGTTGGACATTGGCGACTCATTAACCACAATGAATCGATTTGAAATAGACGTTTTCAAACCTAGTACATGCTTAAGGAAAGATCCCAAAACTAGTAAGTACTTTTTGCCCTTTCAATGGGAGGAGTATACCGAAGTCTACTCAATGGACGGTGATACATTAAAGATCACGATGAACGGCTTTTCTTACAGGTATCTTAAGTCAGATATAACACATTGTGAGCTGATTGACAGATATAGCAAATCGGCCATCGAAATTTCGATTCCCGAAAGCAAGTCAGCAGACGACTATGACAAACTGGGACCCCGCGCAAATTTAATTCTCGGAAGATCTGTAAAGGAAAAGTATAAAGCACAGACACAGCAATCTGGCGACTCTGTTTTTATACAAGCCGGTGACATATTCGTTGTTTTAAGTGATATTCCACAATATTCCGAAAGGATAAAAGACTATTTTAGTATTTCCGAATCACCTAGACTTGTCATTCACGCAGACAAAAAAGTCAATGAAGAATTTATAAGCCAACTTGTCGAAATGATTCCCCCTACAGTGACGGTTTACAAAGCTGTCAATAAAAGCGGACAACTTGGTGTATTAAAAATTAGTCGGAATTAGGCAGGCAGCACATAACGATGTATCTATAACAGCCCTGGGTGCACGTTGTTGTGGCGCGGTTCCGATTCCTTATTTGAAATTGTAACGGCTGACGGCTTTGACTGGTCAAACAAACAAATTCGAGCCGATGAGTACTCGAAATAGATTATCTCCCCTTAAACTCCGGCTTTCGTTTTTCCACAAAAGCCGCCATGCCTTCCTTTTGATCCTGTGACGCGAAGGTGAGGTAAAAATTCTTCCGCTCCAGTGTAAGGCCTTCATCCAGGTGAGTTTCAAAGGAGCGGTTAACGGCTTCTTTTGCCAGCTGCACTGCAATGGGCGACATAGAGGCGATCTCTTTCGCCAGCGTTACCGCTTCCTGCAAATACATTTCCACGGGCACTACCTTGATCACCAACCCGTAGAAGCGGGCTTCTTCGGCTGAGATAAACCGGCCGGTCAGAATCAGCTCCATGGCTTTGGCTTTGCCCACTGCGCGGGTGAGGCGCTGCGTGCCACCCGCCCCCGGAATGGTACCAATCTTGATTTCGGGCTGACCGAACTGTGCGGTTTCGCTGGCCACAATCATATCGCACATCATGGCCAGTTCGCATCCGCCCCCGAGCGCAAAGCCACTAACAGCCGCGATGATCGGTTTTTTCACTTTGCGGATCTGATCCCACGTACTGAACTGATCCAGCACCAGCATATCAATGGCCGATTTATCCGCCATCTGTTTAATGTCGGCACCCGCGGCAAACGCCCGCTCGTTGCCGGTGATGATGATAGCCCGCACGCGCTCGTCCTTATCCAATCCGACCAATGCATCGCGCAGTTCGCCCATGAGTTGTGGGTTCAATGCGTTCAACTCCTTGGGTCGATTGAGTTCAATCAGGGCAACAGCCGGGGCGTATTGGTCGGTAACTTTGATCAGTTCCATAAGGGATTGATTATTCCGAAAAGTAACTAAGTGCTGCCACGAAGCCAAAAAAGTCATGTACGATGTTCTCACGGACGTCATCTCATAAATCGAGCTGTCGTCCCGGCCCCCGTGCCGGGACCCGGTTTTCGCTACACCGAGTGAGATGCCGGAACAAGTCCGGCATGACAAGTTTGATGTTGTTGATTTTTTGATAAGTTTTAGTTGTTAATTTGGTGAGCTCCGTGACGCGTCCCGGAATCCCCTTCGGTGTAGTCTGAGCATAGTATGCATTATTACGTCTATATCATGACCAACCTGAATCACTCTGTTTTTTACACGGGGATGACTAGCAATTTGGAGAACCGGGTTTTTCAGCACAAGTCGGGAGTGGACAAGAATAGTTTTACCTACCGTTACAATTGCGACAAGCTCGTGTACTTCGAAGTTTATGGTAATGCCAAGGAAGCCATTTTTCGCGAAAAGCAATTGAAAAGGTATAAGCACTCATTCAAAATAAATCTGATTCAAAGGTTGAATCCCGACTGGAACGATCTCAGTGTCGACTGGTACCGGCCTGAAGAATTTGAGTTATCGTGGAGACTAGAGCGGGAGCAAAGACAAAAGGAAAAAGCCCTACGAGATTCAAAGAAATGAGGCGGGTTGATTGGAGAGCAATTTTTAAAACTTGGGTATCTCTAAAAACCTCCATTGAAGCAAACGTCATTCCGGCCATTGTGCCGGAATCTCACTCGGACTACACCGAAGCAGATACCGGAACATTCCGATTTTTATCGGAACCGGTATGACAGGTAGAGGTTTTTAGAGATACCCATTAACAAAAAAAGAAAAGGCCCCTCCGTCTGAGGGGCCATTCCAAACCAAAAGGCAAATAAAAAAATGTGCTATGCGGGAGTTTATCCCGACAGATTTAGTTTTGTAACCAGCTTTTTATTCATGCAAAAAATTTTGTTTGTCTGCCTCGGCAACATCTGCCGCTCACCCATGGCTGAGGCCATTTTTAACCACAAAATCAATGAATTGGGCCTGAAAAGCCTCTTTTTGGCGGACTCCTGCGGCACCAGCAACTACCACATTGGCGACCTGCCCGACCCGCGTACCCTGAAGAATGCCCGCCAAAACGGGGTAGCCATCCAGCATCGTGGCAGGCAACTTGCGGCTGCTGATCTTGATTACTTCGACTGGATTTTTGCCATGGACCGCAGCAACCACCACAACATCCTTGCGCTGGCCCGCGAAGAACACCAGCACAAGATCCACCTTATGCGATCGTGGGATCCTCAGCCGGATTCCCACGATGTGCCCGACCCGTACTACGGAGAGGATCGTGATTTTCAGGAAGTTTTTGAGATTCTCTCTCGGTCTATTGATGCTTTTCTGGACGATTGGAAAAGCAAACGCTAAAACCCCAACCTGCCCTTTTGCCACAACGACAAGACATCCATGGCAACAGCCACGGTGCAGTGAATGGCCACGCCCAACCAGATGGAGCGGCTTCGCAGGCTGAGCACGCCCAACGCAAACCCAGCAACTACCGCTGCCAGGGTTTCGGCCAGTG
Source organism: Cyclobacteriaceae bacterium (assembly GCA_046301755.1). GTDB lineage: Bacteria > Bacteroidota > Bacteroidia > Cytophagales > Cyclobacteriaceae > ELB16-189. The sequence goes on from JBKCJM010000014.1 coordinate 62,456, forward strand.
GCTTGTTGAAGTGAATCATGCAGTAGGGGATGATCATAACAAAGATGCTGTAGAAGCCGAAGGTTTTTTTGGTGGCATGGAGCATAAACCCGCGGAAGAAAAACTCCAGCGCGAAGAACTGCAGCAGGTAGGCCATCTCCCAAATGACTAACCGCGGCATCAGCGGCTCGTTTGCAGCCGGCATAAAAAAGGGATACTTGCTCTGAAACGATTGGCTGAACGATACGGTGAACAATATCGGGATCATGATAACCAGCATGACCAGGTAGAGTTGTCGGTATTCCAATGCCCCTTTCAGTTTTACTCCGTAGTCGGCCAGGCGTTCTCTAAAAACAATTTTGATGACCATGGCCGGCAGAACGAGATAAAACAGAATGACAATGCCCGCCCACCAGAGTAGGGTGTACAGCCGTGCATCCGGTGCGGATAGACTGCTTAGCCAGTTGTCCAGGCCTGCGAACCGAAAGAAGGCGTAGAAGGCCACATTGCCACCCCAGTATTTTGAAAGAGCAAGCGACAGGCAAACCACGCAGCAGGTGATGATGGTCTTCGTGTTGAACGAACCGATCGGCTCGCGTGCAGCTTCGGCCTCGCGAAATGTATCGCGAACGAGTTCCTGGAACTGCCTAATCATGAATCTTTGATCAGCAATTGCACGGTGGAACGCGAAGCCTGCTCCATGATGATGCCGGGCTTATGCCGGTATTCTTCGAGGGTGCGGGTGTCATAATTCTTTACCGTAACCAGTGTCAATCCGGTATTGTAGTAAACCTCAAACGAGTTACCCAGCTCTTCAATCAAGGGAAGAATTCTTGATTCACGGAAATCCACGCAAAACGAAAACGTAATGGCCGAATTCTGCATCAGGTTGATCTTGATGCCGTGGCGCGATACCACCTGAAAGATGTGCCCGACCTGTTCTTCCGTAACAAAACTATAATCGGTAACCTTACACGATACCAGGCATTGGTTTTCTTTCAATACGATCAGGGGAGGCAAACGATGCACCTTGCATTCATGAATACGTGTGCCCGGCAGGTCGGGGTTGAGGAAGCTTTTTACGTAGAGGGGAATACCATGTTGCGCGAGCGGCTTAATGGTTTTCGGATGAATGACAGAAGCTCCGTAGTATGTCATCTCAGCGGCTTCGCGAAAGGGGAGCTCCTCAAAGACAACTGCAGCGGGCAGTTTTTTTGGGTCGGCATTCATCACGCCCGGTACATCTTTCCAGATTGTTACCGATTCGGCCTTCAGGCAACTCGCGATTATGGCAGCCGTGTAGTCGGAACCCTCACGACCCAACGTGGTGGTAAATCCATCGGGTGTGGAGCCAATAAAACCCTGCGTAACGATGATACCTTGTGATAGCTGGTTCTGCCAGGCATTCAGGTTTTCACGTGTGGCTTCCCAGTTCACACGGCCCTCGCGAAATGTGTTATCCGTGGCAATTGCCTGGCGCGCATCTTTCCAGGTGATGCGAAACCCCTCTTGCTCGAGGTAGGCCGCCACAAGTGAAGTGGAGATCAATTCGCCCAGCGATACCACCTGATCGTAAATGCGGTCTTCCTCGTGCACCAGTGATGCTTGTTGCCGGGCGATCAGCAGGTATTCCGTTAGCCGGTCGAACACCGGGTGCCCGGGGGCGAAAAGTTTTTCCATTTCCTGGCGATGGTACCGGTCAATTTCCGCCAGCAGATGATCGATTGTGCGGCCGGCCCGAGCCTCCGTCACCACTCGTTCAAGAGCATTGGTCGTTTTACCCATGGCGGAGACCACCACTACGAGGTGGTGCTGCTCGTATCCGGACAAGATTTGCGCCAGATTGCGGATGCCCCCGGCATCGCGCACGGATGCGCCACCAAACTTAAAAACCTTCATGTGCGTAGTTCAATCGATTGCAATTCTTAAATTTGAACTGATCCGCCAAAGATATTTAAGAATCAGTCACCATGATGGAATCTTCCCGCATTGCCTTGCCCATTGGCACCGCCCTGGACCGCTTCATAAAGAACAACCAGGAGCAATTCCAGTATGCCAGCGGTGAACTCTCGCAGTTGCTGCGCGATATCGCGCTGGCCAGCAAAGTGGTGAACCGCGAGGTGAACAAGGCGGGGCTGATCGACATCATGGGCCCAATGGGTTCAATGAATACAGCGGGTGACCAGCAGCAAAAACTTGATGTGCTCGCCAACATCCGTTTCACCCGCGCCTTGACGAAAGGGGGAGAAGCCTGCGCCCTGATTTCGGAGGAGACTGAATCGTTTGTTGATCTGAACAACGATGGCAAGTATGTGATTGCCATTGATCCGCTCGATGGCTCCTCAAATATTGATGTGAATGTCTCCATCGGTACCATCTTCTCCATCTACCGGAGAAAAACCCCCGTGGGTACGCCCATTCAGGATGAGGATATTCTGCAGAAAGGCTCCGAACAAGTGGCTGCCGGGTATGTGTTGTACGGATCCTCAACCATGCTGGTGTACACGGCCGGGCATGGTGTAAATGGATTTACCTATGAACCCTCGTTGGGAGAATATGTACTCTCGCACCCCGACATGACGATGCCCGAGGATGGGAAGATTTTTTCAGTGAACGAGGGAGGCTACCACACATTTCCTGAAGGAGTGAAGCAGTACCTCAATTATTGCAAAGAGAAACAATTCGTGGGCCGGTACATCGGCTCGCTGGTGGCGGATTTCCATCGCAACTTGCTAAAAGGTGGAATTTACATATACCCCGCCAGCGCAAAAGCGAAAGAAGGAAAGCTGCGACTGATGTACGAGTGCAATGCGTTGGCCTTCGTGGCGGAGCAGGCGGGCGGCAAGGCTACCGATGGCAAGCGAAGAATTTTAGACATTCAACCAAAGAGCTTGCACCAGCGCGCGCCCTTTTTTGTGGGCTCAAAAAAAATGGTGGAGATGGCCGAAGGAATGCTGGACTGAAGTAGTTGAGCGACTCAGCGGAAAATCAGGGAAGTTATTTTAGACCTTCTCCTCTGATTTTTCCAAAACCTCTGGCGCTTCCTTCAGCAGAATGCCATACCACTTCACCAGTTTCTTCATGTCGGAAACGTAAACGCGGTTTTCGTCAAACTCCGGCAAAACGGATTTCAGGAACGCTTTTAGTTCAACACCATCGCTTTCGCTGTCTACGCCCAGATCATTACCATAGGTGGCTTTGATTTTTTTCAGGACATCCTCCAGAGCAACGGTGCCCTCCTTGGTGGTGGTGTAAATTGAAATCTCACTTAGAATCGAGATGCGATTGGAAGCGCCCGCAACCAGTTTGGTTTTTGCAGTATCCATTGACTCCAGCAGCACACCTGATTTACCTGGCTTCAGAACCTTGAACAATCCCCCTTTGCCGCTTACCGATGCAATATCCGATAATGTCATACCTGTTTTTTTCGAGCGGCAAAACTAAGGATTCCCGGCACTTGGTGAAAGGGCATGTTCGATAAAGGCGAGGAGTTCATCGCGGCCGGTCCGCTTTTCAGCGGAGGTTAGAAAGAAAGGCGGCAGCTCGGTCCATTCCTGCAGCAGGCGGTTCTGATAGATTTGCACACTTTGGCGCAGGTGGTTTCGCGACAGCTTATCGCACTTGGTGAGCACCAGTGCCAGCGGCAGCCCTTTGCGGCCCATCCACCGAATGAAGTCGAGGTCTTTGGCCTGAGGCTCTACGCGGGCATCAAGCAAAATGAACGTGCACATGAGGTTCGTCCGCTTCAAAAAGTATTCTTCCATCAGCACCGTCCATTTGCCCCGTTGGTCAAGGCTTACGCCTGCGTAGCCATAGCCGGGGAGGTCGACCAGGTACCACGCCTCGTTGACCAGAAAATGATTGATCGTTTGGGTTTTGCCCGGCCGGCCCGAAGTACGCGCCAGTTCTTTGCGCTGCAACAGCATATTGATCAGCGAGGACTTGCCCACGTTGGAGCGCCCTATGAACGCGAACTCCGGAAGCGTATCGGGCGGGCATTGGCCCACCTTGGCGCTGCTGGTAACAAAGCGGGTGTCGCGGATGATCATGCACAAAATAACTTCAAAGCGGACGATTAATCGTACTAATCTTTCTAAACTTGCAAACTTCTTTTTGTTCTGTTGGTTAATTGCACGAATGGCGGTGGTCCCCTATCAAAATGATCCGGCTGCAAAAAAGCAGCAAGTAGCCCGAATGTTCGATAACATCAGCGGGAAGTATGATTTGTTAAATCATACACTCAGTCTGGGTATCGATCGGTTGTGGCGAAAGAGGGCCATTCGGGAGTTACAGGCAATTAACCCCCGCCAGGTTCTGGACGTGGCCACCGGTACGGGCGATTTTGCCATTGCCGCGCTGGCGGCTAACCCTGAAAAAGTAGTGGGGGTCGACATAAGCGAAGGCATGCTGGAGGTGGGCCGTGAAAAGCTCAAGCGCCAAAAACTGGACGGGCGCATTGAACTGCGCACCGGTGATTCCGAAAACCTTCCGTTTCCGGACAATTCGTTTGATGCCGTGATGGCGGCTTTCGGTGTGCGCAACTTCGAAAACCTGCTCGCAGGCCTCACTGAAATGCAGCGGGTGATGCGGCCCGGTGGCAAACTCATTATTCTTGAGTTCTCAAAACCTCGTATCTTTCCGTTCAAACAGATATACCAAGCGTACTTTCATTTCGTTTTACCTAAAATCGGACGATGGGTTTCCCGCGATCAAGCTGCTTACACCTATTTACCCGAGTCGGTAAATGCATTTCCGGATGGTCAGGCGTTTACCGATATTCTGGTGAAGGCCGGATTTCATCATCCCAAGGCCAAGCCGCTCACGTTCGGCATCAGTACGCTGTATACAGCCGGCAAGGCCTGATCGCGATTTTTCTGCTGTTGGCGGTTTCCCTGGCGGCCGAAGGTCAATCCTTTTTCAAAAAGCGGAAAAATGTGAACTACGATGAAAAGCTGATCACGTATGGATTCTCAATTGGTATTCATACGTCTGCCTATCAAATCCAGTATTCCGATCAGTTTGTGACCAATCAGTTGGATACCGTGCATTCGGTGATGGCCGAATTTTCGCCCGGTTTTTCGCTCGGCTTTTTGATCAACTACCGGTTCAACGAGTTTCTCGATCTGCGGCTGATGCCCAAGTTCGGATTTTATGAACATCGGCTGCAGTACAACTATACTGATGAATCCATCAAGACACAACTCGTGGAAACTACCATGGTTGAGCTTCCGATTTTGCTTAAGTACAAATCGATGCGCAGGGGCAATGTGCGGATGTACATGGTGGGCGGTGTAACGCCTGCTTTTGAAGCGTCCGGCAAAAATGACATTACGGGTGGCAACAGCGACCTCGCCATTGACATCAAGCCGCGAAACCTTACGCTCGAAGCCGGTTTGGGTTTTGATTTTTATTTCCCGATGTTCAAACTTTCGCAGGAAATCCGGTTTCAGCACGGTATAGTAGACATGCTGGGTGCTGAGCCCGGGCCTTTTCGCGAGCCGCTGAAGCGACTCAATACGAACGCAATTTCGGTTTACTTTATCTTTCAATAGCACCATGCGCACGGCTTTGATTACAGGTGCCACTTCGGGCATCGGGGAGGCAACGGCCCGTTTACTGGCCAAAAATAATTTTCGGCTGATCCTGTGCGGACGCAGACAAGATCGCCTTCATCGGCTTCAGGCCGAGTTGAAGCAATTTACCGAGGTGATAACACTGGTGTTTGACGTACGGGACAAGGCAAGAATTGACGAGGCCATGGATTCACTACCACCGGCATGGCAGGTCATTGATGTGCTGATCAACAATGCCGGCAATGCGCACGGTCTCGCTCCGGTACAGACGGGCGATGTGGAAGATTGGGATGCCATGATCGATATCAACGTGAAGGGACTCTTGTATGTGTCAAGGAAAGTTATTCCCGGCATGGTCGAGCGCCAGCGGGGTCACATCATCAACATTGGGAGCATTGCCGGAAAAGAGGTGTACCCCAATGGCAATGTATACTGCGCCAGCAAATTCGCTGTAGACGCACTCACGCAAGGTATGCGGTTCGATTTAAACCCGAGCGGCATAAAAGTAACGGCTATCCATCCGGGGCTGGTGGAAACCGAGTTTTCCCTTGTCCGTTTTAAGGGCGATGCCGACCGTGCGAGGAATGTTTACAAGGGGCTAGAGCCTTTACACGGGGAAGACGTGGCAGATCTGATTTTATTTGCGCTCACCCGGCCCGACCACGTGGTGGTGGCCGATCTCGTAGTACTGCCGCGGGCGCAGGCAAGCGCCACCGTTGTCAAGCGCAATACCTAGACGAGCGATAGCAAGGTAGGTTCGTGCAACTCATGTTTGCCGTCAAAACGAATAATCGTAGGAACCTCCGCAAGGCGACCGGCCAGCACTTTCATTTCGGAGAACCGTGAATCGGTAACGAAGGGATCATCAGTGCCATACACGTGAATTACCTGCTTACGGGCCAGCAGCTTTTTTCCTTCGTCAAAGTTCATATCGTGAGGCAGAAGGCCTGCCCACAAAATGAGTCGGTCAACATTTACAGATTGGTGCATTACCCAGCGTGTAGCAGTGGCCGCTCCCTGCGAAAATCCCAATACGGTAACGGGCGGGATTGAGCTGAGGTGCTGCGTTTCTTTTTGAAAAATTGTGTCGAGGTAGTTCAGGTAGTTGACGATATCCATTTCCCGGTTTTCGCGCGTCATCCAGCTTGCGCCCACGCGCTGGCTGCCACCCTGGCTGCGCGTATGCACATCTTCGAGGTAGAAGCGGGAGAGGCCTTCGGGTACCAGCACGCAAACACCATTCGGCACCACCGCTTCCAGCTTTCGCGAAAAGTACTGCGCCAGTTGCCCATAGCCGTGAAGTGCTACCCAAAGTTGCCGTGTAGTTGCCGTGAGTTCTCCCAACCGGAAGTAGCGCGCCTGAAATTGAAAGGCAACGGCTGCCTGCTCCATCAATCTAGATTTTCCTTTGAAAAGCGCAGGGGCAGCAGTGAGTTGGCCGATGGCGCTTTTATCCACTGGCCATCGTACCCATACATCACAATTTCGATGGGCTTGTGCTGACGCTCCTCAAACTCCAGCAAGACCTGACGGCAACCCCCGCAACAGGTAGCTCCGGTCAGTTCTTTATGATTCTTTTTATGTGCGGCAACAGCGATCTTAATGATTTTTTTTCCGGGGTGCGAAGCTGCGGCCGTGTAGAGCGCTACGCGCTCGGCACACATGCTGAGCGGATAGGTAGCATTTTCCTGGTTCGATCCCGTGATGACCGTGCCATCTTCCAGGATCAGCGCAGCACCCACATGAAACTTGCTGTACGGGGCATAGGCGTGTTGAGTCGCTTCCTTGGCTTTGTGCGCCAGGTACTTGCTTTCGTTATCGAGTTCTTCAATGTTGCTGAAGAAGGAAAATTCTGCTGAGTTTTTCACGATCGTGGCGATTGATGCAGGTAAGTTACAAAATCCTAACTTACCGCCATGAATCGGATTCTGGTTTTGGGTGCGGGCCGCTCGTCTTCCCTGCTGATCGATTATCTGGCCAATTGGTGCAGCCAGACCGGGAGACAACTCACGGTTGCCGATGTCTCGCAGCAGGCTGCCGAGGGCCGGCTGAATGGCCGGGGTACCCCTGCGCATTTTGATATTGAGAAACCGGATGAGTCATTGATCAGCACGGCAGATGTGATTGTGTCGCTGGTGCCGGCACATTTCCATCCGCGCGTGGCACGGTTGTGCCTTAAGTACGGCAAGCATATGGTCACCGCCAGCTACGTGTCGGACGAGATGCAGTCGTTTCATGCCGAAGCGAGCGAGCGCGGACTGCTGTTTCTGAACGAATGTGGTCTTGATCCCGGTATCGACCACATGAGTGCCATGGAAGTAATTGATCGTGTTCGGCAGCTAGGAGGGCAACTGTCGGGTTTTGAATCCTACACCGGTGGATTGATTGCGCCCGACACCGACCCGCAGAATCCGTGGCGATACAAATTCACCTGGAACCCGCGCAACGTGGTGATGGCCGGACAGGGTGTGGCCAAATACCTCGAGGACGGAGTGAATAAATTCATTCCGTACCAGCAACTGTTCAGCCGCACAACTCCGATTGATGTGCCCGGTCACGGCCGCTTTGAAGGGTATGCCAACCGCGACTCGTTGAAGTATCAGTCCACGTACGGATTGCAGTCGGTGCAGACAATGATCCGCGGCACGTTGCGTTACCATGGCTTTTGCCGGGCGTGGAATGTTCTCGTTCAACTGGGCTGCTGCGATGACTCGTATACCCTGACTAATCTGGACGGCAAGAGTCATCGCGATTTTCTGAATTTTTTTCTCCCGTCAGGCGATGCGTCAATTGCCGAACGTCTGGCTGCACAACTTCGGGTAGATCTTAATGGTGGCGAACTTGAGCGCCTGACCTGGTCAGGATTTTTCTCGGACGAAAGCATAGGGCTGCAGACAGGAACACCGGCTCAGGTGGTAGAGCACATTTTGAATAAGAAGTGGAAGTTGGCCGAGCGTGACCGCGATATGATTGTAATGTGGCATCGTTTCCGGTATCGCCTGGGCAACCGGCAGCATGAGATACAGTCTTCGCTTGTGGTGGTCGGAGATGATGCCGATCGCACGGCCATGGCAAAAACGGTAGGATGGCCACTGGCCATTGCCACCCGGTTATTGGCAGAGGGCAAACTCGGTGTGCGCGGTGTGGTCATTCCCACACGGCCCGAAGTTTACAAGCCAATCTTACACGAGTTAAAAACGCTTGGAGTTGTTTTCGAGGAGCGCGAAGGCTAACTACGAAGCGCTGCTTTCGTAGCCGTCATCGCGCAGCAGGCCGCCACCAGCGGCAGCGGCAACGGCCAACTGGTCGCACCGCTCGTTTTCCGGATGGCCAGCATGGCCACGTATCCAAACAAAACGCGGTTTAAACTTTTTATGCAGTGGCAGATAGCGTTGCCACAAATCAGGGTTGGCTTTTTTGGCGAACCCTTTCTTTTCCCAGCCCATCAGCCATCCTTTTTCAACTGCGTCCACTACGTATTTTGAGTCGGAATAAATCGTAACGGGTATACCTTCTTTACGAATGGCTTCCAGCCCAGCGATCACCGCCATCAGTTCCATTCGGTTATTGGTCGTAAGCCGGTAACCCTGGCTCAGTTCCTTTTCATGCTGACCATAGCGAAGTATCGCTCCGTATCCGCCCGGGCCCGGGTTGCCCTGTGCTGCGCCATCGGTAAAAAGAAAAATCACAGGTAGTTGGATTTGAAAATCTTGACGGCAATGGCCAGCAACACGACACCAAAAACTCTTCGCAGTACAGCAAAGCCAGATTCGCCAATGACGCGCTCAAGCCAGGTGGACCAGCGCAACACGATGTACACGATAATCAGATTGAGGACTATGCCAATGAGGATGTTAACCTCGGCATAGACGGCCCGGATGGACAGAATCGTGGTCAGCGTTCCTGCTCCTGCGATGAGCGGAAAAGCAATTGGCACTACGGAACCTGTTCCTTTCGCGTTGGGATCGTCTTTTATGAGTGTGATTCCCAATATCATTTCCATGGCAATGATGAACATCACGATGGAGCCGGCTACTGCAAATGAGGCCACGTCAAGGCCAAAAAGTTTGAGAATGGACTGCCCCAGGTACAGAAAAACAATCATGAGAATCGCGGCAATCAGCGTGGCTTTTTCGGCATAAATTCTTCCTTCGCGCCTGCGGATGAGGATAATAAACGGAATGGAACCGATGATATCAATAACCGAAAACAGGATCAGGGTTACGGAAAGAATTTCCTTGACATTCATGCGCGCAAAAGTAGCCAAAAAACCAAATGCCTTTGTAACTTGCTCTCCATGGCACAACGGACCGGATGGGTATTTGGTATTGGCGCCTTGGTCACGGTATCATTTGCCGTGTTCATGGGCAGACAGATCAGTCCGCTGCACTCTGGCGATATTATCGCTTTCGAGTTTGCCTTTACACTCGATCGGGTTGATCATCTTCTTGATGTCTGGCAGCAACGCAACATCATTTTTCAAGCGTTTATCAGCCTTTACCTCGATTTCATCTTCATCATCTTGTATTCTGTCACGCTAACGGTTGGCTCACGGTGGGCCACCGCGCGCCTTAAGGCTGGCGTTTTTCTTCGCCTGGGCCGGTGGCTTTCGGGTAACGTTGGGTGGGCCGGTCTGTGCGATGTGGTTGAGAACTGTTGCTTGCTCATGCTGCTGCAACAGTACACGTATGCTGCGCTGCCAGTTGTAGCTGCGCTTTGTGCCGCAGTTAAGTTTTTCCTTGTCGTTCTGGCTATAATGACTATCATTAGAAGTTTTTTTAACTAGATGCTGCGCGAACTTCGGGAACATATTGTCAGTGACTTACCCGCTTCAATCGTGGTTTTCCTGGTGGCACTTCCGTTGTGCCTGGGTATTGCATTGGCCTCCGGTGCCCCGTTAGCTTCAGGGCTAATTGCCGGTGCAATCGGAGGCATTGTGGCTGGGTTTCTAAGCAAATCGTCATTGGCGGTGAGCGGGCCGGCAGCCGGCCTCACTACAATTGTATTGTCTTCTATTCAGGACCTCGGTTCATTCCCGGCTTTCCTTGCCTGTGTTGTCGTGGCCGGATTGCTGCAAATCGGTTTGGGCTATGCCCGTGCGGGTGTGGTTGGTCATTTTTTTCCTATTTCCGTGATAAAAGGCATGCTTGCAGCAATCGGATTAATTCTCATTCTGAAGCAAATTCCGCATGCCCTTGGCTATGACGCAGACTACGAGGGAGACGAAAGTTTTATTCAGCCAGATGGCCAAAATACATTCACCGAGATTCTTCAGGCAATCCGGCACCCGACTCCTGGAGCTATCGTTGTATCAACGATCTCGCTCTTAATCATTTTGTTTTGGGAGACTCCGAGGATTAAGCGAAAGAATTGGGCGAAGTATGTTTCGGGTGCACTCGTGGTGGTACTAATTGGAATCTTGTTAAATCAAGCTTTTATTTTGTGGTACCCCGAGATCAGCATTCAGGCCACGCACCTGGTTAATCTGCCGGATTTCTCGGCAACTTCGCTGTCGTCCATTTTGACGTTTCCGGATTTTTCGCAGCTACTCTCGCAAAAGTCCCTTGTGATTGCGGTCACGCTCGCGATGGTCGCCAGTCTTGAGTCACTGCTCAGTGTGGAGGCCACCGATCGGATGGACCCATATAAACGCATTACTCCGCTCGACCGTGAGCTGAAAGCACAGGGCGTTGCGAATATCGTTTCCGGATTATTGGGTGGTTTGCCCGTTACGGCTGTTATTGTGCGTAGCACAGCCAATATTGCGGCCGGTGCGCGGTCAAAATGGTCAGCGATATTTCACGGTGCGATTCTGATTGTAGTTGTGTTTTCGTTTCCGCGCATACTGCAATTGATTCCGTTGGCCTGCCTGGCTGGCATTCTGATCATGGTTGGATATAAGCTCACTTCGCCTTCTATGTATCTCGACATGTGGAAGCGGGGTCGTGATCAGTTCTTACCCTTTGTTGTCACCATTCTGGCGATTCTGCTCAGCGATTTGCTCGTAGGCATTTTTGTCGGCATGATGGTTGCACTATACTTTGTGCTGAAAACGAACTTTCATTCGGCCGTGGTGTTGGTGAATGACGAAAACCAATACCTGCTAAAGTTCACGCGCGATGTTTCCTTCCTCAACAAAGCCGCCTTGCGCAGGGCGCTGGAAAAAATCCCTGATAATGCCCGCATCATTATCGATGGCTCCCGCAGCCATTTCATCGATTCTGATGTGGTGGAAACCATTCAGGATTTCATGAAGACAGCCGAAACCAAGAATATTGAAGTTGAATTGAAGCGAAACCGACATGCCACGCATCCGATGTTTCGCGAAAGTGAATAACCAAGAAGAATTATGGAAAGCTACCGCAGACTGTTACTCGAGAACAAGGCGTGGGCCCAGGAGCGCACAGAAGTTGATCCTAATTATTTTAAGCGACTGGTCGATATCCAGCGGCCTGATTTTTTATGGATTGGCTGCTCGGACAGCCGCGTGCCTGCTAACGAAATCACGAATACTGATCCCGGTGAGATTTTTGTTCATCGCAACATCGCCAACATGGTGGTGCATACCGATCTGAATCTGCTGAGCGTGTTGCAATATGCCGTTCAGGTTCTTGAGGTGAAGCACGTGATCGTTTGTGGCCACTACGGATGCGGGGGAGTAAAGGCGGCCATGACCCATCGGGAATTGGGCTTGATCAACAAGTGGCTACGGAATATCAAAGACGTATATCGGTATCATCAGGATGAGCTCGAAGCCCTGGATGAAGAGCATCGGACTGACCGCCTGGTGGAGTTAAACGTCATGGAGCAGGTTAACAACCTCGCCAAAACATCCATTATACAAGTCGCGTGGAAGAAGTTTCAGCGCCCCATGCTGCATGGCTGGGTGTATCGCCTGCAGGATGGATTGCTCCATGAGTTATGTCAGATGGATCATGACGCCAAACTGGACGATATCTACCGGTATGACATCCCTTAAGTAAATTTGCGCCATGCACAGTTACCTCGACCCGGTAGTTTTGTTTTTTGTGCTGGGCGCTGTAGCGGGCATCGCCAAGTCAGAGTTGCGGATTCCCGCTTCGTTTTACAATACTATCAGCATCTACCTGCTGCTGTCGATCGGCATTAAAGGAGGTATTGAATTGTACCACATTTCGGTTCGTTCGTTCCTGCTTCCTGCCGTGGGCACGCTTGCCCTGGGTACGGGAATTACCTACCTGGCCTATCGTATCCTGATCTCCATTGGCAAATTTGATCGTAACAATGCTATTAGTATCGCGGCACATTATGGATCGGTAAGTGCCGTTACGTTTGCGGTAGTCATTTCCTATCTCAACGACAAGCATGTGACCTACGAAGCATACATGACCGTGTTGCTGGTCATGCTGGAAATACCTGCATTGGCGCTGGGTGTTTTTATGGCCAAGCTCGAGCACTTCCGCGAGAACTGGGATGTAAAGAAGATCTTGCACGAGGTTTTTCTTGGGAAGAGTGTTTTACTGCTAACGGGTGGTTTGTTGATTGGCGTGTTTACGGCCTACAGTGCCAATAAGCAACTCAACTTCTTTTTCTTCGATCTGTTCAAAGGGTTTTTGGCGATTTTCATGCTCGAGATGGGCGTGGTGGCATCGGAGCGGTTCAAGGACTTACGTAAAGTCGGTTTCTTCCTCATCTGCTTTGGTGTTGGCATGCCGGTTCTCTCTGCATTCGTGGGCATACTCATGGGTATTGCTACAGGTCTTTCACTTGGGGGTACTGTCGTCTTGGCCACCATGGCCGCCAGTGCATCGTACATTGCGGCACCGGCTGCTATGCGGCTGGCGATACCCGAGGCAAATCCCACCTATTCCATCACTCCCGCGCTGGGCATCACATTTCCCTTCAATATTCTTCTGGGTATTCCGCTTTACCACCGGCTTGCCGAGTGGTTGTGGCAATGGGTTTAAGCGCGATTGGCAAAGTGTGCCAGAGCAAGAGCATAGCTCTCTAATCCGAAACCGGCCACCAGTCCCTTGCATTTGGACGTGATGATGCTTTTGTGACGAAACTCCTCACGCGCATAGATATTGGAAATATGAACTTCAATTACCGGGCAGGGCACGGCCGCAATGGCATCGTGCAGCGCGATGGATGTGTGCGTGTAAGCACCGGCATTGAGAAGAATACCATCAAACGAATACCCGACTTCCTGAATCTTGCCCACTAATTCGCCTTCGATGTTGGACTGAAAATAAGCCAATTGAAGAGATGGAAACTTCGTCCGGAGTTCGTCCAGGTAGTTTTCGAAATCACGGTTCCCATAAATGGACTCCTCGCGGACGCCCAGCAGATTCAGGTTGGGCCCATTGATAATCTGGATTTTCATGGAAACGAAGGTAGCAAAAATCCGGTGTGCGCTGGTAAACGTGTACCTTTGGCGCGTGCGTACACATTGCTTGTCATGAGCTGGCCAACCTACATCACGCAGTTTGGGCATTACCTGAAACTTGAACGATCGCTCTCTCAAAATTCCATAGAGGCATACGTGCATGATGTGGAAAAGCTTCGTCAGTTTGTGGAGCTGAAGCGGCCGGGCGTTACTCCGCTTAAGGTTGATCATCTGCTTCTTCAGGATTTTCTAGCCTTCATCAGCGAGTTGGGGATGAGTGCGTACAGCCAGGCTCGAATTCTCTCAGGTGTCAAAAGCTTTTACAAGTACCTCGCGTTTGAGGAATTGATTGCCGATGACCCTACCACGTTGCTGGAGGGCCCGAAAATAGGGCGTAAACTCCCCGACACGCTGGATTATGCGGAAGTGGTAAAGCTGCTGGAGGCCATTGATCTTTCGCAACCCGAGGGCCAACGCAACCGCGCGATGCTGGAAGTGCTGTATGGGTCCGGTCTTCGGGTTTCCGAACTCGTTGATCTTCAGTTGAACAACATTTATGCCGACATCGGCTTTGTGCGCGTGATCGGGAAAGGGAACAAGGAACGACTGGTGCCGATTGGAAAGGATGCGTTAAAATTTGTCAAGATCTATATTGACCAGGTTCGGGTGCATGTCCCGGTTAAGCCCGGGAGTGAGTCGGTTGTGTTCCTGAGCAAACGTGGCCGGAAGATGTCGCGGGTTTCGGTGTTTCTCTTCATTAAGGATCTGGCTGCCCGCATTGGCCTGAAGAAGACAATCGGACCTCACACATTTCGCCATTCCTTTGCCACACATTTGATTGAAGGCGGAGCCGATCTGCGGGCAGTGCAGGAAATGCTGGGCCACGAGTCCATTACCACCACGGAAATCTACACCCACCTCGACCGCGATTATCTGCGTCAGGTGATCACCGAATTTCACCCGCGCAGTTAAACTTATTCTGTACTTTTGGGCATGGTAGTACGCACGTTGTTTTTGCTGCTAGTTCCTGCGCTGGCACTCGGGCAGGGCATTCAAACCCGGTTTGATAAGGATCGTGATTATTCGGTTTACAAGACCTTTTCGTTTGGCGAGGCCGAGATCATTACACCCCGGGATCAGCGCCAGATTGAGGATCAGGTATTGCACCGGTGGATTCGCGATGCCGTTGCCGGAGAACTCAGGCAAAAGGGTTTGCAGCCTGCCGACTCATTAGGCGATTTGGTGATATCCTACATTGTGGGAGCCACCACCCAAATGGATTTTCAGAATCTGGGCCCGCTGGGCATTGCACCGGGTAACCCCTCCCAGACCTGGTCGCAGGACGTGCGCACCGGCAGCCTCGTCATCGACCTCAACGATCGGAACAATTTTCTGATCTGGCGAATCGATGCCACCATGACCTTGAGCGCAGGCCCCGCGGTGGAAAAGCAAATTGATCAGGTGGTTTACCAGGGCTATAAAAAGTGGCCAAAGCCGAAGAAGAAAAAGAAGTGAGTCTTTATAAGGTATTTGTACGCCCTCTCCTTTTCTTGTTTGATGCCGAGCGCATCCATCATGCCGTGTTTGGCGTGCTGAGCCTTACTCAGCACCTTCCGGGATTTCAATATCTACTGCGCACAATTTACGCGATCAGGCACCCCCGACTCAGGCGACAGGTGTTAGGTCTTACCTTCGAAAATCCGGTTGGCCTCGCAGCCGGGTTTGACAAAGACGCGCGACTAATCGATACGATGGCCGCGTTTGGTTTTGGTTTTGTCGAAGTGGGTACGCTTACGCCCAAGCCGCAACCTGGCAACGATAAGCCGCGATTGTTCCGATTACCGGCCGACCGCGCATTGATTAATCGGATGGGGTTCAACAATGAAGGCGTACAAGCTGCTGTGCATCGATTGAAGGCACGAAAATCCAGCGTGCTGGTGGGCGGTAACATTGGAAAGAACAAAGTAACACCTAACGATAAAGCCGTTGATGACTACAACTACTGTTTCGAGGCGCTTTATCCGTATGTGGATTATTTTGTCGTGAATGTGAGTTCGCCCAACACACCGGGCTTGCGCGAGTTGCAGGAAAAGGAGCCTTTAACGAAATTGCTTGAACAGGTAAAGGCCCTCAGCGAAGCAAAGCCGAGACCTAAGCCCATAGTTCTGAAAATTGCGCCCGACCTGAATAACTCTCAACTCGATGATATCATTGAGATACTGAAGACAACCCGAACAGACGGTGTTATCGCCACGAATACCACTATTTCACGTGAGGGGCTTGCCACTTCTGCCGGGCAGGTGGCATCCATCGGGACGGGCGGCTTGAGTGGAGCTCCTCTCGCGGACAGATCAACCGAGGTTATTCGTTACCTGCGTCAACGGCTCGGGCCCGATTATCCGATTATCGGAGTGGGAGGAATAATGTCAGTGGAGGATGCGCTGGAGAAAATAAAGGCAGGTGCCGATCTTATTCAGATTTATACGGGCTTTATTTATGAAGGGCCGGGTGTGGTTAGGCGAATCAATGAGGCGCTTCTGAAAGTCTGAAAACCATGAATCAGATAACTGAGATCAGGGCCAATCCTTTACAATAAATAGAAAGTCACTGCCAGGCTCACTTTTGCCGAACTCGCCCCAGGTGGGTCCTGGTTCCACTTTTTCGACAAAAGGAATGATCTCGTTGAAAGTTAGTACGCCATCCTGACCGCCCTTACTCCGCAATGCTTCAATAAAGCGCCTTGCAAAAGGAGAGTGATTGCCCTGTATGCCATCCGATACGTATTCTTTTCCTCCGGATGTAATCAACCTGCGCGAAGTATACTTCAGTTTTCCAACCACAAAGAGATCACGATCGATGTCGTCACCACTTTGACTAACAACTGCTCGGGATGCGACCATGGAATTGATGGTACCGCCAAAGCAAACGTCCAGCACCAACATCACGTGTGAACACGGAATATTGTTTACATACTCCCTAAAAACAGCATGAGGAATAAAAGTATCTTTGATCTCATCGTTTTCGCGGGAGTCGCGTCCTGCAAGGTAGCCTTGCTTGGTCAGGTTATCATAGTCGCCATGCCCGGCAATAAAAATGAAAAGCTGATCACCCTTTGCATACTCCCTTTTGCTGTAGTTTCGGATTTCCTGGAGGATCTCGTTCTTGGTCGGATTTGTTAACAACTTCACTTCAAATCCATAGAGCTCTTCCAGATCGTTTCGAATGGCAGTAGCGTCAAAAATCGGATTATTAAGCGGCTCAAGCTCGTCATAGCGATCAGTAGCGATCAGCAAGGCGAAATCCCGACCGTTCCGCATCGTGCCTTCATCCGAAGCGAGGATGCTCCGCTGGGTAACCAGTTGTCTTGTCACCACTTGATTACCGAAGTCACGTGCGGTTATGGGCGTGTACCAGCGTTCCATGGGCACACGAATCTCATGTTCGAAAAACCCAGTCGGGGAGACCGGTACTACCTCGTTGCTGATTCGCAGTTCAGAGATGCCGTTTTTGGCGGTTGCCTTGCCACGAAGCATAACCTTATTCGATTGGGGGTAATACACGGAATCAAAAGGAACGGCAGGTTCTAATAGCTCAATTACGATTTCGCCACCGAGCGGTGCGCTGGTAAACAGCAGATTTCGCCCGGTTTTGATCTTTAACGAGCTGATGTCGAAGATTTTTATTTTTGATTCGTAGTCGGCAACGGCCAGCCATTGCCCAAACGAATTGAGGTGAAGGGAATTGAAGTGATAGAAGGAGGTGAGTGTGCTGATGACTTTTCCTCCTTCTGTTTCAACCACCTTGATGCCATAATCAAATGATCCGGTGAAAAGATATCGGCCGTCCTGGCTATATAGAAGATCATTCGTGATGTCTTTTTGATCGTTCAGGGTGCGGTTAAGATAGCCTGTATAGATTTCGTAGATATGCGTGCCACGCTTTTCAGTACCCACGGCAATAAACCTGTTATCCGGACTGATCGCGAGGCTGCGGATGCGCCCAATGGGAGTTGTCATTTTCTTTTCCACTTTCCAGGTTGTGGTGTTCCAGAAGAAAATGAGGCCGTCATAGCCTGCGGTGGCCAACAGCTTACCATCGAGTGTAAAAGCCAAAGCCGAAATTTCCTTCGTGTGGTCGCTGATGGTGTGCAGGATATTACCCTCCGTGAAATTCCAGATCAGCACCTTATGATCGGCTGAGCCGGAGGCGAGAACCTTGCTATCGGGGCTAAAGGCGATTTTCGTAATAGCTTCCTTGTGGCCCAAAAGTGTTTTTACCTCTACGCCATGGCGGGCCGACCAAACGGTAATGTTGAAATTGTTATTGGCCGCTGCCAGAAAATTCCCATCCGGACTAAATGCCATCGACAATATGCGATTTTGCTTGCCCGAAATGGTGTTGATAAGAGATTTGCTCTCGACATCCCAAACGTAAATGTTGCCTCGTTGATCCGCTGACGCCAGCAACCGGCCATCCGGATTAAATGTTAGGCAAACCATTTCGGCACCGCCCTTAGCATTCAGTTCGTATGAGGGAAATTTGTTTTGACCAGATGAGGTTAGAAAACTAACCACTAACCAAATCAGAATTGGAATTGTTAGCCGGTTCATCAATACAGGGATTTACGTTGCAGGAAGCTGAACCGCAGCCCTGCGCAGACCATCGGGTAGTTTAGTTGCGAGTCGTTTCGGGGGAACAGTTCGGTTACGTTGCTTTTACTCGCGGTGTTAGAGATCGAGTAACCCCCGAGAATGAAGAACCCGAGGTTTTTCTTTCGCGTACGTTTGATGGTAAATTCAGCGCCCACAGCAAGTAAAGCCGAAAAGGAAGGAAAGATATTGAGTTGAATTTCTGGTTCCTGAATCGTGATTTCATTGACGGTGATGTCTTGTGAGTTACCCGTGGGTTGCTGCGGTACGGTTTGAGTGTTTTGCTGTTGTGCCAAATAGGTGTAGTTCACGCCAAGGTCCACATAAACAAAAGGAGAAATCGCCTTGTCGAAGGGAATAAAGTTGTATTTCGTTCCAAACCCGATCATGGAGTTGCTCAAAACGTAGTTGTCTTTGGCGGTAAGCAACTGCCGGAAAGCACCGCCCATCGCAAACTTTCTATTGACCGAGTATCCAAGGAAGCCGTGGAAGAACGGTACACTCCGGTAACCCTGAAATACCGTCTCGGTTTGAATCTGTGCATCAGGCTGGAATGGCACTACGCCTATTCCGGTGTACAGATTAAGCCGATTTTCAAATTGTGCGAAGGCCAGATTGCACATTGAAAACAAAAGCAAGAACAGCCAACTCTTCATACTCAATTACATTTATCAAGTTTAACAATGGAGCACTCGCCCTTCGTGACCGTGAATGAGCCTGTCCAGGTGCACTGCCCGTTTGCCGAGGTGGCGATGTAGGTATAAAACCCCACTTCGCGGCTCCCCGACAGCCCATCCGAGAAGCAAGCGATAACACTGGTGCTTTCGTTGATCAAATTGCCGAAGTTATCCTTGTCGTTCAGCGTTACGCGTATCGGTAATACTCCGGTCAGATTTCCATTCTCCGCCCAAAAGGTAATGGCGCCCGATTCGCAGGAGGCAAACTCTTGTAACGTGAAGTTATCGGTTGCACCGAGATTGAACTGGCCGGACCATAAGCAGCCCAGCTTTGATTTACTGTACCAATTGGTCTTTCCATCGCGCAGCCGGAACGATACGGTGCCACTGACGTTGGGTGACGAGGGGGGTTGATCAATAACCTGATTGATACGCCCCACCGAGTCGCCATCCAGAAAAATGTCGATGGGTAGTTGAGTTTGGTTTTGCGTGAGGGAGTAAAACACCACTACGTTGTCCGCCCGTTCAAGCTGAATAGTCGCTCGCGTTTTCGATCCCTTGATCAGAAAACCCGGATAGGCGAATGATGAATTGTAGTTCTCCAGATCCACGAAGCGCGTGCGGTCGCGATAGGTGGCAAAAAAGTAGTAACGCAGTTGTTCATCCAAGTCCGGAAACACGACCTGGCCAACATCATTGGTTAATACCGGTTGTTGTTGACTTAAGTCGCCACTTTGTTTGAAAGCATTCAGATCATCCTCGTTTGTGAACAAAAGGATCTGAGCACCCTTGACCGGAAGGCTCCGATCGTCCAGGACGGTGAGCGTTAACTCGGTAGGCTGATAAATGATATCCGTACTGCTCTCACAAGCGAATAACACAACCAAAACGGGCAGGAATAACTGCGCTTTCATTGTTTGATAATTTTTTTAGTGGCCTGCACGAAAGGATTTTGAATCCGCACCAGATAAAGACCCACCTCGAGATTTTCAACATCAAACTCAATTGTGAGATGCCCGTTTTTGCGCGTCATAACACCCTCTCGTACACGAACACCATGAGCGGTGAGTAACGAACAAACGGTTTGGTCTGTGGGCGAGCCAAAATAGTTGACGGTAACCTGTTTGCGGGCCGGATTCGGGGTAACTTCAAATTCATCTATAAATTTTCGTTCTGGCAGCACAATGGTGGTGTCGTTCGGGAAAGTCGCCTGTCTTCCGTATTTGTTGTAGGACTCTTCATTTACGATGTACCCATTGCTGAACACCCGGCAGCCGTCCTCATAGGTCACCCGCACTTTATACTCGCCATTATAAAAAATACTCAGTTGGCTATTGGCCGCGCCCACAATAAACCGGTTGTTTACATACCATTGATAGTTCCGCCCAACCACATCGGTGGTTAACAATGAGTCCGGATTTCCGCTGACCGTGATTACCGGAGTTCGTGGGGCACTCACCGTGACGGCAATCGGCTCAGACTCGGCCGAGCAACCGTTCGAGTCAGTGGCCCGTACTTTATAAGAACCGCCTACCACCGGATTATACTTCACGGTATTAGTTGCCACCAACCGGCTGTTTCCGAGGAACCATTGATAACCTACAAAGCTGCCTACCGCGGTGAGTTCATAAGTTCGCTTATCGCAGGCATCCTGCAGCACTGCACTAATCGTGGGTGGCGCAGGTGTGGGAAACTGACTGACCGAGACCGTGCTGGTTACAGCATTCGGGAAGCATAAATTCCCGGTCGTAACGGAATACAGTCCAGATTGCTGAGCTAATACCTGCGTGCCGTTTAAGAGATTAACCCCATCCCGTTTCCACTGATAAAGCTGGCCAGCAACCAAAGGTACGGACAAGATCACCGAGCCCCCTTCGCAAAACGAGGTAGGGCCGTTTGCATTAATCCCGGCTGCAAGCGGTGGCATCTGCACATTCACTTGCCGCACGCCCGATAGCCGGTCACCACATCCGTTGAACATCATCACACGGTAATCTCCGCTGACGACCGCTGTGAATTGCGATGATGTTTGGCCCGGCAGATTAATGCCATTGCGTTGCCACTGGTAGCTCACTGAGTTTTCTACCGGCACGGACAGCACGACCGATTCCCCTTCACACAAATCCGTGGGTCGATTGGCCTGCACATTTTGCGGGAGTGGTAGTTCCAAAGCCACCGCGTTAATCACATTCAGGCTGGGCACCGTGCGGCAGCTGTTAAAAATATCGAGACTATAAGTGCCCGAGGTTGCCACAATTAACGTATTCCGGTTTTCGCCCACCGGTTGCCCGTTGGCTTTCCATTGATAGCTTGCGCCTGCCTCCAGCGGCACACTTAATTCAATCTGGCCGGGTGCGCAGAACACCGGATTGGCTGAGCTGACGATCGTTTGAGACAGCGGTGCCTGCGGCTTCAGTTCTACCGTTAACGAGTTGCTGCTGGGTACAGTAGAACAGCCATTGTTAATTTCTACCCGGTAAGTACCCGCCTGGGCAGCCACCAGGGTGCTGCTGTTGGTAAACGGCAGCGCGATATTGTTTCTGAACCAACTGTAAGAAACTCCGGCTATGGGCGTAATGCGAAGCAAGACCGTTTCATTTTGGCAGATGCTTAAGCTGCCATCATTGGTGATAACGGGAGCTAACGGAGGCTCAATAACTTGCACCGCCACGGTATTGGAAGCCTGCACCACACCACATCCATTGGTGATGCGGAGAGCGTACACGCCCGCAGTATTGGCAGCATATTGCGGAGCGTTGGCGCCAGCAATCACAATTCCTTCGCGTAGCCATTGATACGTAACGCCCGCCTCAGGCGTAACGTTGAGTTGAACGATTTCGCTGGGGCAAATGACGGGATTGCGGTTGGCACTGATTAACTGGGCAATGGGTAGTTGATTGACCGTTACCTGAACCTGATTGACGCTGGAAACCTTGCGGCAGGAGTTTTCTACCTCCACAGTATAAAATCCGGCCTCGCCCGTGGTTAAGGTGGGTTGGTTGATATTCAAATCGATGTTGTTTCTCTTCCAGAGGTAAGTAACACCGGTGATGGGCGTTATGGACAGGTCAACCGTGGCAGGCGCACACAAGGTGAGGCTTCCCGAACTGGTAATCAGGGGAGGAGCGGGAGCCGGTGCCAGGGCAACGATGGTAAGCGGAGCGCTGGTAACTGAACCACACGAGTTGCTAAACACCACTTGATGTACACCCGCCTGGGAGGCGAGGAATAAGTTAGATGTGGCATCAGGAATATTGGCACCATCAAGCTTCCATTGGTATTGAACACCGGCAGTGAAGGGTACGCTAAGCAGTGTGCTTTCGCCTTCGCACAGTGCAGTGGAGCCGGCAGATGAAATCGGGGCGCTTACGGGCACGGGTACTACCACAGTGGATATGGAATTGATCGAAGTAGCCGGGCCGCAGGAGTTGATGGCCGTAACCCGGTAGTTGCCAGCCGTGTTCACCGTCAGCTCTGCCAGGTTGGTGCCCGCGGGTGTTCCGTTTTGGGTCCACTCATAGCTTACACCCGGTTCGGCTGGAACCATCAATTTAATGGAGTTGCCTCCACACAATTGAGGCGAGGCGCCTCCATCAATTTCGATGAGCGGTGCCGAGGGTGTGCGCAGCACCGTGACGCTCAACAACTGCTGGTTGCTGCAGCCATTGCCGTTGTTAACGGAAAGGCGCGCAGTGTAAACACCACCGGAAGCATAGGCAAAAGAAGTGTTGCCTTTTACGCTGCTGTTTTCAACGCCATCATTTTCAAAATCCCAACTGTAAGTGCTGGTGGGTAACACAACCGAGTTATCGGTAAAGGCCGTAGCCGTGCCAACACAGGCGGTAACAGCCGAGACGGAAACTTGCGGCACAGCATTTACGGTAACAGAAACGGTTCGGGTGACGATTGTTCCGCCCGACAGCGTGATGGAGAGGCGGGCGTTGTAAGTCCCACTGGTTGGGTACGTGAAACTCACATTGCCAACGAAGTCGCTATCCCTTGAGCCGTTTCCATCAAAGTCCCAGTCATAAACCGGCCCAGCCCCAAGATTTACTGATAAGTCCGAGAAAGCGGTTGGACTACCTGCGCACACGGTGGTTGCAAAAAAATTAGCCTCGGGCGTTGCCGTTCCTCCGCACGATTGCCCCGTTTCGGTAACCACTACCTCATCTGACCGGAGACTTAAGCAGCTGACTGTGTTACCCACCTGCACCCAATAAGTTCCTGCATTGGTCACGTTAATGGTGCGGTCAGTTGAGCCGTTGCTCCACAGGTAATGACTGGCAGCCGGAGCTGTTAGGCTCACAAAAGCGCCATTGCACAAGGCTGTACTTCCGGTAATCGAAATGTTGGGTTTAAGTAACTCGCCCACTACGGTCACATTTACCGGATCGGACAGCGGGCTTGTGCAAATACCGTTGCCGGTAGTAACGGTGTAGTTGCCAGCTGCAGAGGCTGTGATTGAGCGTGTAGTCTCCCCCGTGCTCCACACGTACATCGAAAACCCTGCGGGTGCCTCAAGTATCACGCTGCCGACTCCACAAAACGTAGTGCTACCGGAAGGAGTGATCACCGGTTTGGCCAGTGCCGGTGATACGGTTACGGTAACCGGTGCCGAAGGATTGCTGAAGCAGGAAGCATCGCCCACTTGCAGCGTAAATGTGCCCGTTGCACTGGCCTGAATTTGTTGAGTCTCGGAATTGTCGCTCCACCGGTAGCGTAAAAAGCCGGTAGGGGCCGACAACAGCGCAACACTGCCCTGGCAAATGGTTAGGCCCGAGGACGAAATGGCAGGCGTAGGGATGAACACCACAGTAGCTGAGAAGGCCGTTCTCGGAGTTTCAGTAGCCGTAGTGAGATCATAAATGGCCGCATGAAAGGTAGTGGTAGTGGAGACACTTGGCGTAAACGGATTGCCCGTGAACAACAACGCGCCACCCGTGGGCGCATCATACCAGCGATACACCTGACTGCCGGTTGCTCCCGAAGCAGTAAAAGAAAATGTGCCACCTGGTGCACATTGGCTTTGACTGGCCACTGCGGGCCCCGTTAACGTTCCGCAGTTGCTGGAGTTATTTACCACAATGCCATCGGATGGAACACTCAGGCAAGCGGCATTGTTACCGACACGCACGGTATACGTTCCCACCTGTGTAACCTCGATCAATCGCTCCGTGGCTCCATTGCTCCATTCGTAGTTCGCAAATCCAGCGGGTGCCGATAACAACACAAACCCACCCGGGCATAATGCCGTACTGCCAGTAACCGCAACGGTTGGTTTTGCCGGTGCAGCCGATGAAGTAACGGCAATGATATTCGAGCTTGGACTGGTGCACACACCATCGCTGACCACTACCGAATAGTTGGTGGCCGCAGATGTGGTAATCGACTCGGTGGTGGCGCCATTGCTCCACAGGTAATTAGCGAATCCGGCCGGTGCGGAAAGTTCCACAATACCGCTGCCGCAGATGTTGGCGTTGCCACCGGTGACACTGATGGCGGGTGCGGTCAGTGGCCCGGTAACGGTTACACTGATGGCATTCGAAACGGGGCTGAAGCAAGTGCCATCGCCCACCCGAACGGTATAGCTGCCGTTAGCATTCACGATCAATTGCTGCGTGGTAGCCCCCGTAGACCACAGGTAATTCGTGAAACCGGCAGGAGCCGTGAGGGTTGCCGAAGAGCCGTTACAGATCGAAAGTGCAGGGGGCCCCGCAAGCACCGGGGCCGCGAAGCTCACCACCGAGGCGGTGGCTGGCACGCGCGTGCTCTCTCCGGGCACAGAGGGATCAAAAATTGCTACATAGTAAATGGTTGTGGTCGCAATGGAGGGGCTCGTGTAGTTTGCGCCTGTGAACAACAAGGTGCCTCCGGTTAAGGCATTGTACCACCGGTACACCTGGCTGCCGGTGGCTCCGCTGGCGGAGAGGCTCACCGTTCCGGCATCGCAACGGCTTCCGTTCACCGCTGTGGGTGCGGCAATGGTTCCGCTTACGCACGTCTGGCCGGTGGAAGTAATGGAGACACCTGATGAAGCAACGCTCAGACAGTTTGCCGAGTTACCCGCCTGCACGGTAAAAACCCCGGGTGCATTCACAATGATTTCCTGCGCAGTGGCCCCGGTTGACCAGAGATAATTCGGGAATGCACCCGAAGCGCGCAGGATGGTGAAACCACCCGCACCAATGCAAAGGTCAGAGGCACCTAAATTGGTAATAGTGGGTGCCGGGGGCACCGCCACGGACATCACTACTTGCGCATCGGAAGTCGGGCTGGCGCACGTTCCGTTGTTAACCACCACCGTATAGCTGCCGGCCGTGTTTACGGTGATGGAAGCCGTAGAGCCCACTATTGCTGCGCCATTGCGCCAGGTGTAACCGCTAAACGTATTCGGCACGGAAAGTTGCGCGGAAGCACTGCCGCACAGCACCGGGTTGCCGGTAACGATTATTACCGGTTTATCTGGTGGAGAACTGATGACATTGAACGGATCGGATAAATCGCTTTGACAACCGGCTGCCGAAGTTACCCGAACGGTGTGGCTGCTGGCAATGTTTACATCAATGGATTGAGTTGTTTGCCCGCCCGACCACAAGTACTGTGCGCTGGCCGGGGCGGTCAGGGTAACAATGCCATCGGCACATAGCGAGCCAAAATCGGTGGCGGTGATTATCGGTTTGATGGGTTTGGGGTTTACGGTGAGTGTAAAAGGCAGCGAAGGCGGACTGGTGCACGTGCCATTGTTCACAGTAAGGGTATAAACACCGGATTCACTTGCGGTAATCTGATTTATGTTTTGCCCGAGGTCCACAACGCCTCTGCGCCATGTATAGGTCGGAAAGCCACCAGCATGAATGAGCGCCACCGAGTTGCCTTCACAGATGGCTAAGTCACCGGAGAGATTCACCACGGGTGCCGTCAGCCCTTGTACCTGGGCTGTCACGGCAAAGCGACTGCTTTCGCAAAAGGTGGAGGTGTTGTAGCGGGTAACGTAGTACGTAGTGTTTACGCTCAGGCTCGGAGTTGTGTACGGGTTGCCCGTGAACAAGCTGGTGAGTGTAGTCTCGTTGGCATACCAACGATACGTTTCGCCCGTTACTGCCCCGGCTGCCGTTAGGGTAACCGGCCCGGGCGAACACAACACCGGGCCGCTGGCGGTGGGCGCATCGATGATGGTGCAGGGGGCTGTTACGGTAAAATTGCGAACCTCGGTCATGCTCCACTCACCCGCCTGGTTTTTAGCGCGAAGCCCAATCAGGCGCGGGCCGACCGCAATAGTTCCTATATCAAGCCCTTCATCCGGTAAATCCACCAAATCTAAGGCGGGATTCATTGGCTTTGTTAGCGTGGCTAACCCCACACCGGGGTCGGTATCAATAAACCACTCCAGCGCTACAATGGGTGAAGCAGGCGGTGGCGGACCCACCGGGCCCTCGCGCACATAAATTCTGCGGCTTTCATAAAAGCCCCAGGTGTTGAGTGCATTTTTTGTTCGCACGTGTATGGTATGCCAACCAATCGGTAGCGTATTAGCCAGGTTTTTATTTAAGGCGTCTGCATCTGAGCCAACAGGAGTGAAAGGTATCGATGTGCCGGTGCCCGGCCCATTGTCGGTGTTGTAGAAAAACTCCATCGCGTTGATGGGTGATGGCGGTTCAATCGGGTCGATGGTGGGTGCCGGTTCGCGAACATAAATTCGTCTGCTTTCATAAAAGCCCCACGTGTTGTTGGTGTCTTTGGCTCGCACGTGTACGGTGTGCCAGCCCACGGGCAATGAGGTGGTGATGAAATTTAAATTTGGCAAATCGATTTGAGTATCAGGCGTACTAATTGAAATTGGTATTCCATTGCCCGGCCCCGGATCGGTGTTGAAAAAATATTCTGCCGCATTGATGATCGGTGCGTTCAATGTAAAGTTTGTACTGCTCGGACTATTTAATCCGGCAACGGTAACAATGATTGGACCAGTAGTTGTGCCAGCCGGAACGGTGACTGTTAAACTCGTGGCAGTGCTGGCTGTAACAGTGGCGGCTACGCCACTGAACGTAACGGTATTGTTGGCGGGTGTAGTGCTGAAGTTGGCACCATTAATAATTACGGTACTTCCCACATTTCCTGAAGTTGGCGAAAAGTTGGTGATGGTAGGCGGTGAAGCCACTGCCGCATCTACAAAAAAGTTTCTAAAGTGCGTGTGTGTCCACTGGCCGTCACTGGTTTTTGCGCGCACATAAAAAGTATGGGGCCCTGCTGTGAGAGGCACAGCACTGATATCGATAGGAAAATTAGTGAGCACATCATCGGGTGTGAGGCCAGGTGCTTCAGTGGCAAGACCAACGCCCGGGTCGGTATCAATAAAATACTCTATGCGATCTATGTTGAGCGTGCCAGGAGCGGGGGGAACTGTAGCTACAAAGAAATTGCGAAAGTGCGTATGTGTCCATTGATTTAAATCATTGCGACTGCGGATGTAGAGCGTATGAAAGCCGGGTAGCAAAGAAGTGGTGGCGATGGGAATATTTAAATCGGTAATGAGTGTAGTAGGCGCTATGTTGGTAAATGTGGTGGAGGCGCCCACGCCCGGATCGGTATCGAAGAAGTATTCGAAGCGATTGATGTTTTGAGCCGAGGCAATGCCCGCCCAACACAACGCTACTAAAAGGAATACTCGTTTTTTCATATTCTTTTTCTTTACACTTTCAGCCGCTGGCTTCTAGCCGCAAGCTTTAAGCTTTTTTCCGTTCGTAACTGTCCATTGTCCATTGTCCATTGACCATTGTCTATCGACTCCCCATTGAATGAAATAGCTTTTTATCTTTGAGCATAAGTATAAAATCCGATAATGCTATGAGCGAAGTATTAATTGCACGGTTTAAGAACAAGCGCGAGGCAGATGCCATTACCAAACTGATTCGCAAGCACAGTGCCTCCTCTACGTTGGTGCGCGGCAATAGCCTCGAGGACTTATGGCTGGGCGAGATGATGGACGAGGGCATGAAACAAAAAAAGAATTTTTCGCTGGCCGCCTTTAAGAAATCACTGGCTGCGCAGGTGAAGGCGTTGAGTAAGTGAAGGTATTTGTAAAAGGCAGTTTTAAACGCGATGTAGCCCGCGTGTCTGACTTGGCTCTCTTGCTGGCTCTTTAAGAAAAGGTGGCGCAAATTGAAATGGCCATCGATGCCACTCACATAACTGGTTTGAAGTTGCTCCGCGGCTATCAAACGCACTATCGCATTTATGTACGCACGCCTGGCGCCTCGTATCGAATAGGTGCAGTCATTCGCGGCCAATCGATTTGGTTGGTTCGCTTCCTTCCACGAAGAACCATCTATCAGCAATTTCCTTAGCCCTAGGGTTTTCATAGGTTGGATTGATTTTACTGTAGATATCAACTTCATATTGTTTTTGTAGTTATAGTTTCAGTTTCTTGCTCTATTGACCATCGTTAATTGACCATTGACCATCGACTAATCGACCATTGACTAACTCCATCACATTTGCAAATTGCATTTGTCTCATATCTCATATCTCACATCTCACATCTCACATCTCACATCTCATGTCTCATGTCTTACTACTTACGTCTCCCGTCTAATTCACCTTCGCACTCACCTTCACATTCAGCACTCCGTTTTGGTTTACAAGAACAGGTATCGAGATATTTGTAACAGTAGGCTGACCCACTTTGATTCCAGATGGGCGATAGGGACTCACCCCGCCAAATATTCCGCAGTCCGCACTACCTTCACCAAAACCAATTGCTGGTGAACCTGCTTTCAGTCGATATTGGGTGTCGGTTGTATTACCAGCAGGACCAACAAACAAAGAGGAAGCATCTACACCTAATAAATTGGAAGCATCAACACCGGTTTGTGTGGAACTGACAAACAGATTATTTTTCACATTTGAGCCGGTAAGATTGGCAACCCCACTTGGTGAAAGAAAAATATTGTTCGAGATAAGCGAGTTGCTCAAGTTTGGAATCTGACCACTGTTGGCGAAAATATTTTGAATAAGTGTGAACCCGCTCCCGCTGCCCCCAGTGTTTGGAGTGCCGAGTATAAGGTTATTTGCAAAAACCATGTTACTAAAAAAGCCCGATGGACAGCAACTTGGCCCGATAGAGCTTAGAATCACGTTGCTTCTAACAAGCCAATTAGAAGCACTTCCACCCTGTAAACCAAGAACTATTGCATTAATCCGGCAATTTGAAACTGTAATATTATCTATGTTTATAGCTCCCCATATATCGATGTTCACTATATCCAAGCCTGAAAGATTAGATCCTGCTGCTGCTACGCCCGTGAAACTAATTCCATTAATATAAGCCGTTGAAGTAGTAGCCTGGAGTCCACTATTCTCATTTAAAAAATAGCCAGGGCCAATAATGGTCACCTTCTTATCAATTGATATCGCTGCGTAGGGAGTCCCAGACCCCTCCACCATAATAACATCGTTAACTCCTGCTGCAGCAATTGCTGTGTTTATATTGGTGTAAGGTGCAGCCGAGCCGGGTGTATTATTCACTCGCAACACGGCCTGTGCATGAGCTGCTGTACTAACGAGGAGGAGGGAGAGGAGGAGGATGGTTTTCATATTGGTCGTTGTTGGTAGTTCGTTGTTGGTTTCTGGTTGTTAGTTTCAGGTTAAAGAGAGTAGATTTGTTTTTTTATCTTTGAGTATTAAAATGATTGATGCTATGAGATCGATGACCCTTGAAATTGAAGATCCTGAAAACGCGGTGTGGACCTCATTGCCGCCAGCTGCGCAAAAATTGCTAACCGAAAAAGCGTTGAATGCTTTATTGAATGGACGAATGTTTCCTACAGGCACCGACAAATTAGACTTAGCGATAGATTTGGCGGAAGCGGGAGTAGATGCTGAAACCATTAGTAAACTTTCGCACCTTGATCGTAGCATTTTTGAAGAGTTTATGCCGCAATAGGCAATGGTCTTTGTTTTTGATACCAATACACTGATCAGTGCCTTAATAAAACCAAAGGGCATTCCCTCCACTGCGCTGGCAAGAGCTATTGAAAAGGGAAAGCTTATTTTCTCTGTCGATACCGCAACTGAATATCTTGAGGTAGCAAGCCGCATCAAATTCAATAAATACATGCCTATGTCTTTCCGAACCGACTCGGCCAGGCAACTAATCGGGCAATCGGAAAGTAAGTTTGTCATAGCAAAATTGCCTGACGCTTGTCGCGATATTGACGATATCAAATTTTTAGAATTGGCGTTGGAAGCCCGAGCAACAGCCATCGTAAGTGGCGATAAAGACTTACTCACGCTCCACCCTTTCCGCGGTATCCCCATCGTTTCCCCTACCGATTTTCTAAAAATGTTTTGAGACCTTTTCATTCGTTGTTCGTTCTTGGTTGATCGTTGTTGGTTTCCAGTTTCTAGTTTCTATCTTCTAACTTCTATCTTCTAACTTCTAGCTTCCGACTTCTATCTTCTGTCTTTCAGCTTCTAGCATCCATTTTCAAATTTTTTTTGTCTTACTACTCATGTCTCACGTCTAGTGTCTCAAGTCTATTATCTAGTTCGCCTTCGCCTTTACATTGCTCTTCAATGGCTGGTTTTGCGGTACAATGGCACCTGGGTTAAACTGCAAAATCACAGGTGCTGAAGCAGGCCTTAATAAAATGTTACCTGATGTTACGGGATAAGCTCCGCCTGTTATACCAATGTCAGTTCCATCGGTGCCGGCATCTTTGGCGGGGGAGCTTGCTTGCAGATTAAAATCCATTGTGGATGTATAAGCTGTGTTGAAGGGGGCGTTGACAAACAATGGATTTAGGCTCGGTTTATTGTTACTGCCCGTATTGCCCACACCATTACCCACCGGGGGCAGGGCATCGTTGCTGGTGCCAAAAGTAAGGTTGTTGAGAAAAGCATTGCGCTGGTAACTGCCACTGGTGGATATGGGCGCCATGCCGTAAAAAA
The DNA here is from genome assembly GCA_046301755.1 of Cyclobacteriaceae bacterium. Taxonomy (GTDB): domain Bacteria; phylum Bacteroidota; class Bacteroidia; order Cytophagales; family Cyclobacteriaceae; genus ELB16-189. The sequence continues at coordinate 93,651 of JBKCJM010000014.1, forward strand.
TATTATTGCTTACAATAGCATCTTGCAGATCGTGCTGCATAAAACGCATGGCACCAATATCGTTCTGACCTAAAAAGTTATTGTTTGTAATGATCAAACTAGTTGTGCTCAAACCCCAACCATTGCCAGCAAAGCCAAAGTAATTCTGGTTAGGATTGGTAGAAAGGTGGGTAATTAAGTTATTGCTAAAGATAGCAGACGATAAACTTCCAATGATGAGTTGGATTCGATACAATCGATTTCGAATCACTAATAGGTTACTTACCGTTCCGGTTGTTTCAAATAGTATCCCTGTATGGCAATCCTTTACGGTAATATTTTCGGCTGGCCGATAGCCGGAGGCTCTGTAAATACCTTCCAGGCCAATAGTGCATTTTGAAATCGTTATATCCCGAAGGGTATAGCCAAAGGTACCGGTTTGTACGCCTAAGCGGATTCTGCCCCAAGCAACACCAGGTATGCCAGTAATCTCGATTCCCTCTATGGTTGTGCCACTGGAATTGGTTGTGCCATCACTGGAGTTGGAGAGGGTTATGCCCGTGATCCGAGATACCAGCGGTAGATCTTTGCCAGTATTAAAACCAATACCTCTAAGGGTAACTCGCTTTTGTATAGTTACTTCAGGGTGTATGATAAGGCTCGGCTGCACATATACAATGTCTCCGGGAGCCGAGTCATCAAGGGCTTTTTGCAATGGATTGGGGCTAGCATTGACAAGGGTATAAATATTTGTTCCCGTGGGTGCATTGGGGTTGTTATCTGCAATGCGTATGGTTTGCGCGCTGGTAGCAAAGGCGGTGAGGGCGAGCAGGAGGGTGAGGGTTTTCATATCGTTGTTGGTTGTTGTTGTTTGATTCTGGATACTGGATTCTTCGATTCTGGAGTCTTGATGCTTGATACTGGATACTTGACTTCTTAGAGAGTTGTTAGACGGTGATATTTCCTGAGTATTCCTAAATTTGATTTCTAAATAATTAGGACATGGTTGTTCGCATTAAAAGAAAGGGCGCGTGTGCTCAGCTGATAGCTGCCAGTAAACAATTGAAACAGGGCAAGCGACTTGATGCGCACAAGTTTTGCGGAGCTGTAAGGTGGGCCGAAGACGGCCTGGCAGCACAAAAACGAATGCGCAATGAATGGAATTGATTTGCAGGCTGTCTGCGACACTAATATTGCTATATACCTTTTGAGTGGTGATAAAGAAATAGCGGAGCTACTCCATGGAGTGGACGTCAAATTGTCGTTTATCAGAGAATAGGAACTATTGAGTAAGCCAAGCATCACCGCCACAGAAGCAACCAGGACCAAGGCGTTTATCAACCAGTGCACGGTAGTGGAGATGTCGCCTGTCATTAAGAAGAAGACAATCGATATCAGACAAAAGAGCAGAATGAATCTGCCCGATGCGATTGTTGCGGCCACGGCCATCAGCCTTAACCTGCCGCTCATTACAGCCGATCGGCAATTTGAAAAGGTTTCTGGGCTAACGGTAGTTATCATAAATCGGTAATTGGCAGGCTCTGGTTGCTGGATACTGGATTCTGGTCTTTTGATTCTTGATTCTTGATTCTTGATACTGGATGCTGGTTTGTGGTTTCTTGATTTTTACTTCTTCCTTCTTCCTTCTGGCTTCTCAACTTCTACTCTTCTTTATTTCGAAATCCTATGCAAGCTTTTCATTTCCCAGCCCGCGTTCAATACGCCAAAAGGTTGATTTTGCTATTGGCTAACGGTTGTTGGTTAGAAGGTATCGTCCCGCTAACTGCCTGTTAGTTGTTTCACAAAGCTGGCGTTGTCCCAGCTGATATTGATCTTGTCGATCTTCCCTTTGTCATCAAAGCGAAAAATGAAGATGTGCTCGGAGTCGAACCGGAGCCCCTTGGCCGGGATGCCCAGTATTTCTTTTTTCTGTTTGCCGAAAATCACCACCGAACAACTTACGGCATTGTCGGCTTCCAGGTAGGTTTGCGATTGCACGGTGTTGTCCAAATCCGGGAACGCGTCCATCAAGGCTTTCCAGATCAACTGTCCGGTTTCGTATATTTTTCCCCGGCCGTTTTCGCCCAAGGGCTCGAAGTGCACATCGCCCGCAGGGCTGCACAAGCTCAACATCCGGTTGATGTCAAAATCCTGATAGGCAGAAAAGAACTCAATGCAGGTGCCTTTCTTGGCCAGCACATCAATGCTCTCGGTGGTTTTGGTGGTGTTACTCATAATGTTTCAAATTGGTGGGTGAAAATGTTTTTAGTCAACGCGGGTATACCACTCATCAATAAGGTATTTCGTGTTGCCCTTGTATTCGATATATCCGAATTGGTGCAGCATGCCGTTTTCAATTGTTACAGAGAACTGAAACGTTTTGCCCTCTGTGGTTGCATCCCAACTGAAGTACTCGACTGTTTCAGTGTACGTTTGCCCCGTTAGCGTGTAGGTGCCGCCATTAGTGCCCGAGATTTTCCGGGTTTTTGTATCGTAACTGGAGCCTGCCCATCGGGTTCCGGTGAAGAGCTTGTACGTCAACAGCCCTTCTTTGGCATAGTCGGTGTATTCTTTTTCATCTCCATATTTGGATTTTACCATCTTCCAGGACCCCTTAACGGGTGTGGTTGTGGTTTGAGCAGGCAGTACGATGGACATGGCAATGCCCAGGCTGAAAAGCATAATGGTTAATTTCATAATTGGTTGGTTTTGATGTACCGAAGATGTCAAACCGGCCGGGTAACCCATTGTAAAAAGGCGCACCATCGGTATTAATTCGTTTTTCCCCATGATATTTTTTCGACAAACCGGGCCATTTCATTATGCGAATTCAGGTAGTGTTCGGGATTCGCCTGGTTGAATTCCAGAAACTCTTTGATCAAGTGCGATTGGTCGTGTAGCCCCGTTTTTTCAACAAGGGCCTGCCAGTCCTGATTTTTTCGATAGATCAATTCCACCATCAGAAATGAAAATCGTTTGATTCGCGCGTAGAATTTGGGTGACACCCCCACCTTCGCCAGGAATTGTTTTTCCACGTATCGTTTGCTGATGTGAAAGTGTTCAGCCACCTCAGCAATGGTTATTCCACCATTTTTCAACTCCATCAACTGCGCGGCATCATCAATGACATTTACCCTTGCTTTGGCCTCGGCCAGGCGACCGAGCAGAAAGTCTTGCAGCACCCTGGCCTTCGCTTCGGGCTCGGCTTCCATTCTCACTGCCTGGGCCAGCATGGCACCTTCGCCAGGCAGGAACAAGTCGAGGTCCAGCCGGCTGTTGACCAGTGATGACATGCGGGTGCCAAAAAAGTTATGAAAGCCCCAGGGCTTGAACACAACCCCCATCATTTGAATGGGGCCGTTCAATACCAGGTGATAGTTGGACGTGAATAGCCCACAGACAAATGCATCCGGTACAACGGCAGGTGGTGTTCGGTGTTGGTAGACCGAGTAATCGGCTCCTTCGTTGATCACGAGTGCGGCAAAAGCACTGGGCGATGTCTGAATGTCTTGTGCGGCCTCAGCAATGCCCTGCCATTCATAGACGCATTCTACCCACGGTGCCAAGTCAGGATGGGGGCTGAATTTTCGGTAATGCATGGGTGCTGCTGCCATTTCAAAGTGTTAAAGGCTGTTGGTGGCTGAATGCTTTCATATTCAGCGCAACGGTTAGAACATGTTCCATGTCTTCAACAGGTTGAGGGTTTCTACCGAATCGGCCGTATTGAGTTTTTCATAAACGTTTTGGCAATGTGTTTTTACGGTGGACAGGCTAATGCCCAGCCGGTCGGCAATGTGTTTGCGCGTGTAACCCATACTGATGTGCCGAAACACGTCCAGCTCTCGTTCGCTCGGGGTCTCCAACTTCATCAACTGCTGGCCTGGCATACGATATTCGTACAGCACGCTCTCTCGGCCATTGGTTAGGCGCAAATGATTTTTGTTTTCGCTTTTCAGGTGGGTGATGTCCGTAACGAAAATGAGTAGGTGAACAATGTTGCCTGCTGCATCATGCTTCAGCACGCGCCCTTGCTCTAAAATGCGCAGGTAGGTGCCATCGGGTTTGGCAAAGCGAATGTCCCAATAGTCTGTAAAAGCAGGCTTTTCGGACTCGGGCAGGTTTTTGTAGTAGTGCCCGATCAGGCTGCTGAACTCGTGGAGGGCGTACAAATCATCGGGGTGAAATTTGCTGTACGTAAATTTTACGCCTTGCTCCCAGAAGAGGGCATCGTCCCAGCCCACCATTTCTTTGACATGGCCGCTGGAGTAGAGGTACTTCATAGAGGGTATATCTACCACGCCTGTAATGGCGCGGCTCATGAAAAGGCCTTTCGCGAGCCAGTGGGCAATGCCCAGCGATTGCTTAACATCGGTGGCCAGCGAGTCGGGAAGCTGTGCTTGACCTTTTCCGTCCCATTTCGAGGTGAAACTTTCCCACGAAGGCGGCTGCATAGTTTTTTTGTTCATGGCGTTTGGATGCTATCGAAACTCTCTCCGCGTTTTGTTCTCCCGAAAATCTAAGTGCAGCGACCCCACCCGGCTTTCTTTTTTCGCGTTACGGTTCAATTGAATCCCGAGCATTATGAGCACCGCTCCACAGGCCAGCAGCCCGGAGGTGACAAACCATTCGAGATATGTCAGGGGCCGGGTTGCGGCCATACAGCATGAAGAGCTTGCTGCGACCAGGACTCCTATGATGGACGTGGCGCGGGCGATTTGGTGCAAGGACATTTTTGGCCTGTTTTGATAAGCCAAAAGTGCCTACTTGATCCTCTTTCTGTTTAATGCGGATGTTGCAATCATTAGCGCGGATGTTGCATTTTGGGCTTTTTTGACAGAAATGCCCGGCTTTTCAGGTTTCGCTGGGCAAATGCCCAAATTGTTCTTTGTACGCTTTGCTGAAATGAGATAAGTTCTCGAACCCGACCTCGAAGGCCACCTGCGATACATTTCCCCATTTATTTTGCAGCAAGTGTTGGGCCCGCAGCAGGCGAATTTTACGGATAAAGGCAGAAGGCGATAGCCCGGTGAGTGCCATGAGCTTTCGATAACATTGCTCGCGACTCAGCGCCACGGCTGAAGCCAGCGATTCTACTGATAGATTTCCGTCTGTCAGGTTAGACTCAACGTAGTTTCTTGCCTTGAGGACAAAACGTTCCTCGGCTGAGGTAACCTCCACATGGTTTCTGGTAGCGAGAAGTTTAGCGGTCAGTTGTTTTTGCCAGGCGGCCTGCTGTTGCACCAGGTTGCGCACCTTTAGCGTTAGCTCCTCTTTATTAAATGGTTTTACCAGATAATCGTTTGCGCCATGTTCAAGCCCGACCAGTTTATCAGCCGCCTCTGCTTTAGCGGTCAGCAGAATAAAGGGAATATGACTAGTGCGAATGTCTTCTTTGATTTCGCGACACAGGGTAACGCCATCCATCTCCGGCATCATCCAATCGCTAATAATCAGGTCCGGCACATGCTCCCTGGCCAGCGTGAGGGCTTCTTTCCCGTTCGCTGCTTCCGAAAAACGATACCCATTGCCGAGTGAGTGGCGAATAAAGGCGCGGATGTCAGAGTTGTCCTCTACCAGCAGAATGGTCGCGTCTGCCGCAGTGCCGTTTTCTGGTGTTATGCCAACCGTTGCGCTCGGTTCAGTGCGTGTTATTACTTCCTGCTCAGCCTGCGCGAATTGGTTTTCAGCTAACGGAACCGGCAGCCGCACGGTGAATCTCGTTCCCATGCCTTCCTCACTTTCAACTTCAATTGCGCCTTTCATCAGAGCCGTGTACTCTTTGACCAGCGCCAGTCCGATACCTGTGCCCTCGGAGTGACTCGAGTCAGTGGGGCTTACCTGGTAAAACCGCGTGAAAATATTGGCTAATTTTTTTTGAGGAATGCCGCGCCCGGTGTCTTCAATAATCAATACTAAATCCTGATTTTGCCAGTCAGCGGAAATCGTAACGCGCCCTCCGCCTCGCGTAAACTTCATGGCGTTCTGCAGCAGATTGGTGATAATCGCCTCCAGTTTTTCAGCATCGGTTATGCCTACGGGCAGTTCACCGCTGTATATGTCAAACTGAATATTCTTGGATGCGGCAAATGAAGAAAACTGTTCGGATGAAACATTTACCAACCGTTTAACATCCACCGGTGCGAGGTTTAACTTCATCTCCTGCGCATCCAGCCGGGCCAGGTCCAGCAGTTGATTGATCAATTTTAACAGGCGCTGTGAATTATTCTGAATAAGGGTTAAGAGTTGCCGCGACTGCGGATTGGTCTCCTTTTCGTAAAGCTCACGGGCGGGCCCCTGAATGAGCGTGAGGGGAGTCCGAAATTCATGGGTTATATTGGAGAAGAACTTCGTTTTGAGGTGGTCTAAATCCTGCAGCGCCAGCTTTTCCTTTTGCTCAGCTAAAATCTGCGCTTTCATGCGTTCACGGTTAACGATGATGCGCCTGGCCTGCCACAGCGCGGCAGCAAAGGCGATTGCGTATAGCGCATAGGCCCAACCGGTTTTCCACGGGGGCGGCAAAATTGTGATCCGCATCGATGTGCCAGCTTCATTCCACTGCCCCGCGTAATTGGTACCCTTAACCCTAAATACGTAGTCGCCCGGGCTCAGATTCGTATAGGTGACAAACCTGCGTGTGCCGCTGTATGTCCACCCCTCATCAAAACCTTCCAGCTGGTAGGCATATTGATTGGCTGCCGGATTCGTGAAATCGAGCGCAGCGAATTCCACCGAGAATAGATTCTGATCGTAATCAAGTGTTATTTCTTTTCGATGTGTAGGACTAAGAATGGCCACTGTGGAGTCCAACGGATGTTTGTTATTGGGGTCTAAACTGAATTGAGTAATGGCAATAGGAGGAATGGATTCCCTCGAAACATACTTGTCTAGTTCCAGGTATGCAATTTCTTTTTCTGCAAATAGATACATTCTATTTTCCTTGGATGACCATTCTATGGGTATCGTGCTTTGAGGGAGAAGAACTTTTTTTAATGATCCCATTTCATCGCCATTTTCCTTTTTAGTAAGAGAAAGTTCATATAATCCTTCAGTAGATTGGACCAATAGGTTTCCAGTTTTATTTTCTGATACTGCAGAAACTTGGCTCAATGGAATTGCATATCTCTCGAAATGCTGACTTGTTGGATTGTACTTGTTAATCCCCGGTCGCGTGCCTATCCATAAATTCGACTTTGAATCAGTAAAGATTTGGTCAACTGTGTTGCCGCTGAGTGTCGAGTCATTCTTCTCGTCATACAGAAAGGCTTTAGCAAAACGTTTTTCGGTATTCAACAAGTTTAAACCTCCAGTGCTTGTACCTACCCAAAGTCCTTCGCTTGTTTCTCCTATCGACAACACTGTATTTGCAGAGAGAATGGGGCGTTTCCAATAGAAAAAATTGTTTGCGGGAGGGAATAAGAGATTGAGCCCAAACGGAGTGCCCAACCACAATCGATCTTTCGAATCAATAAAAGTAGCCAAGATAGAATTGTGGCTGAGCGAGGTTGAATCCTTTGGGTCATTCAGCAGGTAGTTTATTTTTTTTGTTGCGGGGTCGTAAATGGTTAGCCCAAAGTCAGTGCCTATGAATAATGTTCCGTTTTTGTTTTCTGAGATACTGGAAATCCGATTTCCGCTTAGGCCATTTGGCTTTTTATCTCTCCATGGCGGGAGTGTGAAAGCGACTCCTTTTTGTTCAGAGTAGGCATGTAGGCCATCTACATCTGAGATAAAGTAAGTATATTCCTTTCCTTTTATTATTTTCCGAATATCTCTTCTAAGCAGTCCTTCAGCATCTTTTAGATAGGACAAAGCCGAAATAGTCTTAATTCGAAAAACTCCTTTGGCGTTAGACCCAAACCAAAGTGTGCCATCCGGCTCCTGATATACAGATGGAAATTCAAGACTGCCCACTTGATATAATCCGCCTTGCTTGAACGTTTCGTTTTCAAATAATCCAGTCGCAACGTCTAAGCAGCTGATGCCTCCGCCCCAGGTGGCAATCCATACTTTCCCTTTTTCCGTAAGTGCAATATCCCAAATAGAATTGTGAGCTAGGCTTTTTACATTAAAATCATCGTGTACCCAGTGAGTGATTTTTTCCGTTTTCGTGTCAAATTTAATTAACCCGCCATACGTGCCCAGCCAGATATTTCCATCGGCATCTTCTTTGATAATCCGGATTACATTAACTCTATCGTTAACAACCGGATCGGAATGATTGACACGATAATTTTTGAATTTTTTCTTTTTCGGGTCAAACTGGCTAAAACCATCGCTATTAGACCCAAGCCATAACGTGCCCGTTTTGCTTGCGTAAACACTAGTAGTGCCCCATTGCCTTATCTCCTTATTATCAAAATGGATAAAATGGTTAGTGGCTTTGTTTAGCAGGCTCAATATTTTTGAACATACCCAAATATTTCCCTCTTGGTCCTCAGCAATTTCTGATATATAGTCATACGAAAGCGTTGTTGAGTCTTTTTCATCGTGTTTAAAGTGGTAAAACGAATTAGTTGCTGGATTGAATTTATTCAGTCCACCGGCAAACGTACCTGCCCACAAATTACCTTCCCGATCTTCGATCAAACAGGTGACGAAGTTATGACTTAAGCTGTTTGGATTCTTCGGATCATGTTGAAATACTTTATGCTCATACCCATCGTATCGCCACAACCCATCCGAAGTGCCATACCAGATAAAGCCTTTTCGATCCTGGAGTATGGCATAAACGGTGCTTTCAGAAAAGCCCTCTTTTTTGCCGATGTGTGTACTTAGGGATTGAGGCTGGCCAAGAATCTCGGCCGAGAGCACAATACCAAGAATAAGTAGGCTGATTTTGGGTCCATGTTGAGATGGCGAATTCTTACAATTATCCATTGCTCAGCATTGAATCGGGTGAGGAAGATACGATAAAATGGTAGTTTGTCAAGAAAACGGGTATTTGAGTTGTTTTTGAGCTCCGAGGCTCTGGCTCAGCCTTTCAAATCAATGAGCATGTTTATGTGCCGGGGAGGGCAGTACGTCCGGACCTAATTTGTCCGTTTTGATAAACCTAAAACCTGATCATCGACCGGTCATGAAAACTCAAAGCCGGCATTGAGAACCCCAGTGTAATTTCATGGCTCGTAAAGTTGAGACCGGAGTCCGATCCCGTGGGGAGTTCGAGAATATAGCCCAGCCGCATGCTCTTGAATACCGCCTGCACCAGCAATCCGTAGGTTTTAAAGTTTCGGGTAAACAAACCGGCTGAGTACAACTCCTGAAAATTGAATGTGGCATTGAGATCTACTGAAGCTGGGGCGCCACCGGTAGCCCGCAGCAGGGTAGACGGTTTAAACCGCCAGTCTTCGTTGATGAAGAAAGTATACTGACCAAACAGGTAAAAATGCTGTTGGTATAGTTCGATTTCCTGGCCTCCCTGGCTGATGGTGGTGGGTAGCAAACGCGGCACCGACAATCCAACTGTATACCGGTCACTCTTCAGCAGCAAGCCAGCCCCGGTGTTGAATTTGGTTTCCGTGAGGTTGGCAAACAGCGGGTCACCGCTGTCGTATGGGTTCACGCGCGAGGGATCATTGGCATACCGGATAAACCCCGTTTGCATGCCAAAAGAAAATGAGGCGTTGTTCAATTCAATTTTGTAGGAGTATACACCCGCAAATTCTGTGGTGGTGTTTTCACCAATCTTGTCTTGAACTACCTGGATGCCCACACCCACTTTGTTCTGAAACACCGACATGTGGCTGTTGAAGTTCAGCGTCACGGGGTTAGCTTCAATGCCTGCCCACTGCGTGCGGTATTGTATGTTGGCATTAAACCGGTTGTTACTTCCCGCGAAAGCGGGATTAATCGCCATCGGGTTGTTGATGTACTGTGCGTACACCGGGTCTTGCTGCGCGTGGGTAGGTAACCATCCCAATAAGGCAATCAGTAGTATTGATCCTTGCCCGAGGTGTCGCCTCCTATTGTTATGATTCCAAAACATACCCTCGTTACTTCACTTTAAAATCCAGTTCCGTTACAATTTCGGATTTGCTCTTTTTATCAAATATGCGCATGGTACAGTGGTAACGACTGCCTGCTTTCATCGGGTCGCCCACTGTAACGGTGCCGGTAAGTACGGACGCATCTTGTGCCGAAACGCCTTCGGTGTAGTTGGCAAATAAGTCGGCTTCATTCAAAACGGCCTGCCCTGCGCTATCCGTTACCTGTAACGATAAGCCGGGGAATACTTTTTCGTTCTCCACCGTGTATCCGGTTATGCCGTTATACACAATAGAGAAAGAGGAGTTGAGCGGGATCTCGCTACTACTCATAACTTCGTTGTTGCCGTCAACAAGGCTAACGTCTTCGAGGTCAAATCCTTCATATCGCGTGGAGGCCCCCGTAGAAAAATCTTTCTTCACTCCAGATGAAAACGAAACGCCTTTGCCCCCACAGGCAGTCAAAAGCCAGGCAACTGTCAGAACGAAAATGGCCGAGGTCAAACGTTTCATGGCGTCATATTTTGGTGTATCCAAATGTAGGCTGAAAAGCCTGGATTTCCGCTCCCCAAAAAAGGGGATTTTTGTACTGGCCACACCATTGTTTCATATTCGCCATTAGCTTTGTTTTTGCTATTGCCATGCCTTTTTCTGTCATGCTTCACGCCATAATCGAAAAAAAATGCACATTGTTGGTAGGAGGACGTCTTGCCTTGGTGGCCTTACTGGCAATTTTTTTCACCGTGCCAGGCTGGGCGCAGTCGAGCCTGGCGGATAGCAGCCGCGTGTGGCGTTATTTTAGTTCGGGAGAAAAATTTGAGGTGACCGATCCCGGCAGGGCCATGACTTTTTACGACAGCGCCCGGCAACTGGCCAATCAAATCGGATTTCTTCGTGGACAGGGTACGTACGCCTCGTACGCCATTGTGGTGCTAAATAACCAGGGTAAGTTCCGCGAGGCACTGGATCTGTGCCAGGAGGCGCTGCGGATTTTCGAACAGGCCGGTACCATGCGCGACAAAGCCGTGGCCCACATCAACCTGGGCAACGAATGGCAGTACCTTTCGGATTTTGAGCTGGCGGCCGATCATTACCTCCAAGCAAAAGGTATTGCAGAAAAACTGAATGCGCAGAGACTACTGCGCGTAATCAACAACAACCTAGCCTCTATTTTTAACAGCCTGAAGCAGTATGAAAAAGGGAAACGGTATGCCGGGGAAGCCCTCGAGCTGGCCCGCAGCCTCAAGGACGATTACGCGATTGCTTCCTCTTTGATCAACCTGGCCCAGTCGGAAGCTTTTCTGCTGCATTACGACCAGGCCCTTGCCCATTTTCAGGAAGTGGAGGGCATTGGCAGGAGTACGGCTGATTCCATTTTGATCATGGACGGATGGCAGGGACAGGCGGACGTGAAGAAAAGCACGCATAAAATAGAGGAAGCTTCCCAACTGTATCGCCAGGTAGTGAAGCTGGCGCAGGAACAAAACGTTCTGCCGTACCAGATGTATGGCTGGCTGGGTCTCTCAGCCTGTTTGGTAACGCAAAAACAATACGAACAGGCCCAACAGGCAATCGAACACGGCATTGACATTGCACGCTCGACCGGCTCGTCCTACGAGTTGCAGGAGCTTTACCGGCAACGAGCCGATCTGGCTGAGCTGCGCGGTGCCTATGCTCAGGCGCTGACATTCCGAAAAGAGTATGAAGTGTTGAAAGATTCTGTGGCAGGCGAAAAAAGCAAGGCCAGCATCAACCTGCTGGAGGCCCGGTTTGAGTCACAGCGAAAAGACGATCAAATCCGGCAGCTTGAAAATGAAAAAGCCACCCAGCAGGATGTGATCCGTCAGAAAAATAACATTACCTACCTGATGGCGGCTGTTATTGCAACCGTGTTTCTGCTGTTTGGGCTCCTTTACTTTAGCTATGCCCAGCGCCAAAAGTTGCACCAGCAACGGATTCGCGAATTGGAGACCGAAAAGCAACTGTTGGCAAGCCAGGCGGTAATCAAGGGCCAGGAGGAAGAACGCGGCCGCCTGGCGAAGGACCTCCACGATGGATTGGGCGGGTTGTTGTCGGGAGTAAAATATTCACTTGCAACTATGAAGTCAAATATGATGTTGGAATCGCAATACGCGCTGGCTTTTGAGCGATCGCTGGATATGCTCGACAATGCGATTAACGAGCTAAGGCGTGTAGCGCACAACATGATGCCCGAGGTGCTGGTGCGGTTTGGGCTGGCGGAAGCCATAAAAAGTTATTGCGAGTCCGTGCGGCAGTCGGGGATTTTTCAATTGGATTTTCAATTCGTTGGATTACCCGAACGACTCGATTCCGGAAAAGAGATCATCGTATACCGCCTGGTGCAGGAGTTGCTTAATAATGCCGCCAAGCATGCCCGCGCCACGCACGTGCTGGTGCAGGTGGCCCGCCACGAAAACGAAGTAGCGATTACCGTGGAGGACAACGGTGTTGGATTTGATTTGAAGGTGATAGACCAGGCAAAGGGCGCGGGCTGGTCGAGCATTCGGTCGCGGGTAGATTATTTGAAAGGCCGGGTGGATATTCAGTCTGCCCCCGGAGCCGGAACATCGGTATTAATTTCCATTCCACTATGACTCGTGTTTTCGTTGTTGATGATCATCCGATGGTTATTGAAGGTATGCGCGCCATGCTGACCCATGTGCCCAACGTGCAGTTGTGTGGTTATGCGATGACCGCGGCATCCTGCCTGGGTTATTTTGCTTCCAATCCGGCCGATGTCGTTCTGCTGGATATCAATCTCCCGGATCAAAGCGGAATTGACGTTTGTCGTGTATTGATGCAGAAGCAACCACAAGTAAAGGTAGTAGCATTGACCAATTTTGATCAGCTCGCCTACCTTCAACAAATGAAAGATGCCGGGGCGCGCGGCTATCTGCTCAAGAATGCCTCGCTTGATGAATTAGATGCAGCTATTGCTGCCGTAACCAGCGGTGGCGAGTATTGGCTTGGCAAAGATTCCCTTCGCGAAAGTTTCGGCCAGCAGAATCAATTGCTGCTCACCAGGCGCGAGGTGGAAGTGTTGCGGCTGATTGCCGAGGGAATGACCAATCACGAAATTGCGGAGAAACTTTTCATCAGCGACAGCACCGTGGACTCGCATCGCAAAAATCTGATTTCAAAATTGCAAGTGAAGAACACCGCTGCGCTTGTGCGCACTGCGATTGAAAACAAGATCATATGAAAATAAAAAATGAATTGCTGCTTTTGGTGTTGATGTTGTTGGAGTTTGGAGCGTTTGCTCAGAAGCGTGAGACGTTTGATATCACTAGTTTTACACCACCGCCCGGCTGGCAGCGGGAAGCCACGGAAAATGTGGTATCCTTTGTAACTACCAACACGGCCACTGGTGGCTGGTGCCGCATTTCGGTTTTTAGAAGTATGAATAGCAGCGGCAACCCCCGCACCGATTTCGACACCGAGTGGCAGCAATTGATTGCCGGAACATACACGGGTACGGTGAAGCCGTTGCCGGAGCTAACGGAGGCGGATGGCTGGACTTCCTGCTCGGGTGTTTCCGCCTTCGAGTTTAATCAACAACAGGCATCGCTGCTGCTTACCAGTATTTCGGGCTTCGGCCGTAAGCTGTCTCTGGTAGTGCTTATGAACAGCCAGGAGTTTATGGCAGCGGTTGAATCTTTCATGGGTTCGATCGATCTCACCAAGCCGGCCAGTTCGGTGATTCAACCCAATGCCGGAGGCGGTGCGCCAATGCCTGCAGTGTCCGGCAAAACGTTCACCGCGTCTATAGCCAAAGCGACTACTAATTTCAACGATGGTTGGGTTGCCACCATCGCAGTGGACAAAGTAATTGTCACGCGCGGTACCGTACAGGTTTACATTTACTTTCCGATTGCGCATGATGATGCTTCGCGCGGGGCCGGCCGCGATTATTTTTGGGATAGCCGTCTGCCGTCAGAGTTTCAAATCATTCAGAAGCAGTATCGCGATCATGGCGAAGTGATTTCTTCGTTCCAGGCACCCTATGTTGAGGGTGTAGCTATCCATCGGCAAACGGGAAAGCGCGTGTTTCTTGGTTTGGTGGTCAATTCGGGCAGTGGCAATATGTTTCCCGTGCTCGCAGTTGCTCCTGATGAAGAGACACTGCGTAAAATATTTCCGAAGGCAGAAGACAAGTTTGAATCGGATTTGGCTGCCATGACTTCGTACAACCGCTTTGCGGTAACCACACAGGACCTGTTCGGGAAGTGGTCAGGTGGGGGCTCCACCGCTGCTAACTACTACAATGCTTATTCAGGGGCCTATGCCGGTATGGGCGCTGTTGCGATGAGCGACCGTTTTGAGTTTCTCGCCAATGGCGGCTATTCAAGCCGTCACCAGGGTGCTTCCGGCATGGTGGGTTCCATGTCTACGTACTCGCAGGATTATAAAGGTAAAGCGACCATCACCGACTGGACGGTGACTATGACCAACCGCTTTAAGGGCGAAACAACTAATTTCAATGCCTGGTTCGAAGCTGTAGCGGGCGGTGTAGTTTTACATCTTCAGGATTCGCAGTACAGCGGGTTAAAATTTGATCTTGTGCGCGATCGGTAGACTACTCTCTCCCAAATCCCTTATAGTCGCCATAACCCGTGTCTTGCAGCCATAAAATGCGAGCTCCGTTTCGTTCGCAGGAGAAGTAGGCGTTATACAGCCTTTGCTTCTTTTCAATTTCGGAAAAGTCAATCTGCCAGGGATTGGGCATGGTAAACTTTCCGGTGGATTTGGCACCATCGAATTTGATACTACCTACAAAGCCGCTGGCCGTGCTCAGTTGCCAATTGTAGGTGCCATCCGCCCGAAACACAAATTCCTCGGCTGAAGAATGTGTATTGGCGGTTGTGGCACCTGTATACACATTAACATAGTTAGTGAAGCCACCGAATGAACTGCTCCATTTACCTGGCAGATCAGTGGCAGCTAACGCAAATTTGTTGTAACCGTTCATCTTCCTGAGCGGATTCCAGATTTCGCTGGAGTAGTAGTCCACGCGGGTGATATCAATGCCAAATACTTGCGCAAAGGCATTCTGATCCGGTGCAATAAACTCCATCCAGTTACTTTTACCCATGCTGAAAAGGACCAGGAACACCGGGCGACCTGTCTCCGTATCGTTCACCTGGTTATACAGGAAGTGGGGCCGTTCGTAGCCAATGGTGCTCGGCCCTTCAATGTAATTGATGTTGCCATACCGGGGCACGATAAACGTATTCCAGGCTAGGCGATCTTCCACGCTGTAGTCAGAGATGTAGCTGCTGGTTTCTTTTGTGTGAAAGTGAATCAGAACGCGGATATTACCTTTTGCCACGTTTACCCAGTTTTCGTGGGCAGTTGCTACCCATCCATCGTCAAAATTGGTTGTGGTGAAGGCGAAGGCACTCTTTGGCGTTGCTTGTGGTGCTGGTGTGTCGGTTTTTTTTGGGGCAGCTTGTGGTGTCACCGTTGGCACCGATGGAGGCAGAGACTCTTGTGATTCAGGTGAGGTGGCTAGCCGCTCAATTGTGCAGAAATAGACCGAGGTCTCTTTCTTCAGCGCTTGTACGTACGCCATCAGCATCAGCGATTCACGCTGGAGCAAGTAGTATGAATTGGTCGGCAATTTTGAAATACTCCATTTTTTCTCCGCCAATTGCTGAAAAACCATTTTTTCAGATTCTGGATTTGGAGGCAGACTTAACACCTCAACATTTTTTGCAAGCACTATGCCGTTGGTTTCAGCCTCCATGTCCAGCAGCGTTTGGGCAGTAGCCGTTACCAGTAGCCTGGAATCTTGTTTGGTTCCTGCCGGAAGGCTAATGCCAGCAAGGGCCGATTGCGTAACCGGCACCAGTTTGCTTTGCGCCAGGGTCAGCGAGCCTATGACCACAAAGCAAAAAATCAGGCTTGGCCGAATGAGTCTCATTTGATCTTTCCGCTAAGGTCAAGTAAAAGAGGAAGATAACAATCCCCGTTTCCGGGGATTGTTACAAAACCCGGTTACTGGCCGCGGCCCAGAACATCAAGCGCAAATGCGTACTTGAGCGCAGTTTCCTTCAATTCGCGGAATCGGCCGCTGGCGCCCCCGTGGCCCGCATCCATATTGGTGTGGAGGTAAAGGCGATTTTTATCGGTCTTCATCACCCGCAATTTGGCGACCCACTTCGCGGGCTCCCAGTACTGTACCTGCGAGTCGTGTAAGCCGGTAGTCACCAGCAGGTTGGGGTAGGCTTTCTTTTCCACGTTATCGTACGGAGAGTAAGATAACATGTAGTCGTATTGCTCTTTTACATTAGGATTACCCCACTCCAGCCACTCGAAGGTGGTTAACGGAATTGTCTCGTCCATCATAGTGGTGATGACATCAACAAAAGGTACGTGGGCTACCACGCCCCGGTAGAGGTCCGGGCGCAGATTGGTGATTGCGCCCATCAGCAAGCCTCCTGCACTTCCGCCCTCGGCAAAAAGCTGGTCTTTTGCCACATATTGGTTTTGAGTCAGCCATTCCGAACAATCGATGAAATCGTTGAACGTGTTCTTCTTGTTCAGCATCTTGCCGTCCTCATACCATGCACCTCCCATTTCCTGGCCGCCTCGTACGTGGGCAATAGCAAACACGAATCCGCGGTCCAGCAGACTAATTTCATCGCGGCCGAAAAAAGCATACATCGAATAGCCATACGAGCCGTAGGCGTAGATCCAACCGGGGTTTGTTCCGTCCTTTTTGAATTTATCTTTTCGGTAGGCGATGGACAGCGGTATTTCTTTACCATCGCGCGATTTCACCATGATGCGTTCGGTCGCATAATTCGCCTTGTTAAACCCGCCCAGCACGGGTGTCTCTTTCTTTAATTCGCGCGCCTGTGTATCCATGTTGTAGTCAAACGTGGAGCTGGGCGTGGTCATCGACTGGTAGTTATACCGCAGTTGGTTGCTGTTGAATTCGGGGTTATTGCCCAGTCCCGCATAGTAGGCAGGCTCATCAAAGCTTACGTAGTTTTCGCTTTTGTCGGCCGACTTGATCACGCGTATCTTCACCAGTCCG
The DNA here is from genome assembly GCA_046301755.1 of Cyclobacteriaceae bacterium. Lineage (GTDB taxonomy): Bacteria > Bacteroidota > Bacteroidia > Cytophagales > Cyclobacteriaceae > ELB16-189. The sequence goes on from JBKCJM010000014.1 coordinate 110,676, forward strand.
ACATTCATTTCGGCCAGAGCGAGGTAGTCGCGGAAATAGGCAACATCCTGCAGGAAAACGTCTTCGCGATGGGCGATTACATCTGTCCAGTTTTGGCTGGACGGGTTTGCCACCGGAGCCTGCACGAGGCGATAGTTTTTTGCGTTGAGGTTCGTGTATACATAGAACTGATCGCCTCCGGTGTGGTTCACACTGTACTGCACATCATTTTGCAGGGGTTGTACCAAAGCCGGCTTACCCGGCTTATCGGCACTTAGGTATTGGGCAAACGAGGCATCGGTGCGGCCGCTGCTGATGATGAAATATTTCTTCGACCGGGTTTTGCTGATGCCGACATCCAGTGTTTGATCTTTTTCTTCGTAGATCACCTCATCGGAAGTAGCCGGTGTGCCGAGGATGTGCCGTTTGATCAGGTAGTTGCGCAACGTTTGTTTATCCGGTACTGCGTATAAGATGGACTTGTTGTCGTTGGTCCATACGTAGCCACCCCGTGTGTCGGCAATCTGGTCAGGCAGGTACTGTCCGGTTTTCATGTCTTTGAATTTCACGGTGTAAAAATTCCGGCCAACCGTGTCCATAATTACGGCCACGGTCTGATGATCGGGGCTGGCAGATGTAAAGAGGTTGAGGAAAGATTGCCCTTTACCAATGGCGTTGCCATCAGCCACGATTTCTTCGGCTGCCTCCATCGACCCTTTTCGCCTGCAGAAAATCGGGTATTCTCCGCCTTCAACATACCGCGTGTAATAAAAATACTCATCAATTCGGGCCGGCACGGATGAATCGTCTTCCTTGATGCGGGCTTTCATTTCTTCAAACAACCTGGTTTGAAGCGGCCGCATGTGGGCCAGCATGGTGTCGAGGTATTTGTTTTCGGCCTTCAGGTAATTCACTACGGCCGAGTCTTCCCGGTTTTTCAGCCAGTAGTAGTTGTCGACACGCTTGTGGCCATCTTTGGAAACGAGCTCAAATGGCTGAATGGCCGCCACGGGAGGTTGTACATCTGGTAATTTCATGGATTTGTCTTTGGGTGCGCAACTGAACAACACACCGGTTGTTAACGCGAGTACGCAGGCGTTGATGGTAAATTTGGTCATGGTGATATGCCGTTTTGTCAAGTAAAGTTGCGAAAAAGAATAGAGCTTACCGTTTCAGCGAAAGGAACCCCGTTTTTTCGGGGCGACCGTTCGTAAAGGCAATTTTGTAGAAGTAGGTACCCGAGGGGAGGTCAGAGCCATTGTTGTTTTTTCCACTGAACACTACGCGGTCGTTGTCGTAGTTCTCACCTTACCATACCAGATCGCCCCACCGGTTAAAAATGGTAACGCGATTTGTCCTGGTTTCGGGGATCAAATCAAACTCGATCCGGAAAATTTCATTCTTGCCATCGCCATTGGCCGACACTCCGTTGAAGACGATGATATCACCCACTACCTCGACCGACAAATTCTGTGTGCTGCAATTGCCAAACAGGTCGCAGGCCTGAATGATAAAGGTCTCCGCGCGCGAATGTTTCTTTGGTGCAGCTAATCTGGTAATCCTTTATCGCATACTCGATTACATCAGGTTGCTCCATCGCGACTACCAACGGCTGCTACTACCGCCACTGCCCGAACTACCACCACTTCCTCCACTGAAGCTATCGCTCGAACTGTCGTTACTTGACCTTAACCGTTCTCGTTGCATCCTTCTTTCGTAAGCATCATCCGTTTCGTGGTCGTACCTGATTTCACCTTTATCATTTATGGTTGCACAAAGAAGAACCTGTGCGAACGTGCCCATGATGGCAGGTATCAATAAGAAACCGGAATCTATCGTTTTGAAGAATGTAAGGATAAACACTAGACCAATAGGGCAGGCAAAAAACAAGATGCCAAGCAAAAGATACTTTTGTTTCCGTTTGGGTTGATTGCTCCATTTTTTTAGCGAGAATAAATTAATGACAAAGATCGCGAGACCAACGAAAAAGGCAATCACGATTGGTGTTTGCGCTTTCTCGAAGGCAGTTGGCGGTTGGTATTCGTGCCGGCTGTAATAGATGAGTTTATCCACACCGGCATCAATGCCTTCATAGTAGTTCTTTTCTTTGAAGCGAGGCCCCATGTGCTCGTCTTGGATCTGTTTGCATGCTTCGTAAGGCAGGGCCGCCTCCAATCCATAGCCTACTTGAATCCGAAACTCTCGGTCGTCAATAAAGATGGCAATGAGTATCCCATTGTTTTTGTCTTTTTGTCCGATGCCCCACTTGTTGAAAATTTCTCTTGAGAAATCTTCTAAGTCATTGGCTCGCAGACTTTCAGCTAGATAGATAAACAATTGGTTGCTGGTGCTGTCTTCAAAATTTCGGAGTTTGGCATTTAACCGGTCTTCCTCATTCTGAGTCAGCACACCCGCCTGGTCCGTAACGTAATTGACCGGTTCGTTCGGGAATCTCCCATACAAAGTGATTTGAGCACTTGCCAATAGGGGAAATAGGAGAAGTAGAAGCAGGATATGTTTCATTGCTTGGAAATATAGTTCGGATATAAATCCTTGGTTACCCGATACTCTACAGGGTATGTAATTGTTTTTGACTTTTCTTCAGCATTTCCTTCTTTCGTGCGATTGACACTAAAAACAAAATCGTCACCATCTTCCCTTGCTTTTTTTCGCCCCGACTTGAGGATATTGATTAACTCGGCCATCGAGTCATTAAATTCTTTTTGTTTAGTGGCGAGGTCCTTTACATTTATATATTCAACTTGTCCGCCACCATTGTTGCTGGTAGCCAAGCCACATTGTGGACATTGGGAGGCAAGTATCGTTAAATGGGTGATCACATTTCCATCATCCAAGTATTCTTGCTGTTCACTTGCCGCAATTAATGAATCATTAGAAAAGAGATACACGACTGACTCCTTTGTTTCATCGTTCCCTAAAGACATTGAATATCCTCTAAGCTGATTGAATCGATCAAAGAACCAAATCTTTTTTTCTTCCTCTGTTTCATCAAACATGCTGCCTTCACCATCCTGAGCTGGAACATAATGTGGCCGTTCCCAGCGGTAACTTGACGTAACCGTAGCGTATTGCATCGTATCGTACGCTTGAAGTAGTTGTGCCATTCGATTGTTAATCTCTACCTCTAAAGAATCGTTGGTAAGAGCAGCCATCGAAAATTCAGGGAAGTTGTTAGTGATGCCGGAAAGGAATTCGGGCATTTCTGTTTCTGAAAAGGACTGTGAAGTTTCATCTGACAACGAGGAAGTAACCGTGTCTTCCGGGTGAGCTGCCGCGGAATCTGTAATTTTATTTTGAACACTGTCAGTGACAATCTCGTTTTTCTTGGCAGGGGAACAGCCCAGCGTGGTTATCAAAAGAAACACGTAGCGAATTCTAGTCATTGCTGGTGGTGGATGTAGTTGGGTTATTTCTGGGACTGGGTCAGTTGATGTCTTCTATTTCAATCAACAAGATGTTAAGTCTTCCGTTAACCCAATTTTTCATTGATGGCCTTGCTCTACCCAGAAGAAAACTTGTTTTGCCGGTGGATAGAACACAAACCTCACATTTCAAAAGTAAGGCTCTTAGCTCGCTGTTTCGCTATCGGAAATAGCTGCCCCTAGCACCGTCCGTTATTGCCTGGCGGGTAGCGAGTACGCTAATTTTCGTTAGTTTTGCTATACTTTTTAAACTTAGATGGCCGAGAACACCTACAAATCCAACACCTTTAAAAAGCCCGAAAAGGAAAAGAAAGCCAAGAGCGGAAAATCTAAATCACGATTCAATTTCGATTTTTTTACCGACCCGCGCTTCGTTCTGGCTTCCGGTTTCTTTCTGATTGTCGTGGCGTTGTTTTTGTTCGTTGCCTACCTCTCGTACATCTTCACGGGTAAAGCCGACCAAAGTATTGTCGAATCCTGGGGGTCGGCATCCCTGGCCGAGTCAGGCGCAGAGGTGGAGAACTGGCTCGGTACGGCCGGTGCATTCGTGGCCCATTTCACGGTGTTTCGCTGGTTGGGCATTTCGGCTTTCTTTATTCCACCGGTGTTGTTCCTGCTGGGTTTCAAAATGGTTTTCAAGCGCAGCTTGTTACCCATTTTCTCGGTCTTCATTTTCTCGGTTTTTGCGGGCCTTTGGCTCAGCCTGCTGTTGGGCTACATCACCCATAGTGTGGCAGGCGTTAACGAAGTAAGTTTTCTCAGTGGCGGGCTCGGGTATGCGCTGGCCGTTTTTTCCGATGGTCTTTTTGGCTGGGGCACATTTCTGATTCTGGCCCTGACACTGTTCATCTTTATCATCTACTACTTTAATGTAACGGCTATCCGGGCCTTCCAGGTGCACGACCCCAAACCCATGGGCAACGATGCCCTGGTTACTTCGAATGATGAAATGCCCCCCACCTATACTGATGAAAAAGACAATTGGCCCGAGATAAAAAAACAGGAGCCCATCGATGAGCCGATGGTATTGGTGGCGCCCCCGGTAGTCGAACCGCCCGTTACGGTACCCGAAATCAAGCTGGAGGTGGATAAGCCAGCTGAAAAGCCGGTGACGGGCAAGACGCCTACCTTCACGGTGGAAGAGCCGAAGTCGGATACGGATGTAGTGGCCGAACAACTGGTTGAGGAAAAAGGGTTTTACGACCCCACGCTCGACTTGTCGAGCTACCGGTTTCCCCCGCTCGAGTTGCTCAATGAGTATGACACCGGTAAGGTGCAGGTAACACAGGAGGAACTAAATCAGAACAAGGATAAGATCATTGCTACGCTGGTCAATTTCAAGATTGGCATACAAAGTATCAAGGCCACCATTGGCCCAACGGTAACGCTCTACGAAATCGTACCTGATGCCGGCATCAAGATATCGCGTATCAAGAATCTGGAAGATGATATTGCGCTGAGCCTGGCGGCCCTGGGCATCCGTATTATTGCACCCATACCCGGCAAAGGAACCATTGGTATTGAAGTACCGAACAAGAATCGCGAGATGGTAAGCATACGCTCCGTGCTGAGCACCGAGCGTTTTCAGAAAACCGATAAGGAACTACCGGTAGCGTTGGGTAAAACCATCAGCAACGAAGTTCTCGTCATCGATTTGGCCAAGATGCCGCACTTACTGGTGGCGGGTGCAACCGGCCAGGGTAAGTCGGTAGGGTTGAATGTGATTCTCACTTCGCTGCTTTACAAGCGCCACCCCAGCACGCTCAAATTTGTGTTGGTGGACCCGAAGAAAGTAGAGATGTCACTCTTCTCAAAAATTGAGCGGCACTACCTGGCCAAGTTGCCCAACAGCGAAGAAGCTATTATTACCGATACGCGCAAAGTAGTGCATACGCTGAATTCGCTATGCATCGAAATGGAAAACCGGTACGAAATTCTGAAGGATGCGGGTGCGCGAAATCTAAAGGAGTACAATACCAAGTTTATTGCGCGCAAATTGAACCCGAAGGAGGGCCATCGCTTTTTGCCCTATATCGTGCTTGTCGTTGATGAATTGGCCGATTTGATGATGACGGCCGGTAAAGAAGTAGAGACACCCATTGCGCGCCTTGCGCAGCTGGCGCGTGCTATCGGTATTCACCTGGTGGTGGCTACTCAACGGCCATCCGTAAACGTAATCACCGGTGTGATCAAAGCGAATTTTCCGGCACGTCTGTCATTCCGCGTTACGGCAAAGGTGGACTCGCGCACGATTTTGGATGCGGGTGGGGCCGATCAACTCGTTGGCCAGGGCGATATGTTGCTTTCCAGCGGCTCAGACATCATCCGCTTGCAGTGCCCGTTTGTCGATACGCAGGAGATTGAAAAAGTCTGCGACTTTATTGGTATGCAGCGCGGTTACGACTCGGCCTACCTGTTGCCGGAGTATGAAGGCGAAGACGAAGGCGGACCGGCTGATGTAGATTTGTCGGAGCGAGATGCCCTGTTTGAAGATGCTGCCCGTTTGATTGTTATGCACCAGCAGGGAAGCACTTCGCTCATTCAACGCAAACTTAAGCTTGGCTATAACCGGGCGGGCCGCCTGATCGACCAGTTGGAAGCAGCCGGCATTGTGGGGCCGTTTGAAGGTTCCAAAGCCCGCGAGGTTTTAGTGAAAGATGAGCTAAGTTTGGAACAATTATTTAACTCATTGAAAGAGAAACACGATACATCGAAATGAAAAAGTTCTTTTTTGGCCTTTTTTTGGCCCTTTTTGCTCTGTCAGCCCTCGCCCAATACGACCCAAAAGCTCTGGAGACCCTGGATGCCATGAGCAAGCGGTATAAGGAAATCAATGCATTTGAAGCCAATATTTCTTCCGTAATGACCAATGAAGTGGAAAAACTTCGCGAGGAGATGAAGGCCCGCATTACCGTAAAGGGTGAAAAATTCCGTCTCGTCCTGCTGTCGATCGACCCGGAGAAAAAGACCGAAGTGACCGATCAGGAAGTAATCAACAATGGAACCACGGTGTGGACGTACGTAGCTTCCGCCAAGGAAGTCACCATCGATGATGTTGACCCTACTTCGGATGAGATCAACCCGGCCAAGATTCACGAGATTTACAAAAAGGGTTACAAGTACCTGTATTTGGGCGAACAGACCGAGGCAGGCGTGGCTGTTGATGTCGTAGACCTGGTTCCCGAGAAGCGCAACGCGCAGTATTTCAAGATCAGGATGAACATTTCAAAGAAGGACCGCACCATCAAAAGCTGGGTAATGTTCGATAAGTCGGGCAGCCGGTACACTTATACCGTCACGAAGTTTACGCCCGGTGCGAAGGTTGATGATGCCTTCTTTGTATTCGACCCGAAGAAATATCCGGGCGTAGCGGTTGAAGATCTCCGCTGATCGAATTCTTTGTACTTTCACACCATGACGCGAGCAGACCTACTGGCGAACATCAAGTCCAGAAAGTCTTTTTTGTGCGTTGGCCTGGATCCGGACCTGGAAAAAATTCCGCGACATCTGCTTCAGTCGGCCGACCCGGTGCTGGAATTCAACCGTCAGATTATTGAGGCCACACTTCCGTATGCGGTAGCCTATAAGCCGAACATCGCTTTCTTCGAGGCATTGGGCCCTGCAGGTTGGGTTACGCTGCAAAAGACACTCGAACTGATTCCAAAAACTCACTTTATTATTGCCGATGCCAAGCGCGGAGATATCGGTAACACATCGACTCTATATGCCCGAGCTTTTTTCGAAAAGCTGAATTCAGATGCCATAACGGTAGCCCCGTACATGGGCGAAGATTCCGTAAGGCCTTTTCTCGCCTTTCCCGGCAAGTGGGTGATCCTGCTGGCCCATACCTCTAACCCCGGGAGTGGCGACTTTCAGACGATTGAAACCCGCGCGGGAAAAAAGCTATACGAAGAAGTGATTGTGAAAGCGCAGGCATGGGGAACACCGGATAACCTGATGTTTGTGGTGGGCGCTACCCGCGCGGATAAGATTGGCGAGATTCGAAAACTGGCTCCCGAAAACTTTTTCCTCGTGCCGGGCGTGGGTGCCCAGGGGGGCGACTTAGAGGCCGTGTGCCGGGCCGGGCTTAATGCGCAATGCGGATTACTGGTCAACGCTTCGCGCAGCATTCTATACGCATCGGCTGGTGAGGATTTCGCCCGCCATGCTGCGGACGAGGCTCAAATGCTTCAGCGGCAAATGGCGAAATTTGTTTCCTGATCTGATCTTTTCTGATCACCCGTACACCTGACGGCTCATCAGATTTTGGTTTCGGATTCGTTTTTTCGTCCGCGTTTTTCGCCTCATATTCGTGTTAAGTCATGACGGAAGCGTTTCTCCATCATATCTGGCAAATGCAGTACTTCGACAAGAAGGACCTGCGCACCACGGGCGATGAATCCATTGCAGTGTTTCAACCCGGGTTTTATAACACCAACGCTGGCCCCGACTTCAACCAGGCCCGTATTCGCATCGGTTCATTGGATTGGTCGGGTCACGTGGAAATTCATGTGCGTTCGTCCGAGTGGGACGAACATGAGCATCGCACGGATCATGCGTACGATAACGTGATCTTACATGTGGTTTGGGAAGACAACCGCCCTGTCACTCGGGCTGACGGCACGGCTATGCCAACACTCGTGCTGCAAGGCCGTGTGAATACCGGTTTACTTCATTCGTACCAAAAGCTCATGGGCACGGCCCACGTTATCGCGTGTGAGGGTTCCTGGGCGCGTGTGCCTTCCATCATCAAGTGGTCGATGATTGAGAAATCGCTCGTCAGGCGCCTGCAACGTAAAGCACAGGAAATTTTGGCAGTGGCTGAAAAGAACCATTTTGACTGGGATGACGTTGCCTTTCGTTTTCTCGCCCGCAATTTTGGTTTTAAAGTAAATGCTGAACCTTTCTTTCAGCTGGCCAGCCGGATTGACTATCGGCAGCTTTTAAAAATTGCCGACCGTCTTCTCGCGCTCGAGGCACTGTTGTTTGGTCAGGCTGGGTTTTTGCAGGCGGTGGGTTCGGATGACCCGTACGTGCGCAATCTCAAGCAGGAGTATGACCATCTGGCTGCGCGGTGGCAGTTGACCGACCAGCAGGTAAATCCCGCCCTTTGGAAATTTCTCAGACTGAGACCAGCCAACTTTCCCACCCTTCGCCTTGCCCAGTTTTGCTCCTTCCTCAACACCAACCGGAATCTTTTTTCCAGCCTCATCGAGTGGCGCGACATTAGTTTGATTGAACGAAACTTTTCAGTCGCACCTTCCGAATTCTGGCGCCATCACTACCACTTTGGGAAACCCGCCAATCTGCCACAGGCTACGCTGGGGGTGGCTAGTGTCCACAACATTGTGATCAATACCATCACCCCGCTCTGGGTTGCTTATGGCCTCTCATTAAATGATGAGTCGTACATCGAGCGGGCCGTGGATCTGCTGCGGCAGGTGCCGCCTGAGTCGAATGCAATTGTAAGAAAGTGGAGGGCGCTGGATTCCAAACCGACATCAGCAGCCGACACGCAAGGTCTGATCGAACTTTTTAATGAATTTTGTCAACATAAAAATTGCCTGAACTGTACCGTTGGGGCCAGTTTGGTGAAACCCGCATGATTGTTCTCTACTATTTAGTGCACGGAGTGATATTGTGTGGGCTTGCCTACTGGTTATACCGGTCGCATCGCGATCCGCTATTCTGGCCGGGCCTGGTCTTCAAGATTATTTGCGGAGCAGGGGTGGGCCTGTTGTACCTGTGGCATTACAACGGGGGCGATACGTTGCTGTTTTTTGATGACGCCATTTTTCTGAGCCGTCAGGCTATTCAATCACCGGGCGAATATGTTCGTTTTTTGTGGGATGAGCGAGGCAGTCCGTGGCTTGCTGAGCTAACCTATTCGCAATACCGGTCGCTTTTTTTTGTCAAGGCCATCAGCCTCGTGGCACTGTTCACATTCCAGCAGTATTGGCTGGTAGCCGCGTGGTGTTCGTTTCTCTCGTTTTTGGGTTGCTGGCTTTTGTACAGAACGCTGGGTTCGCTTTGGCCCGAAGGCCGATTGGCAGCCGCCATCAGCCTGTTGTTTTTCCCTTCATTCGTGTTCTGGAGTGCTGGTGTAATCAAGGAAAGTCTTGCCGTAGCGGGCCTCATGGTTATATCTGCTGTTCTGCTGCGGGCACTGGCGGGAAAGGCGCACAAGGCAGAGGTGCTGCTGTTTGTTGTTAGCGCCTGGTTGGTGTGGGCACTCAAATACTATTGGTTGGCGGTATGGTTGCCGGTGGCTGTTTCGCTGGTGGTTCACCAGATTTGGAAGGCCCGGTCTCGCACCGCGGGCCACACGGTAGTTGCCCTTGCCGCTTCATTGGTGGTGTTGGTGGGGGTTATCCAACTTCATCCAAATTTTGATCTTGGTTATTTGCCCACCGTAATAGTTGAGAACAACCGGGCCTATACCGCGAGCGGGGGAGCTGATCATGCCTTTGCGTTTGCCGATTTGGAAGCCAACTGGGGCAGTATCTTGGTTCATGCTCCCTGGGCTGCATTCAGCGGAATCTTCAGACCCTTGCCGGGCGAGTCGGTAAATTTTTTATCGCTCGTATTTTCCCTGGAGAATGGCATCGTTCTGTTGCTCGCGCTGTGGGCGCTGGTCCGCTGGGTGCGCATCCGCGAACTCAACTCGTGGATGATGGCCGTAATCCTTTACTCCCTATCATTGGCTGCATTCCTGGCCCTTTCCACTCCCAACTTTGGCAGCCTTGCGAGGTACAAAACCGGCTTTATTCCATTTTTGGTGTGCCTGATTTTATTTCAGCATCCTGTAGTGCGCAGGCTGCAGACGCGCGTCAAATTCCCGTAACTTTGAGCCATGCAAAACCCCGTAATCATTTTTGGTGCACAAGCGATTGGCCGTCAGGTAAAAGAAATTTTTGAAAGCAACGAGGTGGTTGTCTATGGTTTCTTGGATGACAATAAAAGTTTGCACAAGACGGAACTGGATGAAGCGCTGGTATTGGGCAGCACAGACGATGACGGCTTTCTGAAATTGGTCGGAAAGAAGTGCGAGGCTTTCGTAGCCATTGACGACATCCGTCTACGCAAGAGCATCGTGAAGATGCTGAACGAAGTGCGTCATGTGCAGCCGGTAAATGCAGTTCACCGGCAGGCCCTGATTTCTTCACGGGCTTCGCTTGGTCATGGCTGCCTCATCGATGCACGCGTGGTCGTGCAGCCGGGCGTTTCAATTGGTGATCATGCGATCATTCATGCCGGAGCCAACATAGGCGCTGAAGCCAGGTTGGGTCAGTTTGTACAGGTAGGCATGGGAACTACCCTTAACCCGGGCGTGGAGGTCGGTGATGAGGTATTCATTGGTTCGGGTGTAACCATCGTATCGGGTGTAACCATCGGCAAGGGTGCGCGCGTGGGTGCGGGCTCCGTGGTCGTGTCATCGGTAAAGCCGGGGGAAACAGTCTTTGGCAATCCGGCTCAACCTGTTAAGAGCTGATTATGCCCATTTTACCGACCGATCTGATTCTTAACCCGGATGGCAGCGTGTACCACCTTAACCTGCTTCCCAAGCATGTTGCCGATACCATTATCGCTGTTGGTGATCCAAACCGGGTAGGCATGATCGGGGAGTACCTGGATACGATTGACTACGAGATCAACAAGCGGGAGTTCATCACCATCACAGGGAAGTACAAGGGTAAGCGCGTAACCATTATCAGTACCGGTATTGGAACCGACAATGTAGAAATTGTGCTGACCGAGTTGGATGCGCTGGTCAACATTGATCTGAAAACGCGGGAGCCGAAGTCGCGCAAAAAGAAGCTGAAGATCATTCGCCTGGGCACGTCCGGGGCATTGCAGGAAGATATCCCGGTGGGCAGCCATCTGGTTAGCGAATACGGAATTGGGCTCGACAACCTCATGACGTTTTATCGATTCACGATGAATGCTTGGGAACAGGAGCTGGCCAACGAAATTCAACGCCAGACCTCGTTACCTTTTTTGCCCTACGTGGTAGAAGGTTCGGCTGCACTACGAAAGCAATTTGGCGGGGAGATGTTGACGGGTAACACCGTAACCTGCCCCGGCTTCTATGCCCCGCAGGGACGGCAGGTGCGCAGCGCGGCAGCCTTTCCCGATTTATTGGACCGGCTCAATTATTTCCATCACCGCGATTTCTGGCTTACCAATTTTGAGATGGAGACTTCCGCCTACTACGCGTTTGGCCGGCTGCTTGGTCATGAAATGGTCAGTCTCAATGCGATTATTGCAAACCGTGTGAAAAACAAGTTTTCGAAGGATCCGTACGCGGTGGTCCGGTCACTGATCGAGAAAACCTTAGCACTTCTTTAGGACGCAATGGCGCTGTCCATCCGCATAATGTATTTGCCAGCCTGGTAAGGTTCGTTATTGTAAAAGCCCGACAAAATCCGGTGCGCAATCTGCTCAACAACCAGTTCATCGTCAGACTTCCCTTCTTTACCCCTCCAAAAAACACGGTTAGGATGCTGCCGCATGTCGTCTACATACGCTTTGGCGTGTAGGTACTGCTCTTCGGTGAAGGTAATGGTGAAGCAGGTCTTAACTTTTTTTGAATCCATAGCAGTAGCGAGTTTGCAAGGTGTGTGCCAAAAACCAGTTCGATTTTAGCGAAAAATGAGAATTGGCAAAAACCGGCTGACCGCTGGCGAACAACTTCGTTCGGGAGTGGGAAAATCAGGAGTTTTTGGCCTTATGCACGGTGAAAAAGAAAGTGCTGCCCTTTCCCTCTTCGCTTTCCAACCGAATGGACCCGCCATTCTTTTCTACAAACTCCTTACACAAAATGAGGCCGAGGCCGGTCCCTTTTTCGTTGGCCGTTCCGCGCGTGCTGTAACCACTTGTTTTTTCAAAGAGTAATTTTTGCACCTCGGGTTTTATGCCTACACCATTGTCATTTATCGCAATCTCATAAAAGGCACCGAGGTCTTGGGCTGAAATCGTGATTAATCCTCCCGCATCGGTGAATTTAATCGCATTCAGAATCAGGTTTCGGAAAACAAGATTAATCATGTTTAAATCGGCCCACCCGATGGTTTCCTCACGAATGTGGTTCTCCATTCTAATGTCTTTCGTATGCATGGAACTCAGCAGCGAAAAATTGGTTTGGGCCATCACCCGTAAATCAATTTTTTCCGGGATGATCTTCAACTTCTCCATCTGCAACAGCGCCCAATCCAGAAGATTGTTGATCAACGAGCGTGTGTGATTAAACTGCACTTTCAGTTCTTTGGTAAGCCGGGTAAATTCTTCCGGCTTGATCTGATTATTGTCCAGCATCGTAAGGATGGCAGCCAGGGCATTCATGGGCGACCGCAAATCATGCGAGATGATGGAGAAGAACTTGTCTTTTACCTGGTTGAGCTGCTCCAGTTCAACGCTTCGCTTTTTGATCTCTTCCTGATGTTCCATCAACAATTTATTGATGCGAATTCTGCGCTGGCCGCTCCTGTAGATGGTAAACATGAGTATCCCGGTCAGAGCAATCGCAACAACCAGAATGTTCTGAATTAGCTCTTGGCGTCTGATCTCATCCTCGCGCTCGGCCTTTAGCAGGTTAAGTTGGGCAATCTCCTGGTCTTTGCCTTCAGTCTCGAATTGGAGTTGATCGCGGAACAACTGCTGCTCCATATCCTCGCTGAAGAGACTGTCGCGCACGGCATGGTAGTTTTTAAAGTAGCGAAGGGCTTCCGAAGGGTTGCCTTCCTGTTCGGCCAGGCTCGACAGTTGCAGGTAGCATTCAATTTCAAGTTTCTGCGCATTCAAGCGTTCGGCCGTAGCCAAACTCATTTCAAAAAGCTGTTCGGCCTCTCTGAATTTTTTCTGGGCAATAAACACTTTGCCCTTGCCCAGGTAGGTATTCGCCAAACCCAGTACGTTGCTTGTCTTCTGATACAACGCGGTGGCGGAGTCGTAGTAGAGCAGGGCGATATCATTTAAGCCCTGAAGCTGATAAAGGGAAGCCAGTTTGCTCTGGACGCGCGGTTCAATAAATCCGATTTGCTGCATGCGCGCCCCGCGTAATGCGCGCAACAAATAGGTTTCCGCTTTTTCGTATTGGCCCATGCGCATGAAAAGATCGCCCTCTTCTTCATCGGTATAGGCTTCCGCTTCCAGGTCATTGATCTCTTTGCTGATCTTCCGACCGAATTCAAAATGGCTCAAGGCAATTTCGTATTGTCCCAATTCCTTGAACACGTTGCCAATGTTGTGAATGGCGATGCTCATGGTCATAGAGTCGTTGAGTGTTTTGGCCAAACGATAGGAACGCGTGAAATACTGGTAGGCCTTATCGTATTGGCCCAAATCGGAGTAGTCGTTGCCGATGATGTTTACCGCCCGGGGCAACAATGTGCTATCGCCTGAGAGCAAAATCAGTTGCAGGCGGTCGTTATCATACTTGATGGCGCGTGAATAGTCTCCGCTCAGTGTCCCCAGAAAGCCCGCCCGCTCATAGGCTTCGATTTTTGCCCAGTTCCAGTCGTTGGCTTCTGCCAGCTCCAATGCCTGATTGGTAAATTTCGTGGCCTTCTCAAAGTCAAGGCGCTCATAGCTCTCGGCCAACTGAACCAACAACAAGAAACGCACGGAGTCGGAGGGGGCTTCGCTTAGTTTTTGCTCCAGATCGGCCAGGTTCTGCTGGGCGAACGATAACGTTGACCCAACCGTTAGGGTGACATACAGTAAAACTTTGAGAAGTGACAATGTCAAACGAGTTTCCACCACGTGCAAATTAGCAAAAGAATAAGAGTTGCAGGCGTTAAATACTTCCAGCTCAGGTTAAGTAACTGATCGATACGCAGACGGGGAAACGTCCAGCGCACCCAAATCTGAATGGCCACCATAAAAGCTGATTTTGTGATTAGCCAGAACACACCCCATATGGGCCCGTTGGTCCATTCGGCCAGCAACACCGCACCCACGTTGGGCAGCGGAGAATTCCAGCTCCCCCAAAACAAGATGACACCCAACAGACTCACCAGTAACATCATTGCATACTCGGCCAGCATGATAATGGCGAAACGAAAACCTGAATACTCAGTGTGGTAGCCGGCCACCAACTCCGATTCTGCCTCAGGCAGGTCAAACGGTGCCCGGTTGCATTCGGCCAGAGATGCCACAAAAAAGATCACCCAAACCACCAGCAGGATGGGAGCCTGAATGACATTCCACGTGAGGAACCCACCCGCACCGGATGTGGACAATCTGGCAATGCCCAGGAAATGGGCATTCGGAGCGCCCGCGGCTTGAAGCGTTGAAATCTGTTGCAGATCGAGTGAACCACAAACAATGCAAACACAAATCACAGCCAGCCCCATGGGGATCTCATACGAGATGATCTGCGCGATTGACCGCAATGTTCCCAACGAACTGTACTTATTATTCGAACCCCACCCGGCCGCGACAATGCCCACCACATCTAATGAGATGATGGCAAGCAGAAAGAACACGCCCGCCTGGATACCGGCTCCCGGCCATGAAGGCGAAAGTGGAATGACGGCAAAGCCGGCAAACACGGCCAGAAAAATCAAAATGGGAGCAACTTTGAACAACCAGCGGTGAGCCGCGGTGGGAACAATGTCTTCCTTTTGAAGAAGTTTGATCAGATCGGCAACGGTCTGCAACAAGCCGTAATAGCCAACTTCCATCGGGCCGAGCCGGTCTTGCATGAAAGCGGAAAGCTTGCGCTCAGCATATACCACCAGAATAGTATAGCCGACAAGGAAGGGAAGTATGAACACGAGCGTGGTCATGGGTCAAAATCAACCTCAAAGGTTGGAAGTAAATCCGATGTAAAGTATTCAATAATCTGCAAAAACTTACATCACCGTCTTACTCATGCGCCCAGAGCGGATGACGCGTGAGATGAACCTGCTCGCCAAAAAAGATCCGGGTGGATGCTTCGAATGAGTCGGTGTAGTCCGACACGAGGAATTCGTGCGCGGGTATTCCCCCACCGGTGCATTTCAGTTCGTGTTGGGTCAGATAATTGTCCAGCGCCTGCGCCACTACCTCCGATGAATCCAGAATGTCGACCTTGTTACCAAAGTATTGTTCCAGTTCTGGCTTGATTAGGGGGTAGTGCGTGCAGGCTAACACCAGCGCGCGGATGTTTTCCAGCGTGGCATCCCCCAG
Source organism: Cyclobacteriaceae bacterium (assembly GCA_046301755.1). Lineage (GTDB taxonomy): Bacteria > Bacteroidota > Bacteroidia > Cytophagales > Cyclobacteriaceae > ELB16-189. The sequence goes on from JBKCJM010000014.1 coordinate 126,269, forward strand.
GTACTGTTCAATCAAATCATGACTAATTCGGGAATTCGAAAATCCTTCTTCAATCATTGGCGCCAGAAGGGGCGTGGCTAATGCATGCAGGTCAACTTTGCTATTGCGTTCTTCCAGCTTTCGCTGGTACACATTGCTCAACACGGTTCGCTTGGTGCCAATCAATCCCACTTTCTTGCCCGCATAATGGCTGGCAACCCACTCCACCATCGGATCGATCACGTTGATCACCTTTGCCTGGTGCCGTACATACTCCTTTAATAATTCATAAGCAGCTGAGCTGGCTGAATTGCAGGCGATAACAATCACCTTGCAATTTTTTTGCAGCAACACATCGGCTATGCGAATGGAGTATGCCTGAATAGCAGCCTCCGATTTGTCGCCATACGGCAGGTGCGCGGTGTCACCAAAATAGATGAGTCGCTCGCAGGGCAGGCGGTTGGCGATGGCGTGGGCCACCGTAAGGCCGCCAATACCGCTGTCGAAGATGCCAATCGGTGCTTTTTGCATTTCCGTCACGCAGGCAAATTACAGTCAATCAGGCTGAACTTTGTATACTTGCAGGAAAAATAACCAACTCTATGGCTCACCAACTGCTGGCCGGCAAGCGCGGCATCATCTTTGGCGCTCTTGATGAAAACTCCATCGCCTGGAAAACCGCCCTGCGGGTAAAAGAGGAGGGAGGTTCGTTCACATTAACCAATGCGCCCATCGCCATGCGCATGGGGAAGATCAACGAGTTGGCCAAACAATGTGGCGCGGAGGTTATTCCGGCCGATGCCACCTCGGAGACAGATTTGAATACGCTCTTCACCAAGTCAATGGAGGTACTGGGAGGCAAACTTGATTTTGTTCTTCACTCCATCGGCATGAGCCCCAACGTGCGCAAGGACAGGGCCTATGGTGATCTCAACTACGAATGGTTTCAAAAGACATTGGACATCTCCGGCCTTTCCTTTCACAAGGTGATGCAAACGGCCGAGAAAACAGATGCCATGAACGAGTGGGGGTCTATTGTAGCGCTCACCTACATCGCTGCACAACGCACTTTTCCCGACTATTCCGACATGGCCCAGGCCAAAGCGGTGCTGGAGTCAATCGCCCGCAGCTACGGGTATCGTTTCGCAAAGCTCAAGAAAGTTCGGGTGAACACCATTTCACAGTCACCCACCAAGACAACGGCCGGAGCCGGCATTACGGGGTTCGATGTATTTTTTGATTACGCTCAGATGATGTCGCCCATGGGCAACGCATCGGGTGAGGATTGTGCCAATTACATCGTTTCGCTCTTCAGCGACTTTACGCGCATGGTCACTATGCAAAACCTGATGCACGATGGCGGGTTTTCGAGCACCGGCATTACTGAGGACTTGATTGAGCGCCTCACCAAGTAAGGTGTGTCGTTGGCTGCATGGTTGTTTTTCCTCCCTGCAAAATTAACCTGGGGCTTCACATCATCCGGAAGCGACCAGACGGCTACCACGACATCGAAACCTGTTTTTATCCGCTTCCCTGGACCGACATCCTGGAAGCTATTCCGTCATCTGCCTTTCAATTCACGCAAACCGGATTGCCCATTGATTCTACTCCGGAGCTAAACCTCTGTGTGCGGGCGTATCACGCGCTGAAAGCTGATCATGAGTTTACTCCTCTCCACATTCATCTCCACAAGATTGTGCCAATGGGTGCCGGGTTGGGTGGTGGTTCGGCTGATGCTGCGTTTACTTTAGTGCTGATTAATGAGATCGGCAAGCTTGGGTTGTCAAGGGAGAAGCTGAACGAGTATGCCGCTGCCTTGGGAAGTGATTGTTCATTTTTTGTTGACCCCCGGCCCCAGATGGGCCTCGGGCGTGGGGAACAATTACAACCAGCCTCCGTCTCGTTGAAAGGATTTTTTTTGGTGATTGTCAAACCTCCTGTTCATGTGTCCACCCGCGATGCCTATGCCGGTGTAACACCTGCAGTGCCCGCTCAGCCATTGCCGGAAATTCTTCAGCAACCGATTCACCTTTGGCGGAATTCGCTGGTCAATCAGTTTGAAGAATCGGTGTTTGCCCGGTATCCGCTCATTCGCGAAGCGAAAGAAGAAATGTACCGGCAGGGAGCCGCGTACGCTTCAATGAGTGGTTCGGGTGCTTCGGTGTTCGGAATTTTCTCAAGTGAGGTCAACCTGCGCTCGGCCTTTCCGGGCATGATCTATTGGGCCGGCTTCGGTCAGGATTGAGGGAACGGGTACAGCCGGGCCTTCAGTGTCGGGTACAGGAGTACTGCACTTAGAATAATCAACGTGCCGGCATAAAAATTCCAACCCATTATTTCCTGTTGGCCGAAGATGGCCAGGGCCATCAGAATTCCGTAGATCGGTTCGAGGTTAAGTGTAAGTTGTAGGAAGAAAACGCTGAGCTTGCGCGTGAGGTTGATCATAACCGTGTAGGCATACACCGAGCAGGCCAGCGCGAGCACCGCAATGAGCAGCCAGTCGGTTAGCGTAGCGGCCAATTGAAGTGTTTGATTCTCGGCAAGATTGGTTTTGTAGTAGGGCAGAAAAATAACAACGCACACAAAGGCTCCAATCATTTCGTAAAACGTGATGGTCAGTGAGGGCACCCGCGCCACAAGCCGGGCGTTAATCAAGGTAAAAATGGCGGCAGTTAACCCCGACAACACGCCAAGCAGCAGGCCGAGATGGTAGTGAAATTGAAAGGAGGTGATCAGGGCCAGTCCGGCCATCACGAGTACACCCAGCCCGAATTCCAGGGCATGAATTTTTTTTCCTTTGAAATATGGCTCCAATAGCGCAGCCCAGAGCGAGCACGTGGCGAATCCGACCAGGCTGGTTGACGGGTTGCTCACCTGACCTGATCCGAAAAACGTGAGCCAGTGAATCCCAACAATCAACCCGGTGAGTAAGAGTCGAATGGCATCAGCCGGAGCGACCCGGAAATTTCCGCGGGCGATCAGGATGACGATGGCCATGCCCAGGGCAGCCAGCAATGTGCGATACAAAACCATCTCCACGGCCGGAATGGTCATGAGTTTTGCAGCTATGGCGGTGAACCCCCACAGGAACACAATGAAGTGTAGTTTCAGATAGTCCGAAAAGGTCGCCATTTACCGCGGCACGAATTTATACATAGCTGCGGAGATGGCCGTAAAGACAACATTTGGCAACCACGCGGCCACTACCGGCACCATCGATCCCGCTTCCGCGAACGTGCGTGTCATGGTAAAGAAAATGATAAAGGCGAAGGCCAGAACAAATCCCAGTACAATTTGAAACCCGGTGCCGCCCCGGCTTTTGCGGGCCGAGACAATTACACCCATCAGCACGAGCACGAAGATGGTAAAAGGTGCCGAGTAGCGCAGATGCCGCTCCACTTCAAAGGCTTCCACCCCGGTAGATCCGCGGAACCGTATCTTGCGAATGTGATCCGTGAGTTCCGGAATGGTCATGCCATCATACTTGCGCTCTTCATTCTTGAAGTCGGCTGGCGTTATGGCCAGTGTGGTGTCTTGCTCGTAGCCACTGGTGCTCAGCACTGTGGCGTTGCTTGCTTTATGAAATAAGGAATCTACCTGCTTGCGTTTCCAGTAACGAAGTATCCACTTATTCTTTGTGGTATCCCACACAATGTTGTCGGCTGTCAGCTTATCCACCAGGCGATTGTTTTCGAAACGTTCCAGCGAAAACTGGTAGCCCGTGTTCGATTGGTTGCTGAAATCCTGCATGTAGAGGTAAACATTGGGCTGTATTTGCATATGCAGGTTCCGGTTGCTGAAGTTGTAAGTCTTGTTGAAATACTTCACTTCAAAATCCAGCCGGTCGCGGTTCGATGGCGGGATGATCCAGCCGTTGAGAATGAAACTGGCCACTGCAATAATTCCGGACGCGATGAAATAAGGCAGCATCAACCGCCTGAAACTCACCCCACTGCTGAGAATAGCCACGATTTCCGTGTGCGCGGCCATGCGCGAGGTAACGTAGATGATGGCAATGAATGCCGTGATCGGGGTGATGAGCCCGGCCAGCCAGGGTATAAAATCACCATAGTAACCCAGTATCGTCCAAAAGCTCAGTTTGTGCGCGGCAAACTTGTCCATGCGCTCGGTAATGTCAATGATGGTAACCACCGCCACCAGAATAAGGGCGACAAACAAAAAAGTGGATAACACTTTTTTGATGATGTACCGGTCAATGATTTTCAGGCCTGACATTTCAGAGTCGTTGGGTCACTTTTTTCACCATATCGTTTTTCCACCCGGCAAAGGTGCCCGCCAGGATTTGGTTACGGGCCTCGCGCACCAGCCAGAGGTAAAACGTCAGGTTATGGACAGAAGCAATTTGCGCGCCTAAAATTTCTTTATTGATAACCAGGTGCCGCAGGTAGGCGCGGGAATAGGCCGTGCTTACATAACCTCCGAGTGCTTCGTCAACCGGGTTAAAATCGTTTTTCCATTTTTCATTGCGGATGTTGATAATGCCTCCCGATGTAAACAGCATGCCGTTTCGGGCGTTGCGTGTCGGCATCACGCAATCGAACATATCAATGCCCAGCGCAATACACTCGAGAATGTTTTCGGGAGTACCCACGCCCATCAGGTAGCGAGGCTTATCGGCAGGAAGCACGCTGCATACCCGTTCGCTCATCTCGTACATCATCTCGTGGGGTTCGCCCACACTCAATCCACCGATGGCGTTGCCGTCCAGCCCCTGGTCGGCTACAAACCGGGCCGACTCTTCCCGCAAGTCGGCATACACACTACCCTGCACAATTGGGAAGAGCGCCTGTTCGAATCCGTAATGAGGCTCGGTTTCGCTCATTCGTTTTTTGCATCGCGTTAACCATCGGTGGGTAAGCTCCATCGATTTTTTGGCGTAGTGATATTCGCAGGGGTATGGCGTACACTCGTCAAACGCCATGATAATGTCTGCTCCAATGGTACGCTGGATGTCCATCACGCCCTCGGGTGAGAAGAAATGCGAGGAGCCATCGATGTGCGACTTGAACGTAACACCCTCTTCCGTGATTTTTCGGTTCTCGGCCAGCGAATACACCTGGTATCCCCCGCTATCCGTGAGAAGGGGGCGTGCCCAGCCATTAAACCGGTGAAGCCCGCCCGCCTGGCGCAGAACGTCAAGGCCTGGCCGCAGGTAAAGATGATAGGTATTTCCCAGGATGATCCGGGCGTCAATGTCGAACTCAAGCTCGCGCTGGTGCACCGCCTTAACGGAGCCCGCAGTGCCTACCGGCATAAAAATGGGAGTTGGAATTTCGCCATGCGCAGTGTACAACACACCAGCCCGGGCTTTACTGCCGCCATCGCGCCCAACGAGAGTAAATTTCATTGCCGGCAAAGGTAGACATTGCCCCGATTTGTCCTTTGTTAACCTTCGTCACTCTCTATATTTGCCGATTCATGATCGCGCTGAGCGTTGTCTTTTTGAGTCTGGTTGGCCTCCAGGTAATCTTCCTGGCTGCCATGCTGGTGGCATTTTACCGGAGGGCGCCATTACCGGAAGCATCCACACCCGGTGTTTCCGTCATTGTTTGCGCGCATGATGAAGAGCAAAACCTGCGCGAGCTGATTCCATTGTTGTTGCAGCAGGATTATCCGGAACTTGAGATAATCATCGTGGAGGATCGCAGCAATGATGGTACCTTCGATTACCTCCGCGACATGCTGCCGGCCAATCCCCGCTTGAAAATGGTAAGGGTGGAGAGCACACCGGCCCATATTCACGGGAAAAAGTTTGCCCTTACGCTGGGCATCAAGGCCGCCCGGTACGACTGGGTTTTGCTTACGGATGCCGACTGTCGCCCGGCTTCCACGCAGTGGGTACGGGAGATGAGCCGGGGTATGGGAACCGGTACGCAGTTTGTGTTGGGGTATTCGCCTTACCAGGCCGAGCCGGGGTTGCTCAATTCGTTCATCCGTTTTGAGGCCTTGATCACAGCGGTTCAGTACATGGGATTTGCACGGCTAGGAATGCCCTACATGGGTGTAGGGCGCAACCTGGCGTATCGAAAATCTTTTTTTATTGACAACAAGGGGTTCAAACACCTGGGCGTAACGGGTGGCGATGACGACCTGTATGTTAATGAGCATGCGAAGAAGGCCACGACAGCCGTTGTCATGGGCACTCAGTCCCTGATGTGGTCGCGCGGCAAAAAAACCTGGAGCGAGTGGTTTACGCAGAAGGTGCGCCACCTTTCGGTGGGTAGGTTTTATGCGCGAAAGCACCGGTTTGTGCTGGGTATGGTAACATTAAGTTGGATGTTAATGTGGCTACTGGCAGTTCCTGCCCTGGTACTGAGCGGCTCGTGGCTTTGGTGGCTGGTGGATGCGCTGCTGGTGCGCTGGGTCTTGATGGTGTGGCTTACCCACGATGCCTCGAAGCAGTTGGGTGCGCCATTCGAGAGCTGGAAAACGCCCTTTTTAGATATTCTTTATGCCATTTACTATCTTGTCCTCGGCCCGGTGGCCGCCCGATCGAAAAAAGTACGATGGAAGAACTAGAAGGACGATTTTCGTCAAAAGCGCTGGAAGACTTCAAGCTGATTGACCGGGCTGTTGCCGGTGACGATAAGGCTTTTGCTAAACTGCTGCAGCGGTACAAACGCCCCGTGTACCACACCATCCTTAAAATGGTGCGCAACGTAGATGATGCCGAGGATCTCACCATCGAGTCGTTTGCAAAAGCGTTTCGCAGCCTGCCCCGTTTCAAGAAGGATTTCACCTTCAGTACCTGGCTCTTCCGTATAGCCACCAACAATACCATCGATTTTATCCGGAAGAAAAAACTGAACACGCTGAGCATCGAAAACACCTACACGGATGATGACGGGCAGAGCGTTTCGATTGATGTGGAAGATTTTAACCGCGATCCGCAGGAAGAAACCATAAAGGCACAAAAAGAAGAGCTGATTCAGGTGTTTGTCGGGATGTTGCCGGCCAAATACCAAAAGTTGGTGCGCCTGAGGTACTTCAGTGAACTCTCCTACGAGGAGATTGCCGAGGAAATTGAGGCGCCTCTGGGCACCGTGAAGGCGCAGTTACACCGCGCCCGCGAACTCCTCTACGACATGGTGAAAAACAAGAAAGAGCACATTTGATTTTGCAGCCATTTGCAGGCTAGCCTCAGATGGCCTACATTCGTTGTTCATGCGCAAGCCATTTGCCCTTTTGTTGGTGCTTTTGATACTCTTCAACTCAGTTGGGTATTATGGCGTGCTTTCGTTTTTGCGTTACCGCAGTTCCGTGCGGCTGCTGGAAAAACTGGAAATGCAAGCCGGGGACGGTGTGGAAGTTCTTACCGTGCAGATTCCGCTGAGTATTCCCTACATGCCCGATCGCACCGATTTTGAAATCGTGCGTGGCGAGTTGGAACACAATGGTCAGTATTACGGGGCCGCCCGCCAGAAATACGAGCGCGATACGTTAACGGTCACGTATTACAAGGACCAACACCTCACCTCTGTCCATCAATCCTTTCGCGATTTTGTAAAGCAGTTGACTGACACCCCGGAGTCCGGGCCGAAAGGAAAGACAGCTCCGGTTCTCATCAAAGATTTCATCGTGGATAGCATTGGCATAAATGTGCAGAGCACCGGCTGGGCTCGTGACTTGCATGCGCACCAGGCCAACGGTCAATGCCGGCCACCTCATTACACCGTTCTGCTGCCGCCACCCCTGGCAGCCTGATCCTGTTTTCGTGAGCTGTGGTTCTCCACGGCCACCGGTGCATTTTATTCAATAAAAAATTAGACTATGAAGTTATTGTACACGGCAGCGTGTATGCTGCTATTTTTCTATACGAACGCGCAAACGATTTACGATGGGCTGATGATGCCCAAGGGTGATCTGTGCACGGGTTTCCTGTTTACGCATGACCGATGGTCAAGCTACTGGGAAGGAACATTGAAGCGAAAAAATGAAAACATTGGCACACTCAGCACAACCTCCGTTACCTGGCTTGGTAATTACGGGCTGTCCGACCGGCTTAACCTGATGGTGTTTTTGCCTTTTGTAGCCACAAAGGCCGATCAGGGCGTGATGGCGGGTGAGTCCGGGTTGCAGGATGTGACGCTTGTCCTCAAATATCGATTGTTCGGGCAACAATGGGGTAAGGGCCAGCTTCGGGGTTTTGTGGTTGGTGGTGGCAGTGTGCCTGTCTCCGATTACACGCCCGATAACTTGCCGTTCTCCATTGGCCTTCAGGCTAATCGAATTTGGGGACGCGGTACCTTGAATTATTCGTTCGACAACGGTTGGTATGTCAACGGCACCACGGCTTACACCTGGCGCAGCAATGTTACACTAGATCGCCCGGCCTACTACACCGATGGCCAGTTGGTACTCAGCAACGAAGTGTGGATGCCGAACGTAATGGATTTCTCATTTGCGGCAGGCCGCATCAAAAACGGACTGGAGGTATTCGTGAACTATACGCAGCAGAATACACTCGGGGGCGGTGATATACGGAGACAGGATATGCCCTTTGTCAGCAACCGCATGAACTTCTCCAGACTTGATCTTACGGGCATGTATTATCTGCCGGCAGTTCCCAATCTGGCCGTGCGCGCACAGGTGGGCTACACCCTTCACGGCCGTAACGTTGGTCAATCGCTGTATGCTATGGCAGGCGTGCTGTACACTTTTCATTTTTCAAAACACGAAAACGCACAACAGCCATGAAAAATCTGATCTTGTTTTCGCTTGCGCTGGTCTTAGTCCTGCTGGCCGGCTGCAGCAAAGAAATTGAGCTGGCTACGTTGCCTGCCTTGAATCCTTCGCGGCTGGATGAGACCGCAGCTACGTGGACGCCCTACTTGCTAAGTGGCAACTACAGCGTGCAAGTTCCCGTAGCCGCACCCGCTGATCCGAACTCCGCGGCTTACCAGGCGGAACTGGCGACAGTCAAAGCACTTCAAGCCAACTTAACACGTGAGCAGCGGCAAGCCGTTGAGTACTGGAGTGTGGGTGGAGTTGTTCGGTGGAACCAGATCATGCGCGAACTGGTGGCTCGCTACAACCTGGCGCCAGCTCCGCGTGCCGATGACACCTATGTTTTCCCCGATCCTGAGAACCCGTTTGCCGATCCGCAATTTCCATTTTCCAACCCTCCGTATGCTGCGCGTGCGTATGCCTACGTTTCCGTGGTGCAATATGATGCCTTGAAAGCGGCCTGGTACTACAAGTATCTCTACAACCGGCCCGCTCCATATGCCGTGGACAATGGTGTGAATGCCCTCGTGCCGGCAACTTCTTTACCCGCCTATCCGTCAGAAGATGCGGTGATCAGCGGGGTGACGGCCGAGTTACTTAAGATTCTTTTTCCGGCCTCGGTTGAGCAAATCACCAAAATGGCGGCCGAGCAGCGTAACGCAGCGTTGTGGTCGGGCAAAGCAGCCCCCAGTGATGTTTCTGCCGGGTTGGCATTGGGAAAAGCGGTGGCTGCGGTAGTAACAGCACCGGGTAGTCGCTTTCGCACCGATGGGTTGGCTGCTGCTGTAGGCACACCGGCTCTGTGGAAACAATTGGAGGACGCTGCTGTGGCACGGGGAGAAATCCCCTGGAAGAGTCTGGAGTCGCCAGCACGGCCACCGATGCTTCCGGGTTTTGGTAACGTGTTGCCCTGGCATATTTCATCTGCGCAATTGGTGAGCGAGCGACCGGTAGCGCCTCCGTCAACGAATTCCGAAGAGATGAAACGGCAGTTGGCCGAAGTGAAGAGTTTTGCCGAAAACAAATCGCGTGACTTACAGGCGATTGTTCACAAGTGGGCCGATGGTGCCGGAACCTACACACCACCCGGGCATTGGAATCATATTGCCGAGCGAAACATCATTGAAGCGCGCTTCAGCGAAGTGCGGGCCGCCCGCGCATACGCCCTGTTGAATACGGCACTCCACGATGCCGCTGTAGGGTGTTGGGAGGCGAAATACTTCTATTTTAATCCCCGGCCTTCTCAGCTCGATCCGTCCATTAAAGTAAAAACCGGTTTGCCAAATTTTCCTGCTTACACCTCCGGCCACTCTACATTTTCGGCAGCTGCGGCTGAGGTGTTGACGTATCTTTTTCCGGCAGACGGGCCGTGGTTTACCGATCAGGCCCGGGAGGCTTCTCTTTCGCGACTCTATGGCGCCATTCACTACCGGGCCGATATTGACATGGGCTTCGATCATGGAAAGCGGCTGGCCACCTATGCAGTGTCTCGTGCTCAGGCCGATGGAGCGGGAGATTAGGTAGCCCGCTGTGCAAACGCCCTACTGAAAAAACCCCCGCCCGCATGCGGGGGTTTCTCATTATGGATTGATAAGGCTAAGCGACCATTGCACCAATTCCACCTCATCAACAATTGACCACGAGTGGGGGTGCCTCAGGCCGCTGCTGCGGTAGCCGGGCTGCTTGGCTGGCATAAACTCGGCACGGGTATGTCCCTGGAGCAACAAGCGATTGATCAGTGCAGCAGCGGAGAACAGATTCATGTCTTCTACGCTGCGTCTTCGTTCGCGAAGTTGCCAGTTGATATCCGTGTCTTCATACACGCGTACAGCTGTGTTCATCAGATATTGCTCATTACCCGGTTGTTTATTCTCTCGATAGAACGGAGTGAGTTCTGAGTACCGAGCCGGGTTTGTAGTGGGAGAGCCAATTTCACGCACCATGATGTCTGTGGCAAACCGGGCCTCGGCAACTCCTGCGTCCGAAAAGTTTTTCTCTTTTTCTCGCTGAAAGTAACCCCAGATATCAAACAGATCAATTGGGGAATCAACAGTAAAGACACCTCTTGGGGCAATTCGGTGTTGGTTGGTCGGCTGGTTACAAGCCTCGGTGTACCGTAATGCAATACTTCCACCAGCCGAATATCCTCCGATTATAAACTGATCCTTGCGCACACCTGAGAATTTTTTCAGCAAATGGTCAAATGCCCGATCCAGCTTTGCGGTCACCTCTTCATCTGCATACAATTTGGTGCCTCCAGCAATCGCCACGGTCAACAGATTGTTCGCGTAGGCCACATTAAACAACTTGGATTCCGGGAAAATGCTTTCTGGCAATTGTCCGAATCCGGGTAGCAGCACGAGGACTCCTGCGATTTTGTCGGAGTGTGGCCTTAACATGAGATAGTAATCTTCTGTTCGCTCGGCACCAAAGAAGACCTTCTCAACCGACTGGCCGTGCATGTCTGAGATTGCCACGCTCAAGACAAGCGTTAAAAGAAAGTTTGTTTTCATTTCATCCGGATTTGAGTGGTTAGTCGGTTGACAATCTCATCAAACTTATCGTGAGCATTGTTGCATAAGACAATCACCGTGTAGTCGCGATCAAGAAAGCGGATGAAATGCGTTTTGTAGCCGGGGTTATCACCGGAGTGCCGCACAACCTTACCCAGCGTGCTGTCCTGTTCCAGGTCCCAGCCAAAGCCATAGAACGAGGATGTGCCGTCATTCAGTTTTGCCGGAGAGAAAGCTTCCGTAAGCGTTTCTTCACTTACCAACTGCGTGCCGTACAGAGCACGGTCCCACCGCAGCATATCGCGGGCGGTAGAACTAATCCGCCCCGGCCCCTTCCGGTTGCCCAGCCAGATGGTGTAATTGAAGGCCGGAAACGAATCTGCCTTCACGAAGGTGCCTCGTTCCTCCACCCAGATGTGCCCCCACGCCATGTTGGGCAACTTATCTTTTTCCGTTTTCGTGCGTACTCTCGTCATCGACATACGCAGGGGCGAAAAAATTCTATCCTGAAGAAGTTGCAGGAAATCCTGGCCGCTGGCTTTTTCAGCAATGCTGGCCAGCAGCATATACCCGGTATTGCTGTATTCATATTTTTCACCGGGATTAAAATTCTTTTCGGGATGATACTGAATCAGATAAGCGATGTTGTCTTCATTCGAAGCCACCTGCGATTTGTCCCAATGCTGATCCATCACGGCTTGGTAATCGGGCAGGCCGGATGTGTGGTTGAGCAGGTGCCGGATGGTGACGCCCCGATACGGAAGAGCCGGAATGAACTTGCCTACCGAATCCTCGTACGACAGCCGCCCTTCTTCCTCCAGCATCATAATAATCATGGCCGTGAAGGCTTTGGATACGGAGGCAAGTTCAAAAACGGTGGCGGTGTCGAGGAGCGCCTGTGTTTCAAAGTCGCGATAGCCAAAACTTTTAACGTACACAGGTTGCCCGCGCTGCGCCACCAGCACCACTCCGCTGAAATCCGGATATGCAGCCATTACTGAATCGAGGCCTACCGCAACCTCTGCCGGTTTTTCCTGTGGCGAGCAGGCGACCAGCCATACGAAAAGCCCCACCCATCCTAGTTTAAGCATCTGTTTCATTACTTTTGAAATCGGTTGTTAAAAGTACAAATCTTTGTGGACGACTTTCATTCAGTGTTGCGCTACTTTCCTGATCTCACACCCGCCCAACAAGATCAGTTGCGGCAATTGGGCCCTTTGTATGCCGAATGGAATGAGAAGATCAACGTGATCTCGCGAAAGGATGTTGAAAATCTGTATGTGAATCATATCCTTCATTCGCTGGGCGTGGCGAAAGTACAGTCCTTTCAGCCGGGCGCAGAGATACTGGATGTTGGCACGGGCGGAGGATTTCCCGGTATTCCTCTGGCCATTCTGTTCCCCACGGTCCGTTTCCATCTGGTTGACTCAATCGGAAAAAAGATAACTGTAGTGAAGGCGGTGGCGGAGGCATTGGGCTTGAGAAACGTACAGGCCGAGCAAGCTCGTGCTGAGCAACTCAAAGGTCAGTATGATTTTATCGTCAGCAGGGCCGTTACCCGGATGAAGGAGTTTTACGGTTGGGTGCGCCTAAGAGCCAGGAAGAAGTCACTTCATCAGTTGGACAACGGCATCTTGTACCTGAAGGGGGGCGATCTCGAAGAAGAACTTAACGAACTCAAGCGCCCCTACGCGCTCTATTCGCTTTCCGATTATTTTCAGGAAGAGTTTTTTGAAACCAAGAAGGTGGTGTACGTGCCTCTGTAATCACAGTCGTTCGCTCACGAACAACCCGAGCACCACGGCCACAAAGCACAGCGCCACACTAGCGATCGCGTATACTGCGCTCTGCACAAAGAGGCTCTTTTCAGCCAGCGCAAGCATGTCGCCACTGAAAGCGGAGAAGGTAGAAAAGCCCCCGCAAAATCCGACTATCCAGAAGTACCGGTAAGGGGCGGCAATCCACCCGCGGTGATCGGCAAATCCAATCAGCAAGCCAAACAGAAAACAGGCCAGCACATTGACGGTGAATGTGCCCCACGGGAAAGGTGAAGCTGCGCTGTTTTGAATCCACCGGCTCAACACATACCGGATGACGCTGCCGAGCCCGCCACCGAGGAAGATCAAAACCAGGTGTTTCGCCATGGCTGGCAAAGTACGCAATGAGGGCCGTTTGAGGGAACTGTTGGCGTAGAAAGTAAAAAAATGGCTACCTTCACGACATATTTTTTAAACTATGAAGCGTGTAGTTCCATTTTTTAAGAACTTCTATTTTTCAGCCGGGTTATTTTTTATTGTATGGCTGGCGTTTTTTGACTCCAACGATCTGGTGTCGCGCTTCCGGATGAGCCGCAAACTCAACCACCTCGAGAGCGAAAAAGAATATTATCAGGAGAAAATCAAGGAAGTGGAAAAAGACCGCCACGAGTTAATGACCAACCAGGAGTTGCTCGAGAAGTTTGCCCGCGAAAAGTACCTGATGAAGAAAGACACTGAGGATATTTTCATAATCGCTGACGAATGAAATACGCTTTAATACTGCTTACGGGCTTTTTTCTCTCCCTTCCGCTGACTGTTTTTGGTCAATGGGGCGAAGAACAACTGGTGGAGAAACCCTCAATCCGCGATCGGATTTTTACCGGTGGTGGTATAGGGTTGTCATTCAACCGTGATGTTGATTTCTTCTCTATCTCTCCATTAATCGGCTATCGCCTCAGCCAACGGGCAGCTGCCGGGGTGAGCCTCATTTACCGACATACCACGTACAAGTATGTGGATCCGCGCGTGTCAACCGATGATTTTGGCATTAGCCCCTTTGTGCGTTTTCAGGTGTATGGTCCGCTGTTTCTGCATACCGAATACGAGTACCTCAACAACGAGTACATTTTGTTCAATGGAGAGCGCACACGCGAGGTGTTTAGCAGTTTTATGGCAGGTGGTGGATTTTTTCAGCCAATGGGCCGCAGTGCTGGATTGTTTGTGGTGGCACTCTACAACTTTTCGTATCGCAACCCTACCTCACCGACAGATTACTATCCCTACTCCAGTCCGTGGATATTGCGGGCAGGCATCACCGCGGGTTTCTAAAAGGGTACATCAAGTTTAGCGCATAGCTCCTTCAGGTCGGCCACTACTTTTTCATTCAACGGAATTCCGTTCTTGATCCGATCTTGTTCGCTCTCGCGTTCGGGATCACCGGGAATGATCACCCGCTCCTGGCCTTCCACCGTTTGGGCCGAACGAAAACGCCTGATCCAGTTATCCATGTGTTGGGTAAACTCCTCCTTCGGCCTGAAGGCATCCACGCGCATGGCGCCAAAGAAGTGACCGATGCCATCACCTACCGGGTCGGCCGGTGGTGATAAGAAACTAACAAAGGGCGGAACCCACGGACCATAATTGGCGCCACTCAATACGGCTGAGAAGATATCGACCCACGCCCCGAGGCAAAAGCCTTTGTGGCTGCCGTGCTCACGGTCGCTACCAAGCGGTACCAATGCCCCGCCCGCTTTTAATTCGTTGGCGTTGCTGGAGGGTTGGCCCTCTTTTGTCTGTATCCACCCCAATGGTGCATCTTGATTTTTTCGTTGCAGGATTTCCAGTTTACCATTGGCAGCCGTGGTGGTGGCAAAGTCGGCCACAAACGGGGGTTGCTCCCCGGCCGGTATAGCCACGCAAATCGGGTTGGTGCCCAGTAAGCGTTCTACTGAGAATGTCGGGGCAACCAGTGGACTCGCATTGGTCATGGCCATGCCAATCATATCGTGTTGCAGTGCCATCATGGCGTGGTAGCCGGCAATGCCAAAGTGGTTGGAATTTTTTACCGCCACCCAGCCGGTGCCGCATTGCTGCGCTTTGCGAATGGCTACGGCCATGGCAAAAGGTGCCACCACCAACCCAAGGCCACCATTGCCATCAACTACTGCCGTGCTGGGCGACTCATGCACCAGGCGAATGTTGGGCGTTGCGTTAATCCGTTTGGCTTCCCACAGGCGCACATACCCGCTCAGCCGCGCGAGGCCATGTGAGTCGATGCCCCGCAGATCGGCACTGAGCAACACGTCCGTTGCTGTACGTGCTTCATTTTCGGGGCAGCCCATTTTGATGAAAACCCCATGGGCCATTTGCCACAGTTGCTCTTTGGGAAAAACCTTATCCGTCATGGTACAAATATTGCAACGTTTCGGGGGAACGTGCGAAAAATAATTGGTCAAAAAATGTGGAAATTGCTCCGTCAAGTCATCTCAGCATCAAACGTATATAAACCGATATGAAAAAAAGCCTAGTTGTGTTTTGGCTTTCGCTAACCTGCGGGTGGGCAATGGCACAAAACGAGAAAATAGTTGACTCAAAAATCAGTCAGGTGACTGTTTTTCTGAATCAGGCACAGGTGAACCGCGAAGTGAAGACGCGCCTGGAGGCAGGACGCGTCAGCCTGATTGTCACCGGCCTTAGCGCGCAGTTGGATCCCCAGAGTATTTCTGTGTCCGGAAAGGGCAGTTACGTCATTCTCGGCATCAGCCACCGGCAGAATTACCTGAATGAGTTTAATCTGCCAAAGGCGCTCAAAGTGCTGAAAGATTCGCTGGGCTGGTATCAGCGCGAAGTGGCGTTGCAGCAAAGCCAGCGCGAAATTTTGGGCAAGGAGGAACAAATGCTGTTGGCCAACCAGAAAATTGGCGGCACGAACCAGAACCTGACGGTAGCCGAACTGAAAGCTATGGCGGATTTTTACCGCGGCCGCCTGGGTGACATTGTGCAGGGCCGTATGAAAATCGATGAGCGTGTTAAGAAGATGAACGAGCGCATCCAGCAATTGAATCAGCAGATCAGTTCGCAAAATGAATTGTACAGTCGAAACACCAGCGAGATTGTGATCAATGTCTCTGCGGATGCAGCGACAGCCGCTGAGTTGGAGGTGAGTTATGTAGTGGCGAATGCCGGATGGGTGCCGGTATATGATTTGCGCGCCATCAACACCAAAAGCCCGATTCAACTGGCTTACAAAGCCAACGTGTTTCAAAGCACAGGGGAAGAATGGAAGAATGTAAAGCTGAAACTTTCAACAGCCAATCCTTCGCAGGGAGGCGTGAAGCCCGAGCTGTATACGTGGTTTTTGGATTTCTACCAGCCTGTAATGGATAAAGCGTACAAGGTAAACCGGGCAGTAGCCGCACCTGCTGCAGCAGCGGAAAGAGAGGAGTTGGATGTAGCTCAATCAACATCAGGCTATGTTACCACAATTCAGACAACGCTGAATACTGAGTTCGACATTTCAATTCCGTACACGGTTTCTTCCTCAGCGAAGCCCACGCTCGTTGATATCCGCAATTATGAGATGAAGGCCGATTACCGTTATGCAGTGGCGCCCAAGCTCGACAATGACGCCTTCCTGATGGCCCGTGCCACCGGCTGGGAGGAGTTCAATCTGCTTCCCGGAGAAGCCAACATCTTTTTTGAAGGAACCTTTGTGGGGAAAAGCTACATCGACCCCAATAGCATTAAAGATACGCTGGCCATTTCACTGGGGCGCGATAAGCGCATCGTGGTAAAACGCGAGAAGCTTAAAGACTTCACTTCGCGCAAGACCATTGGCGGAAGCCAGCGCGAGAGCTATGCCTGGGAGATTTCAGTCCGCAACACCAAAGGTGAACCTGTCCGCATCACGGTGGAAGATCATATCCCCGTATCTCAAAATAAGGACATCGAAGTCACGCTGGTCGATAGAGGGGGTGCTGCGTACAACATCAATACCGGTAAACTCAGTTGGGAGATCACGTTACAGCCGAACGAGACCAAAAAGTTGGTGTATAGGTTCGATGTGAAGTACCCGAAGGATCGCCAGGTAAGTGGTTTATGATTTTGTGTCCGCCACTGGCCGCCAGGGGTCGGACTCAGCCTGACAACGAGTAAGTTTTTTGAGATAGCCTCTAACTTTCACCCGTTTTTCTTTCGTTTCTTTGATCGTGCGCTTTCGATTTCTCGTTGCTTTTTTATTGTGCTCGTGGGTGGCCGATGCCCAGGTGGTCAATACCGCCACGATGGACACGCTGGAAACGACCGTGATCGGTCACCTCGGTATCGGTGGATATGTGGATACGTACTACGGATTCAATTTCAGTCAGCCGTCCTCCGGTGATAATCCGTATTTCGTTAGCTCGGCCCGCCACAAGGAAATGGCCATCAACCTGGCCTACATCGACCTGCGGTATAGGTCCAACCGGATGCGGGCTCGGTTAGTGCCCGGGTTCGGCACGTATATGAATGCTAACTATGCCAACGAGCCCGGTACGCTCAAGAATATTGTCGAAGGGTACCTGGGTGTCAATTTGTCGCAGAAGCGGAACATCTGGCTGGATGTGGGAGTGTTTGGTTCACCCTATACCAATGAAAGCGCGATCTCAAAAGACCACTTGATGTACACGCGTTCCTTTGCCCCGGAGTATGTACCCTATTACCTGAGCGGAGCCAAGTTGAGCGTACCGTTGAATCAAAAATGGAACGCCAATTTTTTTCTCTTGAATGGCTGGCAGGTGATTCAGGATAACAACGAGAAGAAATCGTTTGGGGCACAGGTGGAGTTTCGCCCAAACAACTCAATGCTGTTCAACTGGAATACGTTTGCAGGTGATGAACGAAACAACCAGAACCCTGAGTTTCGCACGCGCTACCTGTTCGATTTCTTTTGGATCTACAAGCCGAAAAACTCGAAATGGGATGCTACGGCCAGCACGTATGTCGGCTGGCAGCAAATGAATACCGGTGCTACCCGGCAATGGTGGCAGGCCAATGTCATCGGGCGATACACGATTAACTCAACGGTTTCCATTTCCGGGCGGGTGGAGTATTTCCATGACCCGCAGTTGGTCTTTATCGCACCCATTACGGGTGTCTCAGGCTTTCGCACGTATAGTAGTGGGTTATGTCTAAACGTGAAGATTGCCGAAAACGCCATGTTCCGCTTTGAAGGTCGGCAGTTTTACTCGGGTGAGGCCGTTTATTTTGATGCCGATGATCAACCCGCGCACCACAGCGCGTTGGTCATCGCGAACCTGACGGCCTGGTTCTAAGGCTTTTGCTTCCAGGCCCGGAAAAAGTAACCGATCTGGAACAAGATCAAATCATTTTCGCGGCTGTCGTTATCCCATTGGTAAGCGAGGTAGAGCGGCAAGTTGTGGCCCTTTTCGGCTGCGTAGTAAACGATGCCAGCTGCAAGACCAAAACCCTCACCCGATCCCCTGGAAATAATCCACAACAAATTCAATGTGATCGTTAAAGCGATGTTCGAGCCCACCGATAAATCCATAGGTGGAGCGCACGTCTTTAATGAACTTTCCATACCCACCCACCATCAGGCGGGTGTACGACTGCGGCCCCTCTACGTGGTTGAACCCCATAAACCCATAGATGAGATTTTTCATGGGAGTTTCTCCGTCAAAGTAGCACCACGCGGTTTGGGTCGCTGGGGTTATCTTCGTTGAACCACCAGTTAGTGCCGGCCTCTAAAAATTAGGTGACCTGAAACGAAGCGCGCAGGACAGAGGCGTTCACAGCCGGGTTATTCTTCACGGTTTGGTAGCGGTCAAATTCGACATACGAGTAGCCCACATCGGGCAGCATGTCGGGGTTGGGCATGTTGAAGAACGAGACCTGGGCAAACCCGGGAATGCTAATGATGAGGAGGAGCAGGGTGGGTTTCAATGGGTATGGGGTTGCAGCATTTCCAGGAGCACGCCCTCCTTCAGGGCGAACGTGGAAACCCGAATCTCGGTAAAAAGGGAATGTTTTGCCAACACCCATTCGATCAGGCAGCATGCCACTACAATCATGTCAACCCGCAACTCGATCATACCCGGCATTTGCATCCTTTCGCTGCGGTTCTTTTTTTGAAACAGGCGGTGGAAGTAATGAAAGCCCTCCAGTGTCAATGGGGTTTCGGGTTGAGTGCCGTCATACGGCCGGTGTTCGCGGTAGCAAAACATTTCACTCAGCGTGTCGAAGGTTCCGGACGACCCCACCAGGACAGATGGCCGGAACTCATCAAGGGCCGGCAGCAGATCAGCCAGCCGTTCATCGAGGTGTCGAAAAAGCGCTTCCTTTTCTGATGATAAGATGGGATCATGCTGTTGAAAGAGTTCGACCAATCGCTGGCCGCCTACTTCAAAACTCCGTTTCCAGAGCGTAGCCAGCTCACTCGCCACGATCATTTCCACACTGCCACCCCCAATATCCACGATCAGGGCCGGTTGTGTGCCCACCCCCACGGCTTGCAATACACCCCGGGCGATGTAATCGGCCTCCTGTTCTCCCGGAATAATCTCAATGCCAATGCCGGTTTCCTGGCGAATGGCCTCGGCCACCTCTGCCCCATTGCGCGCATTTCGAAACGCGCTGGTGGCAATCGCCCTCACACGGTTCACTTTCCACAACTTCAACTCTCCGGCAAACTGGCGAAAGGCGTTCAGGGCACGTGCGGCTCCTTCCGGAGTGATCAGACCCTGGTTAATACCGCCAACACCGACCTTCACCGCCAGGCGATCGCGGTGCAGAATATCATACCGGCCCGAGTGTTGTTCGGCAATCAACAAATGAAAGGTATTTGTACCCAGATCAATAACGGCCAGTCGCTGCATCCTGCAAGATAACAGAACGGGTTTACCGGTGTGGGTAAACAATTGTAGCCGGGGGTGGCGACAACCCTCATCCCTACTTATATTTGACTCTTTACCGGAACCTATGGCTACACAACCTACATCCTCGCGCTTGCTGGAGAAATTTGACGAACTGAAGAAGAAAAATGAAGAGGCGCTGTTGGGTGGAGGCCAAAAGCGCATTGAGCAGCAGCATAAAAAAGGAAAACTGACGGCCCGCGAGCGCCTCGAGCTTTTGCTCGATGAAGGATCGTTTGAAGAGATGGGCAAATTTGTGTTGCACCGCAGCCACGATTTTGGCCTGGACCAGGAGCGCTACCTGGGCGATGGTGTCGTAACCGGTTATGGCACCATTCAGGGCCGCCTGGTATATGTTTTTTCGCAGGACTTCACCGTGTTTGGCGGATCTCTTTCGGAGACCCACGCTGAGAAGATTGTGAAGATCATGGATCTGGCGATGAAGAATGGCGCACCGGTGATTGGCCTCAACGACTCTGGCGGTGCGCGCATTCAAGAGGGCGTGGTTTCCCTCGGTGGCTATGCCGATATTTTTTACCGCAACGTTATGGCCAGCGGTGTAGTGCCGCAGATTTCTGCCATAATGGGTCCGTGCGCAGGAGGTGCCGTGTATTCGCCTGCCATGACCGATTTTATTTTTATGGTGGAGAACACCTCGTTCATGTTTGTCACGGGGCCCAACGTGGTAAAGACGGTAACACATGAAGATGTCACTTCCGAGGAGTTGGGTGGTGCCAGTACGCACAGCACCAAAAGCGGAGTAACCCATTTTGCCTGCGCCAACGAGGCCGAGTGTATTCAACAGATTAAAACGCTATTCGGCTTCATTCCGCAAAACTGCGAAGACGAAGCTCCCCGCGTGGCGTATGAGCCGGGCAATGAATCGCGCCCGGCTTTGGATAACATTATTCCTGAAAATCCGAACCAACCTTACGACATGCGCGAAGTGATTTCGGCTGTGGTAGACGGAGGCGCGTTTTTTGAGGTGCATAAAAACTTTGCCGAGAACATTGTGGTGGGGTTTGCCCGCCTGGCTGGTCGCAGCATCGGTATTGTTGGCAACCAGCCCGCGGCATTGGCAGGCGTGCTCGACATTGACGCCAGCGTCAAAGGCGCCCGCTTTGTTCGGTTTTGCGACTGCTTCAACATTCCACTGTTGGTATTCGAAGATGTGCCGGGATTTTTGCCGGGCACCGATCAGGAGTGGAATGCCATCATCACCAACGGAGCCAAGTTGTTGTACGCCTTCAGCGAAGCAACTGTGCCCCGCGTCACGGTCATCACGCGAAAGGCCTATGGCGGAGCTTATGATGTTATGAACTCAAAGCATATCGGGGCTGACCTGAACTATGCATGGCCTACGGCTGAAATTGCGGTGATGGGTGCGCAAGGCGCGGCTGAAATTATTTTCCGAAAGGAGATTTCTGAAGCCGCTGACCCGGCAGCGAAGCTGAAAGAGAAAGTGGACGAGTACACACAGAAATTTGCGAATCCGTACGGTGCGGCCGAGCGCGGCTACATCGATGAAGTGATCTTCCCCCGCCAAACCCGCGAAAAGCTCATTCGCGGATTTCAAATGCTGGAAAACAAAGCGGCCAAACTGCCCCGTAAAAAGCATGGCAACATTCCGTTGTAAAGGCTCTCCCGTCTATTCTCCGCATATCATGCGGAGAATATCTTGGTAATCTCCGCTCTCTTTGCGGAGAATAGAATATTTTTGCCAGCACCATCAGTGAATAATTCTTAACATCATGGATAAAAAGAGCAAAAAATTCCTGTTCGACTACCTCAACAACGCATCGCCCACCGGCTTTGAATATACCGGCCAGCAAATCTGGCTGGATTACCTCAAGCCCTACACGGACGATTACATGGTGGACGTGTACGGAACAGCCGTGGGCATCGTAAACCCAAAGGCGAAATACAAGGTCGTAATCGAGGCCCATGCCGATGAAATCTCCTGGTTCGTGAACTACATCACCGAAGACGGGTACATCTACGTGAGGCGAAACGGAGGATCTGACCATCAGATTGCCCCTTCGATGCGGGTAAACATTCACACTGCCAAGGGCACGGTGAAAGGCGTGTTCGGTTGGCCTGCCATTCACGTACGCGATGCCGGCAAAGAAGAAGCCCCCAGTCTCAAAAATATTTTCATCGACATTGGGGCCGAGAGCAAGAAAGAAGTGGAGGCGATGGGCGTGCATGTGGGCTGCGTAGCTGTATTTGAAGATGAACTGATTGAACTCAACAAGAACTACCTGGTCGGTCGCGCGTTGGACAACCGCATGGGCGGCTACATGATTGCCGAGGTTACACGCAGGCTGAAGGAGAACAAAAAGAAGCTGCCGTTTGCCCTTTACGTGGTCAACTCTGTACAAGAGGAAATCGGTTTGCGCGGAGCTGAAATGATTTCCCGCAGAATTAAGCCCGACCTCGCCATTTGTACAGACGTGACCCACGACACGCAATCGCCCATGTACAACAAGAAGGAGAGCGGCAATCTGAAGTGTGGGTTAGGACCGGTAGTATGCTACGGACCGGCTGTGCAGAACAATGTACTGAAGATGATCATTGACGTGGCCCAGAAGAAAAAGATTCCGTTCCAGCGCCAGGCGGTGTCGCGTTCTACCGGCACGGATACGGATTCCTTCGCCTATTCAGCCGAAGGGGTTGCCTCTGCGCTCATCTCGCTGCCGCTGAAGTATATGCACACCACCGTTGAAACCGTGCATAAAGAAGATGTGGAAAACGTGATCAACCTGATTTACGAAACCCTGCTTCAGGTAAAGCCAGGCATGGATTTCCGATATATCAAGTAATAGACAGCCCCGTTACCCCGGGGCTTTTTTATGGACAGGCAGCTAGTTGATCAAATGGGGCGAACGGTTTTCGTGCCCGCTGATCCTCAACGGATCATCTCACTGGTGCCCTCCCAAACCGAGTTGCTGTTCGACCTTGGCTTGGCCGATCGCGTGGTTGGGGTTACCAAGTTTTGTGTTCATCCTGCAGAGGCCATGAAAACCAAAGAAATTATTGGTGGCACCAAAAAATTCCGCTTCGAAGTCATCGATCGCCTCAAGCCCGACCTGATCATCGGCAACAAAGAGGAGAACTACGAAGAGGGAATAAACACCCTGGCCGCACGGTACCCGGTGTGGATGAGCGATATCGTGAGCTTTACCGATGCGTTGGCGATGATCCGTGCCGTAGGGCTGATGACGATTACACCCGATCGGGCGGAGGATTTCGTGATGCGGATTCTCAACAGCTGGTCCAACATTCAACTGCCACCGGCCCGCGTGTTGTACCTGATCTGGCAGGAGCCCTGGATGGCGGTCGGCCGCCATACGTTCATCAATTCAGTGATTGAAAAGATCGGGTGGACAAACGTGATTACGTCCTCCCGCTATCCGCAGATTACGGACCCGGATATTGTTACACTCAACCCGGATATCATCCTGCTATCGTCCGAACCTTTTCCGTTTCGCGATCGACACATTGCCGCTTTATCTGCGCTATGCCCCCACGCAACTGTTCGGCTGGCCGATGGCGAGATGTTCAGTTGGTACGGAAGCCGGCTGCTGAAGGCGGCCGATTATTTCAAATCTTTTCAAGGGTAAATCCAACCCGCTGCATGTCCGCCCAGAAGTCGGGATACGATTTATCCACCACCGATGGATCCTGAATGACCAACGGAATGCGGGTGGCCAGCGGTGCAAAGCCCATCGCCATGCGATGGTCGTGGTAGGTTTGGATAGTCACCGGCCCCTCTGGTAGCGCTCCGGGAGTCAGCGTCCAGCGACCTGCTTCTGGCTCTTCAAACACACAGTTCAGTTTTTGCAACTCATTCTGCAACGCGGCAATACGGTCGGTTTCCTTTATACGCAAACTCTCGAGTCCAACAAACTCGCCAGCTATTCCCAATACCGCACACACCGGCAAAACCGTTTGTGCAAGATCGGGGCAATCCTTGAAATCCCAAACGAGCTTGCTCACCGATACCGTTTTTTTGGTCAGTCGGGCTTCGCCATCCACAAAAGCTGTAGCAACACCCAGTTGACTCATCAGGTCAGCAATAACCCGGTCGCCCTGCAGCGAATTGTCCGTTACGTGCGGCAGCACAACTTGTGCATGATCTGCAAGTGCCACAAACGCATACCAATAGCTGGCTGCCGACCAATCGGCCTCAATCGTTAGCTCGGCCGGCTGATAGTTGGCCGGGGCAATCTGGATTTCCGGAAGGTTGAGTTGAGGAGTAACCCCAAACTGTGCCATCAGGGCCGCGGTCATTTTGATATAAGGAACGCTGGCAACGGACCTGGTTAGCCGTAAGGTTAGCCCTTGGGGCAGCTGGGGAGCCACCATCATCAGGGCCGAAATGTATTGACTGCTGATGTTGCCGGGTATCTCGATGACATCGGCCATTTGCCGGGAGAAGCCATGCGTGTGCACCGGTGGGAAACCTTCCCGGCCTTCATAGTCAATGCTGGCGCCCAGTGTTCGAAGGGCATCCACCAGCGGTTTGATCGGCCTCTCCAGCATGCGCGGAGTTCCCGTCAGTATTTTTTCCTGGCCGGTAACGGCCACATAGGCCGTCAGGAACCGCATCGTGGTGCCGGCATCCAATACGTTCAGCGACTTTTCGGGGGATTGAACCAACTGCTGCATCAGGCGGGTATCGCGGGCGGCTGACAGGTTATGCAAAACCGAACGAAAGTTGGTTAGCGCATGGAGGATCAATGCGCGGTTGCTGATGCTCTTCGAGGCAGGCAAGTTGGCGGCTGTGCCGGTTACTTCCGTGTTGTGTTGGATATGAACTGCGGGATGCACGTGAGCGGCAAATTAGATTTAAAAAAAATCTAAGCCCATTGAAACAAAAGAAATTGTAGGCCGGTTTATATTTGTAAGAGATGACAACGACCCGAAAATTTGCGATTGGTTTGGGACTGGCTGGTGGAGCGCTGTTGGCGGCTTGGTTGTTAACGGGCAACCGCAAGCAGAAGACCAAAGAGTTTATCAGCCGGAAGGTCAACGACCTGAAGAAGGGGTTACAGAAGGAGAAGCCAAAGTTTGACGATTCGGAAGCGCACTACATCTGACCAGATGCGTAAGCCCGCCACGATAGCCGGATTTCTTCCTCACTGACCTCCACATCCCACACAGGCTCTCCGATATCCGTCAGGAGCGCCATCAGTATCGTTTTACCTTTATTTTTCTTGTCGTGCCGGATATGCTCAATAATCGGGTCGACCGACAAATGCTGGCCGGGCCAGCCATAGACCGACACAATATAATTTCTAATTTCCTCGAAAGAGGGGCCATTGAGCAGCCCCTTCACCCGGGCAAGGTGGCTTTCCATCACCAACCCGGCTGCCACGGCTTCGCCATGTAAGAGCCTGCTTGTCGACTCAAACGAAGCCGACTCCATGGCGTGCCCAACCGTATGCCCCAGGTTGAGAATTTTTCGAAGCCCTTTCTCTTCCGGATCCTGTTCCGTCACGGATTGTTTGAAGGCCACAGAATCAGCAATCAGTTTTTGCAGATCGTGGCCGGTCGGTGGAAGCGAGCGCACGTGGTCCCACGGCTGGCGGCCCATCAGCAAACTGTGCTTGATGATTTCAGCATAACCTGACTTCAATTCCGTTCCGGGCAGCGTGGCCAGGAATTCCGGTGCGATCAGTGTCGCCAGCGGCTGGCGAATCAGCCCAATGTGATTCTTGAATCCGTGAAAGTCGATACCGAGTTTGCCACCCACGCTTGCATCTACCTGGGCCAGCAGGGTGGTGGGCACTAAAATGAAGTCGATGCCACGCTTAAAGGTGGCTGCGCAAAATCCACCCATGTCGCCCAATACGCCACCGCCCAGGATCACCAGTAAACTGTGGCGGTCAAACTCCTCGGTTGTCATCCACTTCCAGATTTGCTCACAGGTGCTCACCTGCTTGTGCTCTTCGCCCGCAGCCACGATGAAGGAGGTATGCTCGGGCAGGTGGTGACTGATGAGTGGATAGCAGTACCGGTAGGTGTTTGCATCGGTAAGCACGCCCAGCCGGGTGAAGGTATGGCCCCTGAGAAATTCCGCCACCAGTTCGGCAGCGTGTGGTTGAATGAGAACCCGATCGGACCGCATGCTACAAATTAACTCAATTAAAACCGGCCTGCCGAAAGCCAGGAATGCCCGAAAACGATTTCTGCGTGTATATTTGAACGCTTTTCCCCGTACGCTATGGAAGTTCAGCCCGCGGTGCAGTTTGATGACACCCACATTGCTTTCGAGTATAAGTCCGATCGCGAAATGCGAAAGGCCAGTTTCATCTTCAATGTGGTCAACCATCCGTGGATTTCGGCCACAGCCACCCGCCTGGTAAAGATGGGTTTGGCCATGCGGCTACCTGTTACGGGGCTGATTCGAAGCACGGTGTTTGAGCACTTCTGTGGTGGCGAGACCATCGAGCAAAGCCACGGCACCATTGCCCAACTGTGGAAATACAAAGTAGGCACCATCCTGGATTACTCAGTGGAAGGCGAGAATGCAGAAGAGGATTTTGACCGGACAGCCGAACAAATCCTGGCCACGTTTGATGAGGCTCGAATAAATGAGGCCGTACCGTTTTGCGTGTTCAAAGCGACAGGCCTGGGCGACATGGATCTGTTGGAGAAAGTCCAAAGCAAAGCGCCCCTGACCGAAGCCGAAACCCGTAGCCTGGAGCGATTCCGCCAGCGCATCGATACCATCTGTGCTAAAGCTCATCAATTGAAGATTCCCATTCTCATTGATGCCGAACACAGCTGGGTTCAGGATGTTATTGACGACATCACCCACGACATGATGGCCAAGTACAACAAGGAGAAGGCCATCGTATTTATCACGTATCAGATGTACCGCACGGATGCGCTCAAACGCCTCCGCGATGATTTTCATACTGCGGCCATGCACCATTACTTTATCGGTATTAAGATGGTGCGGGGAGCGTACATGGAAATTGAGCGAGCCCGTGCAGCCGAAAAAGGATATCCGGACCCTATTAATCCAACCAAGCAGGCGACCGATGACATGTTTAATCAGGGCCTCGCGTTCTGCATCGACAACAAACAGCGCATTACGATTTTGTGTGGATCGCACAACGAGTACAGTAACCAGTACCTGACCGTGCTGATGGAAAAACACGGCATGCGCCCCGATGATAAGCGGGTGTGGTTTTCTCAGTTGCTGGGTATGAGTGACAACATCTCGTTCAACCTGGCCCATGCCGGGTACAATGTGGTGAAGTACGTTCCTTACGGGCCGGTGGAAAGTGTGATGCCCTATTTGCTTAGGAGGGCGGCCGAGAATACCTCCGTTGCCGGGCAAAGCAGTCGCGAATTGACATTGATTCGGAAAGAACTGGCGAGGCGGAAAGGTCGCTAGTATTTCAGGATATCGTTCAGCGTTTTAATTCCCAACTTTCTCACTCCCTGTTATTAGAGTATTTTTGCCACCTAATTTTTGTAATTCATGCAATTGAGCGAGCAGGAAATCATCCGCAGAAACAAACTGGACGAGCTGCGCCAACTGGGCATCGACCCCTACCCGGCATCCTCGGTTCCGGTAACTCATTTTTCGGCCGATATCCTCAACACCTTCACGGAGGAAAAGAAAGACCAGTTTGCGTCCGTTTCTCTGGCCGGCCGCATCATGAGCCTCAACGACAAAGGCAAGGTGATGTTCGTAAAGCTGCAGGATTCGCAAGGCATCATCCAGCTTTACGTGCGCAGAGATGACATTTGCCCCGGGGAGGACAAAGCTTTTTTTGACCGGGTGGTGAAGCACCTGCTCGACCTTGGCGATATCATTGCGGTGTCGGGTTTTGTGTTTACCACCAAAACGGGCGAGACCACCGTTCACGTTCAATCGCTGACGCTCCTGAACAAATCGTTGAAGCCGTTGCCAGTCGTGAAGCGCGATGAAGAGGGTCACGTGTTTGATGCCGTCACCGATCCGGAGTTCCGCTATCGGCAGCGCTATGCCGATCTCATCATCAATCCTCAGGTGAAGGAAACGTTTGTTAAGCGTACCCGCATGATCAATTCCATGCGTGATTTTCTGAACGCACAGGGCGCACTGGAAGTGGAGACGCCCGTGCTCCAGAGTATTCCGGGTGGCGCAGCCGCCCGCCCGTTTGTAACACACCACAATGCGCTCGATATCCCCTTGTACCTGCGCATTGCCAACGAGCTTTACCTGAAGCGCCTCATCGTAGGCGGTTTCGACTGGGTCTATGAGTTCAGCCGCGATTTCCGCAATGAAGGAATGGACCGCACCCACAACCCCGAGTTCACCATTCTGGAGTTTTACGTGGCCTACAAGGATTACTTCTGGATGATGGAGACCACCGAGAAACTGCTGGAGAAAACGGCACGTGACGTAAATGGCACTACGGAGGTAACCATGGGTGACCGCGTGATTGACTTCAAAGCACCCTTTAAGCGGGTAAGCATTTATGACGCCATTCGCGAGCATACGGGCATCGACATCAGCGAAATGGATGAATCCGGGCTGCGTCAGGTTTGCAAGCAATTGCACCTCGAGGTAGATGATACCATGGGCAAGGGCAAACTGATCGACACCATTTTCGGAGAGAAGTGTGAGCCCCACTACATTCAGCCTACGTTCATCACCGACTACCCGGTAGAGATGAGCCCGCTCACAAAGAAGCACCGCAGCAAGCCGGGTTTGGTGGAACGATTTGAGTTGATGGCCAACGGTAAGGAGATCGCCAACTCCTACTCCGAGTTGAACGATCCGCTGGAACAACAGGCCCGTTTTGAAGAGCAAATGAAATTGATGGAGCGGGGCGATCATGAGGCCATGTACATCGATCATGATTTTCTTCGCGCCCTGCAATACGGTATGCCGCC
Source organism: Cyclobacteriaceae bacterium (assembly GCA_046301755.1). GTDB lineage: Bacteria > Bacteroidota > Bacteroidia > Cytophagales > Cyclobacteriaceae > ELB16-189. The sequence goes on from JBKCJM010000014.1 coordinate 155,078, forward strand.
AACAGCCGGCATCGGCTTTGGCATCGACCGGATTGCCATGTTGATGACCAACTCACCGTCTATCCAGGATGTTCTGTTTTTCCCTCAAATGCGTCCGGAGAAAATTCAGGGTGCTGACCTCGAACGTGAACTGGAAGCAGCCGGTGTGCGGAAGGAGTTGATCCCCTTAATTCAAAAACTGGGCGTGCAATCCATGGCGCAGCTCAAGGAGATCAAGCCAACTAAACTATTTAATGACCTGGCCGGCATGCGGAAGAAAATGAAACTGGAAATCGCTAACGCAACGGTTGAGGAAATCGAAGGCTGGTTGAAGTAATCAGTTATCGAAGAACGACCTCGTGCGGTTGAGCTTCAGATCCTGCAGCATCGATGACTTGATGCCGATGTTAAACCCGTAGGACTGGAACGGTCCGAACGGCACCCACGACAGCGACATTTGCCAGCAGTGCAGATCGCGGTTGAGCGAGATGGACGTTTGGGTAAACTCATTGCTCTCAAAATCATAACCAGAGTTGAATTGCACCTTCCACTTTTCTGAAAGGGAAAAGTCGCCCGAGAACTGAAGACTTTGTGTGATGTTGGAGGGCTGACTGCCGGTTTTTGAGTAGTTGAAACTGTAATTTAACCGGAGGTTCCAGGGAATACTGAAATCGACATAGGCATCCGGATTCTGAAGCAGGAACTTTTTGTCCGCATCCGTGGCATTGCTCTCACCCACACGCTGCCTGAACTCGCTGTCTTTTTCCTGGCCCTTTGGATTTAGATTCGTGCCAAAAACAAGGGTAGCCTGCGACAACTGGCCAATCCCCTTTCCGGCATTCCACGCATACCGGCTCACCTTTACTTCCTGAAACACCGGTTTTTCGGATGTACCTACATTGACCTTGACATATTGATAGGGATCGATCGTGGCCGTAATGTTGAGGTTGATCTTTTCGTTCAGGATGTTGGTATTGGCCGCGATGCCGAAGGGTGCCAGTTTAAACGAATCGGCAGCGAAATTGTAACTCGTGCTGAGCGACAGCGTGTTAAACAGCGGAATCTTTTGGAAAAGACTATCCTTCTTATTTTTAACCTTCATCTCAAGTGTGTTGTTGATGCTGAAGTTCAAGGCGCTTTGACGCCCTTGTGTCGAACCTCCATATACGAACCCTTCGTGCCGTGAGCGCCTTTGTTCCGTGATGCGCGAACCATTGCGCACGGCCAGCGTTTGGTAATAATCGTACCGCGCTTCGCCAAAATCCGGTTGGAAGCTGAACCCCACGGATGGATTGATGACATGCCTGATCGCCTTCACGCGGCCCGATTTTAAAAAGTAGGTTCCGTAAATGCGCGTGTTCAGCGAAATGCTCCCAGAAAAATTATTGATGCGGTTGAAGCCATCCAGGGTGTCAATCACCACAGGGGTTGACCCCGTGTACAAGCCCGTGTTTGTATCGCGCACCGATACGGTATCCCAAACCAACTTGTTGAAGTACCAGCGCTCGTTCATGCTCACACTTGGGCTGAGCGTGAAAAAGCGCAGCAACTTTACAGACGTTTGCAGCGGGATATCGAACCGAATACCCTTGTTGGCATTTTTCAGGAAGGTGGGCAGGTTGTCAAGATTAAACTTGGCAATACTGTCGCGATAAATGGGCGTACCATTTTCTACACCCACGATGCGCGGGCCCAGGTTGTTTGTAATCTCGTTGATGGCGGTCACCGTGAGGCGCGTTGAAAAATTCTCGAGCGCCTGAATGCCGGATCGCTTAAACGGGTACAGGTTGTTAACGTTGAAGTTCAGATCGGGCAAAGGGAAACTGACTTCTCCGGTACCCAAGTCCTGGCTGTGGCGAAGGTTAACACCCATACTAAACGGTGTTCCCGGAAACGTTTTGCTGTATGAGATATTCGAGCTGAGCTTCCGGGTGATGTTGTCGACCCGCATGGACTGTGGATTCGTATTAACGCCCAGGAAGTTGTTGTTGGTATACGAGGACGTGGAGGCATTTACCGAGGCGCTCAGGCGGCCGGTGCCCCGGCTTTGGGGCGAGTGACTCCAGGATACAAGAAAATCGCGCGACTTCGTGGTATTCTCGATTTCGTTGCCGGTCGGGTTGGTGGTGAAGCTGAAGTTAAACGATCCGGAATAGTGGTAGAGCTTGTTGTAATTCGTATTGAGGTAAATGGCATTGGCACCCTTCGAGTAAATATCACCCGTAATGGCCATTTTGAAGTATTCACTCACATCAAAGAAGTAGCCGCCCCGCCTCAGGAAGAACCCCCGGTTTTGCTCTTCCCCGTACTGCGGCACAATAACTCCGGATGCACTCTTTCGCGGATTGGGAAACATGCCGAAAGCAAACCCCAGCGGAGTGGGCACGTCATTGAACTCCATGTAAAACGGCCCGGCCACCATCTTGTCTCCGGGTATTGCCTTCACTTTGGTGGCCATAATGCGGTAGTGTGGATGCCCCAGGTTACACGTGGTGTAGGCGTTGCTGGCACTATACAATTCACCGCGTTCGTTCTTGAATACCGTTTTGCCGTGAAGGAATGCATCGCCCTGGGTGGTCACCACCTCAGTGATGGCCGCTTTTTTCGTTTTGAAGTTGTAATTGATGCTCTTGGTTTCATAAACCTCAGCACCATTCTTGAAGATGGGAAAACCGGCACGCCTGCCTAGCGAGTCCAGCTTGCCATTGGCCGAAATGGTTGACTTGTTGTAGTCGATCACAATCTCCTCGGCCTCCAGCTCAATTATGCCATACTTGATCTTGGCATCTCCATACAGCCAGATGATCCTTTTCTCAATGTTGATATTGATCGAGTCGCGGGCAGAATAAATGATGGTTGTCTCGATATCACTGTCGCGCTTTTGGCGGGTTGAGTCAGACTTCTGGCCCACGGATTGCAGCGAGTCGGCCGGGGGTACCTGGGGAACCGTGTCGGAGCGCACCGGCAATGGCCGGGTAGGGGTGCGCACGGGCTGTTCCACCTGGGCCGAAACTACCCCGGGTAACACCAAGATTGCCGTGAAAAAGAAAGCTCGTAACAATGCGTTAACCGCCCAAAATTTAGGTTTTTGCGAAAAATTCGCAACTTTGCAAGGTATTGCAATTACCGCAGACATAGCTTCAAGCGCACGAAATATCGGTCTGAAATCCCTGCTGATAGCAATAACCTTGCTAAACTCGTCTGCTACACCCAAACCCAAACCAGATTTTAAGATCGATGTGGTGGTGATTGATGCGGGCCATGGCGGAAAGGACCCCGGAACTGTGGGCAAACGAGGTAAAGAAAAGGACATTACCCTGAAAGTGGCGCTCAAGCTGGGTAACTACATCGAGAAGAACATACCCGGTGTTAAGGTGGTGTACACCCGCAAGACGGATAAGTTTATTGAGTTGTACGACCGCGCCAACATCGCCAACGAAGCCAAAGCCGACCTTTTCATTTCCATCCATGTCAATGCCATCCCCAATAAAGCAGCACACGGGGGCACCGAGACGTACGTGATGGGGTTGCACAAAACCGAAGGCAACCTCGAGGTCGCCAAGCGCGAGAACTCGGTGATCATGCTGGACGAGAACTACAAGGAGAAATATGAGGGCTTTGATCCGAACAGCGCGGAGTCCTACATTCTGTTTTCACTCACGCAGAACGCCTATCTGGAAAGCAGCCTGCTCTTTGCCGATAAGGTCGAGAGCCAGTTCAAAAACCGGGTGGGCCGCAGAAGCCATGGTGTGAAGCAGGCCGGCTTCATCGTGCTGTGGAAAACAGCCATGCCCAGTGTATTGATCGAAACAGGCTTTATCACCAACGAGCGGGAGGAAGCATTTTTACTGTCGGATAACGGGCAGGATTTGCTCGCCTCCGGTATTTACCGGGCTTTTAAAGAATACAAAGCACAAATTGAAAGTGTAAATTAGCGGCTGATACCCACCCTTGCCCGGAATGAAGAACAAAGAGTTTCGCATTGGCCTGTTTGCAACCATCACCCTCGTGGTGCTGTATTTTGGATTTAACTTCCTGAAGGGCATCGACTTTCTCGACAGCACCGAAAAGTACTACGCGGTGTATGACAACGTAGATCAACTCACGCCATCCAACCCGGTATTGCTCAGCGGAACCTCCGTTGGCCGGGTCAGCAAGATTACCATTTTACAAAATCGACAAAACAAAGTGCTGGTGGAGTTTGAGATCGACTCCAAGATCAAACTGGGCGACTCAACCAAGGCCATCCTCGATTCCGATTTTCTGGGCAACAAGTCGATCCGCCTGTCCATCGGGCGCTCGTTTCATTTTTTGAAACCGAAAGACACCATTCGGGCGGAGGTTGCCAAAGGCCTCACCGATATCCTGGCCGAAAGTGCCGTGCCCGTAGCCGACAACCTGCAGATTACGCTTCGAAAGTTTAACACGGTAATCGACAACCTGGCCGCCAACAGTGATCAGTTGAAGGAGATTTTTAACAAATTGAAATCGACACCCGACAAATTAAATACCACACTTGACAATGCGAATGGTCAGATTACCGAACTCAGTGGCAGCATGAAAACCGTTGCCGGCAACCTGAACGTGGCGCTTGTCGAGCTGAAGCCAACGCTTGCCAATTTTAAAGTGCTTTCCGATTCGCTCAAGCAGTTGCAGTTAAATCAGACCATCAACAAGACACAGCAAACCCTCACCCGCCTGAACGAAACGCTGGGCAAACTGAGCAAAGGCGACAACACCATGAGCAAGCTCATGACCGAGGATTCGCTTTATGTAAACCTCAACCGGCTCCTCATGAGCCTGGATAGCCTCGCGAACCACTTCAACAACAACCCGAAGCACTTCATGGCTCCGCTGGGAAAAAGCAAGAAGCGAATTGAGCGCGATCGCAGACGTGAGGAAGAAGAGAAAGCCAAAAAGAACTGAGGCGGCCGCCCCACATTTTGGCTATCTTGCGCTGACCCGTTACTATGGATCTGGAATTCAATAAAAATGAAGATCAGTTTAAGCTGCTGCTGAGCCAACTGAAATCAAAGGCCAAGAAAACCCGGCTGGGCGGAGGGGAGAAGAAAATTGAGGAGCAACATACCCGTGGCAAACTGACCGCCCGCGAGCGCATCGCGTACCTCTGCGATCCCAAAACCGATTTTATTGAAGTAGGCCTTTTTGCCGGAGATGGCCTGTACTCCGATGTGGGCGGATGCCCTTCCGGTGGCGTTGTCACCGGCATCGGCCGCGTAAAAGGAAAGTTATGTGTTATTGTGGCCAATGACGCCACCGTTAAAGCAGGCGCGTGGTTCCCCATCACCGCCAAGAAAAATCTCCGCGCCCAGGAAATCGCCATGGAAAATCGCCTGCCGATTATCTACCTGGTGGATAGCGCAGGTGTTTTCCTGCCGATGCAGGATGAAATTTTTCCCGACAAAGAACATTTTGGCCGGCAGTTTCGCAACAACGCCCGAATGAGCAGCATGGGGATTGTTCAGATTGCCGCCATCATGGGCAGTTGCGTGGCCGGTGGCGCCTACCTGCCCATCATGAGCGATGAAGCCATGATCGTTGACAAAACCGGGTCGATTTTTTTGGCCGGCAGTTACCTGGTGAAAGCCGCCATCGGGGAGGAAATCGACAACGAAACGCTGGGCGGGGCCACCACCCATTGCGAAATCAGTGGCGTTACCGACAATAAGTTTCCAAA
>JBKCJM010000015.1:0-7639 GCA_046301755.1 Cyclobacteriaceae bacterium
GGGGGGGTGGGGCTCTAAATTGGTGAACGCAGCCGGCATGTCGATTATTGAGAATGCGGCCAGTAACGATAAGCCCTTCACTACATGGCATTTTAATTTTGGTTTTAACCGCCTTGAACTTCGAACAGATCAGTCAGTTAAAGTCAACTACAAAGTCATGCCATTCGCATTAGCAGGTTTTGTCTATTCAGCAACTCAGTATTCCTTCAGCTTTAGCGAAACGATACGAATTGGTCAACCCTTTTTCTTTACTGATAATATTGACCAATGGGGCCCCGATTTTCAACCAGTAGGAATAGCCATCGCCAACTCAATTACGCTCGTCAAGCCTTTTGCGACCAGTCAGACAATTGCACATGAGATCATTCACGCCTACCAGTACGAGGGATTTGGCGCGCTCAATACATACCTAAACAAGCCACGGACAACCCTCCTGAACCAAAAGGGAAAATGGTTGGCTCGCTATACGCAATGGATGTACACCGATTTCAACTACCTGTTGTTTACGAGCGTGTATCATGCCTTTGGTACAGATCATACCTGTTACTTTGATAATCCATTTGAACAGGAGGCGAATTTTTACTCGGACAAAGCCACTTGCTCAAACTAAGTGTTGGCTTTCTGGCACCTGAAGAGGAAATTGAAAGTGATTTTGGGACTGATTGCAAGGATACAGCAGCCTTCTGCGATTGGACTTATAGACAACAGCCAGTTAGCCTTAGACGAGATTAGTAGGAACCCTCTGCCGGTTGTAGAATGGAACTCCTCTTCGATTGATATGTTCGCGCAAATCCAAATTTTGAATATCCTTCAGCAGGGTAACGTCAAAAAAATAGGGCAGCGAAAGCTCGTCCAGCAGGTGCGTGATATTGAAAAGTTTAGGAAGCCCAATCTCGCCTGTGAGCGCAAGGTCAATGTCCGACCATTCTTTGTAATTCCCTTTGGCCCGTGATCCGTACAGAATCGCGGCCTCCACCTCCGGGAATTGAGCCAACACGGATTTTATCTTCTCCACCGTATCTTGTGTAAGTCCGTGATTCATGAATTCAACTGACGGTTAGTTGACTGCTTTGATGACTCTCAAGATTGTCCCGCAATTCAATAAAAGAGGGGAAATATTTTTCTTTGATTAACCGGGCAGTTTTTGCTGCCATATCTTCTTGATAGGTGTGAACTGTCAACTTCCGGTTCTCAATCATCTCCATCCAAATCTGGCCCGTGGTGATTAGTCCGCGTGTTAGGGCAAGCCGGAAGGCATCTTTGCTTCCTTGTATTCCTGTTTCGCCTTGCTCCTCGTAGAAGTCTTTGATGACGTTCCAGGCAAGCTCATAATAGTATTCAAAAGACTTAATCAATCCCTGCTCTTCGAGTTCGTTGAGCAATCCTTTGTCCACGAACCTCTTCAGTTGCACAAGTGCTTTCTTGTAATTAGAAAAGCGTTGTAGCCATCTAATGTCCTGCGATTTCATAAATCAATAGCAAGGTAGTCAATATTGTTCTTTCCGTTTGGCGTGAGTCAATTACTCACCTTTTTGCTATTCTTGCACCCAATTTCAATTATGCCAGCATCCAGCATTCACCATCCTACAGCCCGGTATGACGTCTACGGCATCGGCAACGCCATTGTCGATATTGTGACGGAAGTAGACCACGATTTCTTCGAAAAACACGAAGTGGAAAAAGGCGTGATGACGCTCGTGGACGAAAAGCGCCAGCTTCAGTTGATGAAGGCTATCGACATGAAGCGCAGCAAAATGTCGGGCGGAGGCTCGGCCGGCAACACGGTGGTAGCCCTGAACCAGTTTGGTGGAAAGAGCTATTACTCGTGCCTGGTGGCGCGCGATGAACTGGGCGAATTTTTTCTGAAAGACCTGGCCCGCAACGGGGTAGACACCAACCTGAAATACGAAAACTGCCCCGAAGGCCACAGCGGCCGCTGCCTGGTGATGACCTCCCCCGATGCGCAGCGCACCATGAACACCTTTTTGGGCGTAAGTTCTTTTCTCTCCCCAGAACATCTGGACGAGCCGGCTATTCAAAGCTCGCGTTTTGTTTACCTGGAAGGCTACCTGGTGGCCAGCCCCAAAGGACTCGAGGCCATGAAAGAAACGAAGCGACTGGCTGAGCGCCACAAAGCGGATGTTGCGCTTACCTTCTCCGATGCCAGTATGGTGAAGTATTTCTCCAAACAAATGGAAGAAATCGTGGGGGCCAGCGTTGATCTGCTTTTCTGCAATGAAGAAGAGGCCATGATTTTTACCGGCACGGATAACCTGGCCGATGCACGTGAGAAATTGCAACAAGTGGCTAAACGTTTCGCCATTACGCTTGGCGCCAATGGGGCCATGATTTTTGATGGCGACACGTTCATTGACATCGAACCTTACAACGTGCGCGCCATCGATACAAATGGGGCGGGCGACATGTTTGCCGGAGCCTTTATGTATGGCATCACGCACGGGCACAGCTATGCGCAAGCCGGCAAGCTGGCTTCCCTGGCCTCGAGCCGGGTGGTTACGCAGTGGGGCCCGCGCCTGACGCCCGCAGACGCAAAGCGCATTCTCAGCGATCTTGTATCCTGAGGCCGCGCCTCGCGAGCCGAAGGATCCCCCGGTCAAAACGCAAAACCCCGAGGGGTAGATTCCTAGTCCCACAAAAAGTTCGACTCATCGTGAGGTTTGTCTTTTTTGGCGGCCCCTCTCCCGAGGCGCATCAAACGGCAACTGTCAGGTTGATCCCGAAGGCTCGGGAAGTCGAAACCGGGATTGCGGTCTTCAGCCTTCGACTGGCTCAGGCTGACAAAATAGATATTGATAGCCTCGGGAGTGGTCGCGCGATCCGTTGCAAGTGCGCGTCACCCGTACCCGCGCCCTTTGGCGGGCCCCAATTTGACAAGGGCTCTCGCAACGCGCAGCTTTCCACTGCTATCGCTGGCCGATTCATTTTTGCCGTCAAAACCGCATCATAGTGTCCTCCCCGGGGGAATGTTCTATTGGCTTCCTTTATCTTTATGCGGATCGCTACTCTAATAGAATGGGCTCCAACCTTTTTCGAATATGTATTCGCTGAAAATCATTGCTCTAGCAATTATTGTGCTTGTTGTAGGTACCCATACGATTGCGCAGGATTTAACAGATTTTAGATATTCTGAGTGCTCTCGTGATAATCCACTTATCTACAAGATGAACCCGGTTTTGAACAAGATGATTGCCAAAGGAGACCATCTGGAGGTAGAAGTGACCTGGGTTACGGGGTGTTCGTTCGATCCCGTGTTTAGGTTTGAGAAAATTGACCGGGACACTATTTTTCTTGCCTATGAGAATATGAATGATGATGTCTTGTTTTGTGCCTGCGAGTATCGCCTTCAGTTCAAGTTGAATAGTATTGATAATAGACACTATCAGCTAAAAATTAATGATCGCTTTATTGATAAATCAGCAAGACGTTACCAAACCGATGGCTACATGGTAGAGTATTTTCCGGAGAGACGAACAACTATGATAAAACTCAGAGAGTTGTATTCAAGTCAGGGCAAGCTTGTAGCCGAAGTTTTTTATAACCGGGAGGGAGAGGTAACAAGTGAAAAATACTACAACCAATGGGGTTTTTTTGAGCGAGAAAAAAAGTACTGAGTTTCTGGGAACAATGGCTCTAACAGCCTTTTCGAGAGTGAACGGTTCGCGTGAGGGATGCGGAGGGCTTGGTGTGAACGTAGTGAGCACGGGAGCGAAGCGGACCCCGGAGCAGCCCGACCCCATTGCCGGGTTGTAGAAACTTCAGCTTCAAAACGTTGAGAGGCGATTCGAAGGCGGCCCCTCATTTGCTGAAGCTATGGAGGGCAATGGGGACACGCCCTGATAAAGTTTGCACAAACCCGAAATAAGCCACATATTTGCAGCCCTTTTGGTAAAAAAGGCCCAAATTCGACAGTTATGAAGCGCACGTATCAGCCCTCCCGCAGAAAAAGAAAGAATCAGCACGGTTTCCGCGAAAGAATGGCCTCGGCCAACGGACGCAGGGTGCTCGCTTCCCGCAGAAAGAAGGGAAGAAAGAAGCTGACCGTTTCGGACGAGAAGTCCCTAAAGCATAAGTAATCAATAGGCAGCTTTGGGCTGCCTGACCCCACCCGTATGGGGAAATACAGTTTTTCGAAGGCGGAGCGGCTTACCCGCAAGCGCTATATTCAGGAGCTTTTTGACAAGGGCTCCTCTTTTCATTTCGGCACTATTAAAGTGTTGGCGCTCCCTCACCCGGAGCCCGGCTTACCATCACATCAGGTTTTCTTTTCGGTGCCCAAGCGAAACTTTAAAAAGGCGGTGCACCGCAACACCATCAGGCGCAGGGTACGCGAGGGCTACCGGTTGCAAAAGCAAATCCTGGAAGGCACCCAAATTTTGCTGATTGCGTATATTTATTTGTCAAAAGAAGTATTGGCTTCACCGCCTATTCATAAAAAGGTGAAGGAAAGCCTGGAAAAACTGAAACAACATTATGCGCAGAAGTAGAAAATGGATGTTGGCAGGGCTGGTGGTGATGGCCGCTGGGCTTTGGGCTTTTGTGGGCCCGGGCGAAAAGTATTTCGACATTGCCAAGAACCTGGACATTTTCGCTACGCTATTCAAAGAGGTGAACGCGTACTATGTAGATGAGGTGGAGCCGCGCAAGCTCATCAACGAAGGCATTGAAGGAATGCTGGAGTCGCTCGATCCTTACACGGATTACATTCCCGAGGAGGATGCCGAGAGTTTTTCAATTATAACCACCGGGCAATATGCCGGCATCGGGGCGCTCATTGGCATTGTGAACAAGAAGACGGTAATCACGGAGACGTACCTGGGGTTTCCCGCGCACCGCGCGGGGCTGCAGGTGGGCGATGAATTCATCAGCGTTGATGGTAAAGCGGTGCAGGGCCGCCCTACGGCCGATGTGAGTGCCTTGTTGAAAGGTCAGCCACAAACTGAAGTAGTGGTGGAAGTGAAGCGATTTGGCAAGAGCGAGAATCTCCGATTGAAATTGAAGCGCGAGAAGATTAAGATCAGCAACATCGTGTATCAAACGGTGCTGCCGGGCCAGGTGGGTTACCTCAAGCTGGATGATTTTACACCCGGTGCAGGCAAAGAGGTGGAGGAGGCTGTGGTGAAGTTGAAGGCAGCTGGCGCCACAAGCCTGATAATCGACCTGCGCGACAACCCGGGAGGCCTGCTTCACGAGGCGGTGAACATTGCCAACTTGTTTTTACCCAAAGGGGTCGAGGTTGTTTCTACGCGAGGCAAACTGGAAGAGTGGAACAAAACCTACCGGACGTTGAACGCACCGCTCGATACCAGCATTCCGCTGGTGATGATGACAAGTCGCGGCACAGCTTCGGCTGCCGAAATTGTGGCCGGCTCGCTTCAGGACTACGACCGCGCAGTACTAGTGGGTGACCGCACCTTTGGCAAGGGCCTCGTACAAACAACTCGGCAGCTCACCTACAATGCGCAACTGAAGGTGACCACGGCCAAGTACTACATACCCAGCGGCCGCTGTGTGCAGGCGTTAGACTATCAGCATCGCCAGGAAGATGGTGAGGCCACTTCAATACCAGACTCGTTGCGAAAAGCCTTCCGCACCAAAGGCGGGCGCACTGTATTCGATGGTGCCGGCCTGGAGCCCGAAGTAAAGATAGAGTCGGAGACGCTGGGTGCGGCCGTTACCGAGTTAGCGTTTTCCGGCCACCTGTTTGATTATGCTACCCAGTATGTGCATACCCACACTGCACCGGCATCATTGGTAGGTTTTAAGTTGAGTGACGATGAATACACCCGATTTGTGAAGTGGTTGCAAGCACAAAAGTTTACCTACACTACCCCGTTGGAAAAGCGGGCCGAAGAGCTGAGCGAAGCGGCAAAGCGTGAGCGGTTTTATTCCGATCTGGAGGCATCGCTCAAGGAGATCAACAAAAAAATTGAACAGAGCCATCAAACCAGTTGGACTAAATTCAAGCCCGAAGTGGCCGCTTTACTGGAGCAGCAAATCGCTTTTCATTATAAGTTGCATGCCGGCCAGGCCGAAGTTTCGTTGCAATCCGATACGGAATTAAAGGCGGCTTTGGATCTGCTGCATAACCCCGACCAGTACCGGAAGCTGCTGGCCCCCCGGTAATGGCATGCATACTCAGCATTGAGTCGTCCACGTTTCGGTATTCCGTTGCCTTGCATGCGGATGGTCAACTGATGGCCTTCGAGGAGTCACGTGATCCTCAGCAGGCTGCCTCGCAGTTGGCCGTAACAATCAAGAAAGTTTTGGCATCAACGTCACGCCCGCCCGATGCCATTGCTGTTGCTTCGGGCCCGGGTTCGTACACAGGCCTGCGCATTGGGGTGGCTACGGCCAAAGGACTTTGCTTTGCCACGGGCGCCAGGCTGCTGGCGGTGCCCACGCTGCAGTTGATGATGTATCAGGTGCGGCAGGCAAGGCCCGGTGAACACTGGTATTGCCCGATGCTCGATGCCAGGCGCATGGAAGTGTACGTAGCTCTGTTTGACGAAGAGGGAAACGTGGTGCAACCGACCTCAGCCAGGATCATTGATGAGCATTCGTTTAGGGAAGAGTTGGATCAGCATCCGATACTTTTTTTTGGCGATGGAGCCGCAAAGTGTCGGTCGGTTATTCATCACCCGCGGGCCGTGTTTCTGGATGACATTCATCCGCAGGCATCTCATTTGGGTGAACTGGCTGCGGGATTGTGGGAGAGCAGAAAGTGGGAGGACCCGCAGTCGTTTGAGCCGTTCTATCTGAAGGATTTCGTGGCGAAAAAACCAAAAGCATTTTTCTAGTGTTGTAAGCAGCATGAACGAGCAACCCATCATTAACCGTGTAGCCAACAGCCCGATCAAGACCATTGATCTGGAAGAGTTGTACACACCGGGTGTGCGGGTGGCCATTGATTTGAAAGAGCAACTCGTTCAGGGTTTGATTCTGCGCGAGAAAGACTTCCGCGAGTTTATCCGGGTTCACGACTGGTCGCAGTACCGCGACACGTTGGTGGCGGTGCATTGTTCAACCGAGGCAATTATTCCCACCTGGGCCTATATGCTGATGGCGGCAGCATTGCAGCCCTATGCTGCTTTTGTTTTTGCCGGTACGCTTGGCGAGATGGAATCAGCGCTGTTCAGCCGAAAGATTCAATCGGCAAACTGGTCAGCCTATCGGGATGCGAAAGTGGTTTTGAAAGGCTGTGGAAAAATTCCGGTGCCCGCCTCGGCCTATCTGGAGGCCACCGCGCGCCTGCGGCCATTGGCATCCAGCATTATGTTTGGCGAGCCTTGCAGCACCGTTCCGGTGTATAAAGCCCCAAAATCCGCTGAAAAGGGCTTTTAGGAAAAATTGCTGCAACTATTTGCGGAACTGCTTCCATCCATTACCTTTGCACTCCCTTTACGGGAAATAGTTCATTTTTAGGGTTTTTTAAGGGTTTTGATGGCCCTGATCCTACGGTGGGTTGATTCGTCAGCCCAAACGTTCATTGAGATGATGGTTGATAGCGGACCCGTTAGGTACTCGATAGAGGGTACTTGACGAGTCGATTCTTAAAATCTGGTTTGGTTGCAAGATCAAGCTGGAGGACAAAAGTTGATGAGACTAGGGAAACGACATA
>JBKCJM010000016.1:0-3897 GCA_046301755.1 Cyclobacteriaceae bacterium
CGAATCGGGCCGTATTTTCGGAGCCATCACCTCAACTCAGATTGCCGATGCCTTGAAAGCCAAAGGGTTTGACATTGACCGCAAGAAGATCTTACTGAAGGAAACGCCCAAGGAATTGGGAACCTATAAAGTGAACCTGGATCTTCACAAGGAAGTCAAGCACGAAATATCGGTTAAAGTTATTGCCGAATAAACCGAACTAAGGTTAACACCAAAAAGCCTTCCTACCGGGAAGGCTTTTTCTTTTTTATGGGTGCCGGGTTTTCTTCAATTGCGGTTACGAGTTGCCGGTACCAGTCCTCCCCATACTTCCGCACCAGCGGATCTTTCAGAAACTTATACAACGGTACCTGCAGCGACTTGCCGTAGGCACAGGCAGCCGAGCAAATACTCCACTTATGGTAGTTCAGTGCCTCGAAGTCTTTCTTTTTAGTAATACGGATGGGATACAAGTGACAGGAAATCGGCTTGCGAAACCCGACCTTGCCATCGAGGTAGGCTTGCTCAATGCCGCATTTGAGTATCCCGCGCTCATCGTACAATGCATAGGCACACTCGCGCCCACCGATGGTCGGGGTTGAGTAATCCCCGTCCTCATCCAGAATGTAAGGCCCTTGTTCGGCAATTGCTTTCCGGCCCTCCGGGGTAAGGTAGGGCGTCACGGCCTCCTGAATCTCGTTCATCACGGGCAGTTCATCTTCCTCCAGGGGAGCACCTAACTCGCCCTCAACACAGCACGCGCCTTTGCATTTCTCCAGGTGGCAGACAAACTCCACCGTCTTAATATCATCCGAAACCAAAACCTCTCCCACCTTCATCATAGCTTATTCTTTTTTACGTTCGAGCTTAACATGTTGCCGCTCCCCTTTCCGGGCTTCATAGCGACTGCGGTCGGCAATGTAGCACAACCGCTCTATTTCAGCATGCACAACGCCTGCGGCATCTACCCATTGAATAACAAAGCTGCGGGTGAGCTCTCCTGAGGACTGTACACCGGCCTTAATTTCTTCCACATCACCGGGTGCCAGCAGGTAGCGGGCGTAGAGGGTGGTCCGGCCCGGCTTCCGGAAGCGAATGCTGGCCGACTTATCCCATACCACGTACCTGTTGCCCAGAATCTTGAGGAGCATCACCATGCAGAAGGGATCGGATGCTGAAAACAGGCTGCCGCCAAAGATGGTACCCACGTAATTGTACGTCCATATGTTCAGTCGCAACCGGACGTGCACTTCATGTGAGTCGCCTGACCAAAACAGGATTTTTCCCCCGGTGCCAAAGTACATCGGGTACCAGTTCATTAAAGTTCGGAACCACCAGCTCCTAAATGACTCTTTCTTACTGGTTTGTAAAAAATGAGGATACATAACTGACAGACGTAAAACTAGGCTAAAAACTGCTCCTTACCAGCCCATATTTTGGTTATCTTTGTGTCATGAAAGAACTGACAATTCGTGTAAAGGAAACCAAGGCTGATGCGCTCATCAACTTCCTTCAATCACTCGATTTTGTGGATGTAAGAAGTGGTGAGGTGACTGTAAGCGATCTGGAAAAAAGTTTGCGTCAGGTAAAGGAGATTCGAAAAGGGAAACTGCCGAAGAAAAAGATTGCCAGCTTACTGAATGTCCGTTGAGATTATCTATACGCCTGATTTCGAGAGGCAGTTCAAACGACTCACCAAAAAGTACACCTCACTTCCTTCCGACCTTGCAAAACTTGCCAGTCAGTTAACGGCTCAACCTGATTTGGGCACTCCCCTTGGCTCGAACCTTTTTAAAATCCGACTCAAGGTCACCTCGAAAGGGAAAGGTAAATCCGGTGGTGCTCGTGTAATCACGTTCCTGCTAAGGCAGGATGAAGAACTTTACCTGATCGCAATTTATGACAAAAGTGAGATTGACACTCTATCGAAAGAACAAATCAGGGACGTAATAAATAGGGCCGGGCTTTTTTGAATTCATGAACGAGTATTTAGAAAACTTAAACCCGCCCCAGCGCGAGGGCGTCATCAACACCGAAGGCCCCTGCATGCTGATTGCCGGAGCTGGCTCAGGCAAAACCCGCGTGCTGACGTATCGCATTGCCCACCTGATGTATAGTCAGCAGGTGGATCCGTTCAACATCATGGCGCTGACGTTTACGAACAAAGCCGCCAAAGAAATGCGCGACCGGATCGAGCGCGTGGTCGGTGCCGATGCGCGCAACCTGTGGATGGGGACGTTCCACTCGGTGTTTGCGCGTATCCTTCGGGCTGAAGCCCACCATCTCGGCTATCCGAATAGCTTCACCATCTACGACACAGACGATTCCAAATCGCTGATTAAGTCAATCGTGAAAGAGATGGGGCTGGATGAAACCCAGTACAAGGCCAATGTGGTTTACAACCGAATTTCTTCGGCCAAGAACCGACTTATCGGATGGCAGGAGTACCTCGCCAATCCAATGGTGACGGGAGACGATGCGGCCAACATGCGCCCGGAAATCGGCAACATCTACAAAAATTACGCGCTGCGTTGCTTCAAATCGGGCGCAATGGATTTCGATGACCTGCTGTTCAATACCGATAAGTTGTTCAAAGAACATCTCGATATACTGAATAAGTATCAACATCGCATTCACTATGTACTGGTCGATGAGTTTCAGGATACCAACCTCTGTCAGTACTACATCATTCGCAAACTGGCCGCGGTGCGCCAAAACGTTTGCGTGGTGGGTGATGATGCCCAAAGTATCTATGCGTTTCGCGGGGCCGACATTTCCAATATTCTGAATTTCGAGAAAGACTACCCCGACCTTCGCATCATTAAACTGGAACAGAACTACCGTTCCACAAAAACCATTGTGGAGGCCGCCAACTCGGTGATTGCCAAAAACAAAGCCCAGCTGCCTAAAACCGTGTGGACGGCCAATGAGCAGGGCAATCCGATTGAGCTGATCAAGGCTGTATCCGACAATGAGGAAGGCAAATTGGTTGCCAGTTCAATCTTTGAGGAGAAGATGCAACAGCAGGCGCGGTTCAGCGACTTTGTGATCTTGTACCGCACTAATAGCCAGAGCCGGGCCATTGAAGAAGCGCTACGCAGGGTGAACATCAAATACAAAGTAGTGGGCGGCCTGTCGTTTTACCAGCGCAAAGAGATCAAAGATTTGCTTGCGTACTTGCGCTTTGCGCTCAACCAGCAAGATGAGGCCTCCTTCCGCAGAATTATTAATCTGCCCAAACGCGGCATTGGCGATTCCACGGTGGATAAGATTATCGTGGCCGCCAACGACCATGCCATTTCCATTTGGGAAGTTCTTCAGAATATCACCCGATTCATCGGAGGACGGGCAGCCGGGCCGATTGACGACTTCGTTGCTCTGATCAAGCGTTTCGCGCTTGAGATTCAAACCAAAGATGCATACGAGGCGGCAGCCGACATCGCCAAATCATCGGGGTTACTGCGCGAGTTGTACGAAGATAAAACGGTGGAAGGGCTGAGCCGGTACGAGAACGTGCAGGAGTTGCTCAACGCCATTAAGGAGTTCGTAGATAACCCTGAGCGGGAAGACAAGAGTCTTGCTTCATTTCTGCAGGAAGTTTCGCTGCTCACGGGCCAGGATGAAGACAAGGACAACGACCCGGACAAGGTCACGTTGATGACCATCCACATGGCCAAGGGGCTCGAGTTCAAACACGTGTACATCGTAGGTCTTGAAGAGGACCTGTTTCCCTCGCAGCTGATGTTGAGCAGCCGGGCCGAACTGGAAGAAGAGAGGCGTTTGTTCTATGTGGCTATCACACGCGCGAAGAAAAAAGTGTTCCTCTCCTACGCACTTACCCGGTACCGCTTTGGCCGGCTGAAAAACTGCGAACCCAGTCGTTTTCTGGATGATATTGATCCCGGCTTCATAAAGGTG
>JBKCJM010000017.1:0-6548 GCA_046301755.1 Cyclobacteriaceae bacterium
TGGCAACTTTACTTTGCTATTGAAGGTGACACGATTTCGCTATGCCGGGCGATGGAGCGGCATCTCAAAAGAATGAAAAGCCGAGATTACCTCCAACGGCTAAAGATGGATGCCGCGCGCCAGCGGGCGCTAAAAGATCGCATGGCCTCATTAAAACATTGAGATTAAGTTAGTAAAATTGCGTCCCGTTAAGGGCCCATAGCTCAGCTGGTTAGAGCACCTGACTCATAATCAGGGGGTCGCTGGATCGTGCCCAGCTGGGCCCACTTTTTCACCTTCAACAATCCGCTCTCCTGAATCCCCTTTACAAGCAACGGCTTATCCACCTCGGCCTATTTGTTGTGACTTTTGTAACCACAACAATGGCCGGAGGGGAGTGGGTGTATGCTAAGTCCATATTGCTTCGAACTGGGATTAATTTTGATTACAGCTTTTCTGACTTTAAGCTTGGGCTCCCCTTCTCTGTATCATTTCTGGCCATTTTAACAGTCCATGAGTTTGGTCATTTCTTCACCGCCATGTACCACCGGGTTCGCGTTTCGCTTCCCTACTACATTCCCTTGCCGCCCGGTTTCATGTTATTTGGTACACTTGGGGCCATTATCCGTATGCGCGAGCGGGTAAGTTCCACCCGGGTTAACTTCGACATCGGTATTGCCGGGCCGCTGACCGGGTTTGGGCTGGCGGTGGCCATACTCGCCTATGGATTTACTCACCTGCCACCGCCTGAATATGTGTTTCAGTTTCACCCCGACTATGAGCAGTATGGACTCGACTACGCTGAGCATGTATATCCGCCAGCACCTATGCCAACTGGGGCAACGGGCTTTAAACTAGGAAAGAGCCTACTGTATCAGTGGATGGAAAAGCTGGCGGATGACCCGCGCGCGGTCCCAAATCCGCACGAGATTATTCATTACCCGTTGTTGTTTGCCGGCTACCTGGCCCTCGTGTTCACAAGTTTGAATTTATTGCCCATTGGTCAACTGGATGGCGGGCATGTGCTCTACGGTCTGGTTGGTTTTCGAAAACATCGGATCGCGGCCTCGATCATTTTTGTTGGGTTCATTTTTTACGCGGGTCTGGGTTACATCAATCCGGTTGCTCCGGGGAGCCAGCTGATGTGGGAGATACCGCTTTTTGTCGGCTTTCTTTATCTCTGCTTTACCGGGCTTAGACTCCATTGGCAGAACACCCTCATGATTGCCCTGGCCGTGTTCACGAGTCAGTATGTGCTGACGTTGATCGTCCCTGGCATCAGAGGCTATTCCGGGTGGCTATTGTTTGGCTTATTGCTAGGCAGGTTTGTGGGCATTCCCCACCCGCCAGCTGAGGTTGAAGAGAAGCTGTCCGCTGGCCGGCAGATACTTGGCTGGCTGGCACTGCTCATTTTGTTGATTACGTTTGTGCCGAACCCCATTGAAATTATCGAAACTCTTCCTGCTACGGATACCTCACCATGATGCGATCGTGGTGCAGAACTCCGTTCCACTGGTAGGTAACCACAAACAATCCCTGCGACACGGTCGTCATGTAAATTTTCTTACGCTCACCGTCAGGCGTCTCGCTGATGGGCACCGACCGACCCATAGCATCACGAACAATCACCTGTTCAGCTGAGGCCGGCAAATAAAACTCTCCAGCGTTCGGGTTGGGGTAAGGCGCTGGCGCGGTGGTCTCTTCAATAGAGGTAGTAACGTTATTACTCTTTCCAAATACGGGGCGAATCATCAGACTGCCTGTAACCTGCGTATTCTGAATCCAAACTCCACCCGTGTTGTAAAATATGCGGCTGCCGGTGTCATTACTTTTGTCGAGCCCCACGGCAATAATCGAAGCCGTGCCCTGGCGCCAGCCGACATAAAAACGGCCACCCACCAGCAAGCCGGGGTTGAGGGGGTACCTTACAAACTCATCCTGGGTTGTTCGCCTGATTGTAATATCCTGTACGTGCAGCAGGTTGCCGGGTGTATTGTTGTTATTCCCCAAAATGATCAATTGAAGCACCTGGTTGTTCTCTTCCCCAAACTTTGGGAAATGAAGGTCAACGGCCGTGAGTGTGTCTGCATCGGTGAAACGGGAATCAAACTGGTAAGCCAACAGAGAGCCGGGTTGATCAAGGCCTGCACCGTATTCGGCCGTGCCATCATCGTATGCGTAGTAGTTCCGCACATGGACATGCGCTGTAAGCGTATCATTATTGCGGAAATCCATGGGGGCAAACTGCGGGTCGTAGTCGGCCGCGTTATCGCCCGAATTTATTTTCACATTCAGCAGCAGGTCGATCGAGTCTGCGAGGGGATCAAAAAATGCCGGGTTGTTGGGAAAGGTAGCCATCGTAATGGTTCTTCGCTCAGACGAGCCCAGGGTGTTTCCAATGGATATGCTATCCTGCACCTGAACAGTGATTGGTCCGGTTGCTGATCCGTTAGCATAGGTGGTAATGTCGCTTTGAACACGGTAGCTGATGGGTATTTGCTGGTCTTGCTCTTTTACATTCAGGATCTCGAACTGAGGGGCCGACATCTGACTTGGAAGCGAGTTTCGCGCATGACGGAAGGGGATACTCCGGTAGGGTTGAAACAGCGGAGTGAGCCGGTCTCGGGTGATGGCGCGGTCAGTAAATGAAGTGCCCGCAAGATTGCCGTTCACATTCAGGTACACGTAGTCCAGATGCCAGGTATCGTAAGGACCCGAGAGGCGTGCGAAATTCTCGAAGCGAAACTGAAAGTTGTTGTGAAAATATCGGTTATCAATGTTGGGTACGGGCAGGCTCAGCCGCGAAAACCGGTCGGCAGGCAGGGCGTTGTTTTGTATCTGCAGGATGGTTGTCCACTGGCCTGTGTTGTCTTTAAACGAAATGCGCAGTTGATCTTCCGAGTCAGGCGGCTCTCCGTTGCCGGTAGGCTGAAAAAAAAACGTAAGGTAAACGGTAGCGCGCTGTCCAACTGGCACAAGATCCAGTCGAAGAGGCCTGGACACCAGCCTGTCCGAAAAACCTTTGGCCAGCACATCATTCAGGCTACGGGGTCGCCCAAGTGAGTCGAGTCCGTCAAATGTGGCCACCCCAATCGAAACAGGCGCGATGCCCATATCTTCGTTTCGCCAGACCGATTGATGAGTAGTCCACAACGTGTCATTGGGTACAAAAGAATTGGATGTGTTGAAGGTGGAGAAATCATCCCAGAACGGCAATCGCATAGCGGTGAGCGTTTGGGTGCGTCCGTTAGAGGCTGCCTTTCCTGATCCCTGCCGCACGACCGGGGTTTGTTTCAATTGCGCCAGACAGGCGGATGTAAGGGCTAACAAGCCACCCAGAAGTACTAACCGAAATTGTCGGCTGCTGAAGCTCACAAATCATCCTCGTTTTCGCCTTCTTCCACCGGAGGTTCCTCGTAATCTTTCGGGCCAATCCACAAATCAATTGGATCACCCACGCGCACAGAGTCTCCGGGGAGGGGCAGTTGTTTGTAAACGAACACTTCCATGCCGGTAGTATCAATGCCATCGGCAATAAGCACTTCGCCTAAATGGAGATTCCAATTCAACAATTTGAGTTTGGCCCGTGTGAAGGAATCGCCAATCAGGTTGCCGACAACAAAGTCGGCTGGCCCCCGGCCGTCACCAATCACGAGGTCAATTACTGAACCCTTCGGCACCCGGGTACCGGGTAAGATCTTTTGCCCCCGATGTCGGATTTCAATCACAAAATCGCGGAAGGGACTGGCCTCGAAATAGATCGTACCGCGTTTCAGTTGGTTACTCTTCAGCACCGCTTCAGCGTTGATCAGTGATCGCTCGACAATTTCTGGCACGGGCACGGTAGGCGCCTGACTTTGATTGACTGTAACGTAAATGAGCCGCCCTTCTTTTACTCGTGCGCCCGCCCGCGGAACCTGTGTGAGCACCACGAACGGGGGAGTTTCCTCCTGGTAAGCTGAGTCACTTACCTCGAAACGAAAACCATGGCGGGCAGCTTCTTCCGTTACCTCGGCCATACTTTTGCCCATGAGGTCGGGCACCACTACGGTTTCGCCATGCCGGGTGGTGTAGGGGAGGTAGATGTAAAAGAAGATGATGGCCACCACCAACGTAATGCCGATGGGAAGAGCCACGCTAATCAGCAGCGACCGAAGTGTATCATTTTTCCACGGCAGTTTCATCGCTGATAATTTTGGGTAACGATCATCAATAATTCAATGAGGAGTTATAATCCCGTCTCACCCGCAAAGATCGTTGGTGTCGCTCAAACGCCAGGTCGATTAGCCGGCTAATCAGGTCGGTAAACGAAATTCCGCGCTCGTTCCACATCATGGGATAACCGCTTGAGTTGGTAAAGCCGGGTATGGTGTTGATTTCATTGATAAATACGTCACCGGCCGGGGTCAGAAACAAATCGACACGGGCGAAGTCCTCGCACATCAGCGACTGATAGGCCTTCAGGGAGAGTTCACGAATGCGCTCGGTCTCAGACGGCTTCAGCCGTGCCGGTATTTCCACTCGTGCAGCGTCCGGATCTACATACTTGGCATCAAAGGTGTAGAACTCATACTTCGGATTTATCACGATTTCGCAGGGCATGGATGCCTGCGGGGGATGATTGCCCAGGATGGAACATTCAACCTCACGTCCGGTAATAAAGGACTCAATCAGAATGGTGTCATCGTATAAAAATCCTTCTTCGATGGCATTTGCAAAGTCGGATTCGCTCTTCACTTTGGTTACTCCAACGGACGATCCCAGGCTTGCTGACTTTACCATGAAGGGCAAGCCCAGTTTTTCCCGAATAGTTGAAAAGGAAAGAGCCGAAAGTTGATCGAACGTGAACACGAGGAATGGTGCCACTGGCAATTGTGCCTGCTGCAGTAACCGCTTGGCCATCAACTTGCTCATCGACACGGCCGAGCCCAGCACGCCCGTGCCAACCATCGGCAGACTCAGCGCTTTGAGCAAGCCCTGGATGCTTCCATCCTCGCCATCTGTGCCGTGCAAAACCGGAAAGACAATATCGAAGGCTAATTCCTGACTCCCCGCGCGAAAGACCGGCTGCTGCGGGTGAAGATCCACTGCCAGCGTTTGGCCGGAGGAGATATCGCGTGTAATGCCGTTGGTTAAGTACCAAACTCCCTCGGCTGAAATGCCAATGGCGGTGGGATCGAACCGGGTGCGATCGATTTTTTCAAAAATGTTTTTTGCTGAATTAACCGATACTCCATGCTCAACGGAACGACCTCCGTATAAAATACCCACGCGGATTCTCTTCATCCTAAAAAATAAATTCAAAAGTACCCTTTTTTCGCGGAAGGGCGAGGTGTTTAGTTGCCGCTCAGGAAGATCTTTTCTCCGTAGAGTTGATTCCCGATTTGTATACGCACAACGTAGATTCCGGTCACTGCCGCCCCGAGGTCGAAGAAGTAGGTTTGGTTGAGTGTGTTTGGGAATTCAAGATCGGCCATCGATTGCCCCATCAGGTTAAGTACTTGTAAGCGTACTGGGCTTCGCTCGGGCAGGTTAAACGTGATGCGGAAGTCAGGTGTACCCTGGTAGAGAGCGTACAGGGCTTCAATTCGCGGAGGGTTTATTTCGTTGTCCTCGAAAAACTCGATGTTGTCGAGATAAAGGTTGTTACCATTTCCATTAAACACCACCCAGGCAAGCCGAACTTGTGGGTCGCGCGCGTAGGCATCCAGATCAAGGTAGCGGGTGGCCCAGTCGGACGATTGTGAGGGTACCCACGACATTGACGATTGTGCGGTAGCAAACTGGTCGCCAGGTTCATCCAGCAGGATGTCGGGGTAGGTGGCGCCACAATCGCGCGATGCGCGCACTTGTAGCCGTTCGATTCCAGACGAGCGGAGGCCGTAACTCACGTCAAAGAAAACACTGGCTTCAAACGCGCGGGTGAAGTCCAGTACGGGGCTTACCAGCCACGATTGATTGCCGGTGATCAGGTTTGTGAATCCGGGGTATCGGATTGATGCGCCCAGGTTGGTCGAAACGGTTCCCCACCCGGGCTCGCTGCCGTCTGTCGCCACCAGCCAATTGGACGAGGTTTCGAAATTTTGCCGTAGCGGGATGGGCTCAGCACGATCGTCCACTACAACTTCACGTGACACCGTATTGTTCTGGGGAACATCATCAGTCAAACCGTTGGGTTGGTCGATTGTCACCGATAGGTCGTTGCTCCCCGATGGTAAAGACAGAGAGTTAAGTGCGATCGTTGTCGATTGACCGATGCCGAGGTTCAGGTTGTTAATCGTTTGAGAAACGCCTGTTCCCAGATTCAGTTGTACCGTGGCCCGCACTGAGTTCACGATGTCGGATCCCTGGTTGCGAATCGTAAGTTCGGGTATCACGTTTGATTCACAGCTCACACGCGATGGCTTGGTAACGTCTTCGAGCGCAACATCAAGAAAGGAGCCGGTGATAATGCGAATGTTATCGAGGAACACGTTGTTGCCAAATCCATTTGTTGTCTTGAACCGGAGCTGCACCTGAGGCTGCCCCAGGTAAGCCGTCAGGTTGATCGACTCCGTTCGCCATTGGTT
>JBKCJM010000018.1:0-25576 GCA_046301755.1 Cyclobacteriaceae bacterium
TAAAACCGCAGAGATTAAGAGAAAGAATTGAGAAGAAATTGGAGGTTGCACTTAGAAAATATCTAGCCCTTAAGAGTGAGTGAGGCAATGCCTGCGGCCCGGGCTATTCGTCCCGATAACTATCGGGATCCGGCCTCGCTCCTGCCAACACACTCCGTGCTTGGAGTTTATCCCGATTATACATTGGGGCTTCTATCCTTATTGCTTTGCCAGCGCAGCAGCAACATACATTGTACAGGCTGCACATGCCAACGCTAATATCAAAGCCTGCCAAAATGCTTCGTGGTAGATCGGGAGAAATGAGTACTTAAACCCTGCGCTAAAAAACTAGTTGCGCACGGTCAACATCCCGTGCAGAAAAGCTGAGGCAATTTCAGAAAATGTTCATGAGCCGCTGGATTTAGGACTTATTGTAATCTTCTACAGTCCTGACGAAAGCCTCCAGCGTATCCAGTTGAAAGCTGGACTCAAAGACCGGCCCTTTGACAAAAAGATCTCTGAACCCGTATTTGTTTTTAGCATAATCGGTCAAAACGGTTTTATTATCGCCCAGAAGTGACTTAATGTTGATGGTGGACATGTTCTTCGCCTCCTCTCCCTCTTTTTGGGAAAGAATTTCGAAGTTGTTTTCCTGCCATTTAACGTAATCCGCATCATTCACTTTGGTACGGTCCGGCAAGTAAGACGTAACGAAGCCCTGGGTGTGGTGATATTTTTTAAAAACGGTAATCCTTCCTTCCGTAGCCACTTCCAGAAGCAGATTATTCGGAATCATGTCTTGCTTTCGTTTCGCCAGCAGATTGACATACATGGCTTTTTTGAACTTCTTACCATTATCAAGCGTGAAGCCCTGCAGGTCGTTGGCATCGTATACAACAACAGCTTTGTCGACATTCTCCCCATTACTAAAGGCTGCGTAGGCTTTCTCGTCAATCAGGTTAACCCTTTTTTGAAATTCCTGGGGATTTATCATATCAATAAATATGTACCCTTCAACTTTGTCCCCGTTTTCAAGTGTCACCGTACCCTTTTCATATTTTCCAACCGAACTGGGAGTCCGTAACTGCGCATGGGCAATGGCGAAACTGAAAATCACGATTGTCGTGGATGCAATCGCAGAACGCAGTATTGTTTTTAGCATGTCTCTCATGTTGTTGTTGCTTTTTTTGCAGTCAATGGATCAGCTGCAAGTTATCGTTGATGCAAATTAGGTCAATTATCGACTAATTGAAAACGCGTTTCGTGCCTTGCTTGAAAAATTACGAAAGCCGCAATTGAATCCGGGTTGGCCCAGTAGTAACGTTAGCTCAAAAAGCCTTTTAATCCTGCTTGTCAGCAGGACAGGCGCCATGCATGAACACGATTTAATTAGTATTCCAGAATAAACTTCGCCAGGTTCTGGTGTGTCTCGAGTTTAAATTTTTTGCGCAGGCGGTAGCGGGCAATTTCAACACCCCGGGGTGAAATGGTCATCAGGTTGGCAATCTCTTTGGTGTCCATGTTCAGCCGCAGAAAGGCACACAGCTTTTGTTCGCCCGGAGTCAGGTCGGCAAACTCGGTGGTCAGCCGCTTCAGAAAATCACCGTGAATCCGATCGAAGTGGTGCTCAAACTGCTTCCAGTCTTCCTGCACTTTCAGTGTGGTGTCAATTTCCTTGATGATCCGCTCCAGCGCCCGCTGCTTATCCTGAACGATGTCGGTAGCCTTGGCCTGGCGTATCTCTTCTTTGATGGTTTCCATGAACTCGTTCTTCACCACCAGGTTCATCGTAGAAGCCGCTAACAGGTTACTCATGTGACTCAGTTCACTCTTGATCTGGTCTTCTTTCAGTTGCTGAAGTTCCTGCTGCTTCTGGGCTAATTCTGCCTGCCGGGCCTGCTCGAGCTTACGTTGTTTCCTGCGGTAGTATTGCCGCTGCATGCGGTAGATCAAAATCAGAATGACCACGGCCAGCAACAGGTAAATGATCTGCGCCACGCGGCCTTTGTAGAAGGACGGCATTACATCAATTTGCAGGGGTTGCCCGTTCACAACCTCGCCCCGCGAATTAAACGTCTGGAATTGGAACGTGTACGTGCCGGATTTCAGATTCGTGTACTCCTTCGTGCCCGAGGTGCTCCACTCCCCGTAGTCTTCATCAAATCCCTGCAGAAAGTACCGAAACTGCTGGTGGCTTACATCCTTGAACTTGAACGACTCCACTACAAACTGCAACACCTTGGTGCCCTCCGAAATCCGGATGGGTTCAATCTGGGCCGGCCTCGCTTCGAACGGCATGCGGTTGTACAACGCGCTGTCTTCGGCCACGCTGAAGACGGTACTGATGACAGGAACTTTGGTAACCGACATTTGCTCTTCCCGTGTGGGATCGTAATGGATGAAGCCTTCGTTGGCATTGAAGAACACCCCGTTCCTTACGTTTCGCGAAACATGGAGGAGGTCGTTGTTGAATGATTGCCGTAGCTGGAACAGCGATGAGGGTACGTATACGTAGTTTCCGCTGCTGATCTGCCTGAAGAGGCCAACGAGATTCTCGGAATAGATATACACGTTCTTCTGCTTGTCCTGCACCAGTTGGTAAACCCAGCTATCGCCAACCACTTTCGTAAATACGTCCTCACGCACAATCCGGTCGTTGTCTTCATCAAGTCTGAAAATGCCATTGGGGGTGCTCACATACAACTGATCGTCAACCCGGCTCAGCACGATGTACTGCTGAACAGGCAATTGCTGTTCGTCCGAAACTTTTTTTACGTCTGCGCGCGTCAGCGAGTCGTTGAGTGTGAGACGATACAAACCCTTGTAGTACTGCCCCACCCAGATGCGGCCCTTCTTGTCTTCTTCAAAAAAGCGGCTGGATTCATTGAAGCCGCTGATTTTGTCAACCGCCCGCAGTTCGCCAGCGCGGTCAAGCTGAAAGAGATACAGACC
Source organism: Cyclobacteriaceae bacterium (assembly GCA_046301755.1). Taxonomy (GTDB): domain Bacteria; phylum Bacteroidota; class Bacteroidia; order Cytophagales; family Cyclobacteriaceae; genus ELB16-189. The sequence continues at coordinate 2,932 of JBKCJM010000018.1, forward strand.
TGAATAGGTTCCGCCAACCGCAAAGTCCGGGTTGGATTGGAGCTGCTTGACCTGCCACAGTCCATCGCAGGTACCGCGCCTGAAGGCCTTCCCTCCTTCCAGCAAAAACAAACCGCTGTGGTGCCCGGCATACAACTTATTGTTGATCATTTGCAGCCCGTAGGCCGGCCCTTCTGTGCCCGGCAAGAACCGGCTTCGCAGGCCGTTGACGGGAAGAAAGTAAATGCCGTTGGACGTGGTGTAATAGGTGCCTTCGTCCGTGTCGAACGCATCATAGCCACTCCCCTGCAGTTCTATGTTTTGATTCACCAGCCGCAGCGGTGAATTGATATCGATGAGGGAGATACCGTTTTGCAAGCCCACCCAGAGATTGCCCGTGTGGTCCTGGTAGGCGCGTAAGCATGCGTTAGACAGGAGGCCATCGGATACGGATATGTTTTCAATTTCGGGCTCGAGCGGGTTGTATATAAAAAGACCCGCACGCTGGGTAGAGATTACCAGTCGGCCATCTGAAATCTGTAAAACGTGGTTGATGAATTGGCCGCTTAACAGAGCGGTAAGCCGGCCGAACGGCTCGCGGCTGGCAGGCGGGTTTAAAAAGCCAATTTGGCCGGAGTTGTAAAAAATCAGGTAGCCGGCTTCTTCGCTACGCACCACTCCGGCCACGACCTGATTGGTGTGTTCCGGTTGCGGAAGCGGAATCAACTCACCGCCCTTCAGTTCAAAGAGCGCCCCGGTTGGCGATTGGGTAAACAACCGGTTGCCAGCCAGAAAGGACCGGTTGAAACCACCGGGCCTTCTGACGACAGAGATCGTGTTGCCATCGTAGATATAGATGCCCTGAAAGGTGCAGAAAAACACCTTCGACTCGAACAGAAATACATTCCAGACTTCATCAAAGTCGAGAAAGCCCGTTGGGATTTTGTCGAGCAGCGAAACGTACCGCCAGTTGCCCTCAAAGTATCCGAAGTCGCCCTGCGAACCTACGTACAACCGGTTTGTGGTTTCGTCAAAGGCCAGCGATCGCTGCTTTTTGCCGGTGTTAAGCGCATGTTTTCCCCAGGCTGTCCCGTTAAAGGCCAGCACGCCCAGGTTGTTGGCCACAAAGAGCGTGAGGTCGCGGTTCTGCGCAAAGTCAATGTTCTGGATTCCGGCACCATAATCGCCCGGAGCAAAATTCTTGATGGGGTACTTACCCGGGTGCGCGGTAGCAACCCCAACCGGCACAAGGAACAGTAGCAAAAGCACAAAAGCACCATTTCGGGTGCGTCTGATTGGGGTTTGTATAGCCTGCATGGGCCAAATGTATTGAATTTATAGCCCTTTGAAGCCAAAAAATGAGGTTTTGTAGTAGTGGTTGAACAGTATTGATGTAGTACTTTTTTTCGATACGCCCGATAATCCTCTGAAATTTCAATCGGTTTCGGAACCCGCTCGGAAAGCGGCCTCATCCTAAACAATAAACACATGAGGAACATATACACACTACTCTTTTTGCTCGTGCTCAACACCCTGGCGAACGGCCAATCTGCCCGCGTGGCAGTGGTTCAGGATGGCCAGGGGATGAAGCTGCAGGTCGATGGCCGTGACTTCATGGTCAATGGTATGAACTGGGACTACTTTCCGGTAGGCACCAATTTCAACTACAGTTTGTGGAAGCAACCGGATGACGTAATCCAGGCTGCGCTGGATGCCGAGATGTCACTCCTGCGAAACATGGGTGTGAACACGGTGCGGCAGTACACCGGTGTGCCGGCCCGTTGGATCAAGTACATCTATGAAAAGTACGGCATCTACACGGTGCTGAACCATTCATTTGGCCGTTACGGCCTTACGTTAAGTGGCGCATGGGTACCGAACACCGAATATGCCGACCCGCGGGTGCGCTCCCTGTTGATGGCCGAGGTGGAGCAGATGGTGAATGAATACAAGGACACCCCGGGGCTTCTCCTCTATTTGCTGGGAAATGAAAACAACTACGGCCTGTTCTGGGAAGGCGCTGAAACGGAAGACATACCGGTTGAAGACCGGAAGTCAACCACGCGGGCTATTGCCATGTACAAACTGTTCAACGAAGCAACTGTAGCCATGAAGGCGCTTGATCGGGGCCACCCGGTAGCCATCTGTAACGGTGACCTGCTTTTTCTCGAGATCATCAAAGCCGAGTGTAAAGACATTGACATATTCGGAACCAACATGTACCGAGGCATTTCTTTTGGCGATGCTTTCCAGCGGGTAAAAGACGAACTCAACAAACCGATTCTGTTCACCGAGTTTGGTGCGGATGCCTTCAACGTTTTGGAAAATGCAGAAGACCAGGGGTCACAAGCCTATTACATGTTGGGCAACTGGAACGAAATTTATCAGAATGCGGCCGGCCTGGGTAAAACCGGTAACTCGTTGGGAGGCTTCACCTTCCAGTTCAGTGACGGCTGGTGGAAGTATGGCCAGACCAGGAACCTGGACGTGCACGATGACAACGCCTCGTGGTCGAACGGGGGTTACCAGCGCGACTTCACGCAGGGTGAGAACAACATGAATGAAGAGTGGTTTGGTATTTGCGGCAAAGGGCCGACCAACCCGCGGGGTTTGTACACCTTGTATCCGCGGGCGGCCTACTATGCCTTGAAGGAAGCGCATTCGCTTGATCCCCTCAGAGCGGGCGTTACGCTGCAGGCCGTGGAAGCCCACTTCAACAACATTGAAATCATCGATGCGGTGATCAAGGCGCGGGGCGACAAAGCCGCCCTGATGGGAGAAAAGACATCAAAAGTGCGGGTGAGCGAGCTGCGCGCGGAATTCTCATCCATCTTCACCGGGGGAAAACTAACGACTACTCCGGATGAACCCGATCCGAATAACGTAACCTACCCGAACGAAACGGGTTTCGACCACATGGAGTCCTTCTTCGTAGGTGTAGAAGCCAACCCCGCATCGAATGTCCGCGCCAACGTGATCTTTAACGTACTGGGCAACGTTGCACTCAACCCGATCAACGAAATATTCTATGAGAACAGAGGGCGACCACTCAATGTGCAGACCCAAACGGGCGCCCAGGTACTAAACGCACTTGGTAATCTGGCGGTGTACCGGGCCGAGTATTCCTGGAATCACAAATGGTTTGATCTGCAAGGATTTTATCGAACCGGTCATTACCACTGGGGTTATGAGGGCGACTTCTTCGGACTTTATCCGGAAGCCAACTACGGGCCGAATATTGATATCTATAATGGTCTGGCTCCGCAGGGAATGGAGATCAGCGGTAAGAAATCCATCAAAGGACTGAAGGTGGCTTTTGGCCGCGAACTGTGGTGGGGCGCCAACCCAGCCGTGCTGGTAAAGTACTCGCGGGAGGTGGGCAAGATGAACGTTACCGGTATATTTCACAAAGACCTTGATGACCCGGGAGTTGCGATCACCTCCATAGCAGTGCCGCAACCGCGCACCACGCGACTCACCTTTCAACTCTCGCGAAAGTTTTTTGACAAGTTGAAAATTGAAGCGGGTGGTATCTGGGGCGGACAACCTCTGGTGGGGCGCGAGTTTCAGATTGTGCGCGGACAGGAAGGAAATTACGAAACCTTTGTCGATAAAGTGCAGGCCACGGACACATGGGGCGGCAAATTGAAGTTGACGTTTGCATCCGGCCGGTTCAACTGGTATGCTCAGGCGGCCGCCATGGGCCTGGTTGCCAACGGTGGATATGATAACACCATCACCTTTACCGGTTGGCGTTTGAAAGACAGCGGCAGCGGAAACCAGAACAACATCCTCACCGGGTTTACGTACACCCTGGGCAAGTGGCAGGTGGCTCCGAATTTCCTCTGGCAGAAACCTCTGGTTGATCCGATTCCGCTAGATGCACCACCCCCTGCACGGTTGCGAAATATTCTGGCGGACCCTTTTGTCGTACGGGCAAACCGGGAAACCATAGGCGGAGAATTGTTGCTAAACTATGACCCCACCCCTGCAACCTTTATGTATGAGTGGGACAACGACCGCGCGGAAGATGCCCGGTTCGCCATGAGTGCGGGCTTTGTGTACCGGCACCTACCCACTTCGCAGGATGCGGCTGTCGTGTTTCCCGGCACCGGCCGTGTGCCCACCGCAGCTGCAGGCGCGCCTCCGGCATTGGATCTGTGGGAGGTAAACACCCGACTTGTTTCAAAGCTGGGCCCTAACCTTGGCATTATTGCCAACTTGTACGGAGGCAATGGCCAGGGCAATGGACCTGACCCTCGCACGGTAGAGCGCATTGGCGGTGACATCCGCGTAATTTATAAGCGGGTGAAACTGGCCACCCACCTGAAGTTCAACGACTGGGGACCGTTTGACTACCACCGCGACTTCAACCTTACGTTCCCGGTGCAGTTCATGGCCGACCTCTCCACTACGGTAGGCAAGCCCGATTGGTATATTCTTCCCAGCACATCCATTGGCATGCAATTCATCTGGCGCTCGCTAAATGAGTTTTCGCCACGTTACCTGCCCAATGCAAAAGAAGAGTTTGCCACCTCCCCCATCATCAGCCCGGTCGGTTTCCCTGACGGGAACGAATGGGAACTCAGAACCTATGTTCGAATCAATGTTGGAAAATGAAAAGCAGAAGCATGAAGAGCATGAAAACAAATAAACTACACCTGGCCGGCTTTATCATTTTGGCGAGCGGCCTGTTGGCCGGTTGCGAGCGCGGATTTTCCGATGACGTGCAATTTGCCACGTACCCGAAAAACCCCGAGTTATTTATCGATGGGTTTAGCGGTGGCCTCGATTACTTCCCCTTTTCGGGTTCGAAACCTACAGCCTTTGTGGTCGATACGGAGACCAGGTACTCCGGATCGGCCGCGATGCGTTTCGATGTGCCCAACGTAGGCGACCCTGCCGGTGCCTATGCGGGTGCCATCTTTCCTGACATGGGTGGACGCAACCTCACCGAATACGATGCCCTCACGTTCTGGGCAAAAGCAACACAAGCAGATACAGTCAATGAAATTGGATTTGGAAATGACTTTGGTGAGAACAAGTTCCTCACAACGCTGACGAACCTTCGCATCAGCACAGCCTGGACCAAATACATCATACCAATTCCGGATGCATCGCGCCTTACAATGGAAAAAGGTTTGTTTTGGTATGCTGAAGGTCCCAAAGCCAGAGGCCCAGAAGCTGGAAGCGGCTTTTCGTTTTGGATTGATGAATTGAAGTATGAAAAGCTGGGTACCATTGCGCAACCCCGGCCTGCCATTATGAATGGTGAGGAACGTGTTGAGCAATCGTTTATTGGTGCCAACGCAACGGTAACGGGGCTGACGCAAACATTTAATTTGGCCAATGGGCAAAACCAAACGGTAACCGCTGCGCCTGCTTATTTCGAGTTTACGTCTTCCAACACCAACGTGGCCCGGGTAAGCGACAAGGGCATTGTATCCGTCATTGGTTCCGGCACGGCCAAAATCACGGCTACTTTAAATGGCGTGCCTGCGAGGGGATCATTGACCATTCAGTCGTTGGGCAGTTTTGTTGCTGCGCCCACCCCCACCCGAAATCCGGCTAATGTGATTTCGGTTTTCAGCGATGCCTACACCAACATACCGGTGGATTTTTACAACGGCTTTTTTGCTCCCTTCCAGACCACGCTGGGCGGGGCAGATCTTAACATCAACGGTGACCGTGTGATTCAGTACACGAACCTGAATTTTGTCGCAACTGAATTCAAGAATCCAACAGCCAATGTTTCTCAGATGACGCACCTGCATGTCGACTTTCAGATACGGGAGCCGCTCAAACCAAATGCGTTTATTACCATCCAACTGGGCGACTTCGGACCGAATGCGGCATTTGGCGGTGGCGATGATACCAGCGGGCAATTCAAAATCACCACGCCCAACTTAACGAGCAATCAATGGATAAGCCGCGATATTCCGCTGAGCAGTTTCACTGGCCTGACAGGCAGGCAAAACATGGCGCAGATATTCTTTATCTCTGCTGATCCCTCATCGGGCAACCTGCCAACCGTGTCAACAATTTGGGTAGACAACATGTATTTCTACAGAAACTAAGTAACAAGCATGAAAACGAAAGACCAATCTGGAATGAAACGGAAGTTTTTGTTTGGAAAAAGTACCTTCCTCTTTGCATTACTGGCACTGTTTTTAAGTTGCCAGGGCGATGAGCAAATCGTTGTCAACTTCACCGAGCTCGTCATGCAGGATGAATTCAGTATTGACGGCCAGCCTGACCCCGACTTGTGGGGTTACAATATCGGAAGAGGCCAAAACGGTTGGGGAAACAACGAACTTCAGTTCTACACCGATCGCGCAAAGAATGTGACCGTAAAAGACGGAAACCTGGTGATTACCGCGCACCGAGAGGATTTCAGCGGAGCGCAGTACACTTCCGCCCGACTACTAACCAAAGGCAAGTTCGAGCAGGCGTATGGGCGCTTCGAAGCCCGCATGCAACTGCCCTGGGGTCAGGGAATATGGCCGGCATTCTGGATGTTGGGTGCCGACATTGACTCCAATCCCTGGCCGGGCTGTGGCGAAATTGACATCATGGAAATACGCGGACAAAATCCGACTGTGTTGCTGGGCACGGTGCATGGCCCGGGCTATTCTGGCGGACAATCGATATCAAAAAGTTATACACTGACCAACGACCGGTTCGATACCGGCTTTCATGTTTTCGGTATTGAGTGGGGCCCGGAGTACATCAATTTCTATGTTGATGATGTTCTGTACAATCAGATCACACCTGCTGATGTTCCGGGGCAATGGGTTTTCAACAAGCCGTTCTTCATCATTATGAACATTGCGGTGGGCGGTAACTTCGTAGGCCCACCCAATAGCGAAACGGTTTTCCCGCAGACCATGCTGATCGACTATGTACGGGTTTACAAAGCCAATTAGAATCAACCGTCATGCATAGCTGTTGTGCGGAAAGATAAAGACTACGCCTCGTGACCAACCAGACTGATACCGTTCAACTTACCCAAGTCCGGATCGACAATGAAATCTATTTCCGGATATCGAACGTGGACAAGATGCGTCCCTTCTTCATGAGCATCATCAGCGATTCAGATCATTGGATGTTCATTGGCAGCAATGGTGGCATTACAGCTGGACGGAAAAATGCTGAAAACGCTCTCTTCCCCTACTACACCGATGATAAGATCATTGAGTCGGCTGAGATCACCGGGGGAAAAACTATTCTCAGGATTGAGGGGGATGGCGACACATTTCTCTGGGAACCCTTCTCCGTTCGCAACTCAAGTTTGTATGCGATTGAGCGAAACCTGTATAAGAACGCTTACGGCAACAAGATACTTTTTGAAGAGGTTAATCATGATTTGAAATTGACCTTCCGGTATCAGTGGAGCAGCAGTTCACGTTTCGGTTTTGTCCGAACCAGTTGGGTGAGCAACGATGGGCATTCGGCAACACAGATTTCACTGGTGGATGGCATTCAAAATATTTTACCTTACGGTGTGGGCAGTGCACTGCAAAACAAAACCAGTAATCTGGTTGACGCCTACAAGCGAAATGAACTTGACGAGGAAAGCGGAGTCGGGATATACGCGCTCAGCGCAATCATTGTTGACAAAGCGGAACCGAGTGAGTCTTTGAAGGCGTCCATAGCATGGGCAATAGGAATCGAGAAACCCAGGCGTTTGCTTTCATCGGCACAGTTGGAAGACTTCCGGAAAGGTCTGGCGCTACACGAGGAAAAGGACATTAAGGCGGAAAAAGGTGCATACTTCGTTCACTCGAATATGATGTTAGCGCCTGCTGAAACCCGGGAATGGATGATTGTTGCCGAGGTAAATCAAACCGCGTCTCAGGTGGTAGCAATCGCCCAATTGATAAAAACGGATGCCCACCTTGCTGAAAGCATCAAACAAGATATTGCGCAAGGGACGCGCCAGTTGATCCGGTTGAACGCTGCTGCTGACGGGTTGCAGGTTACGGCAGATAGGCTGCGCGATACACGACACTTTGCGAACACGATGTTCAACATCATGCGGGGTGGCATATTCGATCAAAATTACCAGATTGACACCAACGATTTCGCAGCCTATCTCACTAACGCAAACAAAGAGGTGGCAGCACGCCAGGCAAAAGGCATATCCGGATTGCCTGCACAGACGACACGCCATGAGCTTCTTCAACTTAGTTTGCGCTCAAACGACAGCGACTTCAACCGACTAAGCCTGGAGTATCTGCCGCTGAAGTTCAGCCGCAGGCATGGCGACCCAAGTCGCCCGTGGAATCAGTTTTCGATCAACACGCGAAAAGAAGATGGTTCAAAACTTCTGGACTATGCCGGTAACTGGCGCGACATTTTTCAAAACTGGGAAGCGCTGGCCCACTCCTACCCGGAGTTTATTGATGGCATGATTCTCAAATTTCTCAATGCCACCACGTTTGACGGTTACAACCCTTACCGTGTTACCAAAAACGGCATGGACTGGGAACGGATTGAAGCCGATGATCCCTGGTCGTATATCGGCTATTGGGGCGATCATCAGATCATTTATCTGCTCAAGTTTCTGGAGTTTTCAGAAATGCATCAACCGGGCAAATTGGCCGAGTACTTCCGTGAAGATTTGTTTGTCTATGCCAATGTTCCTTACAAGATCAAGAGTTACGACCAGATACTGAAAAATCCGAAAGACACCATTGCGTTTGATCATCAACTTGACCGAGCAATTGAAAAACGCTGGCACAGTCTGGGTGCCGACAGCGCCCTATTGCAGACCACGACCGGTGCCATTCACCATGTCAATTTCATCGAGAAGATACTCTCGTTAGTACTCGCCAAGATGTCCAACTTCATTCCCGAGGGCGGGATTTGGATGAACACCCAACGCCCCGAGTGGAATGATGCCAACAATGCGTTGGTAGGTAATGGCGTGTCGATGGTGACGCTTTGTTACCTGCGCAGATTCTTCACGTTTCTTGACTATTTGCTAAACACAAACAACGCGGGAGAGGTAACGATCTCGGAAGAGCTCGCTGCATTCTTCAAGCGCACCGCTGACGCACTCGGTGAGTATAAGCATTTGCTGGATGGATCCATTTCAGACCGAGACCGAAAACAAGTGTTGGATGCCGTAGGCATTGCCGCGAGCGACTACCGCCAACACATCTACCAGCAATCATTTAGCGGCAACAAGGGTTCGGTTGCCCTGGCGGCCATCAAAGCGTTCGCAGCGTTGTGCCGCGCGTGGCTCGATCACACCATAAATGCGAACAAGCGCAGCGATAATCTATACCACGCCTATAACCTGATGACCGTTGAAGCAAATGGTGGCATCTCCCTTGCCCACCTAAGCGAAATGCTGGAGGGGCAAGTGGCGGTTTTGAGTTCCGGCTACCTGACGGCAAAAGAGTGTCTTAACACGCTCGATGGGTTAAAAGCAAGCCAACTTTTCAGACGCGATCAGTATAGCTACTTGCTTTACCCGAATAAAGATTTACCCGGTTTCCTGAAGAAGAACGTAGTCCCGGCCAATGACATTGCACAATCCAGTTTGCTCAACAGCCTGGTTAAAAGCAAAGACAAAACAATTGTTGAGCAGGATGCTGCCGGTGCGTATCACTTCAACGGTAATTTCCGAAATGCTGCTGATCTGCAACGGGCGTTGGAGAATCTGGACAGCCGCGTGTACACCTTGTCAGAAACCAGCAGGAACGAAGTATTGCAAGTCTTTGAGAAAGTTTTTAATCACAAAGCTTTCACCGGACGTTCAGGAACGTTCTTTGGGTACGAAGGGCTTGGGTCAATTTACTGGCACATGGTATCTAAACTGCAATTGGCTGTGCAGGAGTGTTGCCAGAAGGCAATTCAGGATAAAGAACCTGAAGCGATTGTTGGCCGGCTGTTGGAGCATTACTATGAAATAAATGAGGGAATTGGTGTGCACAAATCACCCGCCTTGTATGGTGCCTTCCCTACCGACCCCTACTCGCACACGCCCGCTACCAAAGGGGCTCAGCAGCCGGGAATGACCGGCCAGGTAAAGGAAGATATCCTTTCGCGCTTTGGTGAACTTGGTGTTTCGGTGAAGTGCGGCCAACTGCGTTTTGAACCAAGCCTGTTGAGAAAATTAGAATTTTTGACCGAATCGAAAGATGTAACGTACGTTAACGTGCACAGCGAAGACGTCAGGCTTTGGCTCGAAGCCGGCTCGCTGTTTTTCACCTACTGCCAGGTGCCCGTTGTTTACAAGATTGGCAATAAATATACCATTGCGGTGCTCGATCGCTCCGGCACAACCACACAGATCAACGGCTTGGAGTTGGACGCACCCACAAGTGCTGAAATCTTTGGACGAACAGGAGCTGTGACGCAACTGACGGTGACCTTGAAACCAGAAATCTTGAGATGAGCATGGCTAATTCAATCGAAGCCGCGCGGAATGTTGAAGAGAAGGTTGACTCCCTGCTCCAACAGATGACGTTGGACGAGAAAATCGGCCAGATGACTCAGGTGCGTCACTTTGATGATATTACCCTCGATGAGATCAAAACAAAATTCATCGGTTCGATCATCCACACTCAGGGGCCAACGCCCGGCCGTGATGCGGCCGAATGGCAGGCGAAATTTACCGAGCTCCAGAAGCTGGCGTTGTCCACCCGCCTCGGTATTCCTATGTTTTTTGGTGTTGATGCGGTGCACGGGCAAAACACGTTCGCGGGTGCCACTATTTTTCCGCATAACATTGGCTTAGGCGCTACCCGAAATCCCGAGCTCGTAGAAAAGGCAGCCAGAATTACAGCACTCGAAGCCAGAGCAACAGGCTTTAACTGGGTCTTCTCGCCTTGTGTGGCCATCCCGTACAATGAAAAGTGGGGCCGTGTGTATGAGGCGTTTTCGGAAAGTACGGAGATTACAACCGAGCTGACAACGGCTTCTGTTCAAGGTCATCAAGGTTTGCCCGGCCAGCCCGCGACACTCATTGCTACAGCCAAGCATTTTATTGGTGATGGTTCAACTGATTTTGGCGTGGAAGGCGGGAACACCACGTTAAGTCAGGAAGAGATTTTTCAACGTTTACTTCCGCCCTATCGCGCTGCGGTTGAAGCGGGAGTTGGTTCGGTAATGGCCTCTTTCAATATTTTGAATGGCGTGCCCATGCATGCACACCGCGCCATGATTACGGATGTGCTAAAAGGCGAATTAAAGTTTGAAGGAATCGTGGTGTCCGACTGGAAAGCGTACTCACGCTTCGGTGGGAACGACATCGTCAATGCAGGTATTGATGTGGTGATGGCTGTAGATGGCGACCTCACGATGTTTCAGGAGGGTGTTCGCAACGGAGTAATCAATGGCGACATTCCCCGCGAACGAATTGACGATGCCGTGCGGAGGATTCTGCGACAAAAATTTCGATTGGGCCTATTCGAGCAACCCTTCCCGGACGCTTCGGTTTTATCGAGTATTGGCATCGCCTCACATCGCGAAGTAGCCCGCCAGGCCGTGCGCGAATCACTGGTGCTGCTCAAGAATAAAAACAGCGTGTTGCCTCTCCGTAAGACTGCCCGAATTGCTGTAGTGGGCGAATTTGCTGACAATGCCGGCCTGCAATCGGGAGGTTGGACGGTAAACTGGCAGGGCACTACCGAAAACTATACAGGCGCCACCACCGTACTCGAGGGCATCAGAAAGAAAAGTTCCACCGAAGTGTTCTATAACAAGAACGGTGACGCTAACCTTCCCGATGTCGATGTGGCTGTAGTTGTGGTGGGCGAACATCCCTACGCGGAGTTCTTCGGAGATATCGGGCACCCGGAAAGCAAGTGCCAGCTCACCCTCACTGACGCGCAGCGGAAATACATCGACAAGTACACGGCTAACGGAATCAAAACCGTGGTGGTACTCATTTCAGGAAGGCCGTTGGTCGTAACGAAGCAGATCGAACAAGCCGATGCCTTTGTAGCTGCCTGGCTTCCCGGTTCGGAAGGCGATGGCATTGCCGAAGTTCTTTTTGGTGAATACGATTTTAAAGGACGCCTGCCCCACTCATGGCCGAAGTCGGAAGAAGATTACCGCGGAAAGTATGGCCCCAACTTCTGGGATGAGAGCTTGAAACCGCTTTTTCCTTTCGGATTTGGATTGGACTACAAACACGGAAACACATGAAAACCATCTGGATAACCTGTTTGGTGGCAGCATTTACCATCGCTCATGCAAATGGGCAAACCGGCCGGGCAGATAACAAAACAACAAAAGCAAAAGACGTGACCGCAAAAGAAATACTAGGGAATCCCCGTTACCAGGCAATTTGTTACGAAGGCTATCGCGCCAAGTCGCGCGAGATTCAACCCACCGTCAACGAATTAAAGGAAGACCTCAAGATACTCTCGGCCATGGGCATTCGCATTGTGCGTACCTACAACGTGCAACTGGCGCATGCCGGCAATTTGCTGAAGGCCATTAATGAATTGAAGCAAGCCGATCCCAAATTTGGGATGTACGTGATGTTGGGCGCGTGGATTGACTGCAAGAACGCGTGGACAAGCGAGCCGCCTGATCACAATGTGGAAAGCGAACAGAATGCAGGGGAGATTGCCCGGGCCGTGGCGCTCGTCAACCAATATCCGGACATCGTGAAAATTCTGGCTGTGGGCAACGAAGCCATGGTAAAGTGGGCCGCCAGTTACTACGTACAACCTTCGGTTATTTTGAAGTGGGTGAAGCACGTGCAATCGCTCAAAGCATCCGGGAAATTGCCGAAGGATTTGTGGGTCACCTGCTCCGATGATTTTGCGTCATGGGGCGGTGGCGATCCCAGTTATCATATCAACGATCTCGAAGAATTGATCAAAGCGGTCGACTATATTTCCATGCACACCTATCCTTACCACAACACGCACTACAATCCGGATTTCTGGCGTGTGCCTGCAGAGGAAGCTCACCTTCCGGAACTTGAGCAAGTCGATGCCGCCATGGTGCGGGCGAAGAATTTCGCAGAAGCACAGTACAACGCGGTGAAAAAATACTTGGAGAGCCTTGGTGTGAAAAAGCCGATTCACATTGGCGAAACCGGTTGGGCATCCAGTTCGGATGGCTTGTACGGAAGCGAAGGCTCACGTGCCACCGATGAGTACAAACAAGGGTTATACTATCAACACATGCGCGAGTGGACCAACAAAGCAGGTATCTCCTGCTTCTTCTTCGAGGGCTTTGATGAACAATGGAAAGATGCCGCAAATCCGAATGGCTCAGAAAATCATTTCGGTCTGTTCGAAATCTCAGGTGAGGCGAAGTACGCGCTATGGAGCACAGTAGACCAGCATGTATTTACCGGCCTCACGCGAGGTGGAAAACCAATCGTGAAGAGTTACCAGGGCAATAAGCAAAAGCTCATGGCTGAAGTAAAAGCACCACCTCTGAAATGAGAGGAACAAATTAAGAAAGAATACCCCACCTTAAACCGATACCTTATGTCTGCACACACCACCAGCGTTCCCATGGGCCAGAAGATCGCCTTCGGGGTCGGCATGTTAGCCAATCAAATGTTTCCGGCTGTGCTGGGCATTTTCATGGTGGTGCTCGTTCAAGACCTTGGTTTTCCCGGCTGGATGTGGGGCCTGATCTTCTTTTTGCCGCGCATCTTCGATGCCATCACAGATCCGATCATGGGCTACATTTCCGACAACACGAAGTCGCGCTGGGGCAGGCGCAGGCACTACGTGTTCATGGGTGCCATTCTGATGGGTATTTCATTCGTGATCATGTGGCAGCTGTATCGCGAAGATGGTATTACCTATAATTTTTACTTCTTCATGTTTTGGTCGTTCATATTCTATTTGGGCCTCACGCTTTTCAGCGTGCCCTATGTCGCCATGGGCTACGAGATGAGCAACGACTTTCACGAACGCACCAATATTATGGCCATCGCGCAGTGGATCGGCCAGTGGGCCTGGGTGATCGCACCCTGGTTTTGGGTCATCATGTACGACAAAGGGTGGTTCGAGTCAGCCGATGTAGCCACGCGATCACTGGCCGTCTGGGTTGGGATTGCCTGTTCGATTTTTGCGATGGTGCCGGCCATATTCATTACCAGCAAGTCGTCCCTGAACGAAAACTATGCACCCCTCACCTTTCGATCGATCGGTTCCAGCCTAAAAGATATATTTCTCGGCTTCAAAGAAGCTTTCGCCTCGGAGCCATTCCGAAAATTGTGCATTGCCACATTCTTCATTTTCAATGCGTTCAACACCATTGCGAGCTTTTCATTCTTCATTATTGTCTATCATCTCTTTAATGGCGATGCCGGTGCCGCCAGTGTTTGGCCTACGCTGTTTGGCAGTCTCGGTGCACTGTCAACCACGTTTCTCGTGATTCCTGTTGTTGCGCGCATGTCCAAGCGTCTCGGCAAAAAGCGCGCCTTCATCTTATCACAGAGCATCTCAATACTGGGTTATGTACTGTTCTGGTTTTTATTCGTTCCCGGAAAACCGTACATGTTCATCTTTGCTTTGCCGCTATTCTCGTTTGGTATCGGCAGTTTATTCACCATTATGATGTCGATGACGGCCGATGTGATTGACCTGGATGAGTTGACCAGTGGCAAAAGACGCGAAGGCATCTTTGGTGCCATCTACTGGTGGATGGTAAAAGTCGGTTTTGCTATTGCGGGTTTATTGAGCGGACTGTTGATGACACTGGTAGGATTCGATCCCAGCGCAGCCGCCCAGGAAGAAGGAGCCGTCACCGGGTTGCGATTGTTTTTCTCCGGCATCCCCATCATGGGAACGCTGATCGCGATCTATGTGATGCGCAACTACGACATGGATGAAACCCGTGCGAATGAAATCCGGGCAGAGCTCGACAAGCGGAAGCAAAACAGGCCAGCAAAGTCGTCTTCGTCTTCCTATCCAAAAGGCGGCTTAATGCCGCAAGGTGTACTGAGTTTGCTTGCCAGCGATACTGACTTTGCTGCCAAATCATTGGCGGAAACCCGGCAACTGTTCCAGTCCACGCTCAACCGCGGGCTTCACGGTATTTGCTTTAGTCCATATGAAGAGGGCCAGAACATTGGCGATATTCTTTCGAAAGATCAGATCAGGCGAAGAATGGCCATTGTGGCTCCGCACACGAAGTGGGTACGATCATTCTCATGCACCGAAGGCAATGAATTCATTCCCGAAGCAGCCCGAGAAAAAGGCTTGAAGGTGATGGCTGGTGCCTGGATCGATGCCGGCCGGGCAAACAATGAAAAAGAAATCGAGGCACTGATCACGCTGGCGAAAAAAGGATACGTAGACGTTGCCGTGGTGGGTAACGAGGTACTGCTTCGCAATGACCTGACCAAACAAGAATTGCTGGACTATCTCCACCGCGTAAAAAAGGCTTTGCCGAATATACCGGTCGGCTATGTCGATGCCTATTTCCAGTTTACACAACACAGCGATTTGGTGGATGCGTGCGACCTGGTATTGATTAACTGCTACCCCTTCTGGGAAGGGTGCCGCATCGATCAGGCATCCGCCTACCTGAGGCAAATGCACGCATTGGCCAGCGGTGTGGCAAAAGGCAAGCCGGTGATCATCACCGAGACGGGATGGCCCGATCAGGGGTCTTCCAATCTAGATGCTCAACCCTCAGAAGCCAATGCGATGCAGTATTTCATCAACGCACAGAATTGGGCGCGGCAAGAGAACCACGACATGTTCTATTTCTCCTCGTTTGACGAATCGTGGAAAGTTCGCCACGAGGGAGATGTGGGGCAGAGTTGGGGATTGTGGGACAAAAACGAAAGACTAAAATACCAGTAACTATGTCATCCAAAGCCGACCGACTTCTCTCACTGGCGGGCATCTCCTACGAAGGTGCAACGCGGGAATCCTTAAAAGGCTTGTTCCGAAAAGCGCTTAACGCGGGCATGTATGGGCTTGGCTTCAGCGCCTATCAAGAAGGGCAAAAGCCAGGCGACATCATCACCGAAAAACAGATCAGACGCAGGCTGGAAATTATTCGACCGTACACCAAATGGGTTCGGTCCTTCTCGTGTACCGAGGGCAACGAGCTCATCCCCAAAATCGCCAGGGAGTTGGGTATGAAAACACTGGTTGGCGCCTGGTTGGGTAATGATGACAAGATCAATCAACAAGAAGTAGAAAATCTGATCCGGATTTCGAAGGAGGGCCATGTCGACATCGCGGCTGTGGGAAATGAGGTGATGCTACGTGGGGATTTAACGGAAAATGAATTGATCGCCTTTATTAATCGAGTGAGGCAGGCTATCCCAGCGGGAATTCCGGTTGGCTATGTAGATGCGTACTTTGAGTTTGATGTAAAGCCAAAGATCACCGCAGCCTGCGATGTGGTGTTAGCCAATTGCTACCCGTACTGGGAAGGTTGCCACATTGATTACTCGCTGCTTTATATGAAAGAGATGTACAACCGGGCCATTCGCGCAGCGAACGGAAAGCCGGTGATCATCAGCGAAACGGGCTGGCCGAGCCAGGGCACCAGCTTTGGTGCTGCCGCTCCTTCAGATGAAAACTTCATCAAGTACTTTATTAATACCCAAAAGTGGTCGGCCGGGGAAAACATCAAGATCTTCTATTTCTCCTCCTTTGACGAATCGTGGAAAGTGGGCGCTGAGGGCGATGTGGGGGCTTACTGGGGCCTGTGGGACAGGTACGAGCAACTGAAATACTAGCTAAAGTCGTTAATGTACCCATTGATGTAGTTCAAAATACCCTGAATTCAGTCAGAAAGCCCATTTTTTGCCTAAAATAAAGAATTGACGTAGTGATTAGATGGGCCTGTAGTAGTAATGATGGGTGCTTGAATTTGGCTTCAGCAGCGATGAAAATAGACTTTTGTTAACTGGAAGCAAACGATTGCGAGAGAGTTTGCCCGATGGGTTAGTAGACATAGACAACAAAACCAATTTGAGTATGAGAATTTTTACAACACTGGTTCTGCTGATTTTAGCTTCGGCCGCCCTGGCGCAGCCTACGGTTAACTTCGAAACAGGGGGTGCCGGGGCAGGATATACCTGGGCTGTTTTTGAGAACGGAAATAATCCCCCGTTGGAAATTGTGACGAACCCGTTCAAAACGGGAATTAACACGTCCGATAAGGTTGCGAAGTTTACGGCCAGGCAAACGGGTCAGCCTTGGGCAGGCACCGAAACAGCAAATGGTTCTTTTGCTCCGTTTGACTTCACAGTAAACAACAGCATCATAAAAATTATGGTGTATAAATCTGTGATTAGCGATGTAGCGTTAAAATTTGCAAACACCACGGGTGGCGCACAGTTGGAGCGGAAAGTTGCCAACACCAAAATAAACGAGTGGGAGGAATTGACCTTTGATTTTTCAAATTTAGTTGGGTCGGGGTTGGATGGAAGCGTGAATATTGGGCAGATCATCGTGTTCCCAGACTTTACTGCACGCACTCAGGAAAATATCATTTACTTCGATAACATAACCTTCTCGGCTTCCAGCGGAGGGCCGCCTCCCTCGGCACCGACCACGGCAGCACCTACACCTACCCGGCCATCGGCTAACGTGATTTCGTTGTTCAGCAACGCCTATACCAACCGCACCATCAACACCTGGCGCACCGATTGGTCGGCTGCCACGCTTACGGATTTACAAATTGCCGGCAACGACACCAAGCGCTACACCAACCTTGACTTTGTAGGTGTAGAGACCACCGGGGCTAACTCCATCAATGCCTCCAGCATGACCTACTTCCACGTGGACGCCTGGACGCCCAACATGACGGCCTTCCGCATTAAACTGGTAGACTTCGGTGCAGACAATGGCTTTGGCGGTGGTGATGACAAGGAGCACGAACTCACCTTCACCCCCACACAGGGACAGTGGAACGGCTACGACATCCTGCTCACCGACTTCACCGGGCTGACTACCAAGTCTAACATCTCGCAGATTATCTTTTCGGGATTGCCTGCAGGATCCGGAACGCTATTCATCGACAATGTGTACTTCTATAATACCAATCCTGCACCGGGAAGTCAGACCATCACGTTTCCTGCTATCACCGACAAAACATTTGGTGATGCTGCTTTTCAACTTACGGCAACAGCAAGTTCGAACTTGCCGGTCAGTTACTCAACTACGTCAGACAAAGTTACGATCGCTGGCAGCACGGTCACGATCGTAAAGGCCGGTCGCGTGGCCATCAAAGCGAGCCAGGCGGGTAATGCCTCTTTCGAACCTGCGGCTGACGTCACTCGGTCATTTTGTATCAGACCGGTGAAGCCAACTGTTACAACATCGGAAGGAAACAGTGAATCGATTACGCTTACTTCCAGTGCGTCCGTAGGCAACATGTGGTTTTTGAACGGCACGGCAATACCAGGTGCGACTAACGCGACATTAACTGTTACCGCTCCCGGCATTTATAAGGTGCAGGTAGTTGTTGATGATTGTGTCAGCGAGTTTTCGGCAGATGTACCTTTGATTGTTACGGGCGAGCGGCCCAGCAATGCGAATGCCATTGGTGTTTATCCAAACCCGGCAGATGATCGGCTGGACCTTGTGGGTATCCGAGGGGAGCTTTCAAATGTTCAACTGGTGGATCTTGCCGGGCGACAAAACCTGATTCAGTTTGAGAGACTGGGAGACATATACCAGGCTAACGTGCAACACCTGACCCGTGGAGTTTATGTACTTCATGTGCAGGACGGAGCCGTGCTTCACAGGATCAAAATAATCAAAAAGTAAATTTCATTGCACCGCGACTACCCGGTCGTGGTGCATTTTAACGACTTAAAAAATATCAGCATGAAAGCACTAAACTCAATTGCAACAAGACTCAGTATCGCTGTTCTTGCGTTGTTTGCCCTCGCCTTTCTGGCCAACTGCGATAGCGGCAACGATGACCCCGGCATCTCTAAACAAGATGAGGTACGGGCTATCCTTACCGGATCGCCATGGAAAGTGAATACGGTGAGCGTAGACGGTGTAGACAAGACCATTACCTACAAGGATCTCGGATTAACGTTTACCAATACCGATTTTACTTCCGTGAGCGGAGGCGCCATATGGCCTGCCTCCGGCACCTGGAACTTCACTTCCGCTGAAGCAACTGCCTTCGTACGAAATGACGGCCTTGAAGTAACCATACAGGAGGCTACAGCTACCTCGTTGAAGCTTGCCCTTACCTGGAATAAGAATACACTGGGACCCGGAAGAACACAATCCGTGAGCGGAGCGCATGTGTTCAGTTTTAAAAAGTAAGCAAAAGCAAGACTTAGAAAAGGTGCAGCTCATGTTGCTGCACCTTTTTTCATTTTAGCTAAGGATACGATGCCGCACTACCCCGAACCGGATCACTTATGAAAAGCTCTGTCATCGTCTTCGCTTTGCTACTTCCAATGGGCCTAAACTGCCTTGCACAACCCGGACCGTCCGGATACACACTGGTATGGTCCGATGAGTTTGCCGGTGCGGGATCTCCCAATTCAAGTTTATGGTTTCATCAAACCCAACTGCCGGCTGGTGGAAGTTGGTTCAACGGGGAACTGCAGCATTACACCAATCGGATGGCTAACTCAGTTGTCACCGGTGGTGTTTTGCGGATCATTGCGAAAAAAGAGATTTTCACAGACCAGGGTCAAACGAAACAATACACGTCTGCCCGACTAAACTCAAAATTTGCCTTCACCTACGGGCGCGTAGATGTTCGTGCCAAGTTACCGACTGGTGCAGGTACGTGGCCCGCCATCTGGATGCTCGGGCAGAACATAAACGAGCCAGGTGGTTTCTTTTCCAACGAATTTGGAACGGTTAGCTGGCCAGCCTGCGGGGAAATTGACATCATGGAGCACTGGGGTAATAATCCCAATGTTATCCATGGTTCTATTCACACGCCTTCAAGCTTTGGTAGTACGGTTAACACGGGAACCCGAAGTCTGACTCAGGTGAATACCACGTTTTATGTTTATTCGATTGTTTGGGATGAAACTAAAATCGACTTTTTGATTGATGACGTGGTGTACTACACCTATAACCCTTCCGTGAAGAACGCCAGCACATGGCCGTTCGATAAGCCTCAGTATTTGCTACTCAACATCGCCATGGGCGGAGTGGGCGGAGTAGTCGACCCCGCGTTCACAGAATCCGCGATGGAGGTGGACTACGTTCGTGTCTATCAAAAGAGCACTGCTCCGCCCTCGAGTAGCCAAACCATCACCTTCCCGACCATAGCCGATAAACTCATTTCAAGCCCGCCTTTTCAATTGACGGCCACCGCAAGCTCGAATCTTCCTGTTCAGTACTCAACTACGTCCGACAAGGTTAACATTAACGGCAACACCGTCACGATTGTAGGTACAGGCCGCGTGGAGATAAAAGCAAATCAGCCCGGCAACAGTACCGTTAGTGAGGCACCGGAAGTAAGCCGGTCATTTTGTATCAGACCCGTTCGGCCGCTGGTCAGCACCGAGGGAATAAATACCGATAACGTGACACTTACCTCAAACGCAACGGTCGGAAATCAATGGTTCTTAAACGGAGTCGCAATACCCGGAGCTACCAACCCCACGCTTTCGGTCTCCTCCCCCGGGGTTTACCAAGTACATGTACTGGCAGACGATTGTGCGAGCGAGTTCTCAGATGAGATTGCCATTGTGATCACCGGAGACTTGCCGGACGATGAGAGTTCGATACGTGTATACCCAAATCCCGCAATAAGTTATGTTGAGCTAAAATGTGGAAATGAGATTGCCGCCATTGCAACAATTACAGATCAAGCCGGGCGACAGACGAACATTCGCCTGACCAAACAAAATGATCTTTACCGTGCCAGCCTGGAGCATTTGGCACCGGGTGTCTACCTATTGCATTTCACCGAAGAGGGTGCGTGGCGTGCAGTGAAGATAGTTAAACAGTGAGTTGATTGCCCCGTTCTGCCAGGCAGATAAAGTCAACCGCGAGCACTGGTACGATTCCAAATGGAGTCTCCGCCTCGGGACCCCCTATAACCCGGTCCGGCTGGAGGTCTATTTGGATTTTTGCCAAAAACATACGTTATTCAAAGTGTCTTAATCACTCTACCATGAGTTTAGCTATGATAAAAAATCTGTCGATTCTTGCATTGTTCTGCGCATTCTTGATTTCGTGTAAGGATAAGCCAACGCAAAAACCTGTTTACACCGTGTATGTGGCCGGCCACGAACTAAATAGCGGTGGCATTTCCATCCGTGGCGGATACTGGAGAGATCAAACCCAGGTTGTCCTGTCGAATAACGGCTTCTACGCCACATCCATCTTCCTGGCAGGCGAAGACGTGTACGTTTGTGGAAAGGAAATCTCGCCAACTGGAAACTTCATCCTAAAATATTGGAAGAATAACACACCGGTGACCCTCACCAATGGGCAGAATGATGTTGATGGCGGATACATTTTTGTCAATGGCAATGATGTATATGTGGGCGCGGCTGAATTCAACGGCAGCGTTTATGTTGCCAAGGTTTGGAAAAATGGAGTTGCCACGAATTTGACCAACGGACAAAAGACAGCTGCAGTCAAAGGTGTGTTCGTTAACGGTGCGGACGTCTATGTGGCAGGCTATGAGCAGGGCACTGCGAGTTATGTGGCCAAATACTGGAAGAACGGCACTGAAGTTTTGCTTTCGGACGGCACTTCAGATGGCTTTGCCACGGATATCAAAGTTGCCGGAAACGATGTGTACGTATCGGGCTATGAAAGTATCAACAACAAGCTTACCGCTTTGTACTGGAAAAATGGTAGTCGTACAGTGTTGAGTTCTGCCGACTTTTCTTTTGCCACCTCCATTTTTGTTGCAAACAATACGGTATATGTAAGTGGCGCTGAGTTTAACCAAACTGGTACGGTTGCCACTTATTGGCAAAATGGAAATGCAGTGCGCTTGAGTGATGCGCTGGGCGATGCCTCAGCTACTCGTATCATGGTAGTGGGTAGTGATGTCTATGTTGCGGGTTATGATGGATTACCCACAAACCATGTGGCCAGATACTGGAAAAATGGAGAAGCGATTGCTCTAACCGATGGCACAACAAATGCTTTTGCGTTCGGAATTGCTGTTAAAATTTCGATGCGCTCGCGTGGCGAATGAGTTGTCGTGGGCGATGAGTCATAACAGGTAGGGCCCGTTTGTGCTAATATTAAGTCCGAATGCTTTCGGGAATTAGCAGTGTATATTTCGTTGTATTAAACGGCAGCAACTACCTGAAATTCCTCCCCTTACTCCAGATCTCGGCTTGCTGGCCACCGGATGTAGCTGCGCCCTCTCCAGCCCCGGGCGCCTTTCGCGCATCATGCACAGCCGTTTTCTCATCGGCCCGCGATAAAGCCACGGGCAGTTCGCCCGTCATCTGCGGGGTGAGGGTGCGCAGCAAGCCCGACAAATCAAAACACCGCTGCACCACTACGTGAATCACCTCGCCTTCCTTCTGCACCTTCCCTTCTACCATCAACAGCCGCGATTGGATGATTTCCTTTCGATACTGATCAAACTGCTTTTTGAAAATCACCAGGTTGGCTACACCGGTCTCATCCTCCAGCGTAACAAAGCACACGCCCTTGGCTGTGCCGGGTCGTTGGCGGACTAAAATCAGTCCCGCCACTTTTACGCGCACCCCATCGGGTAAGTCGGCCCGTTGGGCAGTGGCCAC
>JBKCJM010000019.1:0-2881 GCA_046301755.1 Cyclobacteriaceae bacterium
CCGGGTTCTTTACCGTGCCCGGGCGACCCCGTTGACAACTCGGATGTGCTCCAAGAACTAAGTAATCTGCTGGCCGAGGACCCTTTTCTATTGTTAGAAATAGACTGCAATCAGTTACCAAAATGGCAAGGTCTTGCTCAATCGCAGGTCCCCGCAAACCTGGTTGAAAAAATCAATCAACTTCAGTCGTCTAATAATTCTTTTGATGATTGGGCTATACAAACGCTGAATGGTGCTAGCGGAACGGTTGTTAACATGGATTACTTCTCGGTTGGCGTAAGTACGCTTCCCTACAAGCCCGGTACTAATCAACGATTTACTCCCACAGAATTCCTTGACTATTTTAGACGCAACATTAACAGTTTCGTGGCGGGCTCAACATTTTCACCCTATTGTCAAATTCCATCCATCTGCCAGCAAGAGACAAATCTTTGGAATTCTTCAAACCCGCTGGGGTCTATTCTATATATTGACATTCCAGGTGATGATGGAGTAGTCATGTGTTCGAAGTATACTCTTGACTATTGGCACTTTGTAACATTGGAAGCACCTGACGCAGGCAATCATCCCGTAAGCGGTACCCGACAATTTGGCTTTGAGCCGAATGCCAGCGGAGGTTACAATTTTTTTGTTAGAGGGGTGGACAGATTTGATTCGAATTTAACTGAAAACTTGGCCTATGTTAGATTTGTTGGAAATCCATTTCAAGGCGCGGACGATCTCTGGGAGAGTTTTCAGCAGGGGATGAGAAATTTTGTTAACTCTCATGGAGGTGTCTCAGCCATTGAAGCGCCAATTAAATATCGCCCTGATTGGAATAAAGTGGATCAAGTTTTGATGGGTCAAAGACCGGTAAGTGATTTAGGATGCAATTGATGAAAGCCAAGTTCAATTTAGTATTTTATGTCAGCCTGATCTTTTCAGTACTGTTTTTTATTGTACCGGTTAAGTACGTGATGGGGGTCTATTCTCCTAATATTCTTGGTTGGACATGGATAATAGTTTGTTTCTCATTCACTCTCATTTCATTTGTCTTGGCCGGAGTATTTGACGTCAGAAAAAGAAATTGGAGTAGCCTAAAAATTAGAATTTTGATTTTACTTTCGACTGTGGCCTTAGTTGTCGTTTATTGGTTTTTTAGAGCTCATCAGGCGGGAAATGTTTAAATCAAGCAGCAAGAAATGAAAGGATTGTTCTTTATTGTCCTCGTAGGTGTAGCTTTTGGCGTTTACGCCCAATCCGGCTGGCTTCACGATTTTGAGTTTGGCCTTTCGGTAGCCCAGAAGTCCGGCAAGCTTGCGCTGGTTGATTTCTGGGCCACTTGGTGCGGCCCCTGCAAGCGCATGGATGCTGAAGTTTGGAACACAGCAGAGGCAGCCACTTTAAAAGAGCGCTTTGTGCCGATCAAAATTGATGTTGATATAGAGCGCAACGTGGCTATGAAATATGGCGTTCGGTCAATACCGATGGTTGTGGTAATGGACTACACGGGCAAGGTGATTCATTCCTCCACAGGCTATAGCGGCAGGGAATCGCTCGTAAAACTTCTCGCCAGTATCCCGAACGATGTGAGTGCGTATTATGAGCGTTTGGCACAGCTGGAAAGCAAGGCGACTTCCGCGGAATTGCGCGATGTTGGTCTTGCCCTGCAACTGATATCTAACCGCACAACTGCCGGGCAACTTCGCAATTCACTGCTTGCCCAAAGCGACATCTACCTGAAGAAAGCGAAGAAATCAGCAGACGATTCAAACATGGAAATTGAATTGACTTTGTGGCAGTCGTTGAACGATGCTTATCGCAATCGGGCGGGTAAGGCGATTAAAGAGATTTTGGAGCTTTCGAGCAGCGACCTTTCCCCACGCAATGTGGCCCTGTCCTACTGGGTACTATCAGAATGCTACAAAGCAGAGGGTGACACCGGGAACCAGACTAAGTATTTGGACTTGTTCCGCCAACATCCTGCCTCAGTTGACCTGAAACTCGCAGAGTAATTTTTTAACTCAGTACGTCAATGAGTTTCTTCAGGCTATCAAATTGTTGGTTTTGAACGCTCCATCCTGATTCAGTGATCCGAACCTCAATGTTTGAACCCTGGTTCACCTCAAACCCCACCCGCTCCAACGCATTTTTCGTCCACAACAAGCGGTAGCCTTCGCCCACCAGTTTGATTTTCTCCTTTCGAAACGCCTGGTGTTTCACCTTGCCCGTTTTCAGGTCGAAGCCTTTTAACTGAAACACGTCATCAAAAGATCCGTCTAGTACCAGGTCTTCAGGTATCCCGCTGCGAATGGATTTTTCAGGCGTGGCCAGCCAGATTTCATCGGCTGTTTGCAGCGCCAGGTCAAGCTCGTGCGTGGCTACTAAAATGCCTTTGCCGGTGGTGCGCGCCAGGTGGCGCAACAGGTTCATGATTTCCACCCGGTTGTTGAGATCAAGGTGTGCGGTCGGTTCGTCCAGAATCAGCAGTGGGGTTTGCTGTGCCAGCGCACGGGCAATCATGGCCATTTGCAACTGGCCATCGCTTAACTCCTGCACAGCATGATCGCGCAGCCCTTGCAACTGAACCAGGGCGATACTCTCGTCAACGAGTTGCTCATCGTGCGCACTCAGCTGCGTGTGCCAGGCCAGGTGGGGGTAGCGCCCCAGTTTTACGAGATCGCGCACCGTCATGTTGTAGGCTTGTATACGATCCGTGAGCACGACTGCCACTGATTTGCCGGGTGCCGAGTGGGGCTGTTGAACCGATCCGCGAAGTGCGGGCTGAAGACCCGCCAGCGTTCGCAACAGCGTTGATTTGCCGATGCCATTGGGTCCCATGAAGCACACCAGCGAGTGCGCGCAGAGTTTAACGTTCAGGTTAGCGAGTACAACCTTCTCG
>JBKCJM010000020.1:0-3655 GCA_046301755.1 Cyclobacteriaceae bacterium
TTCAAACCCATGCCGCTGCCGGTCGCGTCTCGGAAATCGTGGGTAAGGCCGCCCTCGACTTTGACCGCGAAAAGAGAAGGAAAGGAATGCCATTGGCCGCGCAAAGCGCCTATGACGCCATGATGGCCGACCCCGTGGGTAAGATGGTGGTGGAGCAGTACACAGCCGGAGTGAATGACTACATCCGATCGTTATCCCCGGCAGATTACCCCATTGAATACAAACTCCTTGACTATAGCCCCGAACCCTGGACGCCCATTAAATGTGCCTACCTGCTGAAAACGATGGCCGAAACGCTGAACCTGGGTGAAAAAGATATCGAGATGACGAATGCGCTTACTGTGTTTGGCCGCGACCTGCTGGACATCCTCTACCCGGACCGCGAGAAGGTGAGCGACCCGATTGTCGACAAAGCCGGCCGTTGGGACTTTAAACCCGTTACCCTGGACACCGTGCCCCTGGCAGTACCAAAAGACCTGATCTCAATCCGCCAAACGGAAAAGCCCAGCAAAGATGTGGGCAGCAACAACTGGGCCCTGGCCGGAAGCAAAACCAAAAGCGGTGCCCCCCTGCTGGCCAACGATCCGCACCTCAGCCTGAAATTGCCTTCGATCTGGTACATCATCCATCTCTCCGCACCTGGCATTAACGTCATGGGTGCGTCACTTCCGGCTGCCCCCAACGTGATCAGTGGGTACAACGATTCGATTGCCTGGGGCGTCACCAACGCACAGCGCGACCTGGTAGACTGGTACAAAATTGAGTTCAAAGACAATACTAAAAATGAATACCGCCACGATGATCAGTGGAAGCCGGTAAAAAAGGTGATTGAGAAAATTGCCATCCGCGGAGCAGAGCCCTTTTACGATACCGTGATTTATACACACCATGGCCCGGTGAAGTATGAGGGCACGTTCCGGCCCGATGATGAACTCAAGCACTACGCCTTCCGGTGGGTCTCCCACGATCCTTCCGAAGAGCTGATGACCTTCTACAAACTCAACCGCGCACAAAATCACCGCGACTATATGGACGCGCTGGATCACTTCAGCTCACCGGCCCAGAACTTTGTTTTCGCCAGCTCGGGCGGAGACATTGCCATGCGCATCCAGGGCAAGTACCCGGTGCGCAGGCCCAATGAAGGCAAGTTTGTGCTCGATGGTACGCGTAGCAGCACCGAATGGCAAGCCTTTATCCCCAATGAGCATAATGTGATGGACTTAAATCCGTCCCGCGGGTTCGTGAGTTCAGCCAATCAATACCCGGCCGATTCTACCTATCCGTACTACATCACGGCCCGCAGCTATGAAGCCTACCGCAACCGCAGAATTAATCAGGTACTGAACGGACTTCAGCAGGCTACCGAAGTGGATATGATGATCTTGCACAATGACAATTACAATCTCAAGGCCGCTGAGAGTCTCCCGTATTTCCTCACCGCCCTTGATGAGAACTCACTGAACCCAGATGAAAAACAGGCGCTGGAGATTCTCAAAAACTGGGACCTCTACAACAGCATCGACTCGAAGGGTGCGGCCTACTACGAAGCCTGGTGGGATGCGCTTTATCCCATGATCTGGGATGAGATCAAAGACGCCAAGGTGGATCTGGCGTGGCCGACCACGTTCAACACGATTCATTTGCTCAAGACCCAGCATTCGTTTGTTTTATTTGATATTCAATCCACCCCCGAAAAAGAAAACGCGGCAGCGGTGTTGCGCAAATCATTTTCCGAAGGAGTGACCAGTGTAAAAAAATGGGAAGCTGACAAGAAGCAAGACGTCAACTGGGCCGACTACAAAGACACCTTCATTGGCCATTTGCTACAAGGCTTGCCCGCGTTCAGTTACCATGTGAAGCATGGTGGCAACCACGACATTGTGAATGCCACTTCGAGCACGCACGGCCCGAGTTGGCGTATGGTGGTGAGCCTGGAAAAAACCGGAACTAAAGCATGGGCCACGTACCCGGGAGGCCAGTCGGGGAACCCCGGCAGCCCGTATTACCACAATTTACTCGGCCGGTGGACCACCGGTCAGTACTTTCCCATGGCGTTTGGCGCTTCAGCGGAAAGTCTGAAAACCACCACCCTCTTTACGCTCACGCTTACCCCAGCCGAAAAATGAAAACACTCATTCAAACCCTAACCATTTTGGTGCTGTGCCTGATTGCGCAACTGTACTTGCCGTGGTGGATCGTAGCCGTTATTGCTGCAGCGATCGGGTACCAATTCAATAATGCTCCCGGAGCTTCGTTTCTGGCAGGGTTCGCTGCCGTGGCTGCGCTATGGCTGGGCTATGCGTTTTGGATTGATCAGCAAACCGGAGCCCTGCTGACCGGGAAGATCGCCCAATTGTTCCCTGGAAAATCAAATGCTGTCATTTATGTGCTCACCGCTTTGACGGGCGGAGTAGCCGGTGGCTTGGGTGGCCTGACGGGTGCGTGGGTGAAGAAGGCGATGAAATAATCAAAAAACAGGTTGGGATAGCCCAAAACCGGGGCTATCCGCTATATTTGCACTCCTTTTGAAGGAAAACAAGGCAGATTCACCATTTACGGAGAGGTGGGTGAGTGGCTGAAACCAACAGTTTGCTAAACTGTCGTACGGGTTAAACTGTACCGGGGGTTCGAATCCCCCCCTCTCCGCAGCCAGTAACGACTGGTGTTCTTTGACATCATGGTCCCGTAGCTCAATGGATAGAGCAACTGCCTTTAAGTTAAGTTTAGGAGCCTTTGCCTGGAAACAGAACGGTCAAAGTGGATGGTGCTGTATCGGTGAACCCTTCGTGCAAACATGGCAACACCGAGGAAATTTTATGTCTACCTTAGGTTGATGAAGATTCATCATACCAAAACCAAAGGAGACCTGGGGGTTTTGAAGGCTCAGGCTGATTTGTGCGAAAAGGGCTAACTCGTTTGTTTGCCGCTGTCTGAACATGCACCGTTCGACTTGATTGCGTATCGAACTTCCAAATTCAGACGCATTCAGGTAAAAGCCCGGTCGCTTGACAAAGGACGGTTGAATATCCGTTTTGAGCATAGCTATTCAGACAGGCGGGGCGTTCACACGCGAAAGATTGATTTCCGAGAGGTCGATGTGTATTGTGTGTATTGCCTCGATAACCAAACGTGTTACTATTTTAAATCTTCGGATTTTAAAACCTATTCGACAATAAGTCTGAGGGTAGAAAAACCCAGGAATAATCAGAGCCGCCATGTGAGGTGGGCAAATGATTTTCTGAAAGTTCCGTAGAGACTATACGCATCACACCTGAAACGGTGAAGATATAGTCCAGACCCCAAATCCCGCCTGCGCGGGAGCGATGAAAATCGTAGTGGTAAGCTAAGCAGTAGGTTGCTGGTTCGACCCCAGCCGGGATCACAAAAAAGTTTTCGGGGTGTAGTCCCGCTGTTGCGAGGATAAACTCCACCCGGTGTCGCGTGGCGCTGAGGCGCCAAGATCGTCACGTGAGAATCGGGGCTTAGTTTGTGGGATTTTTCGGGGTGTAGTCCCGCTTATGCGAGGATAAACTCCACCCGGTGTCGCGTGGCGCTGAGGCGCCAAGATCGTCACGTACGAATCGGGACTTGGGTTTTGTAGGATGTTTCGGGGTGTAGTCACGCTGTGGCGAGGATAAACTCCACCCGGTGGCGC